>NZ_LT629749.1:0-673930 GCF_900105065.1 Friedmanniella luteola
TCGCTGAGGAGGGAAGCCCAGATGAAGCTCATCCTGACGGCTGCCGTGGACAACCTCGGTGGCGCCGGCGACGTGGTCGAGGTCAAGGACGGCTACGGCCGGAACTACCTCCTGCCGCGTGGCTTCGCCATCCGCTGGACCCGTGGCGGCGAGAAGCAGATCGACGGCATCAAGCGGAGCCGTTCGGCCCGCGAGATCCGGGCATCGACCACGCCCAGGAGGTGCGGACGCAGCTCGAGGGCCTGAGCGTCGAGCTCCCGGTGCGGGCCGGTGACACCGGCAAGCTGTTCGGCGCCGTGACGGCGGCCGACATCGCCGGGGCCATCAAGAAGGTCGGCAACGTCTCGGTCGACAAGCGCTCGGTCGAGATCCGGAAGCCGATCAAGTCGATCGGCAACCACACCGTCGGCGTGAAGCTGCACGACGCGGTCACCGCGCACGTCCAGCTCGCCGTCGTCGCCGCTTCCTGAGCGACGCACCTGCTCGACCACGACGCCCCGGGGCCCCTGCGCCCCGGGGTGTCGTGCTGTCCGCGGGCGGGTACCGGCCGCGGCGCCGGGTCCGGTGGACGCCGCTGCGCGTCACGTAGGGTCGGCCCGTGATCCTGCCCACCGAGGAGGCCCGCCTCCGCCGCCGCCGTGGCTACCAGCGCCGCGGCGTGGTCGCCGGCATCGCGGCGGTGTCCATGGTCCTCAGCGCCGTCCTCCCGCACGTCGGGATCCAGGCCTTCGACGCCTACGGGCGCGGGCTGATCGCGCCACCCGCTTCTTCGTCGCCGCCCAGCCGGACGCCGAGGGCTTCGGCGCGGTCCACCGCGGCCGGCTCGCCTTCGGCCTCGACATCACCTACCTGGGGCTGGCTGCCCAGCAGATCGGCCTGCTGGCCGGGCTCGGCTCGTTCTGGTCGCTGGCCGCGGCCACGCTGGGCCGCTGGGTCCGCCGGTTGGCGCTGCTGTCCGGGTGGCTGCTGGCCGCCAGCGCCGTGCTCGTGGTCACCGGCTACAACCAGCTCGAGGCGGCCGGCGTCCCCTCCCGGCTGGGCGTCGCCTGGGTGTTCGCGCTGGTCGCCGGGGTGGTCATGGTCCTCGGGGCGCTGGAGGCCCGGAAGCGGCTCGACAGCACCTGGTACTGGACCAAGCCGGACCTCAACGGCTGACCGGCGGGTCCCGGGGCCTGCCGACCGGCGACCTACCGGACGGCCGCGCCGGTCCGCACCCAGGCACCGGTGCGGACCCGCAGCACCAGCGTCGTCATCCGGGCCAGCATGAAGACCCCGTACGCGGCCCAGAGCCAGACCAGACCGGCGCCCTCCGCACGCACCAGCAGCGCCAGCGGTGCGTAGGCCAGCAGGGCGAGCAACCCGGCGAGGGCCAGGTAGCGGCTGTCGCCCGCACCGATCAGCACGCCGTCGAGGACGTAGACCACCCCGGCCACCGGGGTGACCACCGCGACGACCAGCAGCACGGCGCCGACCAGCTGCTGCACCTGCGGGTCGGGGGAGAAGAACCCGACGTAGAGCGGGCGGGCCGCCCAGACGAGGAGGCCGAAGACCACCCCGGCGAGCACGCCCCAGCCGACCATCCGCCGCGTCATCGCCCGGCCGAGCTCCGCCTCGCCCGCGCCCAGCGCCCGCCCGATGATCGCCTGGCCGGCGATGGCCAGGGCGTCCAGGGCGAAGGCCAGCAGCACCCAGAGGCTGTTGACCACCTGGTGCGCGGCCAGCGCGACGGTCCCGCTCGTGGTGGCGACCAGGGTGGTCAGGGTGACCGCGCCCTGCAGGGTCGCGGTGCGCAGCACGAGCCAGGTCCCGGACCGGGCCGCCCGCAGCACGCCGCCGGGCGCGAAGCGGGGCCGGGCGTGCACCGCCCGCATCCGGCGGACGACCACCACGGCCACCACGACGGCCGCGGCGGTCTGGGCCAGCAGGGTCCCCAGGGCGGAGCCGGCGATGCCCAGGCCGACGCCGTGGACGAGGAGGAGGTTCAGCACGATGTTCACGAGGTTGGTGGCGATCACGACCTGCAGCGGTGTCCGGGTGTCCTGCAGCCCGCGCAGCACCCCCGTGCCGGCCAGCAGCAGCAGGATCGAGGGCAGGCCGAAGGCCGCGACCCGCAGGTAGGTCGTCGCCCCCGCCGTCACCGCCGGCGACGCCCCGTACGCGCCGACGAGAGCCGGCACGGCGAGCTGCAGGGCGGCGCAGAGCAGCACGCCGAGCAGGACGGCCAGCACCAGCCCGTCGAAGCCGCCGGCCAGCGCGGCCGCGCGGTCGCCCGCCCCCATGCGGCGGGCGACGGTCCCGGTCGTGCCGTAGGCCAGGAAGATGCACAGGCCGGTGAGCACCCCCAGGACGTTCGCGGCGATCCCCAGCCCCGCGAGGGCGTCGGTGCCCAGGTGGCCGATGATCGCCGAGTCGGCCAGCAGCAGCAGGGGCTCCGAGACCAGGGTCGCCAGGGTGGGCAGGGCGAGCCCGAAGATCTCCCGGTCCAGCCGCCGCGTGGGGGTGGACCGGGTCACGCGGGCGGTGCCGGGGCGTCGTCCACAGGAGTTATCCCCATTGTGGACGAATCACACAGGTGTAGTTCGACGGGTGGAGGACGGGTCAGCGCCAGAGCGTGGCGATGCCGAAGGCGGCCGCCATGCCGCCCATGCCGATCAGGATGTTCCAGTTGCCGAGGTCGCTCATGTAGGGGATGCTCGGCCCCGCGACGTAGTAGACGATCAGCCAGATCACACCCAGCAGCCCGACCGTGATGAAGGTCGGCGGGACCCACCGCCGGCTGGACGGGGCCTTCACCTTGGCCGGCTTGGCCTCCTGGCGGGCCCGACGCAGCTTCGCGTCGGCGGACTTGCGGGTTCTCGACTCTGGCACGCTCAACTCCTCGGTGTCGGTCGGTAGCGTAGTCGGCGAACCCGGCCGGAGCCATCTCGTCGGGGCCGCACGACGCGTCGGGAGGGCAGCCGGGTGGAGCGGGAGCAGGGGGTCGGACCGGGCCACCGGGTCCGTCGCGCCCTGCGCCGCGCCCGGACCGCGCAGCTCCGGCGCGACGCCACCCGCCGCCCCGCCGGCCGGGTGCTCACGGCCGCGGTCTGCCTGCTGGCGGGTCTGATGGTGGTGGTGAGCGCGGTCAACGCCCGGGGCACCGACCTGCGGCCCGGCCGCAACACCGATCTGGTGAGCCTGGTGCAGTCCCAGTCACGCCGCAACGCCGACCTCGCCCGGCAGGTCAGCGAGGTCCGCGCCCAGGTGGACGCGCTGGCGAGCGTCGAGGACACCGACCCGGCCCTCCAGGCCCCGGCTGGAGCGGGCGTCCGCGGCGGCCGCCTTCACCGCCCTGACGGGCCCTGCGGTCTCGGTCACCATCGACGACGCCCCCGACACGGTGGCGGCCGATGGCGTCGACCCGGACCTGCTGGTCGTCCACCAGCAGGACATCCAGGCCGTCGTCAATGCCCTGTGGAGCGGCGGAGCGGAGGCCATGACCATCCAGGGCCAGCGGGTCATCTCGACCACCGGGGTCAAGTGCGTCGGCAACACCGTCGTGCTGCACGGCATCCCCTACGCCCCGCCCTACGTGGTGAGCGCGCTGGGCGATCCCGGTCGGCTGCGGGCCGCGCTGGCCGGCTCCCCGGCCCTGCAGATCTACCAGCAGTACGTGGCCGCCTACGGCCTGGTCTACCAGGAGCGCTCGCTCGGGCGGGCCGACTTCCCGGCCCACGAGGGCTCGCTCGACCTGCAGTTCGCCACTCCGCCCGGCGGGAACAGCGCCTCACCGACCGCCGAGGACGACGAGACCCCGCGCTGACGCTGGTCACCCCGGGGGGCGCCGCCGCCGGAGGGGGATGATGGCAGGTGTGAGCGCCGCCAAGATCCTGGTGATCGACAACTACGACTCCTTCGTCTACAACCTCGTCCAGTACCTGGCCCAGCTGGGCGCCGAGGTCGAGGTCTGGCGCAACGACGACCCGCGCTTCGCCGACCCCGGCTTCGTGCGCGGGTTCGACGGCATCCTGCTCTCGCCCGGCCCCGGCACGCCCGAGGGCGCCGGCGTCTGCGTCGACGTCGTCCGCCAGCAGGCGGGCGTGCTGCCGATCTTCGGTGTCTGCCTCGGCCTGCAGTCCATCGGCGTCGCCTACGGCGGGGTGGTCGACCGGGCCCCGGAGCTGCTGCACGGGAAGACCTCGCTGATCGAGCACCAGGGGCGCGGCGTCCTGGCCGGGCTGCCGCAGCCGTTCACCGCCACCCGCTACCACTCGCTGGCCATCGAGCCCGAGACGGTGCCGCCGGTGCTGGAGGTCACCGCGCTCACCGAGAGCGGCGTCGTGATGGCCGTCCGGCACCGCGAGCTGGCGGTGGAGGCCGTGCAGTTCCACCCCGAGTCGGTGCTCACCGAGGGCGGCTACCAGATGCTCGCGAACTGGCTCGCCGTCTGCGGCGACACCGAGGCGCCGGCCCGCGCCGTCGGGCTGGCCCCGCTGATGTCGGCGGGTTCTGAGCGCTGAGGGCTCGGCGCGCGGGAGCGCGCCTCAGCGCACGCCGTGCGGGCGGAACTGGACGCTGATCCGCGGCCCGACGGGCTTGCTGGTCTTGGGGATGGCGTGCTCCCAGGTGCGCTGGCAGGACCCGCCCATGACGACGAGGTCGCCGTGCCCGAGCTGCTGCCGGATCGAGGCGCCGCCGCCCCGCGGCCGCAGCACGAGGTGCCGGGGCGACCCCAGGGAGACGATCGCCACCATGGTGTCCTCCATCCGTCCGCGGCCGATGGTGTCGCCGTGCCAGGCGACCGAGTCCCGGCCGTCCCGGTACAGGCAGAGTCCCGCGGTGGTGAAGGGCTCGCCCAGCTCGGGGCCGTAGTGGGCGTTCAGCGCGTCCCGGGCGGTGACGAGCGCGGGATGCGGGAGCGGGTCGGCCTCCCCGTAGAAGCAGAGCAGCCGCGGGACGTCGACCACCCGCTCGTACATCTGCCGGCGCTCCGCCACCCAGGGCACCTCGCCCAGCAGGGTGTCGAACAGGGTGTCGGCCCCGCTCAGCCACCCCGGGAGCACGTCGACCCACGCGCCGCGGCCCAGCACCTGCCGGGTCACGAGCCCACCCAGCGGTCCGAGCCCGTCGTCGGGCTCGGGCAGGTCGAAGAGCGAGGTCTGGACCAGGCTGGTCATGTCGCCAGGCTAGCACCAATCGCACGGGTGTTCTATTAGCGCGTCAGCCCGGGGTGCTGCCGGGCGTCGGCGAGGTCTCCCCCGGCGTGCTGCCGGGCGTCGGGGCCGGGCTCTCCGAGGCCTCCGGGGTGGGCGGCGGGGTCGTCGGGTCGGGCTCGGGCGGGGGCGGCGCGACGGCGACCGTGATGGTGATCTGCTTGCTCCGCTTCTCCCGCTCACCCGCGTCGGGGTTCTGCTTGAAGACCACGCCGGCCGTCTCGTCGTCGGTCTCCTGGTCCACCCGCTTCACGTTGGTGAAGCCGGCGGTGCGCGCGTCGGAGAGGGCCTGCTCGGGCGTCTTCCCGGTGAGCACCGGCACGGCCGACTCACCCGTGGCGTAGCTGAGGACGATCTCGTCGTCGAGGGCGGCCGTGTCCCCCTCGCCGGGGTCCACCGCGAGGACCTCGTTCTCCTCGGCGTCCGCGTCCTCGCTGGTGGCCGCCTCGGTGCTGACGTTGGTGAAACCCGCGTCCGCCAGGGCCTTCTCCGCGTCGTCGACGTCGGTGCCGACCAGGTCGCCGGGGATCTTCGCCGTCTTGGGGCCGACGTTGAGGGTGAGGCCGACGGTGCTGCCCGTCGGCACCTGGGTCCCGCCGATCGGGTTCTGCGCCGTGATGGTGCCCTTGGTGGCACCGTCCGCCCCGTTCGTCCGCCGGACCTCGGCCTTCAGCCCGACCTCGGTGAGCCGGGCCTCCGCCAGCGCCTGGGGGTAGGTGATGACCGCCGGCACCTCGACCATGGCCACCGGTTCCGGGTCCTGGGGCCCGAAGGCGCGCCACAGCCCGAAGGCGCCGGCCCCGATGAGCAGCAGCACCAGGGCGACGACGGCCGCCACCACCCCGGCCCGGCGGCGGGGCGGCTCCTCCTCGTCCTCGTCCAGCGGCGGCGCGACGGGCACCGGCACCAGCTGGGTGGGGGCGGCGTCCGCGGGCACGGCGCCGACCCGCGGGACGACGGCGGTGGCCTGCTGCCCGGCCAGCACGCGGGTGATGTCGGCCTTCATCTCCCGGGCCGACTGGTAGCGGTCCGCCGGGTCCTTGGCCAGGGCCTTGAGGGTGATGGCGTCGATGTCCGGCGTGATCACCGGGTCCAGCTGGCTGGGCGGCACCGGCGCCTCCCGGACGTGCTGGTAGGCGACGCTGACCGGGGACTCGCCGATGAACGGCGGTCGGCCCACCAGCAGCTCGTAGAGCAGGCAGCCGGCGGAGTAGATGTCGCTGCGGGCGTCCACCGTCTCCCCGCGGGCCTGCTCCGGGGACAGGTACTGGGCGGTGCCGATCACGGCGGCGGTCTGCGTCATCGTCGCCGAGGTGTCGGCGACGGCCCGGGCGATGCCGAAGTCCATCACCTTGACCCCGCCCGTCGGGGTCAGCATGACGTTGGCCGGCTTGATGTCGCGGTGGATGATCCCCGCCTTGTGGCTGTAGCTCAGCGCGTCGAGGACGCCCTGGACCAGCTCCAGCGCCCGCTCCGGGAGGATCTTGCGGCCGTCGCGGAGCACGTCGCGCAGCGTCGAGCCCTCCACCAGCTCCATGACGATGTAAGGGATGGAGATGCCCGTGTGGGGGTCGGGCTCCTCACCGGTGTCGTAGACGGCCACGATCGTCGGGTGGTTGAGGCCGGCGGCCGACTGGGCCTCGCGGCGGAACCGCGCCTGGAAGGTCGGGTCGGTGGCCAGGTCGGCGCGGAGCTGCTTGACCGCCACGGGTCGACCGAGGCGACGGTCGACGGCCCCGCGGACCTCCGCCATCCCGCCGCGGCCGAGCACGTCGCCCAGCTCGTAGCGGCCTCCGACGGTGATCGGCTCGCCAGTCATCTCGTGGTTCCTCTCCGTGTGGCCGCTCGGACCTGCGTGCCCGCCCCCCACCCCTCCTGGGCTCCCCGTGCCCCGCGCCATTGTGGGGCACCGAGGTGACGGGCGGGTGCTGCCCCGGCGGCCGGGCGACCCGAGGTCGCGCACCCGGTCACAGCCCGGCCTCCATCACCGCGCGGGCGATCGGGGCCGCCACCCGGCCGCCGGCGATGTCCTGGCGGGGGATGTCGGCGTCCTCCACCACCACCGCGACGGCCACCCGCGGGTCGTCCGCCGGGGCGAAGGAGGTGAACCAGGCGAAGGGCTTGCGCGACGGGTCGGACTGGGCGGTGCCCGTCTTCCCGCCCACCTCGACGCCGGCGATGGCGCCGTTGCGGCCGGTGCCCGAGGCCACCGTCTCGACCATCATCTGCTGCAGCTGCTGCGCGTTCTCCGGCGTCATCGCCTCCGACAGCTCCGTCGGCTCGTGCGTCGACAGCGGCTTCAGGTCCGGTGCCTGCACCATGCTGACCAGGTAGGGGTCCATCACGACGCCGTCGTTGGCGATGCCGGCGGTGACCATCGCCATCTGCAGGGGGCTGGCCGCGACGTCGAACTGCCCGATCGAGCTGAGGGCGAGCTGGGCGTCGTCGAGGTCGTCGGGGAAGCGGCTGGCCACGCCGTTCAGGTCGGCGAGGTGGCGCTGGTCGAAGCCGAAGGCCTGCGCCTGCTCGCGGAGCTTGTCCTGGCCGAGCTCGAGGCCGAGGTTGGCGAAGGCGGTGTTGCAGGAGACCTTGAGCGCCTGGGTCAACGTGATCGAGGTGCCGCCGCAGTTCGTCGAGTTGGGCAGCACCGTCTTCGTGCCGGGCAGCGTCAGCCGGGCGGGGCTGTCGACCTTCGAGTCCGGCTCCTGGCCGTCGGCCAGGGCGGCGGCGGCCGTCACCAGCTTGAAGGTGGAGCCCGGCGGGTAGATCTCCCGGGCTGCGCGGTTGGCCAGCGGCCGGTCCTCCGCCCCGGCCAGCCGGTCGTAGGCCCGGCCGGCCTCCTCGATCTGGTGGCTCGCGATGTCGTTCGGGTCGTAGGTCGGGCTGGTCACCAGGGCCAGCACGGCGCCGGTCTGCGGGTCCAGGGCGACGACCGCGCCCTTCTGGTCACCGAGCGCCCGGGCCGCCGCCTCCTGCATGGCGGGCACGATCGTCGTCTGGACGCTCGCCCCCTGCGGGGCGCGGTTGGTGGTCAGGTCGATCAGGCGCCGGACGAACAGGGCGTCCGCGGTGCCGGCGAGCTGGCTGTTGTACGTGCTCTCCACGCCCGAGCTGCCGTGGTCGTAGGAGTAGAAGCCGGTGACCGGGGCGTAGAGCGACCCGGCCGGGTAGCTGCGCTGGTAGCGGAAGCGGTCCTTCGACGGCTCGGTGGTGGCGATCTCGGTCTTGCCGGCCGCCAGGATCGCGCCCCGGTCCTGCGCGAACTCGGCGTCCCGGACGCGGCGGTTCTGCGGCTCGGCGGCCAGCGACCCCGTGCGGAACAGCGTCATGTAGGTGCCGTTGGCCAGCAGCAGCGCGAACATCAGCATCGTCACGAACGCCACCCGGCGGATGGGCCGGTTCACGCTGGTCCACCGCCGCTCACGGCGGGCGCCCGGACGAGCTGGGTGGTCTCCGCGTCGGGGTCGAGCGGTGTCACCGTGACCACCGGCTTCCGCGCCTGGTGCGAGACGACGAGCAGCAGCGCGACGACGATCCAGTTGGAGATCATCGACGATCCGCCCTGGGACATGAACGGCGTGGTCAGGCCGGTCAGCGGCAGCAGCCGGGTGACGCCGCCGATGATCGTGAACACCTGCAGCGCGAAGGCGAAGGACAGCCCCGCAGCCAGCAGCTTGCCGAACGGCTCACGGCACTGCAGCGCGGTCCGGAGCCCGCGGGCCACCACCAGCCCGTAGACGAGGATGATCGCCATCAGCCCGGTCATCCCCAGCTCCTCGCCGAGGGCGGCGGCGATGAAGTCGCTCCGGGCCAGCGGGGTCAGCCCGGGCCGGCCCTCGCCCAGCCCGGTGCCCAGCAGACCGCCCCAGGCCATGCCGAACTGGGCGTTGATCACCTGGTAGTAGGCGTCGTAGTCCGAGAAGGGGTCCAGCCAGGCCCCGACCCGGACCCGGACGTGACCGAAGAGCTGGTAGCCGAGGTAGGCGCCGAGCGCGAAGAGCAGGGTGCCGAGCACGGGCCAGCCGGCCCGCTCCGTCGCGACGTAGAGCATCATGACGAACAACCCGAAGAACAGCAGCGAGGTTCCCAGGTCGCGCTGCCGGACCAGCACGGCGAGGCTGACGAGCCACATCACGAGGATCGGGCCGAGGTCGCGTGCCCGGGGCAGGTCGAGGCCCAGCACCCGCCAGCCGGCGAGCGCCAGCACGTCGCGCTTCTCCACCAGGTAGGAGGCGAAGGCGATGGACAACAGCACCTTCGCCGCCTCGGCGGGCTGGAAGCTGTAGGGGCCGACGGCGATCCAGATCCGCGCGCCGAACTTCTCCACCCCCAGCCCGGGCACCAGGGGCAGCAGCAGGAGGACCACGCCGGCCAGCCCGATCGTGTAGGTGAAGCCCTGGAGCGGACGGTGGTCGCGGAGCAGCATGACCACCGCGACGAAGAGGGCGACGCCCAGCACGGTCCAGATGAGCTGCTGGCGGGCCCCGTTGAGCGGGGGCGCGTTGATCAGGTCGATCCGGTGGATCATCGTCAGCCCGAGCCCGTTGAGCAGCACCACGCAGGGCAGCAGCACCGGGTCGGCGTAGGGGAGCCGCCAGCGGACGGCGAGGTGGGCGGCGAGCGCGAGCCCGCCGCAGACCGCGGCGACCACCGGGAACCGCGGGGAGACCGTGCCCAGGACGTTCAGGTCGACGACCGCGAAGGCGGCCAGCCCGATGCCGAGGGCGAAGACCAGCAGGGCGAGCTCGGTGCCGCGGCGCTTGCGGGGCACGACCGTCATCGGCGTGGCGGCGCTCACCTCAGCAGCCCGGCCCGGTCGTCGCGGACGCGTCGGGGCTGGCGGGCACCTCCGACGCCGCGGGCGTGGGGGTGGCGCGGGGGGTGGCCGTCCCGCTCGGTCGCGGCGCCGGGGACGGGGACGGGGTGGGCCGGGCCAGCTCGCAGCGCCGAGCCGCCTCGGTCAGCTCGGCGACGGTCTGCCGGGCCGACTCGAGGCTGCCGACCTCGATGCCGGCCTCGACCTGGGTCGCGTAGAAGGCGGGCAGCTGGGCGATCAGCAGCGGCTGCACCTCGTAGACCCGTGAGAGCGGGATGACGACGTCGTCCGGCAGCCCCTGGAAGATCGCCACCTGGTCGCCGTGGGCGCCCACGAAGTACTGGGTCCGGGTCCAGGACCAGGCGGTGGCCAGACCGGCGCCGGCCACCAGCAGCAGCACGAGGACGCCGACCAGCGGGCGGACCAGCCGGCGGCGGGCGGGCGGCTGCGGGTTGTAGCGGGCCTCGTCCTCCACGGCCGAGGGGCTCACGGCGCTCGCGCCGCCAGACGGGCCCGCGTCCCGGCCGGTCGCGCCGGCCCCAGGGCCGGGGAGGCCGAGGGGGGTGGTCGGCTGGAACCGGTCCGCGGCGGCCCCGAGCACGACCCGCTCGGTGCTCCCCCCGTCCTCGACGACGTCGGCCAGGATCACCGTGATGTTGTCGATGCCGCCCTCGGCCAGCGCCTCGCCGACCAGCCGGTCGAGCGCCTGGTCCGCGTCGCCGAGGGTGAGCGCCGCGGCGATGGCGGTGTCGTCGACCAGCCCGCACAGGCCGTCGCTGCACAGCAGCAGCCGGTCACCGGCGGCCAGCGTCGTCCGGGTGAGGTCGGGCTCGTTCGCCGGCTGGCCGTTGAGCACCTTGAGCAGCAGCGAGCGGTGCGGGTGCACGGCGGCCTCGGCCTCGTCGATCTTGCCGTCGTCCACCAGGGACTGCACCCAGCTGTGGTCGTGGGTCAGCCGCTCCAGCCGGCCGTCGCGGAAGAGGTAGGCGCGGCTGTCGCCGATGTGCGCCAGCCCCAGCTCGGAGCCGTCGAACAGCCCGCCGGTGACGGTGGTGCCCATCCCGTCGAGGGAGAGGTCGGCCTCGACCAGGTCGGCGATCCGGTCGTTGGCCTGGCGCAGGGCCCGGGCCAGGACGTCGAGCATCTCGGCCGACGGCGTCGGGGCGTCGACCTGCCGGATGGCCTCCACGGCCACCGCCGACGCCAGGTCCCCGGCCGCCGCCCCGCCCATGCCGTCGGCGACGACGAGCAGGTGCGGGCTGGCGTAGCCGGAGTCCTGGTTGTTCTTGCGGACGAGGCCGATCTCGGAGTGCGTGACGTAGCGCAGGGTCAGGGCCATCGCGTCACGGCTCCAGCTTGAGGATCGTCTTGCCGATCCGCAGGGTGTCCGACATCGAGATGGCGGTGGGGGCGGTGATCCGGGCACCGTTGACGTAGGTGCCGTTGGTGGAGCCGAGGTCCTCGATGTAGAGCCCGCTCTCGCCGGCCACCACGCGGGCGTGCCGGGTCGAGACGTAGTCGTCGTCGAGGATCAGCTGGCAGTCGGCCCCCCGGCCGATCATCACGAGCCCCGGCACGAGCTCGGCGGCCTCACCGGTCTGCTGGCCCTGGACGATGCTGAGCACCCGCGGCTCACCGCGCGGCCGCCGGGTGCGGCGCGCCGGCGGCAGGGGCGACTCCAGCTCGCGGGCCTCGGGCTGGTCCGGGGCCGGCACCGCCTTGCCGAAGAGGTCGGTGCGGATCACCGAGACCGCGGAGAAGATGAACAGCCACAGCAGGGCCAGGAACAGCACCTTGAGGACGGTGAGCGCGATCTCGGACACAGGTCATCGACCGGCCGGCGCGTGGACGAGCATCCGGGTCGAGCCGATCTCGATCCGGGAGCCCTCCTGCAGCGCGGCCTCGCGCACCCTGTGCCCGTTGACGACGATCCCGTTCGTGGAGCCCAGGTCGACGATGTGCAGCCGCTGCGACGCCCCCACACCCTCCACCTGGATCTCGGCGTGGCGCCGCGAGATGCCGGGGTCGTTGATCCGCAGGTCCGCCTCGGTGCCGCGGCCGATGACCAGGCCGGGCGGGGTCAGGGCGTGCCGGGTGCCGTTGACCTCGAGGACGAGCTGCTGGCGCAGGTCCGGGGCGGCGGGCCGCGGGGGCTCGGGCCGCCGGGTGGGCGGGGCGGGCCGGTCGGTGCCCCCCCGCTCCTCGACGCCGGCGACGGCCTCGGACTCGACGGTGAAGCGCCCGGTCGGCAGGGCCGGGACGAGCGCGAGGTGGATGCGGATCGGCCCGTTGAACTGGTAGCCCATCTCCGACGCGTGGTGGCGCAGCTCGGCGGCCAGCTCCGTGGTGAGGGTGCTGCTGTAGGGCGCCAGCTTGTCGTGGTCGTGCGGGGACAGGCCGACGGTGAAGTCGTTGGGCACCAGGCGCTTGTCCCGGGACATGAGCTTGGCCTCGGCGTCCAGCTCCCGCTGCAGCCGCGCCGCGATCTCGACGGGCTGCACGTCGCCCTTGAAGGCGCGGGCGAACACGCCGTTCACGGCGCCCTCGACCTTCTTCTCGAAGCGTCCGAAGATCCCCATGTCCCTCCTTCCCTGGTCCGGTCCAACCTAGATCGTAGTGGGAGTGACCCCGGGGACCCGCCCCGCGCGCGCCCGCGCCGCTGCTGCCCGGTGCCGCCCGGGACGCACGTGGCGAGGGGCCCCGGCGGATCGTGCTAGCCTTCTTCGGCTGGTCCGGGCGTGTGCGTCCGGGCCGAGCGCGAGTGGCGGAATGGCAGACGCGCTGGCTTCAGGTGCCAGTGTCCGAAAGGACGTGGGGGTTCAAGTCCCCCCTCGCGCACAGTGCGGTCGCGCAGCCCGGTACCTCCTTCGAGGTGCCGGGCTGTCGTGCGTCCGGGGCCTCGCCGCTGGTGGCCGGGGCACCGGGGTGGGTAGCGTGCGGCGTGCCCCACGCGCGGGGACCGCGCGGAGTCGAGACGACGTCACGAGGTTCGCGATGGCCCTGCCCACCCCCCGCCAGGTCGCCGACGACTACGTCGACCGGCTCTGCGTCCTCGACCCGACGCTGGCCACCTCCCTGGGGCGCACGCCTGCGCCGGACGGCCTGCCGGACCTCTCGCCCGCCGGGCTCGAGGCCCTCGCGGAGCTGCGACGGGCGACCCTGGCCCAGCTCGACCAGGCCCTGGCCGGGCCGGCCGCCGACGACCTGGTCGAGCAGCGCTGCGCCCGGCTGCTGCGCGAGCGGCTCGGCGCCGACCTCGCGCTGCACGAAGCGGGTGAGGGGCTGCGGGCGCTGTCGAACCTCGCCTCGCCCGTGCACGAGGTGCGGCAGGTCTTCGAGCTGATGCCGACCGAGACCGTCGAGGACTGGCAGGTGATCGCCCGCCGGCTGGCCCGGGTCCCGCAGGCCTACCGCGACTTCTGCGGCACCCTGGCCGAGGGCGCGGCGCAGGGGCTGTTCGCCGCCCCCCGCCAGGTGCACACTGTCCTCGACCAGCTCGCGGAGTGGTCGGCGGGCCCCTACTTCGCCACCCTGGTCGCCGCCGGGCCGGCCGAGCTCCGCGACGTCCTCGACCGGGCCGCCGCCGACGCCGACGCGGCGGTCGTGGAGGTGCACGCCTTCCTCCGCGACACCTACGCGCCGCAGGCGGTGGGCACGCCCGACGCGGTCGGGCGGGAGCGGTACGCCCGGTTCGCCCGCTCCTGGAACGGGATCGACCTCGCCGCCGGCTCGGCGCTGGAGGACGCCTACGCCTTCGGCTGGGCCGAGTTCGGGCGGATCCGCGACGAGCAGCAGGCGGTGGCGGAGCAGGTGCTCCCCGGCTCGGCGCCGGCGGAGGCCATGCAGTGGCTCCGCGAGCACGGCGAGGCGGTCGTCGGCGTCGAGCGGATCCGGCAGCGGCTGCAGCAGATGATGGACGACGCGATGGACGCGCTGGACGGCACGCACTTCGACCTGGCGCCGCCGATCCGCCGGGTGGAGGCGATGATCGCGCCGCCCGGGAGCGCGGGGGCGCCCTACTACACCGAGCCGTCCCAGGACTTCGCCCGCCCCGGCCGCACGTGGTTGCCGACGCTGGGCCAGGACCGCTTCCCGCTCTGGGACCTGGTCTCCACCTGGTACCACGAGGGCGTGCCGGGCCACCACCTGCAGCTCGCGCAGTGGACCTACGTGGCGGGCAGCCTGTCCACCTTCCAGACCACGGTGGGGGCCGTCGGGGCTGACGTCGAGGGCTGGGCCCTCTACGCGGAGCGGCTGATGGACGAGCTGGGCTTCCTCACCGACCCCGGCGAGCGGCTCGGCTACCTCGACGGGCAGCAGCTGCGGGCCGTCCGGGTGGTCATCGACATCGGGATGCACCTCGGGCTGCCCGTCCCCGACGACGCCGACGGCGTGCTGGCCGGGCACCGGGGCCGGCCGTGGACCCCGGAGCTGGGCCGGGCCTTCCTCGGCGAGCACTGCGGCAGCGATCCCGCGCTCCTGGACAGCGAGCTGGTCCGCTACCTCGGCCTGCCCGGTCAGGCCATCAGCTACAAGCTGGGGGAGCGGGCCTGGCTGGCCGGGCGGGAGGCCGCCCGTGCCGCCCGGGGCGACGCGTTCGACCTCAAGGCGTGGCACATGGCCGCCCTCAGCCAGGGCAGTCTCGGCCTCGACGACCTCGTGGCGGCGCTCGCCGCCCTCTGAGCGCGGGCTCGGACGACCCGTGAGGAACTCGACCGGGTGCTCGCGGTCGAACTCCTCACCCGGACGGCGCCGGAGCCGGGCTCAGCGGCGGAACCGCAGCGTCAGCAGCTGGAAGGGCCGCAGCTCGAGGTCCAGCGACGCGCCGTCGGCGGTCGCCCCGTCCGCCAGCGGGCGCTCCAGCAGGTCCGTCGCGACGACGCCGGCGGCGGCGGCGTCGGCCGTCACGGTGGCCCGCGCGCGGCCGCCCAGCGACTCGTACAGCCGGACCACCAGGTCGCCGCTGCCGTCCTCGGCCAGCTTGACCGCCTCGACCACCACGGCCGGGTTGCTGACGCTCACCAGCGGGGCGACCGGGTGCGCGCCCCGGACGACGCGCGGGGCGAGGTTGGTGCGGTAGCCCTCCTCGACCGCGTCGCCGATCGCGGCGCCCGGCCGGATCGTCGTCGTCAGCACGTGCAGGCCCTGGTCGGCGGCGGGGTCGGGGTACAGCGGCGCCCGGAGCAACGACTGCCGCACCGTCGTCGTGGTGCCGCCGTCCTCCCGGGTCTGCCGGCCGACGTCGTGACCGTAGGTCGCGTCGTTGGTGACGGCCACGCCGTAGCCGGGCTCGCCGACGTGCAGGAACCGGTGCGCGCAGATCTCGAAGCGGGCGAACTCCCAGGAGGTGTTCACGTGGGTGGGCCGGAAGATGTGCCCGAACTGCGTCTCCGACGCGGAGCGGTCGGCGTGCACGTCGAACGACGAGCCCAGCTTGAGGAGCTTCTGCTTCTCGTGCCAGTCGACGGTGTGCGTCACGGCGACCGACGGCGAGCCGGCGGCCAGCGTGATCCGCTGCTCGACCCGGGAGGCGCCGAAGGAGCGGGTGACGACGACCGTCGCGGCCTCCGGCGTGCTCTCCAGCGCCAGCGCGTCCACCGAGTCGATCTCGCGGACCGTGCGGCGGTAGTGCTCGTCGACGTCCCAGGCGTCCCACTGGTTGGGGATGTCGCGGTGCAGCTGGAGCCGCAGCCCCTTCTCCCCGGGTGCGATCGCCTCGCGCCCGCTGGCCGCGTCGACCAGGGACGAGAGCTGACCGGCGCCGTCCACGACGACGCTCACCAGCCCGTTGTCCAGGCGGTGCGCGGGCCGGCCCTCGGCGTCGGTGACCTGCTCGACGGACACCGTCCCCGCGTCGGCCGCGACGACGTCGACGGCCAGGGCCGCGACGCCGGACCGTGCGTGCGGGGCGGCGTTGAGCAGCAGCGGCTGGTCGCCCTCGCCCACCAGCGCCTGCGCCGCGTCGGCGATCAGCCGCTCCGCCCGCTCGGCGATGGCCGCGTAGTTCCGCTGGGCGTCCTGGTGCACCCAGGCGATGGAGCTGCCGGGCAGGATGTCGTGGAACTGCTGGAGCAGCACCAGCTGCCAGAGCTCCGCGAGCTCGGCCGCCGGGTACGCCCGGCCCAGCCGGACGGTCGCCGTCGACGCCCACAGCTCGGCCTCCCGCAGCAGGTGCTCGCTGCGCCGGTTGCCCTGCTTGGTGCGGGCCTGGCTGGTGTAGGTGCCGCGGTGCAGCTCGAGGTACATCTCCCCGCTCCACACCGGCGCGCCCGGGTACTCCGCCTCGGCGTCGGCGAAGAAGCCGGCCGGGGAGTCCAGCCGGAGCGTCGGCGAACCCTCCAGCGACTCCAGCCGGTGCGCGGCGGCCAGCATGTCGCGGTTGGGGCCGCCGCCGCCGTCGCCGTAGCCGAACAGCATCAGCGAGGTGGTGCCGCGGCCCTTCTCGCGGTACTGCCGCTCGGCGCGGGCGAGGTCGGCCCCCGACAGCGTCGAGTTGTAGGTGTCCGAGGGCGGGAAGTGGGTGAACACCCGGCTGCCGTCGATGCCCTCCCACCAGAAGGTGTGGTGGGGCATGGTGTTGACCTGGTTCCAGGAGATCTTCTGGGTCAGGAACCACCGGGAGCCGGACGCCCGGACGATCTGCGGCAGGGCGCCGGAGTAGCCGAAGCTGTCGGGCAGCCAGACCTCCTCGGTCTCGACGCCGAAGTTCTCCAGGAAGAAGCCCTTGCCGGCCACGAATTGGCGGGCCATCGCCTCGCCGCCCGGCATGTTGGTGTCGGACTCGACCCACATGCCGCCGACCGGGACGAACTGGCCCCGCTGCACCGCCGCCGTGATCCGGGCGAAGAGCTCGGGGTAGTACTGCTTCATCCAGGCGTACTGCTGCGCCGAGGAGCAGGCGAACCGGAAGTCCGGGTCGGCTTCGGCGAGCTCGAGGACGTTGGAGAAGGTCCGCGCGCACTTGCGGATCGTCTCGCGCACCGGCCACAGCCACGCGCTGTCGATGTGGGCGTGCCCGACGGCGACGACGCGGTGCGCGCTGGCCGAGGCGGGCCGGCCGAGGACGTCGGCCAGCTGGGCACGGGCGTCGGCGGCGGTGCCGGCCAGGTCGTCGGGGTCGGCGGTGTCGACGGCCCGCTGGAGGGCCGTCAGGATCTCGGCCCGCCGGCTGGAGGCGAGGGGGAGCTCCGCCATCAGGCCGCCGAGGGTGAAGATGTCGGCCTGCAGCTCCCAGACCGCCACGTCCCGGAGCACCAGCTCCAGCCGGCGGAGCCGGTAGATCGGGTCGGTGCCCGCGGTCGCCGGGTCGCCGTTCGGGGTGGGCCGGAACCCGGTGTTGGCGACGTCGGGGTTGGCCGCGCACTCCAGGTAGAAGTCCACGGGCGCCCCGGGGGTGACCGGGAGGTGGTGGTTGTAGGGGGAGACGGCCTTGATCGTGCGGCCCTCCGGCGTCCAGGCCAGGCCCTCGGACTGGAAGCCGGCGCCGGTGCCGAAGCCGAGGTCGACCGAGATCTCCGGCACGGTGCCGGGCACGTCGGCCCAGCCGGCCGGGATCTCGCCCGTGACGTGGATCCAGAGGGTGCTCCAGGGGCGGCCCCACGCGGCCCCCACCTCGATGGGCGTGAACTCCTGCTGGACGGCCTCGGCGAAGGGCACCGGCTCGCCGGGGACCGGCCAGGCGGTCAGCGTGAGCGGGGCCCGATCGCGGTGCACGGCGGGGGCGAGGTGGTCGGCGGTGAACCGGCTCAGGCGGCCCTCGAGGAGGGTGCGGTCGTCGTGCATGGAGGGCTCTCCGTCAGGTTGGCGTCGTCGGCGGCCCCACACTAACTCAAACGATTGGACTTGATCCGGAGGCCCCGCGCCGGGCTCAGTCCATCACCAGCACCGCGGGCCGCGGCGAGAGGAAGTGGTCCAGCACGAGCGCGGCCGCGCCCTGCGCCGCCACGTGCTCCCCGACGGCCGAGCCCTCGATCACCAGCGGCC
This sequence comes from Friedmanniella luteola, assembly GCF_900105065.1. Lineage (NCBI taxonomy): Bacteria > Bacillati > Actinomycetota > Actinomycetes > Propionibacteriales > Nocardioidaceae > Friedmanniella > Friedmanniella luteola. The sequence continues at coordinate 17,992 of NZ_LT629749.1, forward strand.
CCGAGGCCGCGACCAGCTGGGGCTGGACCAGGGCGGGCAGCACCTCGAGCATCCGGCTGCTGATCCGCGACCAGATCGGACCTCCCAGCACGACGCGGTCGACGTCGAGGAAGTTGACCATCACCGCCAGCCCGGCCGCCAGCCCGGCGGCGGCGTCGTCGATCAGCTCCAGGCAGCGGGCGTCGCCGGCGTAGGCGCGCTCGCAGATCTCGGTGAACACCTCGTCCACGCCGACGAAGTCCTCGCTGCCCACGCCGGCGGGGACGAGGCCCAGCCGCTGGGCGCGGACGACGAGGGCCTGCGGCAGGCAGGTCGCGGCCAGCGACCCCGGCGGCCCGATCCCGAGGTCCTCGGCCCCGGGGGCGACGAGGATGTTGCCGATCTCACCGATGTTGTTGCTGGCGCCGCGCAGCACGGTGTCGTCCATCACGACCCCGGCCCCGAGCCCGGCGCCGAGGTAGCAGAAGACGAAGTGGTGCCGGGCCCCGCCCTGGGCCCAGCGCTCCCCGGTGGCAGCCGCCGTGACGTCCTTGTCGACGAGGACGTGCAGGCCGGTCGCCTCCCGCAGGTCGGCGCGCAGCCGGACGTGCGCCCAGCCCGCCAGCTGCGGCGGGTTGAGGAGCGTGCCCTCGAGCACGTCGAGCGGGCCGGGGGCGGCGACGCCGAGGCCGAGCAGGGCGCCCGGTGCCAGGTCGGCGGCGGCGAGCAGCCGCTGCACCTCGTCGCGGATCACCGCCACCACGTCGTCGGGTCCCGGCGCCTGCGGGGTGCGCCGGCGCGCGTACTGGTGCACCTGACCGGCGACGTCGATGAGCACGAAGGTCAGGGTGGCCGGGTCGACGTGCACCCCGACGGCGTAGCGCGCCGTCGGCCGGACCCGGACCAGCGTGCGCGGCTTGCCGCGGACGGCGGTCTGCACACGGCCCCCCTCGACGACCATCCCCTCGTCGAGGAGCCGGCGCACGATGTTGCTCACCGTCTGGGCCGTGAGCCCCGTCTCGCTGACCAGCTCGACCCGGCTGATGCCCGCCGGGGCACGGCGGATGGCGTCGAACAGCACGGTCTGGTTGAAGTCCCCCAGCCGGCTGAGGTTGGAGCCGCGCGCCATGGGGCTCCTCCCGCTCGTCGGACCGCCAGCGCCGACCGTTGACGAGGGCAGGACCGTATCGTACGGTGCGAATAACTCAATCGATGTGACTTGATCCCCCGCGCGCTCGTGCGCCTCGGCGCCGCGGCGGCGCGACCGGTCCGGCCCATCGGTCCCTTCGGCGAAGGAGAGACGTGCGCAGACGAGAATTCCTGCTGGCCACCGCCGGACTGGGAGCCGCCGCCGTCGGCGGGCTGACCGCGTGCGGGGGGAACAGCAGCGGGGGAGCCGACCCGAGCGGGGCCGCGAGCAGCACCGGGGAGATCAGCGGTGAGGTCAAGGTGACCTTCCAGCAGTTCGGCAACTCCAAGATCCAGGCGAACTTCCTCGGCAAGATGGCGGACGAGTTCACCGCCGCGCACCCGCAGGCCAGCGTGAAGCTGCAGCCCATCACGGCCTCGGAGAACGACTACTACACCAAGCTCCAGCTGGCGATGCGCTCGCCGCGGACCGCCCCTGACATGTGCTACGAGGACACGTTCCTCATCAACTCCGACATCTCGGCGGGCTACCTGACGCCGCTGGACGACCGGCTGGCCACCTGGTCGGAGTGGAGCCAGTTCAAGGAGACGGCGAAGGGCGCCGCCCGCGCCCTGGACGGCAAGACCTACGGCATCCCCGACGGCACCGACGTGCGGGCGATCTGGTTCAACAAGACGCTGTTCGAGCGGGCGGGGCTGCCCACCGACTGGGCGCCGAAGACCTGGGCCGACCTCACCTCCGCCGCCCAGACCATCAAGGACAAGGTGCCCGACGTCATCCCGCTGAACGTCTACGCCGGGACCGGTGTGGGCGAGGCGGCGTCGATGCAGGGGTTCGAGATGCTGCTCTACGGCACTCCGAACGGCACGCTCTTCGACGCCGACAGCCAGAAGTGGGTGGTCGGGGCGCAGGGCTTCAAGGACGCGCTGACCTTCTACCAGCAGATCTACAGCGGCGGCCTGGCCCCCACCCCCCAGCAGGCGCTGGCGCCCACCTGGGGCAACACCGTGGGGCAGGAGCTGCTCCCGCAGAGCAAGCTCGCGATCGCGGTCGACGGCAGCTGGCTCTCGGGCAACTGGCTGGAGTCCGGGGCCGCGCCGTGGCCCGCGTGGGAGAAGACGATGGGCAACGCGGCGATGCCCACCCAGAACGGCGAGGGGAACGGGCAGGTCACGCTCTCGGGCGGCTGGACCTGGGCCATCCCGCAGAACGCCCAGAACCCCGAGGCGGCCTGGGCCTTCATGACCCTGGTCTGCGCCAAGGAGGGCGAGCTCGAGTACGCCATCAAGAACGTGCAGATCCCGGTCCGCACCGACGTGGCCGAGGACCCCAGCTACGTCAAGGCCAACCCGACCAACGCGTTCTTCTCCAAGCTGGTCGAGAACACCATCTACCGGCCGGCCTACTCCGAGTACGCGAAGATCTCGCTGCTCCTGCAGCAGGCCACCGAAAAGGTCGTGACCGGCACCTCCGACCCCGTCGCCGCCGCGAAGTTCTACGACGACGGCGTGACCCAGATCGTCGGCCAGGACAAGGTCATCACGATCTGATGGCCAGCTGGGCCGAGGTCCGTCCCACGGCTCCGCCACCCCGGGTGCGCGCGCACCCGCGGCGGACGCTGCTGCGCGGCGTGCCGATCCTGCCGTCCGTCGTGCTGCTGGTGGTGTTCCTGGCCGGACCCATCGCCTACTGCGTGTACGCCGCCTTCACCGACATGGCCCTCACCGGGCAGGCCACCACCTCCTTCGTCGGCGTCGAGAACTTCACCCGCGCCTTCACCGACCCGGCCTTCCTGTCCTCCCTCTGGTTGACGCTGGTCTTCACGCTGCTCTCGGCGATCATCGGCCAGAACGTGCTGGGGATGGTGCTCGCGCTGCTCTCGCGCTCCGGCTACGCCGTCGTCCGGGCCTTCACCTCAGCCGTCGTCATCGGCGCCTGGGTGCTGCCCGAGGTCGTCGCGGCCTACCTCTGGACGGCGGTGCTGGGCACCGACGGCTCCTGGAACGCCATCACCGGGTTCTTCGGCCTGCCGGCGCAGAACTGGCTGTTCACCACGCCGATCCTCGCCGTCTCGATCGCCAACATCTGGCGCGGCACGGCCTTCTCGATGCTGGTCTACTCCGCAGCCCTCTCGGAGGTCCCGCGGGAGCTGGAGGAGGCGGCGCTGGTCGACGGCGCCGGCCGGTTCCGGCTGCTCCTCTCCATCACCGTCCCGCTGGTCCGGCGGACGATCGCCACCAACCTCATGCTGATCACGCTGCAGACGCTGTCGGTGTTCGGGCTGATCTACACGATGACCAAGGGCGGGCCCAGCGAGAAGAGCATGACCCTGCCGCTGTTCGCCTACAACCAGGCGTTCATCTCGGCCGACCTGGGCTACGGCACCGCGATCGCCCTCCTGCTGCTGCTCATCGGCGGGCTGTTCTCCGTGGTCTACCTGCGGGCCCTGCGCGGGTCGGAGGTGGGCCGGTGACCACCACGACGCTGCCCGCCGTGGCCGCCCCCGCCCCGGTGGCCACCTCCCGGCCCCGCCGCGTCCGGCTGACCGGCCGGCTGGTCGCTAGCCTGCTGCTCCTGCTGATCGCCGCCGCCTTCATCGTGCCCCTGCTCTGGGTGCTGCTCGCCGCCGTCAACGGCGACCCGGGCCAGGGCATCCGGATCAGCTGGCCCAGCCCGTTCACGCTCGACAACTTCCGGGCGGTCATGACCCCGGAGACGACCTACATCCCGCTGCTCAACGGGGCGGTGCTCTGCATCGGCGGCACCGTCGTGACCATGGTCTGCGCCACCCTCGCGGCCTACCCGCTGTCCCGCTACCGCTCGCGGCTGAAGCGGCCGTTCCTGGTGACGATCCTGTTCTCGACCGGCCTGCCGATCACCGCGATCATGGTCCCCGTCTACGGCCTCTTCGTGCAGCTCGCGCTGGACGACTCGGTGCTCGCCACCATGGTGTTCATGGCGACGACGGCCCTGCCGATCTCGATCTGGCTGACGAAGAACTTCATGGACGGCGTGCCGCTCGAGCTCGAGGAGGCGGCCTGGACCGACGGCGCCACCCCGATGCAGGGGCTGCGGCGGATCATCATGCCGCTGATGGCGCCCGGCCTCTCGGTGGTGGCCATCTACACCTTCATCGGTCTCTGGGGGAACTTCTTCGTCCCCTTCATCCTGCTGCTCAGCCCGGAGAAGCAGCCGATGTCGGTGACCATCTACACCTTCTTCGGCCAGTACGGGCAGGTCGTCTACGGTCAGCTGGCCGCCTACGCGCTGCTGTACTCCCTGCCCTCGGTGCTCCTCTACCTGGTGCTGAACCGCCGGCTCGGCGGGGCGTTCGCCTTCGGCGGCGGGGTGAAGGGCTGAGGCCGAGCCGGCTCAGCCGGCGACCGAGACGGTGGTCCCGCTCACCGTGACCGTCTTCGCGGGCAGGGGCTCCGGCGCCGGACCGCTCAGCACGGAGCCGTCGGCCAGGCTGAACCGGCTGCCGTGGCAGAGGCACCCGATCGAGTCCGTCACCTCGGTGACGGGGCAGCCGGCGTGGGTGCAGATCGAGGAGAACGCCTGGAACTGGCCCGCGGTCGGCTGGGTGATGACGGTCTCCGAGGCGGGGTAGATCCTCCCGCCGCCCACCGGGACGTCGCCCGTGGACGCGGTCTGCGGGCCGGGCGCGCCGTCGGCGGCGGGCTCCTGCAGGCCGCAGGCGGTCAACCCGCCGATCGCGGCGGCACTGAGGCCGGTCACGACCAGCAGGGCGCGCCGGCTGAACGGCGCGGGGACGGCCGGCTGCGGCGCGGGGCGGACAGGGTGGGCGGTGCTTGTCATCGGTCTCCGTCGGGGAAGCGGTGGGACCCCAGTGTGCCCGCGCCGCCGAAGGTGGCTGCCGCGCCGTCGGGGCCGCGGTCTAGGCTCCGGTCATCCGACGCCCAGGAAGACCGTGCCGATGACCGAACCCGCCCCGACCTACGCCGACCGCCCGCTGCGGGTGGGCGTCCAGCTCCAGCCCCAGCACGCCGACTACGCCGACCTGCGCCGGGCGGTCGACGCGGCCGAGCAGGCGGGGGTGGACGTCATCTTCACCTGGGACCACTTCTTCCCCCTCTTCGGCGACGCCGACGGCCGCAACTTCGAGTGCTACGCGATGCTCGCGGCCTGGGCCGAGCAGACCGAGCGGGTGGAGCTCAGCGCCCTGGTGACCTGCAACTCCTACCGCAACCCCGACCTGCTCGCCGACATGGTGCGGACCATCGACCACATCAGCGACGGCCGGGTCATCCTCGGCATCGGGGCGGGCTGGTTCGAGCGCGACTACACCGCCTACGGCTACGAGTTCGGCACCGCGGGCCGGCGGATCGCCGCGCTGGGGGAGGCGCTGCCGCGGATCAAGGACCGGTTCGCGGCGCTCAACCCGCCGCCCGTCCGCGCCATCCCGCTGCTGGTCGGCGGGGGCGGGGAGCGCAAGACGCTGCGGCTGGTCGCCGAGCACGCCGACATCTGGCACGGCTTCGGCGACGTCGAGGAGCTGCGGCACAAGAACGCCGTCCTCGACCGGTGGTGCGCGGAGGTGGGCCGCGACCCCGCCGCCATCGAGCGCTCCACCGCCACCGACGAGAGCCCGGACGCGGTCGGTGACGCGCTCACCGGGCTGGGCGAACGGCTGATCACCCTCAGCACCGACGGCGACGCGGGCTTCGACCTGGGTCTCACCCGGGACTGGGTGGCCTACCGGGACGCCTTCAACGCCCGATGACCAGGGCCCGTCTGGCCGACGCCCTGGCGACGCGGGTCGTGACCCTCGACGGCGGACTGGCCACCCAGCTGGAGGCGGAGGGCCACGATCTCTCCTCCGACCTCTGGTCGGCCCGGCTGCTGGCCGAGGACCCCGACGCCGTCGTCGCCGCCCACGCCGCCTTCTTCGCCGCCGGCGCGGAGGTGGCGACCACCGCGTCGTACCAGGCCTCCTTCGGCGGGCTGGCTGCCGCCGGCCTCGACCGGGCCGAGGCCACGGCGCTGCTCCGGTCCAGCGTCGCCCTGGCCGAGCGCGCCCGGGACGCCGCCGAGGCCGTGGACGACCGCGCCCGCTACGTCGCCGCGTCGGTCGGGCCCTACGGGGCGGCGCTCGCCGACGGGTCGGAGTACCGCGGTGACTACGGCCTGGACGTCGACGCCCTCCGCCGCTGGCACCGGCCCCGATTGGAGGTGCTGGCCGGCACGGCCGCCGACGTGCTGGCCTGCGAGACCGTCCCCTGCCTCGCCGAGGCCGAGGCGCTGGTGGCCGAGCTGGCCGTCCTCGGTCGTCCGGCCTGGCTGTCGCTGACCTGCGACGGGACCCGGACGCGGGCCGGCGAGCCGGTCGAGGAGGCCTTCGCCCTCGTCCGCGGCGTCGACGCAGTGGTCGCCGTCGGCGTCAACTGCACCGCCCCGGACGACGCCGGCGCGCTGGTGGCGCTGGCCGCCCGGGCGAGCGGCAAGCCCGTCGTCGTCTACCCCAACAGCGGCGAGGGCTGGGACGCCGAGCGCCGCCGCTGGGCGGGGGAGGGCACGTTCGCGCCGGACGCCGTGCGCGGCTGGCTCGACGACGGCGCCCGGCTCGTCGGTGGCTGCTGCCGGGTCACCCCGGCCGACATCGGGGCGGTCCACGCCCTGGTCACCGCCGCGGTGGCCGGGTGAGCGTCGAGCTGGAGCTGGCCGACTGGCGCCGCCGGGTGGCCGAGCTCTACGCCGAGGTGCGGCACGCGGACGACCCGGCCGCGGGGCACCGGCGCTGGCGGGCCGGTCGGGACGCCCTGTTCCGCGAGCACCCGCAGAGCCCGCTGCCGGCCGATGACCCGCTGCGGGCCAGCGGCCTGCCGTGCGCGCCCTACGACGCGGGCCTGCGGTTCGTGCTGCCGCTGATCCCCGCGTCCGACCCCGACGCCCGGCTGGAGCTGGACGCCGGCGACGACGCGGGCACGAACCTGGTGCCCGTGGGCCGGGTGGAGCTGCCCGACCCGGTGGGCGGCAGCCTGGAGGTCTGGTCGCTGCAGCAGTACGGCGGTGGCCTCTTCCTGCCCCTGCGCGACGGCTCCTCGGGGCGGGTGTCTGACGGGTTCTCCAGCTACGGCGGCGGCCGCTACCTGCTCGACACCGCGAAGGGCGCGGACCTCGGCGGGGACGACGGGCACCTCGTCGTCGACCTCAACTTCGCCTACCACCCCTCCTGCCGCTACGACAGCCGCTGGCTCTGCCCGCTGGCCCCGGCGGGCAACACCGTCGCGGCGACCGTGCGCGCCGGCGAGCAGATGCCGACGGCCTGAACCCGGCGGCCCGGCGAGCGGCGCGGGTCGAGGGGCGCCGGGCCCGACCCGGGACGGAGGGCCGCCGACCGTGGGCCGAGGGCGCTCACAGGAAGCGCAGACCGGGGACCGATGCTCAGCACACCCGGCGGCGCGACGCTGAGGACATGGACATCACGCAGCTGGTCATCACCGTCGCCGCCGTCGTCGGCATCGTGCTCGTGGGCGCCATGGCCGTCATCCCCGCGGTCATGGAGGCCGCCGCCGGTCGCGACGAGCCCCGCCCGGTCGGGCCCCGCCCGGTCGGGCCCCGCCCCGTCGGCCCCGCGCCCGTCCCGCTGGCCGCCCGGCGACGGCACCCGCCGGTCGACCTCGCGGCCTGAGGCCGCCGGTCTCAGATGACCGGTAGCCGGAGCCGGGGGTCCTGGACCAGCTCGACGAGGTCGGCCCGGGTGACGTCCAGGACCTCGCCCCGCGTCGTGTTGCGCGCGACGACGGTGATCACCTGGTCGCCGTCGGGGCGGTGCTGGACCTCGATCCCGCGCTCGACCTGGGTGGTGGTGCTGAGGGTGAAGCGGTTGCCGTTCATGAACCGCTGCCCCTCGCAGCGGCTGCGGGTGGTCGCCCCGCAGCGGACGGCGGTGTCGTAGCCGGTGGCCACCTGCACGTAGACCTCGGTGGCGCCACCGTGCAGCCGGAACACCTCCAGCCCCAGCGCGCCGTCGCCGCCGGCCCAGAACGTCCGGCTCTCGTAGCGCGGGTCGTAGGAGAAGCTGTAGCCGGTGAAGTAGGAGCCCTCGGGGTCGAGGTGGGCGACGACCACCTCGCTCATCGCGGTCCGCCAGCGCCGCATCACCGTGGCCTGGCAGGACGGGTTGTGGATGTCGCAGGCTGCCGTCACCGGCTCCGGGCCGGTCGGGGTCGGGCTGGGCGGGCTCGGGGCGGGAGCTCCCGGGGAGCTCGCCGCCTGGGGGACCTCGGCCCCGCGGTCGAGGACGGTGACGGTGCCCAGCACCAGCACGAGGGCCGCCGCCAGCGCGGCGCCCGCCCGGCGGACGCGTCGGCGCCGGACCAGCTGCCGGCCGTGGGCCCGGTCGGTCGCCGCGGTGCCGCCGACGACGGCGGGTCCGGCCGCCGACCGCAGCTCCGCCACCAGCCGACCGGGCGCCCACTGGTCGGGCCGCCGGGCGGCCAGCTCCTGGCTGGCCTGGTCGGACCACCGTTCCCCCGTCGGCGGGTCGACCTGGAGCACCTCGGCGACCTCCGCCGCGCCCAGACCGGCGTAGCCGCGCAGCACCAGGGCGGCCCGGGGCTCGGCCGGCAGGGTCTGCAGCGCGTCCAGCAGCGGGGAGGTCGACGGGCCCGTCCCGGTGTCCCGCAGCTCCACCCGCGCGGCGGCCACCCACGGTGGTTCGAAGTCGCCGGGCCGGGCCCGGACGAGGTCGCGCAGGACCCGGAGCAGCGGGACGGGCGCCCCGGCCGCGCTCGCGTGCCGGGCGAGCACCGTCTGGCTCAGCCGGTCGGCGCGCGCGACGTCCCCGACCAGCAGCAGGGCACAGCCCCCGACGAGCGCCCGTGACGAGGCGTCGGCGGAGCCGGCCGCAGCAGCGTCGGGCGCCATCGGTGCACCACCTCTCGAGCCGATCCTAGTCGGGCGTTCCCGGCCTGGAAGCGGTTCGGAGCCGAGCGGGGCCCGGGACGGCTCGACGCCCCCGCGCGGCCCGGGGACCGGTGATGATGGCCACATGACCTTCCGGCGCTACGTCGCGATCGGCGACTCCAGCACCGAGGGGCTCGAGGACCCCGACGGCGTCGGCGGCTACCGCGGCTGGGCCGACCGGCTGGCCCAGCTGCTGGCCGACGCCCAGCCCGAGCCCCTCGAGTACGCCAACCTGGCGGTCCGCGGGCTGCGGATGCACGAGATCCGTGAGACCCAGCTGCAACCCGCCCTGGACCTGGCGCCCGACCTGCTGACGGTCTTCGGCGGGGTCAACGACGTGATCGGTCGGCACTGCGACTTCGCGTCGATCCGCACCGACCACGAGGCCGTGTTCGCCGCCGCCCGGGCGCTCGGCTGCACCGTGCTGACCTTCACGATGCCGGACCCGGCGGCCTTCAACCCGCTCGGCTGGCGGCTCCGTGAACGGATGTACGCCCTCAACGCGATCATCCGGAGCGAGGCCGCTGCCCACGGCGTGCTGGTGATGGACTTCCAGCACCACCCGGTGGCCGAGGACCCGCGGCTGTGGTTCGAGGACCGGCTGCACGGCAACCCGCTGGGGCACGCGAAGGTGGCGTCCGCGCTCGCCTGGCGACTGGGGGTCACCGGCAGCGACGCGTCCTGGGCCGACCCGCTGCCGGACACGCTCGTCCGGCCCCGCCCGCGCCAGCAGCTGGCGACCGACCTCGACTGGGCGGTCCACCACCTCGCCCCCTGGCTGGGCCGGAACCTCCGCGGCGTCCCGCACGGCGCCGGTGTCCGGGCCAAGCGGCCGGTGCCGACCGTGGTCCCCCGCACGGCCGACGTCCCGGCCGAGTCGTGAGGCGCCCGGCGGGCGGCGCTCAGGCCGCGAACAGCGGCTGACCGAGGTAGCCGCCCGGCGTCACCCCGGGCGGGACGGCGAAGAGGCCGGAGCCCGTGTGCTGCAGGTACTCGCTCATCCCGTCACCCCGGGCGATCTTCATCTGCATCGGGATGTAGTGCGTGCGGGGGTCGCTGACGTAGGCGATGAAGAACAGGCCGGCGTCCATCCGACCGAGCCCGTTGCTGCCGTCCACGAAGTTGTACCCGCGGCGGAGCATCTGGGCGCCCTGGTTCTGGTCCGGGTGCACCAGCCGGATGTGGGCGTCGGGCGCCACCAGCGGCTGGGCACCCCGGCCCTGGAGGGCGAAGTCCGGCTGGCTGAACTCGCTGCCGCCGGAGAGCGGCGCCCCCTCCGCCTTGGTCCGGCCGATGACCCGTTCCTGCTCCCGCAGCGGCTGGCGGTCCCAGGTCTCGATGGTCATGTTGATCCGCCGGGCGACCAGGTAGGAGCCACCGGCCAGCCACCGGTCGGCCGCGCCGTCGGGTCGCACCCAGACGTGGGTGTCGAGCAGGTCCGGCTCCTCGGCCTTGAGGTTCATCGTGCCGTCCTTGAACCCGAAGAGGTTCCGCGGCGTCGCCTGGCTGGTCGAGGTGGACGAGGTGCGGCCGAACCCCAGCTGGGACCAGCGCAGCGAGGCCCGGCCCATGGCGATCCGGGCCAGGTTGCGGATGGCGTGCACGGCCACCTGCGGGTCGTCGGCGCAGGCCTGGACGCAGAGGTCGCCGTCGGAGCGCTGGGGGTCGAGGTGGTCGCCCGGGAAGTGCGGCAGCCGCTGCAGGGCCGCGGGCTGCCGCGCGGCCAGGCCGAACCGGTCCTGGCCGGCCAGCCGGAAGAGCGTCGGCCCGAAGCCGAAGGTGAGCGTGAGCCGGGCGGGCGGCAGCCCCAGCGCCTCGCCGGTGTCGTCCGGCGGGGCGTCGTAGGGCCCCGAGGTGGCGCCGAACGGTCCGGCGTCGTGGCCCTGGGTCATCCGGGCGGCGGCGGCGGTCCAGTCCTGCAGCAGGGAGATCAGGTCGGCGCGCTCGCTCGACACCATGTCGAAGGCGGCGAAGTGCAGCCGGTCCTGCGCGGGGGTGACGATGCCGGCCTGGTGCTCCCCGAGGAACGGGTAGCGGTCCGGGGCGGGGGCCGGCTCGGCGACGGCGGAGCCCGGGCCGCCCAGCTGGCGGCCCGCCACGAGGCCCGCGCCCACCCCGACGACGCCCGCGGCCCCGGCCGCGCCGAGCAGCCCCCGACGGGAGACGCCGGGTCGTGCGCTCGCGCCCGTCCCGCCCGGGGCGGACGGACCGACCTCGGGACCGGGGGTGGACGGGGGCTCGACGGACATCAGACGACGGCCGCCGTGAGCTTGGACAGCGGCTCGGAGAGGGCGTTGACGGCGTCGGAGAGCGCCTTCACCTCCGCCGAGGACAGGGCGTCGTAGCTGACGAAGCCGTCACCCTTGCGGTGCTGGTCGAGCAGCGCCTGCAGGGCCGTGAACCGCTCGTCGATCTCGGTGTCGAGCGTGGGGTCCTTGCGCTGGAGCAGCTGGCGCAGGCCCTCGAAGCCCACCCGGGCGCCGTCGACGTTGGCCTGGAAGTCCCAGAGGTCGGTCCGCGACCAGTACTCCTCCTCGCCGGTGACCTTGCTCTTGGCGACCTCGTCCAGCAGGCCGCGGGTGCCGTTGGCGATCTGGTCGGCGGTGAAGGAGAGCGTGCGCACCTGGGCGTTGAGGGTGGCCGTGTTCTTGACCAGGTCCTTCGCGAAGGTCGTGCGCTCGGCCGGGCTCAGCGGCTCGTAGCCCTTCGCCCGCGCCGGCCACAGGTCCTTCTCCATCCGGTGCCAGCCGGTCCACTTCTGGCCCGGCTCGAGGTCGGCCTCCCGGAGGTCCATCTTGGGGTCGAGGTCGCCGAAGGACTCGGCCACGGTCTCGATCCGCTCCCAGTGGACGCGGGCCTGCGGGTAGAGCGCGCGCGCCTCGGCGTCGTCGCCGGCCGTGTAGGCCGCGGCGAAGGCGTCGGTCCGGGTGACCAGCTGCTCGGTCTGGTCCTTGATGTAGGAGGCGTAGCTGGCGTTGGCCTGGTCGACCAGCTGCTGGTCGTCGCCGGACGGGGCGAGGTCGTCGCCGGAGTCGGAGACCGCGAACGGCGCCCGGATGCCGTCGCCGACCATGCCCGGCTTGCAGGCGGTGAAGTAGGAGCCGGCGGGTGCGGCGAGCACCAGCTCGCGGGACAGCCCGGGGCCGATGTTCTCGACCTCCCCGACGATCCGCAGACCGTCGGCGGCCAACAGGTAGAACTCGGTGACCTTGGCTCCCGCGTTGGTGACCGAGAACGTCAGGTTGCCCGAGGGCGCCGTGTCGGCCGAGACCTGGCAGCCGTCGTCGGTGGCCCGCACGGTGAGGGCGCGGCCGTCGCCGTCGACGGTGTCGCCGGCCGCACCGGCCGAGGCGTTGTCGGTGCAGCCCGCCAGCAGCGGCGCGAGCAGCAGGGCCGACGCCGAGGCGAGGGCGAGCCCGGGGCGCGTGCGCCGCCGGCTCTGCGGGTGGTGACCGGTCACGGTCGGGTCCTTCCGGTGGTGACGGGGACGGGAGCGGCCGCGGGCGGAGCGGGGACGGCGGCGGTCCGGGCGTGGATGGCGCGCAGGAACAGCGCCATCGTGGGCACGAGGTAGGCCAGCCAGACGGCGGCCTCCAGCGTGGTCGTCGCGGGGGAGAAGTTGAAGACGCCCTTGAGCAGCGTCCCGTACCAGGAGGTGGGTGGGACGACGTGCGAGACGTCGAAGGCCAGCGTGTGCAGGCCGGGCAGGACGCCCGCCTCCTGCAGGTCGTGCACGCCGTAGGCGAGGACGCCCGCGGCCACCACGATCAGGAAGGCACCGGTCCAGGTGAAGAAGCGGGTCAGGTTGATCCTGATGGCGCCCCGGTACATCAGGTAGCCGAGCACGACCGCGACGGCGATGCCCAGCGCAGCACCGAGCAGCGGGGTGGTGGTGCCGGTGGTGTCCCGGGCGGCGGCCTGGGTGGCGGCCCAGAGGAACAGCGCGGTCTCCAGGCCCTCCCGGCCGACGGCCAGCAGGGCGACGACGGTGAGCGACCACCGGCCCGCCTCGGCCGCCCGGTCGATCTGGCCCCGCAGCTGCCCGGACATCCCGCGGGCCGCCGCGGCCATCCAGAAGATCATCCAGGTGACGAACCCGACAGCGAGGATCGAGAGCCCGCCCCCGATGAGCTCCTGGGCCTCGAAGGTCAGCCCTTTCGGTCCGAAGGTGAGGACGGCACCGAAGGCGAGCGAGACCCCGACGGCGATGCCGACGCCCGCCCAGACCCGCGGCAGCAGCACGCGGCGACCCGACTTCACGAGGTAGGCGACGAGGATGCTGACCACGAGGGCCGCCTCGAGCCCCTCGCGGAGGCCGATCAGGAAGTTGGCGAGCATGTCCGTCCTCGTCTGCCCTCTACCGGCGCACAGGCAAGTGAGCCTGGCCTAACTTAAGGCAGCCTAACCTCGGCCCGCAAGCGGCGGGGCGTCCCGGCGAGATCTCCTCGCCCGCCGGTCGGGCGGACGCCGGCGGGACGGTGGTCGGCCCCGCCGTAGGGTCGAGCGGTGCCCCTGCCCCGGTTCCGCCAGCGCGTGCTCGTCACCGGCGCCTCCGCCGGCCTCGGCCAGGAGATGGCGCGGCACTGGGCGCGGCAGGGCCGTGACCTCGCCCTGTGCGCGCGCCGGGTGGACGAGCTGGAGCGGCTGCGGGACGAGCTGCTCGCCGTCACGCCCGCGATCACGGTCAGCCTGCACCCGCTCGACGTCACCGACCACGAGGCCGTCGACGCGGCCTTCGCCGACGCCGCGGCGGCGCTCGGCGGGCTGGACCGGGTCGTCGTCAACGCGGGGGTGGCCGGCGGGGGCTCGCTGGGGCTGGACCAGGCGGCGGCCAACCGGACCACCGCGCTGACGAACTTCGTGGGCGCCGTCCACCAGGCCGAGGCCGCGCTCCGCCTCTTCCGGCCCGCCGGCGCGGGGCACCTCGTCTTCATCTCCTCGATGTCGGCGCTGCGCGGGATGGGCGGGTCGATGAACGTCTACAGCGCGACCAAGGCCGGGGTCTCGGCGCTCGCCGAGGGCGCCCGCTCGGACCTGGCCGGCACCGGCGTCGCCGTCACGGCCGTGCACCCGGGCTACGTCCGGACGTCGATGGCCTCGCACTTCCCGAGGATGCTGATGGCCAGCGACCCCGAGCGCGCGACCCGCGCCATCGTCGCGGCGGTCGAGCGGGAGCCGGCGACGGCGTACGTCCCCGCCCTGCCGTGGGCGCTGGCCGCCTGGCCGATGCGGCTGGTCCCGCTGGGTCTGTACCGGCGCATCGCCGGCTGAGCCTGGTCGCGCGTCCGGGGGCTGCGGGAGGGGCACGGCAGCGACCCCGTGCTCACTCCGCGGCGCTTCCTCGTCGGTGCGGCGTCCGCTGCGGCCGCCGGGACGAGCACCGGCCGCGGAGTCGCGACCCGGTCAGGCCGGGTCCCCGACCGTCAGGCCCCGGTGGTGCCCGGCCCGGAGGGCCGCCGGTAGGAGCCGACCACGCCGCCGACGACGGCGATCAGCCCGGCGGCGAAGAGGACGGTGAAGGCGCGGCTGCCGCGGTCCCCGGTGACGAAGTCGAGGCCGCAGAGCACCAGGCCCAGCACCCCGAGCCCGACCAGCAGCGCGATCTCCCCCGCGAGGAGCCGGCCGCCCCGGCTCCGGGCCCGTCCCGCCGCCCACTGGCTCATCGCGGCGGCGGCCAGCACCGCCGCGGTCGAGGCGAGCGCCCAGCGGCCGGACCCCAGGGCCTCCACCACCCCGACGACGAGCACCACCGCCAGCACGCCGGCCACCGCGAGGGCGACGGCGCCGACCACCCGCTGCTGCCTCATGCCGGCCATCGTCCCAGAGGGGACGTCGACGGCGCGGACCGGCAGGGCCGGGTCAGCCGCCCAGCGCGCGCCGGCGCAGCAGCTCGGACTTGGCGTAGCGGCCGATCTGGTGGGTCGCCAGGCCGTCGACGACGGCGCCGATCCCGCCCCCGACCAGCGGCACCCGCTTGGTCAGCACCAGGGCGAGGTTCTTGCCGCCGACGCGGCTGGCCAGGTCCGTCACCACGGCGTCGGCGACGCGGGCGTCCAGCTCGGGGTCGAACACCGGGGCGGTCGCGACGGCCATCGGCGAGGTCGGCAGCTTGCCCTCCTTGATGAGCTTCACCACCCCCTCACCGCCCAGCAGGCACATCACCAGGGCCGTGCGGACGCGGTTGTCGTCGAGGTCGTACCCGCGCAGGTGCGCGATGGCGGCGACCATCCGGATCTGGACGACGGCGACGCCGGTCAGGTTGGCCGGGACGGCGACCGGGAGCGCGACGGCGCCGCCGAGGTTGGTCACGAAGCCCTGGGCGGAGGCGAGCCGGACGTGGAAGTCGATCAGCCCCTCGACGGCCCGGTCGACCGAGCCCTCGTGGCGCTGCAGCTGGCGGGCGGCGCTGGCCTTGGCGCCGGGCACCTTGCCGTACCCGTCGATGGCCACCTCGAGCACCCGGCGGAGCACCCCGCCCGCGGCGTGCGGCTGGGACACCATGGTGGCGACGGGGCCGATCCCGCGGACGATCATCTTCCCCACGTCCTGGGCTGAGGGCATCGGGTCTCCTCCTCGTCGCTGCACGCACGGTGCCGGGCGGTGTGGTCCAGCGGGCCGGTGGTCAAGCCACGCCGGCCGCGTGCCGCACCAGGGGCCAGCGTACGTGCCGCCCGGACCGTCAGGAGCGGGTCGGACCCCGGTCCCACCCCGGTCCTCCCCGGAGCGGATGATCGGCACGTGGCCGAGTCACCGTTCGGACCCCCCGAGCTCTGGCGGCACGACGACCTCGTCGCCGTCAGCCGCGAGTTCGACGTGGGCCTGGTGCTGCAGGCCTACCGCAGCGGCCTGTTCCCCATGCCGGCGCGCGGCTCGCTGATGGGCTGGTGGTCGCCCCTGGACCGGGCGGTGCTGCCGCTCGACGGCCTCCGGGTCAGCCGCTCGCTCCGCAAGATGGCGCACCGCTACGAGGTCCGCGTCGACACCGACTTCGAGGGCGTGCTCGCCGGCTGCGGCGACCCGCGGCGTCCCGACGGCTGGATCGACGACGCGGTCCGCCGGGTGTACCGGCAGCTGCACGCGGCCGGCACCGTGCACTCGGTGGAGGCCTGGACCCCGGACGGCCAGCTGGCCGGCGGTCTCTACGGCGTCAGCATCGGCGGCCTCTTCGCGGGCGAGTCCATGTTCCACCGGCCCGACATCGGCCGGGACGCCTCCAAGGTCGCGCTGGTCGGGCTGGTCGACCTGCTGCGCGAGGCGGGCGGCGACACCCGGCTGCTCGACGTCCAGTGGGCGACACCGCACCTGCAGAGCCTCGGCGTGGTCGAGGTGCCGCGGCCGCACTACCTGCGCCTGCTGGCGGCGGCGCTGCCCCTCGACCCCCCGGCCTGGACGCCGGGGCCGCGGGTGCCCTCGACCTCCTGAGAGATCGCGCGGGCAGTGCCATGATGGGGCGTGCCCGAGATGCCGGAGGTCGAGTCGCTCGCGGTGTTCCTGCGCCAGCGCTGCGTGGGCCGGGTCATCGCCCGGGTGGAGCTGACCGCGTTCAGCGCGCTCAAGACCTACGAGCCGCCCCTGTCGGCGCTCAACGGCCTGGAGATCGACGGGGTCGAGCGGCACGGCAAGTACCTCGACGTCTCGGCCCAGGGCCTGCACCTGGTGTTCCACCTGGCCCGGGCCGGCTGGCTCCGCTGGAAGGACACGCTGCCCGACACCCCGGCGAAGCCCGGCAAGGGGCCGCTGGCGCTCCGCGTCCGGCTCGACGACGGCTCCGGCTTCGACCTCACCGAGGCCGGCACCCAGCGCAAGCTCGCCGTGCACGTGGTCGCCGACCCGCAGGACATCGCCATGGTGGCGACGCTGGGGCCCGACCCGCTCAGCCCCGAGTTCGACGAGGACGCGCTGCGCGCCGTGCTGACCCGGGCCGGCCGGGCCCAGCTCAAGGGGGTCCTCAAGGACCAGCGGACCATCGCCGGGATCGGCAACGCCTACTCCGACGAGATCCTGCACGCGGCCAAGCTCAGCCCCTTCAAGCCGTCGAGCTCGCTGACCCCGGACGAGCTCACCGTGCTCTACCGGGCGGTGAAGGACGAGCTGGGCGGCGCCATCGCCCGGGCCGAGGGCCTGGCGGCCAAGGACCTCAAGGGGGAGAAGAAGTCGGGGCTGCGGGTGCACGGCCGCGCCGGGCAGCCCTGCGACGTCTGCGGCGACACCATCGCGGAGGTCTCGTTCGCCGACTCCTCCCTGCAGTACTGCCCGACCTGCCAGACCGGGGGCAAGAAGCTGGCCGACCGCCGGCTGTCCAAGCTGCTCAAGTAGCGCGGCGCGGCAACTATCGTGGGCGCGTGACCTCCGAGGTACCGACCATCCACGCGGCCGACGTCGACGGCCTGCTCGCGCAGGGCTGGCGGCTGCTCGACGTGCGCACCGACGAGGAGTGGGCCAGCGGGCGCATCCCCGGATCTCAGCACGTGCCGATGGACCAGGTGGTCGCCCGGCTGGAGGAGATCGAGGACCGCACGCTCGTGGTCTGCGCCGTGGGCGGCCGCTCCGCGCGGGTCACCCAGTACCTGCGGGCCCAGGGCCGCGAGGCGCTCAACGTCGAGGGCGGCGTGCACGGCTGGGCGGCGGGCGGCGGGCCCATCGAGGCCTGAGCCGTCCCCCTCGAGGACCGGCTCCAAACCGGCTCCGGATGTGGCTTCGGTCACATCCAGCGGCTGGCGGTGTTGAAACGTCACACCGTCCGGGACCGGGTGCAAGGCTGGACAGGTGTCAGCGATCTTCGCTCACCGGGGCTGGTCCGCCAGGCATCCCGAGATGACGCGAGCCGCCTACCAGGCGGCCATCGGATGGGCAGCGACGACGGGCGCCGAGCTGGGGCTCGAGTGCGACGTGCAGTTCAGCGCCGACGACCAGCTCGTGTGCCTCCACGACGAGGACCTGCGGCGCACGGCCGGCCTGCCGGACCGGCCCGTGGACCTCACCGTGGCCGAGCTCAAGCGGCTGGACTTCGGTTCCTGGGTGCGGGTGAGCCCCGAGCCCGAGGAGCGCGAGCTGGTCACGCTCGCCGAGCTGCTCACCATGACGGCGGAGGCGCGGGCGGCGGGGGCGGCGGTGACGCTGGCCATCGAGACCAAGCACCCCAACCCGCGGGCGCTGGACGTCGAGGACCGGTTGGCGGCCATGCTCGCCGACCGGGGGTGGGACGGCCCGGACGCCCCCGTCCGGCTGATCACCTTCGACCTGGACAGCCTGGAGCGGCTCGGTCGCCTGCTGCCGGGGGTGCCGCGCACCCTGCTGGTGCACCGTGACCTGACGCCGTGGTGGGACTGCGCGCTGCCCGACGTCACCGTCGTGGGGGTCGACCTGACCCTGCTGCGCCGCGACCCCGGCTTCGTCGAGCACCTGCTCAGCCAGGGTCGCGAGGTGCACGCCTTCACCGTCAACCACCCCGACGACGTCCGCTTCCTGCGCGACCTCGGCGTCTCGGGCTTCACCACCGACTGCCCGCCCGAGGTCCACGCGGTGCTCGACGAGCCGCTGCGGCCCTCCGCCGCCGCCTGAGCGGACCGGGGTCAGTCCCGGCTGATCGGGCAGGACATGCAGCGCGGGCCGCCGCGCCCCGAGCCGAGCTCGGAGCCGGCGATGGCCAGCACCTCGATGCCCGCCGCCGCCAGCCGGGAGTTCGTCTCCTCGTTGCGCTCGTAGGCCACCGCGACCTTCGGCTCGATGGCCAGGGTGTTGTTGCCGTCGTCCCACTGCTCGCGCTCGGCGGTCACCGGGTCCAACCCGGTGTCGATCAGCCGCAGCTGGTCGATGCCCATCGCCCGGGCCGCGGCCTCGAGGAAGGGCACCGGGCCGTCGACCTCCAGGTCGCCGTCGCGGCCCGCCCGCACCGTCAGGGCGGCCAGCCGGTGCGCGACGTTCGGGTACATCACCACCGCATCGGTGTCGACCATCGTGCAGATGGTGTCGAGGTGCATGGTCGCGCGGTCCTGGTCGATCGGCACCGCGAGGACGGTGTGGGCCAGGCCCTCGGCGAAGGCGGTCCGCGCCAGCCGCTCCGCGCCGGCGGGGGTCGTCCGCTCGCCGACCCCGACCGCCAGCACGCCGTCGGCCAGGGCCATCACGTCGCCGCCCTCGAGGTGCTCCTGCTGCCACCCGTGGATCCGTTCCACGCCGGCGAAGCGGGGGTGGAAGGTGTAGATCAGCTCGGTCAGCTGGGTCTCCCGCCGCCGCGCGTGCATCGCGAGGGACGTGATCGTCACCCGGTCCTGCACCCAGACGCTGGAGTCGCGGGTGAACAGCAGGTTCGGCAGCGGGTTGACGAGGAACTCCTGGTCGGGGAGCAGTGCGGTGACGAGGCTGCCGGAGCCGTCCACCTCGTCGTTGCGCAGCCCGGCCATCAGCACCCCGGCCAGCGCCTCCGGGTCGAGGTCGCCCGCCATGCCGCGCAGGTAGCCCCGGAGCCGGTCACCCAGCCGGAGGTCGGCGAGGGTCAGGGCGATCGCCTGCTCGCGGGCGGCGGCCCCGGCCAGCGTCTGCGTCAGCAGCTCGGCGAGGTAGAGGACCTCGACGCCGCGGCTGCGCAGCACCGCGGCGAAGGCGTCGTGCTCGGTCTGGGCGCGGTCCACCCAGGGCAGCCCGTCGAAGAGCAGGGCGTCGTTGTTGCGCGGGGTGAGCCGCTTCAGCTCCGCCCCGGGCCGGTGCAGCATGACCGTCCGCAGACGGCCGACCTCGGAGCGCACGCCCGGGCGTGCGACAGCTGTCTCGCTCATGCCCGGACCCTACCGGCCGGGTGCCGCGCGCGGTCCGGGCGCGAGGCCCGGCGGGCCCGGCCGCACTAGCATGGCCGGGTGAGCTCAGCCCTGGCGCGCGTCGCGTGCATCATCCCCGCCAAGGATGAGCAGGAGCGGATCGCCGCCACGGTGACCGCCGCCCGAGCGCTGCCCCACGTGGACCTCGTGCTGGTCTGCGACGACGGCAGCAGCGACGCCACCGGCCAGCACGCCGCCGCCGCCGGTGCGGTCGTCGTCACCCACCGCCGGAACCGGGGCAAGGCCGCCGCCGTCGAGTCGGGGGTCAACGCGCTCGGCGGGATGGAGCAGCGCGACGGGCGGCCGGAGTGCGGCACCCTGCTGCTGCTGGACGCCGACCTGGGGGCCAGCGCGGCCGCCTGCGCGCCGCTGATCACCCCCGTCGTCGCGGGTCGGGCCGACCTCACCATCGCGGTGCTGCCCGAGCAGCAGACCGAGGACGGCGGCAGCCCCGGCGGGTTCGGCCTCGTGATGGGGACGGCCGCCCGCGGCATCACCGAGCTCACCGGGTGGACGCCGCAGGCCCCGCTGTCCGGCCAGCGCTGCCTGACCCGGCGCGCCTTCGAGCTCGCCAGCCCGCTGGCCGCGGGCTGGGGCGTCGAGGTGGGGATGACCGTCGACGTGCTGCGGGCCGGGCTGGTGGTGGAGGAGATCCCCGTCGCGCTGCGCCACCGGGCCACCGGCCGCGACCTCGCCGGCCAGCTGCACCGGGCCAAGCAGCTCCGCGACGTCACCCGGGCGCTGGCCGCCCGCGGGCTGGTGCAGTCCGGGATCGACGAGCTCCGGGCCAAGGGCCTCTCCTCGCTGCTGGCCCGGCGGGACCGGGGCCGGTGAGCGCGCGCCGCCGTCGTCGTCGTCGTCCCGGCAACCCCGCCAAGCCCCCCGCCCCGGTCTACCGGCCCGTGCTCTGGCACCGCGACCACCGGTTCGGGGTCGCCGGCATCGTGGGGGCGACCGCGCTGACCCTGCTGGCCGGGTTCCTCGGGCCCTCGGCGGTGACGCTCACGCTGGGTCCGCGGCGCTCGCTGCTGCCGCCGTGGTACCTACCCGCCGGCGTGGTCCAGCCGAACGAGTGGGTCGTCTCCTCGCTGGTCTGGTCCGCGATCCTCGTCGGCGCGGCCGGGCTGTTCGTCGCCATGCGGGCGCTGGCCGACGGCTGGCAGCCCCGGGTCCGGCGGCTGTTCGCGCTGGGCACCGGGTTGAGCCTGGTCACCATCACCGTGCCGCCGCTGACCTCGGCCGACGTCCTCATGTACGCCGCCTACGGCCGGCTGCAGGCCATCGGCCGCGACCCCTACGAGCTCACCCCCGCCGAGGTGTTCCGCGTGCAGTTCGACCCCGTGCTGCGGTGGACCGAACGCCCCTGGCAGGACACCCCCAGCGTCTACGGGCCCATCACGTCCTGGCTCCAGCTGCTGGCGAACCGGCTGGGCGGGGAGAACATGCACGACATCGTCTTCTGGCTGCAGGTGTTCGCGGTGGTGCCGTTCATCCTGGCCGGGGCCGGCGTCGTCATGCTGGCCCACGGGGACGCCCGCCGGCAGGCCCGCGCAGCGCTGCTGACCATCGCCAACCCCGTGCTCATCTGGGCCGTCGTCGCCGGCGCCCACAACGAGGCCCTGTCGGTGATGTTCGCCGTGGCCGGGCTGATGATGATGCGCAAGAGCCCGTTCGCGGCCGGCATCGGCATCGGGCTGGCGGGCTGCGCCAAGGTCAGCATCGGCATCTGGGGCCTGGCCATGCTGTGGGCCTACCGGCGCGAGCCGAAGAAGGCCCTGCTGCTCTGCCTGGGCACCGCCCTGCCGATGGGCTGGGCCTACGTCATCTGGCAGCCGACGGCGTTCTTTCAGGCGCTGCGCAACGGCGGCTACGTCTCGGTGGGCTCGTGGGCCAACCCCGTCTTCCGGTTCCTCGACCTGTTCATGACCGGCTTCAACGCCAAGGTCGTCGTCGGCGTCATCTCCTACGCGGGGCTGGTCGTCATCGCCTGGATGCTCTCCAAGACGGTGCCCTGGACGGCCGTCCCCGGGCTGGCCCGTGGCGCCGACCTGCGGCACGACCCGCTGACCATCGCCGTGCGCACCTCGCTGGTGCTCAGCGTCGCCTGGCTCGTGACGTCGATGTACACCCTCAGCTGGTACGACCTGATCGCCTGGATGCCGCTGGCCGTGCTGGCGGCCAACAAGCTGGACCGGATCATGCTGATGCGGATCACGCCGCTGTCGCTGGCCTACGTGCCGGGCCGGGCGATCGACGTCGGGCCGGCCCTGGACTTCACCGCCAACCGCGTGCGGGACACCGTCTCGCCCCTCGTCCAGTTCGCCGTGCTGGCGGCCATCGTCTTGTGGTGGCGGCGCCCGGAGCGGCCCGAGCTCTTCCCCTTCCGGGCGCCCGCGGCGCGCGCGTCGGGGGACGCCACCGTGCACGCAGGGTCCGTCCCCACCGCCGTCGGACCCGGCCGGCCGGCCGGACCGGCGGGACGCGCGGTCAAGCCGGCGGCGTCGCCCGGGCGGCGTAGGCGCTGATCTCGGCCCGCAGCGCGGCCCGGGTAGCGTCGGGGGCGAAGGAGCCGTCGACCGCCGCGAGGGCCAGGTCGGCCACGCCCGCCTCGTCGAGGCCCAGCAGGTCGGCGGCGATCGCGTACTCGCGGTCCAGGTCGGTGCCGAACATCGGCGGGTCGTCGGTGTTCACCGTCACCCGGACACCGGCGGCCACCAGGGCCGGCAGCGGGTGCGCGGCCAGGGACGGGACCACCCCGAGCGCGACGTTCGAGGTGGGGCAGACGTCGAGGACCACGCCGTGCTCGGCCAGGTGGGCCAGCAGGGCAGGGTCGCCCACGGCGGTGATCCCGTGCTCGACCCGTTCGGCGCCCAGGTTCAGCACGGCGTCCCAGATCGTCTCCGGTCCCGTCGTCTCGCCGGCGTGCGGGACGCTGTGCAGGCCTGCGGCCCGGGCGCGGTCGAACTGGTCGCGGAACATCGAGCGCGGGAAGCCGACCTCGGACCCGCCGACACCGAAGCCCACCAGGCCCGGCACGTCGTGGTCCAGGGCGGCCGAGGCGGTGAGCTCGGCGGCCGGGAGGCCGAAGTCGGCGGGGATGTCGAAGATCCAGCGCAGCTCCAGGCCCAGGTCGCGGGCTGCGGCGGTGCGGGCGTCCTCGAGCGCCTCCAGGAACGCCGGTACCGGCAGCGCGTCGGTGACGGAGGTGCAGGGGGTGACGGTCAGCTCGGCGTAGCGGATGTTCTGCGCCGCCATGTCGCGGGCCACCTCGTAGGTGAGCAGCCGGACGTCCTCGGCGGTCCGGACCAGGTCGACCACCGCCAGGTAGGTGCGGATGAAGTGCGGGAAGTCCTCGAAGACGAAGAACCGGGCGAGCTCGGCGGGGTCGGTCGGCACGGTGCCCGGGTGCCGGGCGGCGAGCTCGGCCACGATCCGGGGCGACGCGGACCCGACGTGGTGCACGTGCAGCTCGGCCTTGGGCAGGCCGGCGATGAACTCCTCCATGACGTCCTCCTCGCCTCCGGCGGCTCGCCGCCGCCTCCGATGCTCCCGCACTCAGCCGAAGCGGCGGGCCGAGAGCTCCTGGTGCGCCAGCCGGCGCAGCGTCAGCAGCAGCGGCTCGACCAGCACCGTGCCGAGGACCACGTGCCGGACGGCGGCCGCCGCCGAGCCGGTGGGGACGCTGTCCACCTCCAGGGTGGCGATCGCCTCCATGTGCCGGCGGTAGGCGTCGAGCGCCCCCTCGGGCAGGGCGAAGCCGGCGTCGTCGAGGGCGGCGAGCTCGGCGGCCAGCTGGTCGTGACTGGGGCAGTCCTTCTCCTGCACCGCCCAGCCCCAGGAGGTGAGCAGGGCGTGCACCGCGGTGTGGTCGCGCGGGGCGAGCGGCTCGTCGACCGCGGCCGTGGCCACGCCCAGCAGTTCGTGCACGCCGTCGGGCGGGTGCTCGATCGCCCCGACGACCCGGCGGACGGCGGCCAGCGACAACCCGCCGGGCCCGGCCAGCGCCCGGATCAGCCGCAGTCGCTCCAGGTGTGCCTCCCCGTACTGCGCCTGGGTGGCCGACGTGCGCCGGCCCTCGGGCAGCAGCCCCTCGCGCAGGTAGAACTTGACGGTCGCCAGCGGCACGTCGGCCGTCCGGGCCAGTTCCGAGATCCGCACACCCGTCCTCTCGCTCTTGACATTGGATATCAGCACTCGCCAATAATGGGGAGCACCACTATCCAAGGAGAGCATCATGCCACCTGTCGTCCCCGGACGGATGACCCACGACCACGAGGGCGAGCTGGTGGTCTTCCTCATCGGCATGCGCATCAACCGGCCGTGGCGGCCGGACCTGTGGCTGCCGGTCTTCGGCGCCATGCCGAAGATGCTCGCCGAGCTGGCCCGCGACCCAGAGTCGGGGCTGCTCGGCTCCCGGTTGCTGGTCGGGGCGGGCGGACCGACCCTGGTGCAGTACTGGTCCTCGACCGAGAAGCTCTACGCCTACGCCTCGCAACCGGACGCCGAGCACCGGCCGGCCTGGACGGCGTTCAACCGGCGGGCGCGGTCGGCGCCGGGCGCCGTGGGGATCTGGCACGAGACCTACCTCGTCGAGCGGGCGGAGTCCATGTACGTCGGCACGCCACCGATGGGCCTGGCCGCCGCGACGAGCAGCGTCCCCGTCGGCCCGCGGTCGGAGCGGGCGCGGCAGCGGCTGGGCCGGGCCGAGGACGAGGCCGCCGCGGCCTGAGCCCGTGCGGCCCGGGAGGCGCTTAGGGTGACCGGGTGAGCGCTCCGGACCCCGGGTGGTACGCCGACCCCAGTGGCTCCGCCGACGTCTTCCGCTGGTGGGACGGGGCGGCCTGGTCCCGCTGGCTCAGCCGCGACGCCACCGTCGGGCCTCCGGAGCAGGCGCCGACCCTCGCGCCACCGGTCGACCCGGCCGACGCCGCGGGACCACCACCGACCCCGCCCGCCGGGGTCCCGGCCGACCCGTCGGCGTCGGCGGGGCCGCCGGCCGCGGCACCTGGCCCGGCCGGGGTCCGGCTCCCGGTGGCGGTCGCCCTCGTGGCGGCCGTCGTCGTCGTCGCCGTGGTGGCCGTCGGGGCCGTGGTGTCCGCGAGCGCGCAGCGGCTGCCGTCGGGTCCGGCCGTGGCGCCCCCCACGGGCGAGACGGGCGGGCCGGCCGTGGTCTACGACGCCGCGACCCGGACCGCGTCGATCGAGGAGCTGCGGCTGGTGCTGCCCGTCGAGCCCTACGCGTGCAGCGCCTCCCCCAGCCCGCCCTGCCGACGTTCACCTCGGTGATGATCTGCAACGCGCCCGTGCACGCCGACTACGACGCGGACGGCAGCGACTGGTCCGCCACCACCGGGATCGGACTGGTGCCGGACGCCCTGGTCACCCGGGGAGACCTGCAGGGCACGGCGGCCGCCGTCTTCGCCTCGCTCCGCGACCAGTTCTTCGCGGGCCAGGAGACGACCGTGGAGAAGGCGGTGCGGCAGTCCTGGGACGGTTCCCGGACCGGCTCCTCGGAGGCGAGGACGGCCGAGATCCACTACACGGTCCCGGGCGTCCCCAGCCGGTACGACAAGACGAGCGTCCTCGTGGTGGAGCTGCAGAGCGGCGGCCACGCCTTCTGGTTCTCGAGCCGCCCCGACGACACCCCCCGGGCCACGCTCGCCGTCCTCGACGCGTCGCTGGCCGGGATGACGGCCCGCTGACCGCTAGCCTGAGCCGGTGCCAGGAGTCCCGCCCGCCCAGTACGGCTACTTCGGACCCGCTGGGACCTTCACCCACCAGGCCCTGCGGACGCTCCCGGCCCAGCACGGTGAGCCCGTCCCCTTCGCCACCGTCGGGCAGGGCCTGCAGGCTGTCCGCGACGGCGAGGTGACCGCGGTCCTGGTGCCCATCGAGAACTCGGTCGAGGGCGGGGTGACGGCCACCCTGGACAACCTCACCTACGGCGACCCCCTCGTCATCACCCGCGAGGTCCTGCTGCCGGTTCAGTTCACGCTCTTCGGCCGGCCGGGGACGGCGCTGCGGGACGTGCGGCAGGTGCTGACCCACCCGCACGCCGCCGCCCAGTGCCGCGGCTGGCTGGCCGCGCACCTACCCGGCGCCACCGTCACCGAGGGCGGGTCCACGGCGGCCGCGGCGGCCGAGGTCGCCGACCCGGGCTCCCGCTTCGACGCGGCGATCTGCGCGCAGGTGGCCGGGGAGCTGTACCGGTTGGCGCCGCTCGCCACCGGCATCGCCGACAACCCCGACGCGGTCACCCGGTTCGTGCTGGTCTCCCGGCCGGGTCCCGTGGCGCCGCCGACCGGTGCGGACAAGACGACGCTGGTGATCTTCATGCGCGAGGACCACCCGGGCGCGCTGCTGGAGATCCTCGAGCAGTTCGCCAGCCGGGGGGTCAACCTGTGCCGGATCGAGTCCCGGCCGACGAAGCGGACGCTGGGGGACTACTGCTTCTCCGTCGACGCCGAGGGCCACCTCGACGACGCACGGCTGGCCGAGGCCCTGATGGGCCTGCACCGGGTCTGCGCCGACGTCGTGTTCCTGGGCAGCTACCCCCGCGCCGACCAGCAGCGCCCGGTGATCCGGGTGGGCACCACGAACGCCGACTACGCCGCCGCCGCGTCCTGGTTCCGCCGCCTGCACGGCTGAGCCCGCCAGCCGTTCCCTGAGCCTGTCGAAGGCCACCCGTTCCCTGAGCTCGTCGAAGGACTTTCGACAAGCTCAGGCCGCGGTGGGCGGCCCGTGCTGCGGTGGTGGGCTCAGGTCGCGGTGGTCGGCTCAGGCCTTCGTCCCCGCCAGGTCGTCCTGGGTGGACTGCGCCAGCGCGGCGGCGGGCTCGGCACCGCCCTGGCCGGAGGCACCGGGCACCCGCAGGACGAGGGCGCCGGGCTGGACTTCGGCCACCATCCGCCCGCACTCGCCGACGGTGTCGCCGTCCAGCTGGTACTGGTCACGCTCCTCGACGGTGATGGTCACCTTGCGGCCGGTGATCCGGTCCAGCTGCTCGTCGGAGCGGCGCTGCCGGGTGAGCACCCGGGTGGTGAGCCGGACCCAGTCCGTCGCGGTGCGGGGGGAGGCGACCATGACGTCCAGCAGCCCGTCGTCGTACTTGGCGTCGGGGATCAGGGGGATGTTCGCCTGCAGGTAGCCGACGTTGCCGACGACGATGACGTGCGCCTTGCGCCGGAGCGGGGGGTCGTCGTCGACCTGGATGGTCGCGTGCAGCGCCGGGTGGTTGGCGTTCCGCGCCGCCGACACGAAGTACGCGGCCGAGCCGACGGCCTTCTTCAGGTCGGCGTTGGTGCCCTCCATGATCACGGCGTCGATGCCGATGCCGCCCATCACGGCGAAGTGGTCGGGCGGGCCGTCGTCCACCCGGATCTCCACCAGGTCGACGCCCTTGTCGGCGCCGTCCAGGGCCACCTCGAGCGCGGCGGCCCGGTCCAGCGGGATGCCGATGTTGCGGGCCAGCAGGTTGCCCGTGCCCGAGGGGATCAGCCCGAACGGGATGCCCGTGCCGGCCAGCCCCGAGCAGATGACCCGGATGGTCCCGTCGCCGCCGGCGCCCAGCACGAGGTCGACCCCGGCGTCCACGGCCTGCTGCGTCATGGCCCGGCCCGGGTCGTCGACGGTGGTCTCGAGCCACAGCGGGTGGCCCCAGCCGCGCTGCTGCAGCTCGTACTCGACCTGGCGGCGGAAGGTGACCCAGTCGAGCACCTTCGACGGGTTGACGATGACCGCGGCGCGGCGGGCCGGCGGCCCGTCGGTGTCGTCCGGCTGCCGGCTGCGGACCATCTCGGTGACCAGGTCGTGCGGCACGGGCACCCGCACGCCGCTGACGACGAGGCTCAGCACCGCGACCGCCCCCCCGAGCAGCAGGCCGCCGACGAGGTCGCTGACGTGGTGCGCCCCCAGCAGCCAGCAGTCCACCGCGACCAGCAGCACCACGGCGCTGGCCCCGGACTCCCACAGGAACCGGGCCCGGACGCTCCGCCGGGTCACGGCGAACACCGCGCCGACGCCGATCGCGGTGATCGTCGAGCTGACCAGGTGCGCCGCGGGGTAGGCCGAGCCCTGGGTGCTGAGCAGGTCGAGCGCCTGGGCGGGCCGGGGCCGGGCGACGAGCAGCCGCAGCAGGGCCGTCAGCCCCCAGCCGAGCACCGCCATCAGCACGAGCGCCACGGACAGCTGGCGGAAGCGCCGCCGCGACGCCCAGAAGGCGACCGCGAGGAGCACCAGGTACTGCAGCGTCGGCAGGGTCACGAGCGCGACGGCGGCCGCGACCTGCGCGACGGGGGACGACGGGTCCAGCGCCCGGGGCAGCAGCCGGTCGTCCAGCGCCTGGACCGGGGCCCAGGTCAGGGTCAGCGCCGTCCAGACGGCGAGCGCGACGACGAGCAGGGCGAGGATCACCACGGCGGCGGGGCGGGGTGGTCGGCGCGGCATGCCCTGATCATCCCCTGCCCGACGCCACCTGCTCGACCGGCGCAACTCACGTGCTGCGCCTCCGGCCGGCTGGTTAGGCTGAGGCGGTGATCGACGTCAAGGTGCTCCGCACCGACCCCGACCGTGTCCGTGCCTCCCAGCGGGCGCGGGGCGAGTCGGTGGCGCTGGTCGACGAGCTGCTGGCCGCCGACGCGGCGCGGCGCAGCGCGATCAGCCGGTACGAGGAGCTGCGGGCCGAGCAGAAGGGTCTCGGCAAGCAGGTCGCCCGGGCCGCCGGCGACGAGCGCGCCGCCCTGCTGTCCCGCACCCGGGAGCTCGCCGAGGAGGTCAGGAAGGCCGAGGCCAGCTCGGGTGAGGCGTCCGTCGCCTTCGACGCGCTGCTCAAGCAGGTCGGCAACCTGGTCTTCCCCGACGTCCCGGAGGGTGGCGAGGACGACTACGTCGTGCTCGAGACCCACGGCGAGCGCCGCGACTTCGCCGCCGAGGGCTTCACCCCGCGCGACCACCTGGAGCTGGGGCAGCTGCTCGGGGCCATCGACGTCGAGCGGGGGGCCAAGGTCTCCGGCTCCCGCTTCTACTACCTGACCGGCCAGGGCGCGGAGCTCGAGTTCGCCCTGATGAACCTGGCCATGAGTCTGGCCCTGGCGAACGGGTTCACCCCGATGATCCCGCCGGCGCTGGTCAAGGCGTCCGCCATGGAGGGCACCGGCTTCCTCGGCCAGGCCGCGCAGGACGTCTACCACCTGCCCGACGACGACCTCTACCTCGTCGGCACCGCCGAGGTCCCGCTGGCGGCGTACCACTCCGACGAGGTGCTGGACGCGTCCACCCTGCCGCTGCGGTACGCCGGCTTCAGCCCCAGCTACCGCCGCGAGGCGGGCTCCTACGGCAAGGACACCCGCGGCATCTTCCGGGTGCACTGGTTCGACAAGGTCGAGATGTTCGTCTTCTGCGCCCCCGAGGACGCGGAGGCGGAGCACCAGCGGCTGCTGGGGTGGGAGAAGGAGTTCATCGAGGCGCTGGAGATCCCCTACCAGGTGCTCGAGCTGGCCGGCGGGGACCTCGGGCTCAGCGCCGCCCGCAAGTACGACTGCTACGGCTGGCTGCCCACCCAGGACCGCTACCGCGAGATCACGTCCACCTCGAACTGCACCGAGTTCCAGGCCCGGCGCCTCAACGTCCGCACCCGCTCGGACGGCGGCACCGGCCCGGTGGCCACCCTGAACGGCACGCTCTGCGCGATGACGCGCACGATCATCATGATCCTGGAGAACCACCAGCAGGCCGACGGGTCCGTGCGGCTCCCGGCGGCGCTGCGCCCGTTCCTGGGCGGCCGCGCTGCCCTGGTCCCGCGCGGATGAGGGCCGAGAACGCGCCCGCGAGCTCGTCGGCTGACGCCGGGTGGCGCCCCCGGCTGGTCGCGCTCGACGTCGACGGCACCGTGGTGGACCGCAACGGGGCCCTGCCCACCGCGGTGAAGGACGCGATCGCCCTCGTCGTGGCGGCCGGCGTCCCCGTCGTCCTGTCGACCGGCCGCAGCTGGCACGGCACCCGCGACCTCATCGACCTGCTGGGCCTGCCGCCCGGGCCCGCCGTCTGCTCGAACGGCGCGGTGACGGTGACCTACCCGCCCGAGGAGGTCGTGAAGGCGATCACGTTCGACCCGCGCGAGGTCATCGACCGGGTGGAGGCGTTCGCGCCCGGCACGCTGATCGCGGTGGAGGAGATCGGCCGCGGCTACCGGCTCAACGGCCACTTCCCCGCGGAGGACCTGACCGGCGAGATGATCATCCAGGACTCCGAGCAGCTCGGGGCCCTGCCGGTGACGCGGGTGATCCTCCGGGACCCCACCCGCTCGTCGGAGGACTTCATCGCCCTCGCCCAGCACCTCGGCCTGCACGGCGTGACCTACTTCGTCGGGTGGAGCGCCTGGCTGGACATCGCGCCCGACGGGGTGAACAAGGCGACGGCGCTGGCCGAGGTCGCCGCCGGCCTCGGCCTCACCGCGGTCGACGTGCTGGCCTTCGGCGACGGCCGCAACGACCTGGAGATGCTGCGCTGGGCCGGTCGGGGCGTGGCCATCGGCGACGCCCCGCCGGAGGTGCAGGCGGTGGCCGACGCGGTGACCGACACGTTCGCCGACGGCGGGCCCGTGGCCGAGCTGCGGCGTTGGTTCGGCTGACGACCGGTCCCTGACGGCCAGTCAGGGCGCCGGGCAGCTCAGGACCCCTCGAAGCTGATCACCCAGTCGGGCCCGCCCGCGTCGCCCGGGTGCAGTCCCGGACGGGCGGTCCGGCCGTAGGCGCGGCCGGCCGGGGCGTCGGAGCCCGGGTCGACGTCGTCGCCGAAGGAGTGGGCCTCACCGCCCAGCAGGCTGCGGGTGAGGGCCTCGGCGTCGGACAGCATCTCGTCCAGGGCGTGGCTGAGGTCGATGTCGGCGGGCGGGCGACCCTGCTGGGCGGCGTTGATCACGGTGCGCCGGATCGCCTCCTTGGCGAAGGACGCCGTGACGCCCTCGGTCCGGGCGGCCGCGGTCTGCAGGGCCGCCTCGCTGACCCCGCCGGCCTCGAGCAGGGCGGCGCCGTAGAGGCCGAACAGCCGCCGACGACCCTCCAGGTCGGGCTTGGGGATCTCGACGGCGAGGTCGACCCGGCCAGGCCGCTCCACGAGAGCCCGTTCCAGCAGGTCGGCGCGGTTGGTGGTCAGCACGAAGGTGATGTCGGCGTCGGCGGCGAGCCCGTCCATCGCCTCCAGGGTCTCGAACAGGGCGGCGTTGGTGTCGCCGCCGCGGTGCTCGGCCACCAGGTCGCAGTCCTCCAGCACGATCAGGGCGGGCTGGGCCGCGCGGGCCAGCGTCGTCGCCGTGGTGAGCAGCCCGAGCGTCCGGCCGGAGAGCAGCACGGCGGTGGTGCCCGGGGTCCGGCTCAGCAGGTGGCGGACGAGGTGGGTCTTGCCGGTGCCGGGCGGGCCGTAGAGGAGCACGCCGCGCTTCAGGTGCTGGCCGGCGGCCCGCAGGGTCTCGCGGTGGGCGCCGACGCCCACCACGTGCCGGGTGACCCGGTCGAGCACCCCGGCGGGCAGCACCACCTGCTCGGGGCCGACCTCCGGGCGCCGCAGGAAGGTGAGCGACCCACCCGGGTCGTGGTAGTCGAACTCGTCCGAGGCGAACGAGATCACCTGGCCGCGCAGGATGCTGAGCCGCGACATCTCGTCGCGGACGAGCCGCATGAACGCCTCGGCGCGGTCCAGGTCCGGGCACAGCAGCTCGAGGGTGTGCTCGTCGCGGCCGTGCCGGCGGTTCGCGCCGCGCTGCAGCCACGCCACCGGGACGCCGTCGAAGCGCAGCATCCCGATCCCCAGCGTGACGACGCGGCGGTCGGTGTCCGGCCCCGTGGCCAGGCGCCGGTAGCTGACCGGACCCGGGCTGAACGCGGAGTGGGTGCGGACCAGGTACTCCGACACGCTGTCCACGTGCTCCCGGTTGGCGCCGCTGATGCCCTGCCGCTCCCCGCGGTAGGTCTCCAGCAGGGCGTCGAGCGCGAGATCGAGGTCGACGACCTGGTGGGCGGGGAAGCTCTCGGTGACCGGCTCCACCGTCTGCAGGTCGGCCCCGAGGAAGTCCTGCACCAGCTGGCCCACCTCGGTCAGGCGGTGCTCCGCGGCGTCCGCCTCCCGGGCGACCGTCGCCATCGCGTCGACGTACCGGGTGAAGGAGCGGGCGAACTCGCGGGTCTCGGCGTCCACGGGGCCTCCTCGTCGGGGACCCTCACCGTAGACCCGGGGGCCGGGTCAGGCGGCGTCCCGGTGCCCGCGGGACACGGGCCGGGTGACGGCCAGGGTGGCCTCCAGGACCTGCTGCTGGCTCGGCCGGGCGGCGACCGGCCGGGGCGGGCTCGGCTGGTCGCGCTCCCGCCGCAGGTGCCGCTTGACGGTCGACAGCGAGCAGCCGAGCCGGACCGCGAGCACCTCGAGCGTCTCGTCCGGGTGGGCCGCCCGGACCCGCAGCACCTCGTCGTGGTCGACGGGGCGGCTCCCGCCGAGCACCCCGGCCAGCGTGTCCAGGTCCTCCGGCGGCACGACGACGCCGAGCCGGCGGCGGATCTCCACCCGCTGCCGGGCGGTGGTGCCGCCGACGAAGCCGGCGACGTCGTGCTCGACGACGGCGCGGTCGAGGCAGGCGACGACGAGGGGGCAGCGCTGGCAGGCGGCGGTCGCGCGGGCCACCAGCTCGGCGTAGCGGCGGCGGTCCTCGGCCGGGGCCCCGGCGGCGGGCGGCTCCTCCAGCAGCGGGTCCTGGAAGACGCGGGGCAGCTGGACGCAGCTGGGCCCGGCGGGCTGGGTGCTGGCGTGGGGTGCGGGAGTGGTGCTGCTCGGCCGGGGGGCGGGAGCGGGGGCGGTGCTGCGGGGGCGGGGGGCGAGCGAGGTGGTCATGGACGGCTCCGAGGTGTCGTGGTGTCAGGCCTCGGGTGGGACGGCGCCTCGCGGCCTCCGGTTCCGTGGTGGTGCAGGTTTCCGCTAGCGCCGTCCGTGGGCGGCGGCGATGGCGCGGACGGCCCGGTGGACCGGCACGGGCGGCCGCCCGGAGAGGATCCGGAGCTGGTCGCTGCGGGTGGAGCCGGCGGCGTAGAACCGCTGCACCAGCGCGGGGTCCAGCCGGTAGAAGCGCTGCAGCACCCGGTAGCGCTCGGTGGGCTCGGCAGCGCCGAACAGCATGGTGTCGAGGAGCCGGTAGAAGCCGCGCTCCCGCCAGGTGCGGGCCGCGTGGGTGTGGGT
Organism: Friedmanniella luteola; assembly: GCF_900105065.1. Classification (NCBI taxonomy): domain Bacteria; kingdom Bacillati; phylum Actinomycetota; class Actinomycetes; order Propionibacteriales; family Nocardioidaceae; genus Friedmanniella; species Friedmanniella luteola. The sequence goes on from NZ_LT629749.1 coordinate 51,082, forward strand.
GAGCTCCAGCAGGGCGGCGTGGCTGAGGTCCTCGGCCGCCGCGACGAGCCCGGCGAGCCGGATCGCGTCGGGCAGCGAGTAGCCGGTGGTCGGGTGGAAGAGCCCGGCCCGCATGCCCGCCTTGGCCAGCTCGGTGCCGGTGGAGGCCCAGTAGGCGTCGAAGTCGCCGCTGACGACGACGGGCAGCACCCCGCTCTCGGTGCGGCCGGCGCGCTCGACCTGCCAGCCGCGCGCGGTCCCGTAGGCGGCGATCCGGCGCTGCAGGTCGCGGACGTCGAGGTCGGCGGAGTCGCTGTAGTAGGTGTCCTCGACGAAGACCTCCTGCGGCCCGAACGGCAGCAGGTAGACGAACCGGTAGCCGTCGCGCTGCTCGACGGTGGCGTCCATCACGACGGGCCGCTGGACGCCGTGCGGAGCCCGGGTGTGCAGGACCTGCCCGACGAACTTCTGGTACCCGAGCCGCAGCAGGCCGAGGTCGCCGGGCCCCCGGGCGTCGAGCACGGCGCGGGCGTGGAGGGTCCGGCCGTCGTGCAGCCGCACCCGGTCGGGGCGTGCGTCAGCGACGCGGCCGCGGACGACCGATCCGGCGGGCAGCCGGGCGTGCACCACCTCGGCCAGCCGCTCGGAGGTGATGCTGCGGTACGGCGCGCGCAGCTCGCGGGCGAAGCCGGGGAACGCCACGTCGTAGGCGTCCCACCGGTGGCTGATCAGCGGTTCGACCAGCCAGGCGTCGGCGTCGTCCACGTCGGCGGCGAAGTGCGACCAGACGTGGTTGCCGCCGATCCGGTCCTGCTCGACGACCGCGAGCCGGAGGTGCGGGTGCCGCTCCGCGACGGCGAGGGCGACCAGCCCGCCGGCCAGCCCGCCGCCCAGGACGGCGAGGTCGACGTCGGAGCCCTCGGCGCCCGCGCCCCGCACGCCCCGGTCAGAGATACATGCCTCCGCTGCCGCCTCCCGGGGGACCCTCGGGAGCGACCGGTCCGCGGCCGGCCGGCAGCGCGCGGCGCATCTGCTCGAGCTGGGCGCGGGCCGCCATCTGCTGGGCGAACAGGGCGGTCTGGATGCCGTGGAAGAGGCCCTCGAGCCAGCCGACCAGCTGGGCCTGCGCGATCCGGAGCTCGGCCTCGGTCGGGGTCTCCTCGGCGCTGAAGGGCAGCGCGATCCGGTCCAGCTCCTCGACCAGCTCGGGGGCGAGACCCTCCTTGAGCTCGGCGATCGAGGCGGAGTGGATCTGGGCCAGCCGGACGCGGCTGGCCTCGTCCAGCGGCGCGGCCTTCACCTCGTCGAGCAGCTGGCGGATCATGTTGCCGATCCGCATGACCTTGGCCGGCTGCTCGACCATCTCGGTGACCGACCGGGGCGCGGCGTCGCCCGGGGTCTCGACCCGCTCGACCGGCGGGCCCTCGACGGCCATCGCCTGCGGCGTCACCACGAACACGCGGCCGTCCTCGGTGGCCCCGGCCACGGCCTGGCTGCCGGGCCCGTCGTTGCCCTGCTCGTCGCTGCTCTGCTCGCTGGTCATGTCCCGATCCTAGGTGCGGGCACTGACACCACCCCGGCCGCCCGCGGCCCCGGGCGGGGGACCGAAACCGGGTGGAGAGTGTCACAGCCGACGCCTAGGCTGAGCCGGTCATGCAAGATTTCCCGCCGGTCGTCCCGGACTTCGAGGACGCGGCGGTCGCCACCCCCACCAGCCGGGCCGCGGCCGACGTGCGTCCCGACGTACCCCGGCACCCCCGCAGCCGCGGCGACTTCTCGCACCCGGACACCCGCAGCCCCAGCCGGTTCCTGCTCTGGTTGCTGCGCCAGCAGCGCTCGGCCATCGTCCTGCTGACCGGCGTCACCGTGCTGCAGTGGCTGCCCGGCGCCGTCGGCCCCTACGTCGTCGGCCGGATCATCGACGACGGCATCTCGCCGCGGGACCTCGACGTCGTCGTCCGGTTGTGCGCGGTGCTGCTGGGGCTCGTCGTGCTCGGGGCGGTGGCCGGCGTGCTCAGCCACACCCTGATCGTCCGCACCTGGCTGGTGGCGATGTACGGCAGCACCAAGCTGGTCACCCGCAAGGTGGCCCAGATGGGTCACGTGCTGCCGCAGCGGACGCCGACGGGCGAGGTGCTCAGCGTGGCCTCCGGCGACGCCGACCAGTTCGGCGGCCTGAACGAGCTGCTGGCCAACCTGGCCGGCGCCGTCGTCGCCTACCTGGTGATCGCCGGCCTGGTGCTGTCCACGTCCTGGCAGCTCGGCCTGGTCGTGCTGGTCGCGGCCCCGCTGATCGTGGTCTTCGCCCTGCCCCTGCTCCGCCCGCTGCAGCGACGGCAGGAGGCGGAGCGGTCGCGCTCCGCGGACCTGACCTCGCTGGCCACCGACATCGTGGCCGGGCTCCGCATCCTGCGCGGCATCGGTGGCGAGCAGACCTTCGCCCGCAACTACGCGGCCCAGTCCCAGCTGACCCGCTCGGCCGGGCTGTCGGCCGGCCGCTGGCAGGCCGCCGTCGACGCGACGAGCGTGCTGTTCTCGGGCCTGTTCCTGGTCGCGCTCACCTGGCTGGGTGCCCGCCAGGTCGTGGCCGGGCAGCTGAGCGTCGGCCAGCTCGTCAGCTTCTTCGGCTACGCCGTCTTCATGGTGTGGCCGATCCAGACCTTCTTCCAGTCCACCCAGAAGTGGGTGCGCTGCCTGGTCTCGGCGCGGAAGGCCATCGCCGTCCTCGAGCAGCAGCCGCCGTGGACCCCGCCGGCCGAGCCGCTCCGGCTGCCGGGTGACGGCGTGCTGCACGACCAGCGCTCGGGCTTCACCGCCCGGCCGGGCGAGCTGACCCTCGTCGTCTCCGCGCTGCCCGACGACTCCGCGGCCCTCGCCGACCGGCTGGGCCGCTACCTGCCGGCGGAGTACGAGCCGGTGGCGCTGGACGTCGAGGGCGTCAAGGGCCGGGCCGCCAAGCGGGCGCGGGCCCAGCAGCAGGCCGACCGGGTCCGGCTGGCCGAGCGGGACCGCCGGCTGGCCTCCGGCAGCTGGGGCGTCAGCCTGGGCCCGGTGGACCTGGCCGACGTGCCGCTCACCGAGGTCCGTCGCACGGTCCTGGTCAGCGACGCCGCCAGCGTGGTCTTCGCCGGCACCCTGCAGGAGCTGGTCGACCCGCACGACCGGCTGACCCGCGCGGAGGCCGAGGGCGTGCTGCACGCCGCGGCGGCCGAGGACGTCTTCGAGGGCCTGCCCGGTGGCTGGCAGGGCACGATCGACGAGCGCGGCCGGGGGCTGTCCGGCGGCCAGCGGCAGCGTCTCGTGCTCGCCCGCGCGCTGGGCCTGAACCCGCCCGTCCTGGTGCTCGTGGAGCCGACGTCGGCCGTCGACGCCCACACGGAGGCGCTGATCGCCAGCCGGCTGGCCGACCACCGGGCCGGCCGCACCACCGTCGTCACCAGCGTCTCCCCGCTGCTGCTGCACCACGCCGACCGGGTCGCGTACCTGGAGGACGGCGTGGTCGCCGCCAGCGGGACCCACGAGGAGCTGGTGTCGACCTCGGCCGGCTACCGCTCCGTGGTGGCCCGGGCGCTGGACGAGGACGGCGGCCGACCGGCCGTCGCCGGGGAGACCGAGCACGCCGTCGGCGGAGGGGAGGGACGATGACCGACCTGCGGGTCGAGCTGGAGGGCTCGGCCGAGACGTGGCGCACGGGAGAGCCGCCGCCCGCCGTGCCGCCCGTGCTGGAGCCCCCCTACCGCGGTGCTCCGCGGGAACGGCTGACCGCCTGGCGGGCCCGGCACCTGGCCCGCGAGGAGCGGGCGGACGCGTACTACCGCACGTCGCGGCGCCCGGCCCGGGCCCTGCCGGTGGCCGGCAGCCCGGAGGTCGTCGGCTTCCTGAAGGACCTGTTCACCAGCCGGCGCTTCCTGGTCGTCGCGCTGCTCGTGCTGCACGCCCTGGCGGCCCTCGCCGGGCTCGTGGTGCCGCGGATCCTCGGCCAGCTGGTCGACGCCGCGGGCGCGGGGGGCTCCCTCGGCGCGCGCCTGGACGGGCTGGCCCTGGCCGTCGTCGCCGTCGTGCTCACCCAGGCCGTGCTGACGTTCCTGGCCCTGCGGACCTCGGTCCGGTTCGGCCAGGACCTGCTGGCCGAGGCGCGGGAGTACGTCGTGCGCACGGTGCTGCGGCTGCCGCTGGGCCGGGTGGAGAGCGCGAGCTCGGGCGACCTCGTCACCCGGGTCACCCGCGACGTGCACACCATGAGCGAGTCCGTCCGCTTCGGCCTGCCCGAGGCGATCATCGCCGCCATGACCACGGCGCTGACGGTGGTCGCGATGGTGCTGAACTCGTGGCTGCTGGCCCTGCCGCTGCTGGTGAGCATGCCGCTGCTGTGGTTCTCCACCCGGCGCTACCTGGCGCGGGCGCCGAAGGGCTACATCACCGAGGGCGGCACCTACTCGCGGATCAACACCACGCTGACCGAGACCATCGAGGGGGCCCGCACCGTCGAGGCGCTGGGCCTGCAGGAGATCCGGACCCGGACCGGCGACGACGACATCGCCGTCTCCTCCCAGGCCGAGCGCTACACCATGGCGCTGCGGAACCTGCTGTTCGGCGTCCTCGGCATCGCCTTCGACACCCCGCAGGTGCTGGTGCTGCTGGTCGGCGCGTTCGGCTACGTCAACGGGATGGTCACGCTGGGCCAGATCACCACGGCCGTGCTCTACGTACAGGCGCTGATCGAGCCGCTGGAGCGGCTGATCCGCAACGTCGACCGGCTGCAGGTGGGCGTCGCCTCGACGGCCCGGCTGCTGGGGATCGCCTCGGTGCCGCAAGACCGCGTCCCCGGGGACGCGCTGCCGCTGGGCAACCACCTCGTCGGCCGCGACCTGCGCTTCGCCTACCGCGAGGGGCACGACGTGCTGCACGGCATCGACCTCGACCTGCAGCCGGGGGAGCGGCTGGCCGTCGTCGGACCCAGCGGCTCGGGCAAGTCGACGCTGGGCCGGCTGCTGGCGGGCATCAACGGCCCGCGGACCGGCTCGGTCACCGTCGGCGACGTGGAGCTCACGGCGCTGCCGCTGGACGTGATGCGCACCCAGGTGGCCCTGGTCACCCAGGAGCACCACGTGTTCGTCGGCTCGGTGCGCGACAACATCATCCTGGCGCGGGAGTCCTCGCCCGACGAGGCGGTGGTCGAGGCGCTCCGCACCGTCGACGCCTGGGACTGGGTGGAGCGGCTGCCGCGTGGCCTGGACACCCTGCTGGGAGCCGGCCACCAGAAGCTGACGCCCGCCCAGGCGCAGCAGATCGCGCTGGCCCGGCTGGTCGTCGCCGACCCGCACACCCTGGTGCTGGACGAGGCCACGTCGTTGATCGACCCGCGGACGGCGCGGCACCTCGAGGGGTCCATGGCGGCCCTGCTGGAGGAGCGCACCGTCGTCGCGATCGCGCACCGGCTGCACACCGCGCACGACGCCGACCGGATCGCCGTGGTCATCGACGGGCGGATCGCCGAGCTGGGCAGCCACACCGAGCTGGTCGAGGCCGACGGCGAGTACGCCCGGCTCTGGCGGGCCTGGACCTCCTGAGTCCGGGCCCGCCGCGCCGCTGGCCGACGTCCCGGTCACCGCGTCGACCTGGCTGCTCGGTCTCGTCCGCTACTTGACATAGCCGAATAGCAGGCTTAGCCTTTCAGCATGGACGTCGCCGAGGTGGTCGAACGCGACCCGCAGCTGCTCAAGGGGGTGCTGCCGATGCTGGTGCTCACCCTGCTCGACCGGGAGGAGTCCTACGGCTACGAGCTCGTCACCCGCCTGCAGGACGGGGGCCTGCACGGCATCGCCACCGGCACCGTCTACCCGGTGCTGACCCGGCTGGAGCGGGAGGGCCGGCTCAGCTCGCGCCTCGTCCCCTCCGCCGCCGGACCCGCCCGCAAGTACTACCGGCCCACCCCGTCCGGGCTGGCCCTGCTCGCCGACGCCCGACGGGCCTGGGCCGACCTGGCCGACGTCGTCCACCGCCTGCTTCCCGACACCGAGGAGTCCCGATGAGCCGCACCCCGTCCCTGACCGACCGCTGGCGCCGCTCCTGGTTCCTGGAGCGCGTCGAGCTGTGGCTGGACCCGATGCCGCGCCGTCGCCGCCGTGCCGTGCTGGGCGAGCTGCGGGCGAACCTCGACGAGGCGACGGCGGACGTCGGTCTCGACGCCGCCCTGGCCGGTCTGGGGGCGCCCCGGCAGCTGGCCGGCCAGTACCTCGAGGCCGAACCCCGGCCCCGACCGCGCTGGAACCAGGGGGCACTCGCGGCGGGCCTCGTGCTGGGAGCCTGGCTGTACGCCACGCTCTTCTACACCCTCGGCATGCTGGACGCGCTCGGCTCGACCGGCACGACCACGCCGGCCCGCGGCAGCTTCCTCGGCACCCAGGTGGAGGCGGTGTCGAGCGGCGGGGTCGCAGCGACCTTCAGCGGTGTGCCGTGGGCGCCGCTGGTCGTGACGCTGCTGGTCTTCCTGCTGGTCGGCCGGGCCTGGCACGTGCTGTCTTCTCGGCGCAGCTCGCGCACGCCACGCTGACGTCCCCGCCTTCCTCCCTCGCTCGCGGACGGACGTGCGCTCCAGCTCGCTCCGCGCGGGACGTGTCCGCTCCCTCGGTCGTCCAGACGAGGACGCGCGGCTCCGACGCTCGCGGCGCGGCTAGCGCCCCTTGACGCGGCGGAGCTGGCCGTCCACCCGGACGGTCCAGCCCCGGCGGTCCAGGTGCTCCAGGAGCGGGACCGCGACCCGACGGGTCGTGCCGAGGGCCTGCCGCGCCTCGCTCAGGGTGAACGGCTGGGCCAGCCCCGACAGCACCCGCATGGCCCGGGCCGGGCCGGTCGTGAGCAGCACGACGTCCGGGGACAGCCGGACCACCCGGCCCACCCGCTCGGCGGCGGCCAGCTCGGCCACGCCCAGACCCCACCGCTCCAGGTCCCCCTTCTCGGGCGCGGCGAACGGGTCGGCCTCCAGGTGGGCCGCCAGCCGGGCCAGCCCGGCCTCGGCCGGTCCGAGGTGGTCGCCGGCACCCGGGCGGGCCAGCCGGCCGTCGGCGTGCTCGAGACCGGCCGCGGCCGCCGCCGCCAGCAGCAGGGCCCGGTCCGGGACGCCGACCTCCCGGCGGGCCGCCTCCACGGAGAGCCGGGGGTCCAGCGGGTGGGCGCGGGCCTGGGCGTCGACGGCGGCGCCCAGCGCCTGCTGCCAGCCGGACCAGACGCCCGGGTCGACCAACCACGCACCGCTCACCTCGACCAGGCCGACGTCGTCGGTGGGCACGCCCAGCGCGGCCAGCTCGGACCGCCGGACGGCGCCACGCCGGCGGACCTGCTCGGCCAGCTGCTCGCCCGCGGCGGCCTCGGTGGCCCGCTCCAGGTCGTCGGCCCGGGCGGCGGCCGCCCCCCGGCGTCGCAGCTCGGGCGGGTCGGCGTCCAGGACCACGGCGCCGGCAGCGACCGCGTGCCGGCCCGGGTCCCGGAGCACCACCCGGTCGCCCGGCTCCAGGGGCAGCGCGGCGTGCAGGGTCAGCCGGGCGGCGCTGCCGCCCAGCGGCCGGAGCCGGACCGGGACGGCCGCCGTGCCGGCGTGCAGCACCAGCTCGGCCGGCAGGTCCGCCACGGTGCCGGTCGCCGGGTGCAGCCGGACGTCGACGGCAGACGTCGAGGGCCACGCGTCCGGGGTGAGCAGGGCGTCGCCGCGGCCCACCTCGTCGACCTCGACGCCGCGCAGGTTGACCGCCACGCGCGCCACCGCGGCGACGTTCCCGGCCGTCTCGCCGAGGGTCTGCAGGCCGCGCACGCGGACCCGTCGACCGCCCAGCTGGAGGGTGTCGCCGACGCGGAGCCGGCCCGCGCCCAGCGTCCCCGTCACGACGGTGCCGGCGCCCCGGATGGTGAAGGACCGGTCCACCCACAGCCGCAGCCGTCCGTGGGTGCGCGGCGCGGGCAGCCGGCCGACGAGGTCGGCGAGCGCGGCGCGGAGCCCGGGCAGGCCGGCCCCGGTCCGGCCGGAGACGGCGACGGCCGGGACCCGGCCGAGGCTCGAGGCCGCGAGCTGGGCCTGCGCCTCGGCGATGGCCGGGCCCGGGTCGGCGAGGTCGGCGCGGGTGACCACGAGCAGCCCGTCGGTCAGCCCGAGGGCGTCGACGGCGGCCAGGTGCTCGGTGGACTGCCGGCGCCAGCCCTCGTCGGCGGCGACGACGAACATCACCGCAGGAGCGGGACCCAGGCCGGCCAGCATCGTCCCGATGAACCGCTCGTGGCCCGGGACGTCGACGAAGGCGAGCGTGCGGTCGCTGCCCGGCGGCCCGTCGAGCGTCGTCCAGGCGTAGCCGAGGTCGATGGTCATGCCGCGCCGCTGCTCCTCGGCGAAGCGGTCGGGCTCCATCCCGGTGAGGGCGCGGACCAGCGTCGACTTGCCGTGGTCGACGTGCCCGGCGGTGGCGACGACGTGCACTCAGCGCACCGTCTCGGGGTCGCCGGTCCCGCGGTCCTCGACCCGGGGGCGGGCGGCGCGGACGGCGGTGAGCAGCCGGGCGTCGTCGTCGGCGCCGACGCAGCGCAGGTCCAGCAGGCAGCGCCCCCGCTCCACCCGCCCCACCACGGCGGGCCGGCCGGTCCGCAGGGCGACGGCGTAGTGCTCGGGGAGGGCGACGGCCCAGCCCGGCAGGGTCAGCCCCGGGGCGCCGCCGCCGCCGACGGCCCCGTCGGAGGGCACCACCGCGGCGGGCAGACCGTCCGCGGCGAGGGCGGCGACCAGCTGCTCGGCGCGGGCTCGGAGGACGTCGGGGTCGGCGCGCAGCGCGGCCCAGGTGGGGGAGACCGGCCCGCGCAGGGTCGCCTCGAGGGCGGCCAGGGTGAGCTTGTCGACGCGCAGCGCCCGGGCCAGCGGGTGCCGGCGGAGCCGCTCGACGACGTCGGTGCGGCCCAGCAGCAACCCGGCCTGCGGCCCGCCGAGCAGCTTGTCGCCGCTGGCGGTGACCAGGTCGGCGCCGGCCCGCAGCGTGCTGTCGGCGTCGGGCTCCGCCGGCAGCAGCGGGTCCGGGGCCAGCAGGCCGCTGCCGATGTCGACGACGAGCGGGACGCCCAGCCGGGCCAGCGCGTCGACCGACGCCGCCGAGGTGAAGCCCTCGACGCGGAAGTTGCTGGGGTGCACCTTGAGGATGCAGCCGGTGTCCGGGCCCAGCGCGGCGGCGTAGTCGGCGGCCGCCGTCCGGTTCGTCGTGCCCACCTCGCGGAGCCGCGCGCCGGTCGAGGCGATCAGCTCCGGCAGCCGGAAGCCGTCGCCGATCTCCACCATCTCGCCGCGGCTGATCACCACCTCCCGGCCGGCGGCCAGGGCCGTCGTGGCCAGCACCAGGGCCGCGGCGCCGTTGTTCACGGCGAGCACGGAGCCGGCGGCCGGGACGGCGGCCGCCAGGGCGTCGAGGGCGCCGCGGCCCCGCCGGGCCCGCCGGCCGGTCGCCAGGTCGAACTCGACGTCGGCGTAGCCGGCGGCCGCGGTCACGGCCTCGACCGCCGCCGGGGACAGCGGGGCGCGGCCGAGGTTGGTGTGCAGCACGACGCCGGTCGCGTTGAGCACGGCGTCGGTGCTGCTGAGCGAGCCGGGCAGCGCGGCGACGGCGGCGTCGGCGACGTCCTCGGGGGCCAGCTCCCCTGACCGGACGCGACCCTGGGCGGCGACCACCTGCTGCTTCACGACGTCCCGGCCGAGCCGGCCGGCGGCGGCCACCAGCCGGGGGTCGGCCAGCACGGCGTCCGTCCGGGGCACGCGTCGTCGGGGGTCGACCTCCGCCGTCGTCACCGCACGATCCTATGCCGGGCTCGGAGGTCCTCCGGCCCGGGCGACCGCGCCGCGACGGCACGGTGGAGCGTGGCCGGCGGGGTCCGGCACGGGTGGCGGAGGCGGACGGGAATCGAACCCGCCAAGCCGAGCTGCTCGGCTTCACCGGTTTTGAAGACCGGGAGGGCCACCAGGCACCTGTACGCCTCCACGCAGGAGGGTAACGGGCCCTCCTAGAGTGGGGCGCATGAGCCTGGCGACGCAGCAGCAGACGTACCGGTTGACCCAGTACGCCCACGGGGGCGGGTGCGCCTGCAAGATCCCGCCGGGCGAGCTCGAGAAGACGCTGGCCGGGCTGACCCCCTGGACCTCCCCCGACCTGGTCGTCGGTCTGGAGACCGGGGACGACGCGGCCGTGGTGCGGATCGAGGGCGGCCGGGCGGTGGTCAGCACGACCGACTTCTTCACCGCCGTCGTCGACGACGCCTACGACTTCGGCCGGATCGCCGCCGCCAACGCGCTCTCCGACATCTACGCCATGGGGGCGACGCCGCTGGTCGCGCTGAACCTCGTCGGGTGGCCCCGCGAGGTGCTGCCGATGGAGCTGCTGCGGGAGGTGCTGCGCGGGGGGATGGACGTCTGCCGGGAGGCGCAGGTGCACGTCGCCGGCGGGCAGAGCATCGACGACCCCGAGCCGAAGTACGGGATGGCCGTCACCGGTCTGGCCGACCCGGACCGGCTGCTGCGCAACGACGCGGCCGTCGCCGGGCTGCCGGTCAGCCTGTCCAAGCCGCTCGGCGTCGGCGTGCTGAACAACCGGCACAAGGCGACGGGTGAGGTGTTCCCGCAGGCCGTCGCGCTGATGACGCAGCTGAACCGGGCGGCCTCGGAGGCCGCGCTGGCCGCCGGCGTCCGGGCCGCGACCGACGTCACCGGCTTCGGGCTGCTGGGCCACGCCTACAAGATGGCCCGCGCCTCCGGGGTGACGATCCGGCTGGACGCGGCGGCCGTGCCCTACCTGGACGGGGCCCGCGCGGCCCTGGCCGACGGCTTCGTCAGCGGCGGCACCCGGCGCAACCTGGACTGGGTCCGGCCCTTCCTCGACGCCGGCGCGGACGAGGACGAGCTGCTGCTGCTGGCCGACGCCCAGACCAGCGGTGGGCTGCTCGTCGTCGGGGAGATCCCGGGGGCGCCGGTCGTCGGCGAGGTGGTGGCCGCCGGGCCGCACCCGCTGGTCGTGCGCTGACCCGGGGACGCCGAGCGTGCCCGAGGGCCACACGCTGCACCGGCTCGCCGGTGAGCTGCAGGAGCTGGTGGGCGAGCGGGTGTCGGCCGCCTCACCGCAGGGCCGGTTCCCGGCCGCGGCGGTCGACGGGGCGGTCGTCGCCGCCGTCGAGGCGTACGGCAAGCACCTGCTGGTGGACCTGGCGGAGCACCCCACGGTGCACGTGCACCTCGGGATGCGGGGCAAGCTGCTGCGCTTCGCCCCCGTCACCGGGGCGCCGATGCCTCAGGTCCGGCTCCGGCTGGCCACGGCGGACGTGGCCTGGGACCTGATCGCCCCCAGCACCTGCGAGCCGCTCGACGCGGCCGGCCGGGAGCGGCTGCTCGCCGGGCTGGGTCCCGACCCCCTGCGCGCCGGCCCCCTGCACCCCGACATCTTGCCCCGGGGCGCCGACGCGGCCGAGGCCCGCCGCCGGCTCCGGGCCTCCCGCGGGAGCGTCGGTGTCGCGCTGATGGACCAGTCGGTGCTGGCCGGGGTGGGCAACGTCTTCCGGGCCGAGATCCTGCACGCGCTGCGGATCGCCCCCGAGCGGCCGGCGTCGCGGGTCAGCGACACGGAGTTCGACGCGCTCTGGTCCGGGCTGGCGGCGATGATGGGCCAGGCCGTCGAGGACGGCCGGATCATCACCGTGGACGTCCCCGCCGGTGAGGACCGGCTGGCCGTGCCGGAGGCCGTCTCCCGCCGGGTCTACAGGCGCGACGCGTGCGCCGACTGCGGGACGCCGGTCGTCACCACGACCCTGCAGGGGCGGACGTCCTACGCCTGCCCGCGCTGCCAGCCCGACTGAGACCGTGACCCCGAGACCGCTCCACCGAGGACCGTGATGCAGACCTTCGTCCCCTTCGTCGACTTCGTGGAGTCGGCGCGCGCGCTCGACACCAAGCGGCTGGGCAAGCAGCGCGTCGAGGTGATCCAGATCGTCCGGGCGCTGACCGTGCCCGGCTACGCCTGGAAGTCGCACCCGGCCGTGCTGATGTGGCAGGGCTACGAGGAGGCGCTCGGCCGGTACGGGCTCGCCATGTGCGAGGTGTGGCTCGAGCGCGGCTTCGGCGACACCTGCGCCGCGACGATCGCGGCCGACCTGGCCACCTTCGGCGTCCCGCACATCCGCTCGGAGGCGGAGCTGCGGGAGGCCGGCCTGCTGCCGCCGTGGCTGTTCGACGACGCCGTCCGGGAGAGCCACCGGTCGGCGCTCGTCCGCAAGGAGCCGGCGTTCTACCGCGCCTCGTTCCCCGACGTGCGGCCCGACCTCGAGTACGTCTGGCCGGTCCGCTCGCCCGCCGTCGTCGAGCGCGAGGAGAAGCAGCGCCAGAACGCCCTCAAGCGCCGGGAGCGGGCGGAGCAGAAGATCCTCGCCGAGCTGGCCGCCGCCCAGCGGAAGCGCAGTGCCGCGGCCAAGAAGGCGGCCAGGACCCGCGCCGCCAACGCCGCGGCCAGGAAGCGCGCGGCAGCGTCCGAGCCGGACGCCTGAGAACGCCGGATGCGCACGCCCCCCCGTGGCCCGAGCCGGTCTCCCGACCGGCTCAGGCCACGGGCCATCCCCCGGCGGTCAGCGGCGCGAGGAGGCTCCCAGGCTGCCCTCGGAGGCGTCGGTCCGGGTCCGGGGCAGCCGGGTCACCAGCGGCAGCACGATCGCGACCAGCGCGATGATCCCGATGGTGGTGTAGGCGGTCGTGTAGTTCTTGTCCCCGCCGATGAGCGCAGCAGCGATCAGCGGCCCGACGACGCCGCCGAGGCTCCAGCCGATCAGCATCAGGCCGTAGATGGCGCCGGCGTTCTTGACGCCGAAGAAGTCGCCCGCGGTGGCCGGCATGGTGCCGAAGGCGCCGCCGTAGCAGAGGTAGACGACGGCGCAGAGGACGAAGAACAGCAGCGCGTTGTGGACGTGCGGGATGAGCAGGAGGCAGACGCCCTCGAGGGCCAGGATCGCGATGAAGGTGGGCATCCGGCCGATCCGTCCGGAGATGGCGGCCCAGAAGATCCGGCCCGCCCCGTTGAACAGCCCCAGGAAGCCCACGGCGCTGGCGGCAGCCAGGGCCGTGTACCCCGCGATGTCGGTGAAGCTGGCCGCGGCCTGGGAGATGAAGGAGATGCCGGCGAGCACGGCGAGGGTGAGGATGGCCGTCAGCGCGTACCACTGCCAGGTGCGCAGGGCCTCGCCCTGGGTGTAGTCCCGGCCGCTGTCGACGACCTTGCCGCTGGTGGCGGGCTCGTAGCCGGGCACGGTGTAGCCCTCGGGCGGGTTGCGGAAGAACAGGGCTCCGGCGACCGAGAACACCAGGTAGGCGATTCCCAGGGGCAGGAAGACCGAGGTCGGCTCGTCCGGGCTCCGCCGCACCAGCGCCTGCGCGATCGGGGCGGTGATGACGGCGCCGAACCCGAAGCCGCCGACGGCGAGGCCGGTGATCAGCCCGCGCTTGTCGGGGAACCACTTCTGCAGCATGGCGATCGGCACGATGTAGGCCAGGCCGAGACCGAAGCCCGCCAGCACGCCGTAGCCGAGGACCAGCAGCCAGAGCTGGTCCGCGTCGCGGGCGAAGGACGCGACGATCACGCCCAGGCCGTAGACCACGGCGCCGATGACCGCGACGGTGCGCGGGCCGCGGCGGTCCTGGATGCGCCCGCCGAGGTAGGTGCCGATGAAGATCATCCCGATGGCGACCTCGAACGGGACGGTGGCCTCGGGCTTGCTCAGCTGCCAGGGCTCGGCCTTCTGCAGCGCGGAGCTGAAGACGCTCCAGGCGTAGACGGCGCCCAGCGACAGCTGCAGCAGCAGCGCGGCGATGACCAGCCCCCAGCGGCCCTTCGTGGGGTTGTCGCCGGCGGTGCCGGTCCTGGTTCCAGCGTTGGCGGCGGTGCTCATGAAGCTCCTAGGTGGTGGGCGGGGCGGCGTCGGCGTCCCGGGCGGCGGCTTCCGCTGCCCGGCGCCGGTCGAGCCGCTCCCGCTGCGGGACGATCGTGTACTTGGGGTCGTGGACGGACGCGGGCCCGGCCTCGAAGACGCCGAACCGGGTGCAGGCCGAGGCGGCCAGCAGGGCCACACCCGAGAGGCCGGCACCGACCCGGCTCCGGCGACCGACCAGCAGCGCGCCGAGGGCGCCGGCGGCGGTCAGCACCTTGCTGGCGGTCATCAGCCGACCCGGGGTCCCGGTGTGCAGCACCTCGGCCGACAGCCCCATCGAGTGCTCCATCCGGTGCTCGACGGCCAGCTCGACCGCCGCGCCGGCGACGGCGAAGAGCCGGGCGGGCCCGGACTCCGACAGCGGGGACAGCAGCATGCCCAGCCCGCCGGACGCCGCGGCGGCGGAACCGACGAAGACGAAGGGGAGCTCGCGGTGCGCGTCGTGCCACGCCGGGGTGGAGGTGTTGGTCAGCAGCACGGCGGTGTAGGACGCCACCCCGGGCGCGAAGGCGGCGGCGGCCAGGCCGGCGGGGCGGGCGGCCCAGTCGAGCAGCGTGCTGAGGATCCCGAAGCGGACCGGCAGCAGCTTGGCCACCTCGGCCGCCCCGGCGACGACGGCGCCCGGGCCGTAGGCGGTGAGGATCCAGGTGCCGACCGACATCGGCGACGTCGGCTTGAACACCCGGAGCATGTTGAGGAACCGCTCGGGCCGACCGAGGTCGGCCACCAGGGCGGCGAGGCTGACGCTGATCGCCCCGGTGGCACTGATCCGGGCCGCGCGTCGCAGGGTCGGCCGTCCGGTCAGGTCCGCGCCGGCGGCCAGCAGCGACGAGCCGCCGGCGATGCCGCCCATGAAGAGGTACAGCGGGATCGCCGTCTCCCAGGGGGCGGCCTTGACGACCGGGCGGCCGTAGTAGGAGGTGAAGGTCGCGTCCGGGACCATCTGCTCCTCGGCACGGCGCTTGCGTCGACCCCCGCCGCCGCGGCGCCGCGAGCCGTCGCCCGGCGGGGTCCCGCGGCCGGCGTCGCTGACCTGACCGGCCCCGTGCTCCTGGCCGCCCCGCAGGTGCTCGCCGACGCGCGGGCTCTGGCCGGGTCCGGCGCTGCCCCGGTCGCCGCCAGCGGTGCGCTCAGCCGTGGCGGCCGCGCTGGTCCCGCCGGCCGACCCCGGGATCGCACTGATGTCGTCGGCGGTGTTCTTCGGACCGTCCTCGTTGATGTCCGGGTTGGCGGCCGAGCCGACGGCCTGCTCGCCCTTCTCGTACTCCCCGGTGCTCATCGACGGGCCCCGGTGAAGGCGACGGCGGCCGCCGCCAGCAGCCCCAGGGCGGCCAGCCCGGCGTGCTTCCACATCCGCGGCAGGTCGGCGGTCGTGACGATGGGGTCGGGCGGGAAGCCGTAGACCTCGGGCTCGTCCAGCAGCAGGAAGAACGCCCCGGCCCCGCCGACGCCGCCTTCCGGGTCCTCGGCGTAGAGCTGGGCGTTCATGACCCCGGCGGCCTGCAGGTCCGCGACCCGCTTCTCGGCCCGCTCGCGGAGCTCGTCCACGTCGCCGAACTGGATCGACTGGGTCGGGCACGCCTTGGCGCAGGCCGGGACCTGGTCGTCGAGCAGCCGGTCGTAGCACAGCGTACACTTCTGGGCGATGCCGGCGTTCTTCGTCGTCGGCTTGTCGGAGTGGCCGAACAGCGGGGCCTTCTCACCGATCCGCCGGTCGATGACGCCGAACGGGCAGCCCGCGACGCAGTAACCGCAGCCGTTGCAGATGTCGTCCTGCACGACGACGGTGCCGAACTCGGTGCGGAACAGCGCGCCCGTCGGGCAGACGTCGAGGCAGCCGGCGTTGGTGCAGTGCTTGCAGACGTTGGACGCCATCAGCCAGCGGAAGTCGGTCCGCTCACCGGCGTCCGGGGAGGCGCTGGGCAGGTCGAACGCCGGCATCCCGAGGTCGACCATGCCCTGGGCGCCCTGCCCCGGGCCCTGGGCCAGCCGGAGGGCGTCCAGGGGGTTGCCCTCGACCATCTCCTTCAGCGACACGTCGGGCCCGAGCACCGTCTCCGGCACGCCGATGGTGATGCCGTTGTCCTGGTTCCCCAGCGGCTTGCGCTGCTCGATGAACTCGACGTGGCGCCAGGTGCTCGCGCCCAGCGCGCCGGTGTTGTCGTAGGAGCTCCCGAGCAGCTCGTAGATGCCGTCCTGCGGCACCCCGTTCCACTCCTTGCAGGCCACCTCGCAGGCCTTGCAGCCGATGCAGATCGAGGTGTCGGTGAAGAAGCCCTTGCGCGGCGGCGGGGCCTCCCACCCGGCGTGCGCGGCCGGACCGGAGGGACCCGCCGAGGTGAAGGCCTGGTCGAGCCCGAGGTGCCCGTCGCCCGGGTCGGCGTGGCTGTGGCCGGTGCCCTGGTGGGCGGGATCGCCGTACGGGCTCATGAGGTTCCGTCCTCGCTCTGGGGGTTCAGGTACTGGCCGCTCGGGGCGTGACCTTCGGCGACCTGGCCCTGCGAGGAGTGGCCGTGGTCCCCGTCGCGGCTGGCGTGCTTGCCGTCCGCACCCTCGGGTGGCGTCCGCTGCTGGTTGCCGGTCGCAAGCGTGACGTGGGCCCGCTCCCGGTGGGCGGCGACGTAGTCCAGCAGCGCGGCGCCGCGGGGGCGCCGACCCGGCTGGATGTCGCAGGAACCGACCTTCGTCTCCTGGATGTGCACGTTCGGGTCGAGCGTGACGCCGAAGAGGTCGTTGGCGGAGTCCCCGGTGACCAGGGCGTCGCTCCCGACGCCCCAGTGGTACGGCAGCCCGATCTGGTGGATCGTCTTGCCGCCGGCCCGCAGCGGGGCCACCCGCTCGGTGACCAGCACCTTGGCCTCGATCGCCGTCCGGGCGCTGATGATCGTCGCCCAGCCGTTGTTCACCAGGCCGCGCTCCCGGGCCAGCTCCGGGGAGACCTCGCAGAAGAACTCCGGTTGGAGCTCGGCCAGGTGGGACTGCCAGCGGCTCATGCCGCCCGCGGTGTGGTGCTCGGTCAACCGGTAGGTGGTGAACACGTAGGGGTAGAGCTCCGAGCCGGGCTCGTCCCCCGAGGGGTTCTGCAGGTTGTCCTGGCGCGGGAAGAGCTCGCGGGTCGGGTTGGACTGCTGCCGCGACATCGGGTTGCTGATGGGCGACTCCTGCGGCTCGTAGTGCACCGGCAGGGGGCCGTCGAGCAGCCCGCTGGGCGCGTAGAGCCAGCCCTTCCCGTCCGCCTGCATGATGAACGGGTCGTCCCCGGCCAGCCCGGCCGGACCGGACGCGCCCTTCGGCGGCCGGTAGGAGGGAGCCTTGCCGACCTCGAAGTCCGGGACGTCGTGCCCGGTCCACTTCTGCTGCTCCTCGTCCCACCAGACGTAGGCCTTGCGCTCGCTCCAGGGCTTGCCGTCCGGGTCCGCCGCCGCGCGGTTGTAGAGGATCCGGCGGTTCATCGGCCAGGCCCAGCCCCACTCGGGCGCGACCCAGGACTGCTCGCGGCCAGGCTTGCGCCGCATCGACTGGTTCACCCCGTCGGCGTAGACGCCGGTGTAGATCCAGCAACCGCCGCTGGTGGTGCCGTCCGGCTTCATCTCGTTGAAGGTGTTGAGCATCTGGCCGGCCTTCTCCCCGGCCAGGTGGTAGCCGTTGATCTCGCGCAGCACGGCGTCGGCCGAGATCTCCCCGGACTCGTCCAGCGGGTAGTCCCACGTCAGGTCGAGGATCGGGCGGTCGCGCTCGTCGGTCGAGCCGGCCAGCCGGGCACGGATCTTCTGACCCAGCAGGTAGAAGAACTCCAGCTCGCTCTGCGCGTCACCGGGCGGGTCGACCGCCTTGTGGTGCCACTGCAGCATCCGCTGGGTCTGGGTGAACGTGCCGCCCTTCTCCACGTGCGCCGCCGCCGGGAAGAAGAAGACCTCGGTGTCGATCTCGTCGGTCTTCAGCTCGCCCGTCTCGATCTCCGGGCCGTCCTTCCAGAACGTCGCCGACTCGATCATGTTCAGGTCCCGGACCACCAGCCACTTCAGGTGGGACAGGCCCATCCGCTGCATCTTCCCGTGCGCCGAGCCGACGGCCGGGTTCTGGCCCAGCAGGAAGTAGCCGTCGATCTCGTCCCGCAGCATCGACATCACGGTCGCGTAGGTGCCGTGGTCGCCGGTCAGCTTCGGGATGTAGGAGAACGCGTAGTCGTTCTCCTCGGTCGCGGCGTCACCCCACCAGGCCTTGAGCAGGTTGACGGTGTAGGTCTTGGCGTTGACCCAGAAGCCCTTCTGGTCGGGGCTCGCGATCTCCGCGACGTACTCGTCGAGGGAGTCGTGCGGTCCGGCCTTCGGCATCGGCAGGTAGCCGGGCAGCAGGTTGAACAGGGTCGGGATGTCGGTCGAGCCCTGGATGCTGGCGTGGCCGCGCAGCGCGAGGATCCCGCCGCCCGGACGGCCCATGTTGCCCAGCAGCAGCTGGATGATGGCCGAGCCGCGGATGTACTGCACACCCACGGTGTGGTGCGTCCAGCCGACCGAGTAGACCCACGTGGTGGTGCGCTCGCGGCCGCTGTTCTCGGTCACCGCCTCGCACACCTCGAGCAGCTGCTCGGGGCTGATGCCGCAGGTCTCCTGCACCATCTCCGGGGTGTAGCGGGCGTAGTGCCGCTTCAGCACCTGGAAGACCGAGCGGGGGTGCTGCAGGGTCTCGTCCCGCTTGATGTTGCTCGGGTCCATGGCGGCACCGTGGCCGCCCAGCTCGTGGCCGGCGCCCCGGCTGCTCTCGGACTCCGTGCCCTCGTCACCCGCGCCGCTGCTGCTGTCGCTGGCCGTGGCGTCGTCCTGGCCCTCGTAGGACCAGCTGGTGGTGTCGTAGGTGCCGGTCTCGGGGTCGTAGCCGGAGAAGACGCCGTCGAGGTCGTCTGCGTCGACGAAGTCCTCGCTGACCAGCGTGGCCGCGTTCGTGTAGGCGAGCACGTACTCGTGGAAGTACTTCTCGTTGCTGAGGATGTAGTTGATGACGGCGCCGAGGAAGACGATGTCGCTGCCGGCCCGGATCGGGACGTGCGTGTCCGCCACGGCCGACGTGCGCGTGAAGCGCGGGTCGATGTGGATGACCTTGGCCCCCCGGGCCTTCGCCTCCATCACCCACTGGAACCCCACGGGATGGCACTCGGCCATGTTGGAGCCCTGGATGACGATGCAGTCAGCCTTCTGGAGGTCCTGCAGGAAGCCGGTGGCGCCGCCACGGCCGAACGAGGCTCCCAGACTGGGAACCGTCGCACTGTGTCAAATACGGGCCTGGTTCTCGATCTGTATGGCGCCCAGCGCGGTGAAGAGCTTCTTGATCAGGTAGTTCTCTTCGTTGTCCAGGGTCGCGCCGCCCAGGGCGGCGATCCCCATCGTCCGGCGCACCGGACGACCCTCGGCGTCGGTGTCCTGCCAGCGTTGGCGGCGGGACTCGACCATCCGGTCGGCGATCATGTCGGTGGCCTCGTCGACGCCGATCTTCTCCCAGGAGGTGCTTCGGGGGCGGCGGTAGAGCATCGTCGTGGCCCGGCCCGGGGCGTTCACGAGCTGCTCGCTGGCCGACCCCTTCGGGCACAGGCGCCCGCGGGAGACGGGCGAGTCCGGGTCGCCCTCGATCTGGACCACGTGCTCGTCCTTCACGAACACCCGCTGCCCGCAACCCACGGCGCAGTAGGGGCAGACGCTCTGCACGACGCGGTCAGCCGTCTTGGTGCGCGGCGTCAGGTTGCGGGTGCGCTCCGACTGCACGGCCGAGCCACGGCCGAGCGGGTCCTTGCCGGTGAGCTGCCGGAGCACCGGCCACTCGAGGAATGTCTTGCGGATGTCCATTCTCGCCTCCAGGTGCACCTTAACCCCGCCTGAGCCCGGCGGGACGCCGGTGGCCCGGAGCGGCGCCGGACCCGCGTCGGGTGGGCTGCCGGGCCGGACCGGGGCGGTGCTGCATCATCGACGTGTGACCGAACCCGAGGGTCCCCGCCCGCCCGAGTCGTGGCCCGCTGTGCCCACCTGGAAGCCGCCCCGGCCGGCGGTCCCCGGCGCCCGGGTCGGCCGGGTCGAGGGGGCGACCACCCGGGTGGAGGGTCACGGCGCGAACGTGCGCAGCGAGTCGGTCCTCGGGTTCCGGCTCGTCGACCCGCAGTCCGGTGTGCCGACCGAGGTGGAGCTCCGCGGCACCAGCATCGCGGGCACCGTCCGGGACGGCGACTGGGTCGAGGTCGCGGGCGAGCCGGGCCGGTCCGGGCGCCTCGAGCCCTCGCGGGTGCACAACCTGACCACGCGCGCCGACGTCGTCGTCGCCGGCAGCGACCGCTCGCCGATGGCACGGATGGTGGCCCTGCTGATCATCGTGGTGTTCGTCATCGTCGCGGCCGTGATCATCGTCGGGGTCGTCCAGGTCTTCGGTGAGCCGGGCTTCTGACGTCGGGGGCCTGGCCGGGTGACGCCGTCGGGCCGGTGCGGGGGCTCCGGCCTGGCGTGACAGGGTGGTCCGGTGTCCGACCGGCGGACGCGGTGGGAGGACGACGTGCTGATCTTCGGTCTGAGCAGCAAGCAGGTGCTCCTGGCGACGCTGTTCTACGTGTGCGAGGTGTGCGGCAACCAGGGCGCGCACCAGCTGGTCAAGCAGGTGCGCCGCTTCACGTTCTTCTTCATCCCGATCTTCCCCGTCGGCACCCGGTACGTCGACACCTGCACCTTCTGCGGGCGGGCGATGGACGTCCCCCGCGACCGCGCCGAGGCCGCCGTGGCCGGCCAGGGTTCAGCCGAGCTGCAGTGACCTCGCGGCTGCGGTGATCTCCACTGCCGTGACCTCCGCGGCGCGGTGAGCCCCCAGGCCTGCGGCCTCCGGGAGCGCGACCTCGCCGGAGGTCGTGCCGTACCTCCGCGTGTCCCGGGGTCGGGTACGTCTCAGAGCCGGCGCGTGTCCAGGCGGGTCTCGACAGCCGCCTCCTCCCCGGCCTCCACGTGGTAGGCGGCCTTGTCGTCCTCCTCGGTCAGCGCCTCGACCAGCTCGGTGCCGCGGTAGAGCAGTCCCACCCCGTCGTCGGTCGCGTAACCCGTCGGCAGGGTGCCGTCCTGCACCAGGGACTGGAACAGCGGGCGCCGTTGCTCCTCGCTGTCGTAGTGCACGCCGTTGCTCCAGGGCAGCAGCCCCAGCCCGTTGGTGACGGGCTGCAGGTCCGGACCGAACGAGTCGGTGGTTCCGCCGCGGTGCCAGCAGATCGAGCCGGCCGACACCCCCGTCAGCACCACGCCCGCCCGCCACGCGCGTTCCAGTGCCCGGTCGTAGCCGTGCAGCCGCCACAGGGCCAGCAGCCCGGCCACGCTGCCCCCCAGCACCCAGATGACGTCCTGCTCGAGCAGGTGAGCCGCCGGGTCCTCGACGTTGGGCATCCCGAACGAGGTGAGGTGCGAGGCGTGCAGCCCCCGCAGCATCGCCGCCTCGTAGAGCCCGGTGATGGCCGTCGGGTTGTCCCCGGAGGCCGTGGCCAGGAAGCAGATCCGTGGGGCGCGATCGGAGACCCCGGCCAGCTCGAGCGCGTGCTCGGTCAGCTCGGAGAACTCCCAGCGGGTGCGCCGGCCGGGACGGATCCCGCCCGAGGTGGCCAGGATGGTGGGGCCGTCGGCAGTCATCCGGTGAGCGTAAGTCCGGGCTCGCTCACCGCCCGACCCGGACGGGACATCGTGAGCCGCGTGTTGCGCACCGGCGTCTGCGTGCGGTCGACGTGCCGCGGGGGATCCAGACGGGCAACCGGTCCTCACCGAGGCGGCAGGTCCAGCCCCGCGCGGCGAAGTTGTGGTGGTGGTAGCGGCAGAGCAGGGTCAGGTTGTCGAGGTTCGTGGGGCCGCCCTCGAGCCAGGGGACGATGTGGTGCCGTTCGCACCAGGGTGGTGGATGGTCACACCCCGGGAAGCTGCAGCCACCGTCGCGGGCGGCGAGGGCGAGGGTCTGGCTCCGGGAGGCGATCCGCCGTGTCCGGCCCAGCGTCAGGACCGCGCCCGACCGGTCCAGCACCGTCGGGATGACCTCCGCCTCCGCGGCCAGCTCGAGCAGCTGGGACGTCGAGATCAGCGCACCCTCGTCGGTGGTCCCGTAGCCGGTGCGCTGCAGGAGGCTGTCGTGGTCGATGGTCACCAGGACCGTGCTGGGAACCCCGCCGGACTCCGGCTGGTCGCCCCCGCGCAGCACGCGGTCGCAGATCTCCTCCAGAGCGTCGTGCATCCGCTGCCCGTGGGTGCGCGCGTCCGGCACCTCGACCAGGCCGCCGCGCGGGCCGGCGACGACGTCGGTCCGCGGGCGCGTGAGCGGCAGCAGCACGGCGCGCAGCTTGGCCCCGAGCGGCCCGGTCAGCCGCAGCTCGCCGCGCCAGCTGCCGTCCCGCCCGCGGCGGAGCTCGACGTGGCGCCGGTCCTCGTTCAGCTGCTCCTGCGGTCGGCTGCCGTCGGGGTCCAGGTGCTCGACGAAGCGGTCGGTGCAGACCTGCAGGTCGCGCGGTCCCAGCAGGGCGGCCAGCTCCGTCAGGTCGTGCTCGCCCCGGATCAGGGCGGCGGGCTCGTAGCCCGGCAGGTCGACCCTGGCCAGCCCGCGGCAGACGATGTCGACCTGCTCGGGCGTGATCCGACCGGTCCGCTGCGCCGCCGCGAGCTCCGCCCGGACCGGCGCCTGGTGCTCGCCGAGCCCGGTCACCCGGTCACCGACCTGCTCCGACGCCCGCACCCGGCGGTGCGCCTCGCCCGGGCTGATCCGCAGCGCCTGGGTCAGCAGCCGGGTGAGCCGGCCCTGGCCCAGCGTTCCGGCGACGTCACGCTGCGCGGCGTCGCGGAGGGCCCGGTGGTCGACCAGGGGCAGCCGGTTCCGCACCGCCTCAAGGTCCTGCAGGAAGCCGACCAGCCCCGTGGCGTCGAGGTGGTCCAGACCGCCGGCCTCGACCTCGTCCACCAGGAGGGTCAGGGCGTCCGCCAGCGCGGTCAGCCGCTGCCCCACCGGGGTCGTGCCGGGCTCCAGGTCCATGGCGCCACGCTAGGAGAACGGGTGTTCGAATAGAAGGCCCTGGCCGGATCGGACAACACCCGCGCGAACCGGACAACACCGTCAGCGACGGACGACCAGCACCAGCTTGCCGAGGTGGTCGCCGGACTCGAGGTGGGCGTGCGCCGCCGACGCCTCGGCCAGGGGGAACGTGGTCTGGGGCGTCGGGGCGATCGTGCCGTCCACCAGCAGCGGCCAGACCCGTTCGACCACCCGCCGGCAGATCTCCGCCTTCTCCGCCGGCGGTCGTGGCCGCAGCGAGGTGGCCGTGACCAGCCCGCGCCGCGACAGCAGCGCCGCGAGGTCGAGGGTCGCCCGGGCGCCACCCTGCATCCCGATGACCACGAGCCGCCCCTCGGTCGCCATCAGCTGCTGGTGCGTCTCCAGGTAGCGGGCGCCGACGCTGTCGAGGACCAGGTCCACCCCCTCGGGCGCCAGCGAGCGCACCTGCGCCGCCCAGTCGTCCCGGTAGGAGAACGCGTGGTGCGCGCCGACCGAGCGGCAGTAGGCCACCTTCTCCGCAGCGCCCGCCGTGGCCAGGACGGTGGCGCCCAGGCTGCGGGCGTACTGGATCGCGAACGAGCCGATGCCACCCGCACCGCCGTGCACCAGGAACACCTCGCCCGCGCTGAGGTGGGCCAGGTCGAGGTTCGAGACCACCGTCGCGGCCACCTCGATGAGCCCGGCCGCCTCGACGAGGTCCATCCCCGGCGGGGGAGCGACGACCTGCCCGGCCGGCACCACCACCTGCTCGGCGTAGCCGCCTCCGGCGAGCAGGGCGACGCAGGCGTCGCCGACCGACCAGCCCTCGACCCCCGCCCCGACCACCGCCACGTGGCCCGACACCTCGAGCCCGATCAGCGGGCTCGCCCCCGGCGGCGGGGGGTAGTGCCCCTGCCGCTGCAGGAGGTCGGCCCGGTTGACCCCCGCCGCCGTGACGTCCAGCAGCAGCTCGCCCGGACCGACCGTCAGGTCCTCGACCTCGACCAGCTCGAGCACCTCGGGTCCGCCCGCCTCACGGGCCACCACAGCTCTCATGACGCCGAGCCTGCCACGGGACCGGTCGGCTACGCTTCGGTGGTCCTGCGGCCGGGTCGTCGACGCCGCGCGCGGGCGAGGTCGCATAGTGGACTAGTGCAGGCGCCTTGAAAGCGCCCGAGCGGGAGACCGTTCCGTGGGTTCGAATCCCACCCTCGCCGCTCGCCCAGTCCCCCGGACCTCGCGTCCCGGGGACCTCGCGTCAGTCGACGGCCTCTGCCTGACTGCCCCCGTCGCCGTGGTCGGCGGGTCCCAGCACGACCAGCGCGGCCGCCAGCACCGTCCAGCCCCGCCCCCGGCGCCGTCGCGCCCCCCGGCCGCCTCCGCCGGTGGGCGGCTGCGCCTCCAGCTGGTGCCGGAGGGTCCGGTTCTCCGCCTCCAGGCGGCCCTGCAGACCCACCCGGGTGCTCATCCGGCGGCCTCCCGCCGGGGCAGCTCGTCCGACTTCTCGGCCGGGCAGTCGAGGCAGAAGCGGACCTGGTGGCCCGTGCGACGGATCCCGCTCTCGGTGAGCTCCAGACGCGGCCGGCGCTCGGACCACCGGTGCCCGGCGTAGGGCTCGGCCGGGAGCGGCTCGAGCCGGGCGTCCCGGCCGCCCTGACCGGAGGGGAACCCAGGCCCGCGGGGAGGACCCGCGAACAGGGTGGACCACAGCACGCCCGCGGCCAGGGCGACCGTGCTCACCACCAGGACCAGCGCGACGATCACCACGGCGTCACCCTCCTTCCCCCCACCAGCGCCCCGGCCGACACCGCGGAGCCGCAGTCCGGTCGGGCGCCCGCGTCGCCTGCTCGGTCATGCGACCCCCGCTCGTCGTCCCGCTGCACCCCGGAGCGAGCCCCCACCCTCATCAGCGGGAGCACCCGCACCCGCGTCGTCACGCAGAACACGTGAAGATCGGCTCCGGGCGCGCGCAGGGGCGAGGAGGACGGTGGGTGGCTAGGGTTTCCCGGTGAGCCCGCACCCCACCGCCCGCCCGCCGGTCGAGCGCTTCGTCCTCGTCGCCACGCCGCCCGTCCGCGCGCTCGCCATCGCGGCGGGCGCCGAGGTGCTCGGCGCGCTGCTGCTGGTCGGCTGGCAGGCGCTGGACCTGCCCCTGGTCGCCGCCGTCGCCGGGGCCCTGCTGCTCGCCTTCGGCACGGTGCTGCTCGCCGCCGCCGTCGTGCTCAGCGGCCGGCTGCGCACCGTGGTCGAGCTCACCGCCGACGCCGTCGGCGTCACCCGGGCGGGCCGGTCGCGGTCGGTGCCCTGGAGCGCCGTCACCGAGGTCACGCTCCAGCACCCCCAGCTCCGGGTCGTCACCGAGGACCCGGCCGACGGTCTCCTCATCACCAACCCGCGCGGTGCCGCCGACCCGCGCTTCGCCGCCCTGGTGGATGCCGTGCGGCAGCGGCTCGACACCGACCGCGGCTACCGCCCGCTGGAGTGAACGGGGCCGCGCGCTGAGCCGGCCCGTCGAGGCCGATCAGCCCCGGTACGGCGTCGCGGTGGCGGCCATCTCCGGGTTGTAGGCGCACGAGTCGGTGACGTCCTCGCTCTCGGTCTTCTTCGGCTTCTTGGCGGCGGTGGCACCGCCCGAGGCGGACGGCTTCTTCGTCGTCGCGCCGCCCGAGGGACCCGTCGCCTTCGCCTCGCCGAGCGCGACCTTGACGCGCTGGCGCATCCGGTCGAAGTCCGGGTCGGGGCTGAGGAAGCCGTCCTCGCCGTGCTTGAAGACGATGCTCCGGACACTGCCGTCCTTCACGCGCAGGCTCAGGTCCACCATCAGCGGGAGGACCTCCTGCGGCATGTCGGTGAGCACGATCTGCTTGCCCGCCTTGGCGACGTCCTCGTAGCGGGCCAGCATGTTCGCCGGGTTGGCCTGCTTGATGATCGCGTTGATCACGCAGCGCTGGCGGTCCATCCGGGCGAAGTCGTCGGAGCCGAAGCGGCCGCGGGCGTACCAGAGGGCGCCGCGGCCGTCGAGCTTGCGGTTCGGCCCGGGCTCCAGGAAGTCGTCGGGCGGGATGCCGAGGTCGGTGTTGCCGCCGATCGGGATGTAGCTGTTGATGTTGAGCGTGATGCCGCCGAGCGCGTTGATCATCTTGCTGAAGCCCTGCAGGTTGATCAGCACGTAGTAGTCCACCTCGAGCCCCAGCGCGGCGCCCACGGACAGCTTCAGGGCGTCGGCGCCGAGGTTGTCGGTCTCGCCGAGCACGTCCTTCGGGACCGCGTTCGGCACGTTGTCGTACATGGCGTTGAGGAAGTGCTCCGGGTCGTCGCCGTCGCCGTTGGTGAACCCGTCCGGGTAGTACTGGCTGAGCTTGGACTTCGCGGGGAACGGCATCCGACCGGTGTTGCGCGGCAGGCTGAACAGCGTCGTGTCCCCGGTCCGGGTGTCGATGCTGGCCAGGATGATCGTGTCGGTCCGGGTGCCCGTCCGGCCGGCCCCGGCGTCGCCGCCGAGCAGCAGCACGTTGAGCCGCGGTTTGTCCGCCCAGGGGTCAGCCTTGGCGGTGGCGCCCCTGCTGGGCTTGCCGCCCAGCGTCGGCCGCGTCGCGCTCCGGCTGTCGTCCTGGCTCTTGAACACGCCCTGCACCGAGGACGCGGTGTCGTAGCTGTAGCGGGCGGCCACGGCCATCGGCGCGGCCACCGCGAAGGCGAGGACGCCGACGAGCAGCCCGCCGGCCACCCGCTGGGTCCGCGTCGTCCGGCCGCGGAGGCTGAGGTGGCTGGCGACCACGACGCCCACCCAGACCAGCGCCAGCACCACGAGCACCGAGCTGGTGGCGTAGAGCACGGACGGCTTCACGAACTGGGCCAGCAGGCCCTGCCAGTCGAGCGCCGCCCAGACGCCCAGGACCACCAGGGCGAGGGCGAAGACGCCCAGCACCACGCCCCCGACCACCCGGCGGCGGGCCGCGATCAGCCCGAGACCCGGCAGCACCGTCCCGGCGACCGTGAGGGCGGCGGTCCGGCCGAAGCTCCGCCCGGTGCGCGGCACCGCCGTCGCGGACGACGGGGGGAGGTCCCAGGTCCACGGGCCCTGCTCGGGCGGCTGGTCGGGCATGCGGGCTCCCACAAGGCGTTTCGGTGACAGGGCAGGGGGGACGGGCGCTCCCCACTGTACGTGGCCGGCGGGCAGCCGGGAGGTTCTGCGGCGGCCTCTCCCGGAGCGGCTTTTGCCTCGCGGTGCGTGCGGTCGGTAGTCTTGCCGGGCGCTCGCCCCGGTGGGCGCTCAGTGTGGGAGGCGTCGCCTAGTCCGGTCTATGGCGCCCGCCTGCTAAGCGGGTTTGGGTCTTAAAGCCCATCGCGAGTTCAAATCTCGCCGCCTCCGCCACACGAGCCAGCTGGTCAGACCCCGTCCGACGCCTGTTCGGTCGGGGTTTCTCCATCCCCGGGGCGCGGAGGTCGTCGGCCCGCTCGCTACGCTGCGGGCCACCCTCACCCTCCGGGAGACGTCCATGCGGCAGGTCTTCACCTCCGAGTCCGCGCCCCAGCCGCGCGGCAGCTACTCCCAGGTCATCCGCGCCGGTCAGCTGGTGTTCACCGCCGGCTTCGGCCCCGTCGACCCGGCCACCGACCAGAACGTCGGCGACACCATCGAGGAGCAGACCGCCCGGGTCCTCGACAACCTCGAGGCGGCGCTGGCCGCGGCGGGCTGCGGGCTGCGCGACGTCGTCAAGGTCACCACCCACCTGGCGGAGCTGAAGCGGGACTTCGCGGGCTACGACGCCGTCTACCGGAGCCGGATGGTCGCGCCCTTCCCGGTGCGCACGACCGTCGGCTCGCAGCTGATGGACATCCTCGTCGAGATCGACGTGGTCGCGGTGGTGCCTGACGACGAGCAGCCCGGGACCGTCTGAGGTGGGCGCCCGCCCCGACCCGGACGCCGGGCGGCCGGACCCGCACGCGCTGCTGCGGACCTTCGTCGGCGCCCTGGCCGGCGAGCCGCTCGACTGGCGGCAGCAGGGGTTCGGCGGGCTCGAGGGCCGGCTCGCCGGGCGCGACCTGGCAGCGGCCGGGCTGCGGCTGTCCGACCTGGGGTCCCCGCTGATGACCCTCGACGCCGGTGCCCTGCGGGACAACCTCTCCGCCATGGCCGCGTGGTGCGCCGAGCGCGGCGTCGGGCTCGCCCCGCACGGCAAGACCACCATGGCGCCCGCTCTGTGGCTGGCCCAGCTGGACGCCGGGGCCACCGCCATCACCGTCGCCAACGCCGCGCAGCTGCGGGCCGCCCACGCGTTCGGCGTCCGTGCGCTGGTGGTCGCGAACCAGCTGGTCGCCCCGGGCGAGCTCCGCTGGCTGGCGGCCGCGCGGGACGCCGATCCCGCCCTCGAGGTGCTGCACTGGGTCGACTCGGTCGCCGCCGTCGATCAGCTCGACGCGGCGCTGGCCGGGGCGCTCCCACGCCGCCCGCTGACCGTCTGCGTCGAGCTCGGGTCACCCGGCGGCCGGACCGGTGCCCGGTCCGACGCGGAGGTCGTGGCGGTCGCCGAGCGGGTGCTCGCCTCGCCCGCCTGCGTGCTGGCCGGCGTCAGCGGCTACGAGGGCGCCGTCCCCGGCGCGGGCGGGACGGCGGAGGGGCTCGCGGCCGTCGGCGCGTTCCTGCAGCGCCTCGCCGCGGCCTACCGGCTGCTCGCCGACCGGTTCCAGACGCCTGTCGTCACCCTCACGGCGGGCGGCAGCGCCCACTTCGACGCCGTCGCCGACGTGCTGGGTCCGCTCGACGGGGAGGGCCGCGACCGGGGGCACCGGGTGGTCGTCGTCGTCCGGTCGGGGGCCTACGTCGTCCACGACGACGTCCACTACGCTCGGCTGACGCCCAGCACCCGCGGCGGCGGCCCGGTCCTGCGACCGGCCATCCACGTCTGGGCGCAGGTGCTGTCCCGGCCCGAGCCCGGGCTCGTGGTCCTGGACGCCGGCAAGCGCGACCTGCCCTTCGACCTCGACCTGCCGGTCGTGCTCGCCGCGGTCCGCCGCGGCGGCCCGGGGACGACCCCCGAGCCGGTGGAGCCCGGCGCGACCACCGTCACCCGGTTGAACGACCAGCACGCCTACGTCGAGGTCGAACCCGCCAGCGCGCTGGCGGTCGGCGACGTCGTCCGGCTGGGGCTCTCGCACCCTTGCACCGCCTTCGACAAGTGGCGGACGATCGCGGTGGTGGCGTCCGCCCAGGACGTCGACCCGGTGGTGGTCGACGCCGTCCACACCTTCTTCTGACCTCGTCCGACCCGGGAGGGCCTCCGATGCGTTTCGCCGAGCAGGTGGTGCTGATCACGGGCGCAGGGTCCGGCATCGGCCGGGCCACCGCCGGGCTCTTCGCCGCCGAGGGGGCCCAGGTGGTGGTGCTCGACATCGACGGCGACCGCGCCGCCGAGACCGCCGAGGCGCTGGACGGGGCCGTCGCCCTGACGCTCGACATCCGGGACCTGGCCGCCGCCGCCACCGTCGTCGACCAGGTGCTGGCCGACTTCGGCCGGGTCGACGTGCTGGTCAACAACGCCATGCGCATCTCGGCCGGCGAGCTGGACGAGCGCGACGACGACGCCGACATGCTCGACGAGCTCGACGTCGACCTGCTCGGCGCGTTCCGGATGACCCGGGTCTGCCTCCCGGCCATGCGCCGCCAGCGGCGCGGGGCCATCGTCAACGTGGCGTCGGTCAACGGCCTCGGCTACTTCGGCAACGACGTGTACTCCGCCGCCAAGGCGGGCCTGGTGAGCCTGACCCGCTCGGTCGCCGCCCGGCACGGCCGGGACGGGGTCCGCTGCAACGCCGTCGCGCCCGGCACCATCGCCACCCCGACCTGGACCGAGCGGGCCGAGCTCGAGCCGGGCTTCCTCGAGCGGATGGGCAGCTACTACCCGCTCGGTCGGGTCGGCCGGCCCGAGGAGGTCGCCGAGGCCATCGCCTTCCTCGCCTCCGACCAGGCCTCCTGGATCACCGGCGTGACCCTGCCCGTCGACGGGGGGCTGATGACGGGCCAGGTCGTGATGGCCCGCGACCTCACCGCGGGCGGCGCGTGACCGGGACCGCCGGGACCCGGGCCGCGCCGCCGACCAGGACCGCCCTGCGCGGCGGCACCCTGGTGGACGCCGACGGCTCCCGCCCGGGCGACCTGCTGCTCGAGGGCGACCGGGTCGTCGACGGCGACCCGGCCGGCGCCGGCACGGTCGTCGACTGCACGGGCCGGCTGGTGCTCCCGGGGCTGGTCGACGCCCACAGCCACGCCGACGCGGCCGTGTTCGAGCCCGAGGTGGCGCTCGCGCTGCTCCGCCAGGGCGTCACCACCGTCGTCGCCGGCCAGGACGGCGTCTCGTTCGCCCCCGGCGACGGCGCCTTCGCCAGCCGCTACTTCGCCGCCCTGAACGGCCGGCACCCGACCTACCGCGGCCCGGGCGTGGCCGCGCTGCTGGCGGCCTACGACGGCACGACGCCGGTCAACCTCGGCTACCTGGTGCCCGCCGGCACCGTCCGCGAGCAGGTCCGCGGGCTCCGGCCCGGGCCGGCGACGCCGGACGAGGTGGCCGCGATGCAGGACCTGGTCGCCGCGGGGCTCGCCGACGGGGCGCTCGGGCTCTCCACCGGGCTCGACTACGTCCCCGGCCTGTTCGCCGGCACCGACGAGATCACCGCGCTCTGCCGTCCCCTCGCCGCCGTCGACGCGCTCTACGTCACCCACATGCGCGGCGGTTACGAGGACAACGCGGCGGCAGGGCTGGACGAGGTCGTCGCCATCTGCCGGGCGGCCGGCGTCCGCGGGCACGTGTCCCACCTGCACGCCCGGTCCGCCCTGGTGCGCACGCTGGTGGACCGGGCCCGGGCGCAGGTCGACCTCACCTTCGACTCCTACCCGTACTCGCGCGGCTCGTCACTGCTGAGCATGCTGCTCCTCCCGCCCGAGCTGCTGCAGGCCGGGGTGGCGGCGTGCACGGCCGCGCTCGCCGACCCGGCCGTCCGCGCCGACGTCCTCGCGTCGTGGGTGCCGGTGCTGGCGGCCCGGGCGGACATGGGCCCGCGCTGGGCCGACCAGGTCCGCTACGCCCACGTGGCCGCTCCCGGGTACGCCTGGTTGCCCGGGCTGAGCCTGGCGGAGGCGGCGGAGCGCGCCGGCACCTCGGCGGCGGAGCTGGGGCTCCGGGTGCTGGCGGCAGCCGACCTCGAGGTGGGCGTCGTGATGCAGACGCCGGTCGAGCGCGGCGACGCCGAGCTCGCCCTGGCCTTCACCCACCCGGCGCACGTCGGCGGTTCGGACGGCATCTACCGCGGGGCGGTCCCGCACCCGCGCGGCCACGGCACCTTCGCCCTCTACCTGCAGGTCTTCGTCGCAGAGCGCGGTGACCTCAGCTGGGCCGACGCGGTCCGGCACCACAGCACCTCACCGGCGCAGCGGTTCGGCCTGGCCGGCCGGGGGTCGCTGCGGCCCGGGTCCGCCGCGGACGTGGTGCTGCTGGACCCGGCGACGCTGCGCTCCCGTGCGACCTACGCCGACCCGCGCGCGCTGGCGGAGGGCGTCGACGACGTCTGGGTCAACGGGGCACGGGTGCTGCAGGACGGCGCGCTCACCGGGGTGACGTCGGGCCGGGGGCTGCGGCGCGGCGTCGGCTGAACGTCGCGTCCGGGGCATCCCGGGTGCGCGGCCGGCTCAGTGGAACGGGGGGATGATCAGGTACAGCCCGAACAGGACGAGCAGCCCGGCCAGCCCCAGCAGGGCGTAACCGGTGGAGAGCGTCAGCGTCGCCCCGGCGGTCCGCCCGCGGGCGGTCACCACCAGCCGGATGCCGGCGGCCAGCAGGGTCACGAACAGCACCGACAGGGCGGTCGAGACGACCGCCACCAGCACCAGGGCCCACCAGTCGATGGTCACCGCGAGCCCGCCCCCGTCCGCGAGGACGGCGAGCCGTGGTCGTGGTCGGCGTCGTCCCGCTGCCGGGCGGTGCTGTAGCTGCGCCCGCTGGCGCTCGCGAAGACCATCACCTCCGCGCTGTCGGTGACGTTCTGGTGGTCGATGCGGTGCCGGCGGGAGAAGCCGTAGATGACGGCGCAGGCGGCGGTCAGCAGGACCAGCAGGCCGACGACGCCGACGGTCCCCTGCTCGGCGACGAGGGCCGAGAGCCCGCCCACCAGGCCGGCGGCCGGGAGGGTCAGCAACCAGGCGAAGACCATCCGGCGGGCGACGCCCCAGCGCACCTCCGCGCCCTCGCGGCCGACGCCGGAGCCCAGGATGCTGCCGGTGCTGACGTGGGTGGTCGAGAGGCCGAAGCCGAGGTGGGAGGAGGCGAGGATCGTCGCGGCGGTGGCGGCGCCCGAGGCCGCCCCCTGCGGGGTCTCGATCTCGACGATGCCCTTGCCCATCGTCCGCATGATCCGCCAGCCGCCCGAGTAGGTGCCGAGCCCGATGGCCAGTCCGGCCGCGAGGACCACCCACCACTGCGGGCCGGTGTCGGCCTGCTGGAGGCCGGCGGCGATCAGCACCAGCGTGATCACGCCCATGGTCTTCTGGCCGTCGGAGGTGCCGTGCGCGAGGGCGACGAGCGACGCGGTGAAGGCCTGGCCGTACTTGAAACCGGCGTCGGTCTGCGCGCGGTCGGCCCCGCGGCTGATCCGGTAGGCGATCCGGGTGGCGGCGACGGCGGCCAGGCCCGCGACGAGGGGGGCCACCAGCGCGGGCAGCAGCACCTTGGAGACGATGACCCAGCCGTGCACCGTGCTCATCCCGGCGCCGACGACGACCGCGCCGATGAGCCCGCCGAAGAGGGCGTGCGAGGAGCTCGACGGCAGTCCGAGGAGCCAGGTGAGCAGGTTCCAGACGATCGCCCCGACCAGGCCCGCCAGGATGATCGGCGCGGTGATGAGCGACTCGTCGAAGAAGCCGCCGGAGATCGTCTTGGCCACCTCGGTGGACAGGCACGCGCCGACCAGGTTGAGCACCGCGGCGATGATCACGGCGGTCCGGGGGCGCAGCGCCCCGGTGGCGATGGGGCCCGCCATCGCGTTGGCGCTGTCGTGGAAGCCGTTGGTGAAGTCGAAGACCAGGGCGACGACGACGACGGCGATCACGACGAACAGCACGGTCACGTCGCTCTTCCCCTCGGGGCCGGGGTGCTCCCAGGCACCTGGAGACGACGCACGGGCAGCCGTCGGATGAACTCTAGGAGAACGCCGGGTGATGTCAAACGGCTCCGCCGCCGCACCCGCTGACGTCTGCCCGGACCGGACGCGCTGCCGACCGTGCGCCGCCGACGTGCTCGCGCGCCGGCGCCGCGGGTGCCAGGAGGGTCCGAGCGAGGGCGAGCGGTCCGGTTCGCGTCCCCCGGCGGTGATGGGTATAGTGGTCAACCGTTGTCTGCGGCGTGCCGCAGCGACGAGCACCCGTAGCTCAACGGATAGAGCATCTGACTACGGATCAGAAGGTTGGGAGTTCGAGTCTCTCCGGGTGCGCCAGCAAGATCCCTCGTGGAGCACGGCTCGGAACTGCTGCGGCGGGCCGGTCCTGGGGCACGACCTGCACGCGAGTCCCGCGGTCGAGGTCGTCTCACCGCCGCCTGGACCGGTTGGCTCAGCTGCCTCGGATCTCAGACCACACGTAGCGAGTTGGCCAGCACGTCGCGCGCGCCGGTCGCGCTGGCCGGTGCTCCTCGTCGATCGACAGCCAGGCCCACCACTGGTCCTCGCCCACGAGATGCACGTACCAGCCGCCGGCGTCCTCGAACGCCTCGGAGGCGATGCGCAGGTCGTAGGTCGACCCGCGTGAGTTGCGAACGGCGGCGCGCCGGCCGAACACCTCGCCCAAGTCCATGACCGCTGCCCAGGTGATCGGCGCCGGCGGTCCGAAGCTGACGAACTCGACCGGACCCGCGAGGTCGACGAGGCGGCCGTTCTCGTCGAAGGTCAGGTCCTCCCACTTGCTCTCGCGCTCGGTCATGCCGACACCCCGTGCGCCGACAGCCAGCGGTCCGGGTCGACGGGCGTGCCCTTGGTGCGGACCTCGAGGTGGAGGTGGGGACCGGTGACGTTGCCCGTGGCTCCGACCCGGCCGATGACCTGTCCTGCCGTCACCACATCTCCCACCTCGACCGTTCTGCTCACCTGGTGCGCGTACCAGCTCTGGATCCCGTTGGCGTGCTGGATCTTCGTGAGGTTGCCGTAGGCCCCACCCCACTTCGTCCAGACCACCGTGCCACCCATGATCGCCCTGACCGGCGTGCCGGTGCTCGCGGCGAAGTCCAGCCCGGTGTGGCAGTTCGCCCAGTGCGACGAGCACTGCCCGAAGCGGGCGGTGAGGGTGTAGCGGTCGACGGGCCGGACGATGGGCCCCGTCGGCCCGGTGGGATCGACCGCCGCCTGGTTCCCGAACACGGACACGTGGACGTGGTCCCGGTGGGCCGCGGTGTCGTCAGGGCCTGAGTAGCAGCTCCCACCGGCACCGCAGGACCGCCAGCCCTCCTTCTCCCGCTGCACGTTCCAGATCTTCGCGTTCCAGATGACGTACCGGACCCCCAAGCGGGCGTGGTTGGTGACCACCCAGTCGGCGATCCTCTGCCCCAGCCGACGGCCGGCAGGCGACTGGTAGTCCGGGATCATCGCGTCGATGGCCCGGCCCTCCTGGTGGTCCCGGTCGACGTTCGACGGCCGGTCACCGATCCCGCCGAAGCTGCTCAACGGCGACCAGCCACTCCGGAGGCACCGCAGCACCCGCAGCGCATCCGGGGTCAGCCCGGCCTCCATGGCCATCCCGGTGGGCGGGCACTGGGCGGCGTCCGCGTCCCCGCACATCGCCGACCCCATCGCCGCCGCGGCCTCCGGACTGCCCGCCGGTGCCTTCGAGCGGAACAGGGCCACCAGACCCGTCGCCGGTTTCTCGTGCTTGGCGTAGGCCGTCGGGAAGGCCGAGATCTGCACCCGTTGCGCCGCGACGGTGACCGGCAGGTCGCGCCAGCCCTTCACCTTCTTCAGGGCGGCGTAGAACAGCTCCGACGACTTCGCCGGGTTCATCCGCACAGCCGCAGAACCCCAGCCGGCCCGCTGCTGGAAGAGGCCGACCGAGTCGCGGTCGCCGTGGTCGAGGTTGCGCAGGGTGGACTCCTGCAGCGCGGTGGCGATGCCCACCACGGCCCCGCGGTCGCCGGTGCCCATCCGCTGGGCGACCTGCCAGATCGTCCGGGCGTTGGCGACCTGCTCGGTGGACATCGACCCGGCGGAGGCGTTGTCCGTCTCGATGGTGTCAGCCGCACCGCCGCAGGAGCCGGCGTCCGCGGTGGACAGCTGCTGCGCACGCTGCGCGGCCGTCATCTGCGCCGTCAGCATCCACGGGCTGAAGATCAGCAGGACGTTCGTCGCCAGGGTCAGCAGCAGCAGGCCCACGACGAGGTAGCGCGTCCCCCGGTTCCGCACCAGGCTGACGCCGAGCTGCAACGCCATCCTGGCGGAGACGGGATCCATCGGCTCAGGCCTGTTCCACCGAGGTGGCCAACCACTGGTAGCGCGCGGCCGGGTCAGCCACCAGGTAGACCTCGATCGTCAGACCCGTGCTGAGGGCCTGCGTGAACTGCGAGCTGTACGTGGACGCGTCGACCAGCTCCGGCGCACCGCGCCGCGTGGCCTTCGGGATGTTCGCCGGGTCGGTGAGCATCAGCCCCTCGGCCAGAGCCGGGGCCGAGACTGCGGCCAGAGCCGCGGGACGGGTCTTCGGGTCCCGGTCCAACCAGGCGTCGACGAAGGCGACGGCCGCTCGCTCGCTGCCCTCGGGCGCAGCGGGAGCCTCGTCAGCGTCCGACCCCGTCGGCGGGGTGCTCACGCCGGGCCCCGGGGTGGACGGAGCCGCCGTCGCGGTCGCGATCGACGTCGACCCCGGTGCGGCCGGGGCAGCCTCAGGATCGCCGCCGCTGCGGACGACGCCGGCCACGAGCAGCGTCACCAGGCCGAGGACGGCGACGAGCACCACCAGGGGCAGCCACGGCACCGGGCCACGCGACGAGGAGTCACCGAGGTCGTAGGTCAGCTGGTCACGCCGGGGCACGCGACCGGCCCGCCTCGCTCGAGTAGGCGACCATCTCGTGCTCGCTGCCGTCCTCGGCGAGCTCGGCGTCCGGCAGGTTCAGGTACACCTCGGACGGCTCCAGGTCGTCGGTGGTCGAGCGCTGGTAGAGCGGGTGCTCCTCGGCCGCCACGATGATCCCGGTGGGGAACACCACCTCGGTCCCCGCCTGGGCGGGCGCCACCGGCCGCGGGCGCTGCGCCCAGTCAGCGGTCGAGGGGTTCGACGCGGAGGCCGGCGAGGTCCCGACGACGGGACCGTCCACGACCGTGTCCTGGGACGAGGTGAGGACGAGGCCCGGCTGCCCGCCCCGGCTCGCGCTGCTGTCGTCGTCCAGCGGAGCTGCTCCCAGGCGCAGCGGGGCCGCCGGCAGGGCGGGACGGGCGGGTGCACCGCTCACCACTCCGGGCCAGGACTGCCC
Source organism: Friedmanniella luteola (assembly GCF_900105065.1). Classification (NCBI taxonomy): domain Bacteria; kingdom Bacillati; phylum Actinomycetota; class Actinomycetes; order Propionibacteriales; family Nocardioidaceae; genus Friedmanniella; species Friedmanniella luteola. The sequence continues at coordinate 87,552 of NZ_LT629749.1, forward strand.
GCGAGACCAAGCCGTGGCGTTGGCCGCGCTGATCGGGGCCGCACTGGCGGCCGCGTCGGGGCCCGCCGTCTCCGTTCCCGCGGCCGGCGTCTGCGTCCAGATCGGGTCCGCGGTGGCGGCCGACGCCCACACCGGCTGGGGGAGTGCCGCCAGCGACTCGCTGGTGTCCGGGGACACCGACGGCACGGGGACGCGCGACCCCTCCTGGTCCTCGGCCGCCGCGAACGAGCTGCGGACGCCGGCGGCGGTCCCGTCCTCGGTGCCGATCCGCGCCCCGAAATAGCTGGCCACCCCCGACATCGCCGTCCGCAGGTAGGACTGGTTCGGGTCCAGTCCGGGCACGATCGTCTTGAAGCTGCGGATCGGTCGCGTCAGGAGCAGGGCCACCACGGTGGCCACCACCACCCAGAACAGCTTCGCGCCCGCCCCCAACGCGTCGTTCGACTGGATGGCGGCGAGCACCAGCGCCATCACCCCGCCGGCGATCACGAACTTGGCCACCGCCACGATCGACGCGGTGAACAGGTCCCACAGCCGGGACAGCACCGACGTGTGGGTCGGCAGCACCCCCAGCACCGCCGCCAGCGGTGCGGCCAGGGCCAGGCCCTGCATCATCACCCGGGCGATGAGGACCATCAGCATGGCCAGGCCGATGAACAGCCCCATGCAGACCACGACCAGCACCCCGAGCAGCGCCGGGGCGGTCCGCTCGCCGCGACCCGTGAAGGTCTCGTAAGCCGCCGGGTCGCGCGTCTCGAGGTCCTGGGCGACCGCCTTGAACTCCGCCGCCTTGGCGGTGTCGATCTGCTTCTTCGCCGCAGGGTCGGCGGACATGCGCTTCATGTCCGACCACGTGTAGTGCGTCGCGCTCATCAGCCGCGGCCCCAGCTCCCGCGCCGCCGCGGAGTCCGGATCCGCGAAGTTGCCCGTGAGCCAGGTCCGGTACGCGCTCTCTCGGGTCACGGCGTCCGTCGCCGAGGCCGAGAACTGCTGGCCCGCCGCGTCCGCCACCGTGACGACCGCCTTGTCGACCGCCGACGAGGCCACCGCGGGGAAGACCAGCGCGAAGGTGGCCATCCCGACCGCCCCGACGATGATCAGCGCGGTGCGCAGGGTGTCGGAGTAGCTCGCCCGCTTCGCGCGGAACCCGATGATCAGCCCGACCCCCAGCATCGCCAGCGGCAGCCAGACCGCCAGCAGCGGACCCTTCAGCTTGTCGGCCACCCCGCTGACGACATCGGTCAGCCAGCCCAGCGACGACGTCTTGGCCATCTGCTCCAGGGAGCCCAGCCCGGCCAGGACCCCGCCCAGCACCGACATCACGACGTTGGCGCTCTGGGTGTTGGTCACCGCCACCGGGTCGCGGAGGAAGTCGCTGCCGCACCCGAGGTCGAAGTTCGACCACTTCCAGTTGTAGCCGTAGACGTCCCCGATCGGGACGGCCGGATCCATGAACGGGTCCGGTGCGGCGTCCGGCACGTTCTCCGGCTGGTTCGTCAGCATGCCCGGCAGCCCCGACTTCGGCGCGATGGGCGCCGGCGCGTCCTGGCAGATGTCCGCCGCCGCAGGCCGGGCGGCCACCAGCCCGGCCACCAGCACCAGGCCGAGGACCAGCAGCAGCCGCACCAGCGGACGACGGAACTTGAGCGCCATGCTCATGCGGCCACCTCGTGGTCGTCGATCGGGATGTGCGGCACCGACTCGAAGAGGTCCGGGTCGATGAACGGTGTCGGCTGCGGGGTCAGCCGCACCGCCGGCCGCGTACGGCCCGGCGTGGTCTGCAGAGCGGCCCGCAGCGCCGGGTGCCAGTCCAGGTCGATCCGGATCTTCCCCAGCCGGCCCAGCGGGTCCAGCCAGACGAACTCGCCGGTCTCACCCGCCGTCTGGCCCTCGCGCGGTTTCGGTGACAGCGCCTGGATGACCGGTGCGTACGCCTCCGGGCACTGGACCAGCTGGCAGGCCTCCACCGCCGTCGCCGCCTTGGTGAGCCGCCCCACGAACGCCGAACCCATCAGGGCGTCGACCCGGCCGATCGACAGGTGGTCCGCCGGGTGCTGGCTCGCCGCGCCGATCGCGGTGTTCCACTTCCGGGAGTCCCGCGACAGCCGGACGAAGAATGCCCGCCCCGACCCCCACTGACCCATCAGGTGGTTCTCGTCGAGGAACACGTTCTTGCGCACGTCACGGGCCCGGCCGTAGATGAACTTCGACGCGAAGAACGCCGCCAGGTGCAGCAACGGCTGGGTGTAGCGCTCCTCCGAGCCCCAGTACTCCCGCTCGACCGCCTCCGGGGGCGGCGACAGGCCCGGCATCGTCACGATGACGAGGGTCTTGTCCTCGACCTCCTCGTCGTCGATGGGGCCGCGGTGCGGCGGCATGATCAGCTCACCGAGCGGGAACTCCGCCGCTGCTCTGAGCTCGTCGACGATCTGACGGGCGAGCTCGCGCTGCTGCTCGGTCACTCCCGACTCCTGGAAGTTCTCCAGCTCCTCGATGATCCAGCGCGGGTTGGTGCGGGTGTCCCGCAGCCCACGGCTCCGCGTCCGCTCCGAGACCCGACGCAGGGCGTCCCGCAGCATCACGTCGGTTCCGGGCAGCCGCAGGGTGGTGGCCGGCAGCCACATCCGCAGGACGTCGAACATCAGCTGCTGTCGTTCGGCCGCGCCCCGCCGCTGCGCACGCTCGTACTCCAGCTGGTTGAAGACGTTCTCCTCGGTGTACGCCTCCCGCGTCGGCTCCGGCACCATCTGGTACGGCGACAACGTGCCCGCTTTCGACGCCGTCAGGTCCAGCACCCGCGAGAACGGCGCCAGCTCCGGCAGCGCCGCCAGCCGCGCCAGGGGTCCCGACGGGTCGAAGATGATCGTCGGCTGACCCGCCCGCACCGCGTTGTAGGCCAGCGTCCCGATGAGCACGCTCTTCCCGCCGCCCGGCTCCGCCACGATCGGGAACAGCCCCGGCGTCTGCAGCACCTCCGGGCCGTAGTGCATGTCGAAGCGGGCAGCCCGCCGCGCGGACCCGATGCCGTACCCCAGGTAGGGGCCGGTCGGGGTGCCCAGCGCGCTGTCGACGTTCGGCAGCGCCGACGCGAGGTAGCGGACCGGCATCCGCCGCTGGAACCCGTGCTGGGCTCGGGGCTCGCCCGGGATGAACTCCCGCAGCGCGCGAGCCTGCCCCCGGGTGTGCTGCAACGGCATGTTCAACCGCTCGCCGTACAGGTCGACCAGGTCGCGCGCCCGCTTGAGGGCCTCGTCCTCGGTCTGGCCGTAGACCGCCAGCCGGACGGTGCCCAGGAAGCGGGCCGACGTCCGGCTGTCACCCTCGGTGACCTCGTCCAGGTTCGCGGCCGCCGACCGGATCGCCCGGCCGACCGAGGGCGGGGGCGTGATCTGGTGCTCCTGGTAGTGCGCCGCGATCCCCGAGGCCCGGTTCTGCTCGAACTCGATCGCCCGGGTGAGCGTGCGCGCCGACATCAGCGTCCCCGACAGCGACCACTCCACCGGGAAGCCCAACCGGTTGGAGGCCAGCATCCACGGGTCGCGGCCGTCCTCGGGCCAGGTCCGATCGGGCATGATCCCCATCGTCAGCACCGCCACGGCGCGGCTGACCTGGCTGCCCTTGATCTCCGAGACCACCCGGACCGACGAGCCGTACGGCTCGCTCAGCCACACCCGGCGGTCGGTGAACTCGGCCAGGTCCTCGAGCTCCCAGCGGTCCCCGCCGACCCCGGCGTGCACGGGAGCCGGGACGCCCATCGACAGGCTCCGGTGGAAGAGGAAAGCCATCTCCCGGGCGGTCGCCCGACGGGCGTCGAAGCCTGGACCCGTGACGACCTTCTCCACCTGGAGGATCTGCTCGATGACCTGCACGGTCTCCCGCGACGGCGTCTCCGTGCCCTGGATCAGCTGCTCGCGGACCGCCGGCTTCGGGTTGGGACCGACCCAGACCCCGAGCGCGGTGATCTTCTGGTCCAGACCCGTCGACTGCAGCCGGCGCTGGCCGTGGCCGAGGTAGTCGTTCCACGACTCACCACCCGGCACCTGCGGGAGCGGGTTCGGCGTCTCCTCGTCCAGCGAGCGCGCGTACTCGAACGAGGGGTACGGGCGGGTCGAGACGCGCAGCCGGATCGGCCGGCCCTCCGGGCGGGAGGCCGCCAGCTGCCCGTAGCGGTAGGTCTGCTGGTCCCACAGCCGCCGGCGGTCGTCGAGCGTGCGGAAGTCCCACGACTGACCGCCCAGCACGAACCAGACGAACATGCCGCCGCGGGTGAACTGCAGCGGCCCCGCCATCTCCTCCGTCGCGAGCGGGAAGACGACCTCTCGCTGCGAGGTGACCTGCCGGCGCAGCCAGCCCTGCGCGGCCCGACCCTGCCGGACGATCCGCGAACCGGGGTCGGGTGCCTCGTCGACCCCAGCCCGGTCGGCGACCGCCAGGTCCTCGCCCCGCCGCCGCCTCATCACTGCTCCTCCTGCTCACCCGAGAAGCGGCCGGCCAGCAGGTCCTGCGCGACCGCCGAGGGCTCGGTGATCTTCGGGAACGGCATCACCCACTGGGTGACGCCCTCAGCGCGGTCGCGGGACCGACGCCCGAACTCCTCGCGGAACGTCGTCGTCTTGTAGCGCAGGGGTTCGTCGAACGTCACCCCACGCATGAGCCGCACGGCCAGGTAGATCGCGAGCGGTGCACCGTAGATGAGACCGAACCAGAAGGTGAACCACGGAGCGTGACCGATGGTCACCAGCCCGCCCAGCGCGACCAGCAGGGCCACCAGGGCGATCCCCAGCGGGATCATCAGCAGCGTGACCGACCACTGCACGTAGGTCCACTCGAAGGGGAGCGTGGCACCCTTCGGGCCCAGCCAGACAGCGCGCAGCTTGCGCGGACCGTCGTCGGTGCGAAGCTCGGGCACCCGTCTCAGCCGATGCCGAGAGCGGTCAGGATCCGGCGCCCGAAGGCCGCGAAGCCGATGGCGCCCATCCCGATGGCCACGATGACGATGGCGACCAGGGTGTTGAACCCGACCCGCGCCGTCTCGCTGTACTGCGCCTTCCGGGCGCCGGCCGCGAGCGCGATGCCCACGACGATGATCACGAGACCGAAGACGGCGAGCAGGAGCGTCTGAACTTTGCCCTCATCGAACATGAGAGTGGTCCTTCCAGGGGGATACGAGCAGATGGAGCGTGCAGGCGGGAGTTGTCGGGCCCATGAACCGGGAGCGACAGCGCGACGACGCTCGTCCATGAGCCAAGCGGAGAGGTCTGACAGCTCGGCTGGACCTCGGCCAGGGGTGGCAGGGGCGCAGTAGCCGCACAACCGGGGGAACTGGCACCACGAGGGCCCTTCGTCGTGCCCGTCCCGGTCCCCAGTCAGGTCGAGCGCACCAACAGCGACAACGATGACCAGGCCGGCTCCGAGCGCCGACCCGCTCCGGCCACGATCCCCACCGCGCCGAACGAGCAACCGGTCTTGGTCGTGGTCCTGAGAGCAGCCTAAGGGTCGCGTCACGCTGCACGTCAACGCATGACGGCCGTCGAGACGTCCGCGCGAGGCGCCCGCGCGCTCCAGTGGGTGCGTGGTCCCGCCGATCCCGTGTCAGCACCAGCAACGCGGCGGTGTGCCCCGGCACGAGCGGATCCACCCGGCGGGCCCAGACCGCGGAGTCGGGGGCGAAGATCGCAGCACCCTCGCATCCGGCAGAGCTCGTCCTGCGAGAGGTGACGAGAAGATCTCCGGGCGCTGTCGATTCCGGCGTCGCTGTCCGACGGAGGGGTGTAGAGATCGATCCAGCCCTACCGGAAGGAGAGCCACCATGGCTCAGTACGCCGTCCTCATCTACACCGACGACTCCGTCCACGCCCCCGACGCGACCGAGGCCGACACCGCAGCCGCCGACCAGCACGCCGAGGAGCTGGCGGGGTCCGGCTCGATGCTGCTGGCCTATGCGTTGACCCCGCGCGACCTGGCGACCTCGATCCGCGCCGACGGGATGACCGACGGCCCCTTCGTCGACGCCAAGGAGGTCGTCGCGGGGTTCTACATCCTGGAGGCTCCCGACCTCGACGCCGCACTCGCCATCGCTGGTACCAACCCGGTCGTGCAGGCCGGCGGTGGGGTCGAGGTCCGGCCCGTGCACAGCGGTGGCGTCCTGGAGCAGCCGGCGGCGTGACCGACCGGGCGCTGGTCGAGGCCGCCCTGGCGCAGGCGCACCGGGCCGAGTGGGCCTACGTGGTCGCCGCGACGCTTCGCACCGTCCGCGATCTCGATCTCGCGGAGGAGTGCGTCCAGGAGGCCTACACCGCCGCCCTCCAGTCCTGGCGTCGCGAGGGGATCCCCGCAAGCCCGGCCGCCTGGCTGACCACCACAGCGAGGCGGCGGGGGATCGACGCCGTCCGGCGGGACCAGACCTTGAAGGCGAAGCTGCCGCTGCTGGTCGAACCGCACCTGACGTCTCCGGAAGGGGAGGCCGACATGGAGCCACGGCTCCAGGACGAGACCACCGTGCCGGACGAACGGCTCCGGCTGGTCTTCCTGTGCTGCCACCCCGCCCTCGCGGTGGAGGCCCAGGTCGCGCTCACCCTGAGGTTGGTGTGCGGGGTCGACACCGTGGACATCGCTCGCGCATTCCTGGTACCGGCGACCACGATGGCCGCGCGGATCACCCGCGCCAAGAAGAAGATCACCGGCTCCCGCATCCCCTTCCGCCTCCCGAGCGCTGCCGAGCTGCCCGACCGGCTCGACGGTGTCCTCGGCGTCGTGCACCTGCTCTTCACCACCGGGTACACCGCCCCCACGGGCTCCTCCGTGGTCCGTGCCGATCTCGTCGACGCTGCCCTTCGTCTGGCCGAGACCCTGCGTGAGCTCCTGCCCGACGAACCCGAGGTCGCGGGGCTGCTCGCCCTGCTGCTGGCGGCCGACGCCCGACGGGCGGCCCGCACCGACGAACACGGCCAGCTGATCCAGCTGCGTGACCAGGACCCCACCCGCTGGGACCACCTCGCCCTCCGACGCGCCCACCAGCTGGTGATGGCTGCACTGCCTCACCCCCGCGCCGGCCGGCACACCCTCCAAGCCGCCATCGCCTGCCAGCACGCCGTCGCACGCGACGGCCGAACCACCGACTGGGCCCAGATCCTCGGCCTGTACGACGCTCTCCTCCAGGTGTGGCCCTCACCCGTGGTCGCCCTCAACCGCGCCGTCGCCCTCGCCGAGATCGCCGGGCCCGCAGCGGCCCTCGCTGAGGTGCGGACTCTCGACCAGGAAGGCCGACTGGCCGGCTACCACTACCTGCACGCCGTCGAAGCCGACCTCCTCCACCGCCTCGACCGCCCTGCCGAAGCCCGGGACGCCTACCAACGGGCCCGCAGCCTCACCGACAACGCTGCGGAACAACGGTTCCTCGAACGCCAGATCGCAGCCCTCGAGTGATCCGGTCCTGAGCGTCCCGCGAGTACCCCGGTGTGGGACGCACGTCGTGGTCGACGCCCTCGGACCGGGCGGCAGCCTCGCGCGTCGACCTGAGGCCGAACCCCCGTCACCGTCCTGGGGGGTCGACGCCGCCGGCCACACCGCGGTGGACCAGAGCACCGCGTCCGGAGGGCGTACCCGGTCAGGGGGTGGGCGGTGTGGTGCGCCGCTGGTGACCGGTGACCGTGGCGTACCGGTCCCTGGAGACGAGGAGCAGTTGCTGCACCAGGGTGGGCTGGGGCCCGAGAACGTCCGCCGTCAGCGGTGTGCTGGCGAAGCGGTTGAAGCGGGTTCGGCCCGGGGGTGGATGGATGAGGAAGAGACCACGAGCAGAGCCTCATCCACGCCTCGATGACGAGTGTGACGCGACGGCGGGAAGCACTCACCGCGTTGGGCCCCGTGAATTTCATCCCCTCATGAGCTCTGCCGGCGGGTCAGACGGTTGTCTCCAGCCGTGCTCGTGCGGCCGGCGAACTGACGAACTGGTCAGGCCGAGAGCCGGGGTTCGCGGGAGCTGATCCATCGCTGTTGCCCTGGGCAGCCCGGACGCGACGCCGGTACGACCCAGGCCCGTGGAACCACACCGCCCGCCGGGAGGTCGCGCCCGCAGCGGTCGTCCCAGGACCACGGGCGCAGGAGTGGACACTGCGCGAGCCTCGGCCTGCAAGCCGCGTCTCCGCCTCCGGGACCGCGCAGATCGCGCTGCGAACTCGTCGAGGAAACGCCTTCGAACGATGCATTGGTCGCACCTCCCATTTTGAGGGTGGGCGGCGTCCACGTCCGCCGAGATACTCCACTTGAAGGTTCATCTCAGGGCCGGGAAAGGAGCTGCCAGGTTCGTATCCCGACGCGTTCTGCGTGCGATGCGAGCCGCTGTGCCACCCGTGTCCTGGTCCTCCCGAAAGCCGCGGCACGGATCCATTCTTCGCACATCCGATCGTGCGAGGAATCACTCGCCTCTGCCTCTCGGCGGAGCCATCACGATGGAGATCAGCGTGAAGTTCAAGAAGACCGTCTACGCGGCGCTCGCTGTGGCGATGCTGCCGTTGCTGGTACCGGGGGCCGCGCACGCCGACTCGCCGAAGGCTCGCGTCCTCGAACTGCGGGACGCCTGCGACAAGGCGAGCTGGGACGTGGAGTTCCCCGGCCTGTGCACCAGGTCCACCGGCAGCGTCACGCTGCCGGAGTTCCGGGAGGAACTGGCCGACGGTGGTGATGGCGCATGGTGGATCCGGCAGCGGGCCATCGGCCTCGACCAAGGTGATGCGATCGAGGCCACGAACGTGGGAGGGATCATCCACACCTTCACCGAGGTCGACACCTTCGGCAAGGGCTGTGTGGAGGAGTGGAACAAGGCCGTCACGGAGACGGTCGACAACTGCGACTTCGGCAAGTTCCTCGGCACGCTGGTGCCGGCCGGCACCTCGTCCGCGGCTCAGCACCCCGCGGTCGGTGTCCACAAGTTCCAGTGCCTGGTCCACCCGTGGATGCGGACGACGGTCACCGTGAAGAAGTCGTGACCAACACCGCCTCTGCTGCGATGCGTCCCCGCAGACCCCTTCCGGGCCTGCGGGGCGCGTCGCTCGCCCTCCTGCTCACCCTCGCCGCGACAGGCTGCACCTCGGCGTCTGCCCGTCCTGCCGCGCCAGCCCCGGAGGCCGACGCGCACACGCACGGACACGCCGCACCCACCGCGCTGCCCGCTTCAGCGGACCTCGCCAGCTCCTGCACCCCAGCCGGCGCCGTCCCGAGAGGAGAAGCCGCCATCACCTCGGTCGACCTGATGACGCAGGACGACCAGCTGGTGATCGGCTTCACCATGGCCACGACGATCTCCGCCGATCTGACGGTGCAGCTCACCGCGAGCCCGGGGACGAGGGTGACGGCGCACGACCAGCCTGCCCTGGTCATCACCGCCACGGTGCACGCCGCCGTCCCGGTCTCGCTCCAGCTCACAGCGCCGACCGGTTCGGGTTCAGCGAGCAACGTCCAGGACCACCTCCACGTCATGGACGACCAGCTGCACATCGGCATCCCCAGCAGCCTCCTGGTGACCGTCGGGCCGCAGTGGCACTGGAGCGCGACCGCCACCAGCGGCGAGGCCCGGGGACGCTGCCCGCTCAACGCTGGGAGCGCCGCCAGCGACAGCGCCGTGATCGTCGGCTGAGACCGTGGACCAGCCGGTACCGGCACGAAGCCCCCGCAGGGGGTGCGGGGTGTTCGTCACCGTCGGAGACCCCGAGCCCCGCCCTCGACAGCTGTGGTGATCTCCGGGCTCCCGTCGGCCGGAGTTCCGTCGCTGGTGATCCCCTGATGTCCCCGACGGTTGCGGGTCCTGGAGGACGGCTGAGGTCTTAACCTCGCGGGTGTGGACAGTGACGCGTGGCCGTTGACCAGGATCACCCTGAGGACCCCTGACCTGCTGCTGCGGCCCACGACGGAAGCGGATCTCGACGCGATAGCAGCGACGCTCTCGGGTGAGGTCAGCGGCAACCCGAGCCTTCCCCGTTTCACCGGCCTGGACCAGCGCACGAGGAGCGCTGTCTCGGCCCGTCAGTCCTACTGGCAGGCGGTGGGGAACTGGTCGGTCGACGACTGGCGCCTCGACTTCGTCGTCGTGCTGGCCGGTCGCATCATCGGCGTGCAGTCGCTCGAGGGGGAAGACTTCCCCGTGCTGCGGACGGTCGACAGCGCTTCGCATCTCGCACCGGATGCTCGCGGGCGGGGCTGGGGGAAGCAGGCCCGGCGCGCGGTGTTGGCCTTCGCCTTCGGGCCGCTCGGTGCCGAGTACGCCGTCACGTCCGCATGGCATCACAACGCCGCTTCGCTCGGAGTGAGCCGCGCCGTCGGCTACGAGGACAACGGCGTGAGCCGCCACAGGACCGAGACCGGGCAGGGGGCGGACACGATGGTGCATCTGCGGTTGTCTCGCACCCGTTGGGAGGCCTCCCGTCAGCGGGAGACGGTCGAGATCGCCGGCTATGAGGGGTGCCGTCCGTTCTTCGGCCTGTAGCTCACGCCCAGGGCGATCCTCCGGAACGGCACAGGACTCGGCTCGTCGGGCACGACCGCTCGGACGCGGTCGACGAGCCCACCGGTGAGGCCGGCGACTCGAGCGCGCGGTCGTCCTCGTCATCCTCGCCGCGGCGCCCGCCCACCGATCGACCCGCGGTCGCGTCAGCCAGCCGGGAGCCTCCCGCGATGAGCGAGGGACGGCGCGGCTCAGCCCCGGCCGTGCGAAGACCAGGACACGTGGCACGGCCTCTCGACCGCGAGCAGGGCGGTCTGGACCGGCGCGTGGCTGGCGACCCTCGCCCCGACCGCGTTCGGCCGCGGTCTCCTCGGGGACGCCCAGCCCGTCGCCAGCTGGATCGCCGTCGCCGTCAACCCAGCGTTCTGGTCGCTCGGCAGACCCCGGTCGGTCGGGCGCATCGTCACCGGGTCGACGCTGCTGTCAGCGCGTCGTGGCCGCCGTCGCGTCCCACCGCGAGGCCGGACTGCGTGAAGCCGGATCCGGTGGGTACGCGTTCGTCCGGGCCGGGGTTCTCTGGATCGAGACCGGTGGCCGGCGCGGTACGGGGGGCGGTGCAAGCGCCCCCCGCACCGCAGAGCCCCGATCATCCTCCACCTCCCCGACGAACTCAATGCTGGCGGTGAGGGGACCGGGGCGGTCGGACGATCACGATCGCGCTACGGTGGGGACGCTGGTCGTCAGCCGGTCTGGGAACGGGGCCGCCGCGCAGCCGCGGCCTTGATGACGCTCGTGTCCACCGCCCAGAGCTACGCGCAGGCCCCGATCCCGAGGCGCATCTGGTGGTGTCACCCACGTCGCCGTTCTCGACGCCCGGCCACCCGCTGCCGACGGCCCGTCCTGGTCGTCGTCGTCGCTGGCTGCTGCTCCTCAGCGTGGCTCGACTCGACCGGCGCCCCGACCGCCGAGCGGGAGCCCGTTGCCGACGCGGGCCCGACGGCCCGTGGTGCCGAAGGCCCGGTCCCCGTCGCCACCCCCTCGCTGGGCTGGCCGGGGACCGTGTCCGTCGCCGACGAGAGGGGACGTCGACCGAGGTGCTGGGAGGCGGGTGGTCGTGATGGCCGGAGGGCGGGAGAGCATGGGTGACTGGACGGCGAGGGGCGCTGGTCGGACGGATGAGCCGGTGGCCGACGGGCCTGCGCGCGAGGACGACGACCTGCGGGCCGGTCTGGCGGGTCTGGCGAGGCTGGCCTCGGCCGATCTGGGCTTGGAGACCCTCTTGACCCGGGTGGCCGGGTTCGCGGTGAAGGCGATCCCCGGTGCGGAGGGGGCCGGGCTGACGCTCCTGGAGGGCGGTCGGACGGCCATGGTCGTGGTCACCGCACCGTTCGTGCGCGAGGTCGACGACGTGCAGTACGGGATCGGGGAAGGGCCCTGCATCACCGCGGCCGCTGAGGCGAGGACGGTGGTCGCGGGGTCGCTGGGCTCAGACCTGCGGTGGCGCCGCTTCGGCCGCGAGGTGGTGCGGCTGGGGGTGCACAGCGTGGTGTCCCTACCCCTGGTCACCCCGGGCGGGGTGCTGGGGGCGATGAACGTGTACGCCCACTCGGAGGGCGTGTTCGACCAGCGGGCCGCAGAGCTGGGCGAGCTGTTCGCCGCGCCGGCCGCGGTGGCGGTGCAGAACGCCCACGTCCTGGCCCAGGCCCGCCGGCTGGTGGCCCAGCTGCAGGCCGCGCTGGACGGCCGGGTCGCCGTCGAGCGGGCGGTCGGGATCGTCATGAGCCGCGGCGGGGTCAGCGAGGGGCGGGCTCTGGAGCGGCTCCGCGCGCTCAGCCAGCACGAGGGCACCGACCTCGTCACCGTCGCCCTAAGCGTCGTGGACGAGGCGGTGCGGACTGCCCGGACACCGCGGCACGGCTGAGACGGCCCATCCGGGAGCGCCGCCGCCCGAGGCGCCGGGTGGCGGCACGCTGACGGTGCACGGGTCCGGCTCCCGCCACCATCGCGGCGCGCGGCGGGTCGGTCCCCACGGGTGCGACGGATCCGCCGGGCGGCCCCGAACCGTGGGTCAGGGCGGGGTGAGGACGTCGTCGGTGGTCACGGTGTGCTGGAGGAGCAGGCGGGCGGCGGTGTCGAGGTCCAGGTCGCAGCTGAACGCGTAGCTGCGCAGCAGGGCGAGCGCGTCGTCGTAGGTGGCGTCTGCGGCCACCATCAGCATCCCGACCGCACTCCAGACGGCCATCCGGCGGCCGGCGGCGGGGTCGTGCTCCGGCTGCTCGGCCGGGCCGAGGAGCCAGTCGCGCTGTTCCAGGAGCACGGCCGTCGTCGCGGGGACGAGGGCGGCCTGGACCTCGGCCAGATCGTCGAACGGCCCCGACGGGTCGGTGGAGTACAGGTCGAGGGCGGCGAAGGCCCGGCCCGTGGGCCAGGTCAGCGGCAGGGAGGCGACCGAGCGGAACGGGGTGCGGCGGCGCAGCTCGTGGGCGTAGACGGGCCACCGGCGGCCGAGCCGGTCCGCGTCGACGGCGACCGGCCGAGCGCCGGCGGCTGCTTCGAGGCACGGTCCGTCCCCGAGGCTGACCTGCAGTCGTTCAGCTTCGGCTGCCGCGACGTTGCTGGCGCTCAAGGGGACCCGCAGCTCGCCCGTGAGGCTCAGACCGGCTCCGGCCACCGGCAGCACCTCCACGCACGCCAGGGTGAGGATCTGCGGCAACGTCGCGGCCGCCCCGGGTCCATCGAGGTTCGAGCGCTGCAGCACGTCGCGGTAGCGCTGCCGCAACGGCAGCATCACGCGCCACCGGAGGCGAGCAGAGCAGCATCCGGCGCCGGCGCCCGCAGGTGGTCCGGTGCAGACGGGCTCGACCTGGGACTCACGGCACCGTCCTCGACCTGCCGGCCATCGGCGTTCCACCGAAGACGACAAGGTGGGGAGACCCTGCTCGACGTACCCGCGGTAGCGCTGAGCGTATCGGGCCTCCCCGCGATCGGGCCGCGCCGGGAACTCGGCACGCCGCAGCGGACCACGGCGGCCGGGCACCGGAGCGCTGGACCGACGACGTGCGCCGGCGTCAGGCGTTCCAGAGGTGACCGCGAGACCTGGGCCGGAGGCGGTGCGCTCGTCCCCGCGTCCTCCGCCGACACCGCAGGGTCACCGCCCGGCGCCGGGCCTCATCCCTGGTCGTCGCCGGGGCCCGGTGAGGTCGAGGCGTCCTCCCGGTGTTCGATCCACGCGTCCGGCCCCGGGAACACCACGGTCTCGTGCCCGTCGTCGTGACGGACGAGGTACGGCGGTGCGCCGTCCTTCCCGCGGCCCTCGACGACGACCGCGGTGTGCGCGTGCGTCCCGACCACCTTCCCCTCGAAGTGGATCCGGTCACCTTCGGCTGCTCGCATGTGCTCCTCCCCTCCTCTCGCGACCCAGTCTGGCCTCAGGCCCGGCCGTGAGGAAGACCTCCGGCCGCGGGCGCCCGCCGGTCCCGGCCTCGCCTCCACCCCGACCTGCCGCCAGCAGGTCGCGCGGGCCTGGCCTCTCCGGGTGCGCCCGCACGGTCCTCGACCAGGACGCCTCCGGCGGATCGGGACCGCCGTTCGGGCTCCGCGCGCGTCGCCGACGCGGGTGGGGTCGAGCCCGTCAGACCGTGACCCCGATGGGACGCGTCGACGACGGCTTCGAGGACGGCCAGGTCCGTCTCAGCCGGCGCGCGCGGTGCCGAGGTCGGGGTTGTTCGCGATCCCCTCGTCCACCGCCCCCGGCTCGTTCGCGCCGGTGATGAGGGCGTAGCTGGCGCCGGCGATGACGGCGCCGATGATCGGGGCGACGATGAACAACCAGACCTGGCTGAGGGCGTCGCCGCCGGCGAACCACGCGACGCCGAGCGAGCGGGCCGGGTTGACCGAGGTGTTGGTCACCGGGATCGACACCAGGTGGATCAGGGTCAGGCCGAGGCCGATGGCGATCGGGGCGAAGCCCTTGGGCGCGCGGTCGTCGGTGGCGCCGAGGATGATGTAGAGGAAGACCGCGGTCAGCACGATCTCGGCGATCAGGGCCGACACCAGGCCGTAGCCGCCCGGGGAGCGGTCGCCGTAGCCGTTGGAGGCGAAGCCGCTCTCGACGGCGCTGAAGCCGGATCTCCCGGACGCGATGGCGAAGAGCACCGCACCGGCGACGGAGGCGGCCACGACCTGGGTGGCGATGTAGGGACCGACGCCCCTCCACTCGAACCGCTTGGCGACCGCGAGCCCGATCGTGACCGCCGGGTTGAAGTGCCCGCCGGAGACGTGGCCGAAGGCGTAGGCGCCGGTGAGGACGGTGAGCCCGAAGGCGAGGGAGACGCCGACGAAGCCGATGCCCAGCTGGACGCCGTCCTCGGTGAGGAACGTGGCCGCGAGGACAGCGCTGCCGCAGCCGCCGAGGACGAGCCAGAAGGTGCCGAGGAACTCGGCGCCGAGCCTGGCGCCGAGGGTGGGCTCACGCATGCGGTGTCCTTTCGGGTCGCTCCGGGTCGGGCCGGGTCTGCGCTGGCCGCGCACCCGGAGCGGAGGTCGGGGTGAGCAGAACACTAGCGGTAGGAAATTCGCCCTGTAACCCTTCAGCGACGTGAATGCTGCGTGTCCTGACGGTGGACGGGACGGGGTCGGCGCCCGCCTCAGCCGGGCGAGCCCGCGGGGAACACCGACCGCACGACGGCGTGCGCGTCCTCGAGCCGGCCCCACTCGTCGGGGTCGGGGCCGTCGTGGACCAGGGCGAGCGGCCCTGCGTAGCCCGCGTCGGCGAGGATCGTCAGGCAGGTGCGGTACTCGGCCAGGTCCAGCCGGCCGTCGGCGTCGGTGCGCACCTTGGCCTGGCAGGTCTCGGCCACGCCGGCGACGGCCGCGAGCTGGGCGTGCCGGTCCGGGCCCTTCCAGTTGCCGAGGTCGACGAGGAAGCCGACCTGCCCCCCGGTCCGGTCCAGCAGCCCCGTCACGGCCGCGGCGTCGGGCAGCAGGGCGTGCCAGTTCTCCGTCACCAGCCGGACCTCCGGGTGCCGGTCGGCCAGCTGCTGGAGCCGGCCGGCGCTCGCGGTCAACGTCTCCTCGGTCGGCGGCTGCTGGCCCGCGACCACACGGGCCCGGACGGCGCCCAGGTCCCCGGCGGCCGTCAGCCAGGTGGAGACCCAGTCGCGCTGGGCGTCACCCTCGACCGGGTCGGCCAGGTCGCCGTCGTCGACCAGCAGGCACTCGAGGACCACCTCCGCCTCGGCGAACGCCGCGCGCACCTCCGCGAGGTAGGGCTGGTCCAGCCGGGGCAGGTAGAAGTGGCACAGCTGAGCGCTGCCGTAGCCGTGCCGGGCGAGCTCGGCGGGCAGGGCGAGCAGGTCGGGCGCCGGTCCTGGGGACTCGGGCAGCCCGCCCAGCGGCATCGAGCCGGGGGCGACGTAGCGGTCGAGGGTGCGGAACAGCGACCAGGTGTGCAGGGCTTTGGTGGCGGGCGAGAGCGCGGCGGTGGGCATGCCGGTCATCATCGCCCCCGGCCGGGTTGGCCGGGGGCGCCGGGTGGGTGCTGCCGCTCAGCGTCCGACAGCCGCCACGGGGGCGGGCGCGGGGCGTTGCAGCGCCACCCGGTCCGCCTCCCGGCCGGCGGCGTCGTCCGGGGTGACGACGAGCCAGCCGGTGGCCGTCTGGGAGGGGAGCTGGGTCCGGTCGACGTGGGTCGGCACGTGCACCGTGGCGCCGGGGGCGACGGTGACGCTCGAGCCCTGGCTGAGCGCGGGCCGGAACGGCTGGAACCGCGCGGTGCCGGCCACGTCGTCCTGTCCGCTGTCGACGACGCTGAAGCCCTGCACGCCGATCCGCAGGCTGGGGCTGGCCGCGGTCACCCCGATGCTGCTCGCCAGCACGGGCAGCAGCACCGTCGAGCCGTTCGCCGGGGCGGAGGTGCGGCGCCGGTCCACCGGTGCGTCGCCCGGCCGGGCGTCGGCGGCGTAGGTGAAGGCGGTCAGGGTGCCGTCGGGGTAGCCCTCGTCGTGCAGGCCGGTGTCCTCGGTGAACACGTAGTAGTCGGGATCGCCGTCCGCGTCCACGTCGAGGCTGACGTCCACCTCACGGGTGCCGTGGGTCGACGTGCCCGTGGCCTGGCCTGCGGCGAAGACGAGCAGCCGGTCGTCGCCAGGTGCGGGCAGGGACTGCACGCCGAGGTCGGTGAGGTCGGCGACCTCGCCGTCGCCCGCGTCGCCCGTCGGGTCGGTCAGCAGCGCCTGGTAGACCGACGCCGTACCGGCGTGCGGTCCGCGGTTGGTGAGCGTGAGCGGTGCCGGGTCGCCGGCGCTCCCGGCGCTCACCGCTGGGGTCACCGCGACCGCGGACAGCGGCACGGGCACCGCGAGGAACGCGATCCGCAGGCCGGGGTGCGACGCCGTCGCCTTGGCCGGGGTGGCCACGACCACCCCGTGCACCGTGCTGAGCGCCCCGTGGTCGGAGGCCGCCGCCCCGGGCAGCGCCGCGACCGCGGCCGCGCTGAGCGTCAACGTCGCCGTCACGGTGGCCGACGTCCCGGCCTTCAGCGTCACCGACGACGGCGAGGTGGTGAGCGTCGCCCCCCGCCGAGCCGAGCTGAAGGTGGCGCCGAGCGCGTAGCGGGCCGTGCTGGAGGAGCGGTTGGTGAGGGCGAAGGAGCGTCGCTCGGTGTGGGCCCCGCCGAGCTGGTCCAGGCCGAAGCGCAGGCTGTCGAGCCCTCCGCCGGTGGAGGCGTAGGTCTGGCCCGACGCCGCCCGCCGGGCCTGCACCAACCCGGTGCCGAGGCGCCGGGAGTCGTAGCCGGCCACCGGCGTGGCCGAGGCGGTCGAGACCAGGACGGCCTTGACCTGCAGGGGGCTCCAGGTCGGGTGGGCCTGGCGGACCAGGGCGGCGACACCGGCGGCGTGCGGGGAGGCCATGGAGGTGCCGGACATCCGGGTGCTGCGGTTCCCCGTCCCGGACGCGACCGACGGCACGGAGACGCCGGGCGCCGCCAGGTCGGGCTTCTGGGCCGAGTCGAGACGCCGCGGGCCGCCGGAGCTGAAGCTCGCGGTCCGGGCCGTGCCGACCAGCTCGGTGTCCACCGCGGCGACGGCCAGGGCGCTGTCCGCCGAGCCGGGGCTGCCCACCAGGTACGGGCCGGAGCCGTCGTTGCCCGCCGCCGCGACCACCAGCACACCGGCCGCGGTGGCGGCCTTGACGGCCTGGGTCTGCAGGTCGTCGTCCGTGCCCCACGAGGACCCGAAGGACAGGTTGACGACGTCCACGCCGTCGCGGACGGCCCGGTCGATGGCCTGGAGGATGACGTCGTCGCCGGCCCCACCGGCGCAGCCGAAGACCCGGTAGGCCCGCAGGGTCGCCTGCGGTGCTGCGCCGGGGGCCACCGTGAAGGACTTCTTCAGAGCCGCCTCGGTGTAGGGGCCGGTGTAGGCCTTGCCGCCGCTGGTCACGCCGGCCCCCGCGGCGGTGCCGGCGACGTGCGAGCCGTGGCCGTCACAGTCCAGCGGGTCCTTGTCCGGCTTCGGCGTGGCGGCGCGACCGGTGGCGTCGGGGTCGTAGTCGTCGCCGACGAAGTCGTAGCCGCCGACCACCTTCCGGGTGGGGAAGGTGCCGCGCTCCACGGTGGCGCCGTCGTTGCGCTGGAAGGCGGCGCGGGTGCCGGGGCCGCCGAAGTCGGCGTGGGTGTAGTCGATGCCGGTGTCGATGACCCCGATCACCTGGCCGCGACCGGTCAGGTGCAGCCGGTCCCACACCTCGTCCGCGGTGGTGGCCCGGTCCGACCGCGCGTTCGTCAGGTGCACCACCCGCGAGACCTGGACGGTCCGCACGCCGGGCACGGCGGCCAGCCGGTCGAGGTCGCGGACCCGCGCCCGGACCTGGACGGCGTTCAGCACGGTGCTCAGCCGGCCCAGCACGTCGGCGCCCACCGCCTCGAGCCTCGGGACGGCCGTGGCCTGCAGGCGGGCGACCTGCCGGGTCGCCGTCGCGGTGCCGACGCCGGCCGTGCGGGTGCGCACGCTCACCGGCGCGCCGTCCAGCTGGACCAGCGCGGTCACCACCGCGTCCCGGCGCAGGGCAGCGGGCAGGTCGGTGACCCGGCCGGTGCCGGCCGGGCCCACGGTCCGCTCGAAGCCGGGCGCCTCGGGCGGCGGGGTCGGGGCGGGCGGGGCCGCGGCGGCCGGCAGCACCAGGCCGGTGAGCAGGGCGGCGGTGAGGCCGCCGAGGGTGAGACGACGGCGCACGGGAACTCCTTCGGGGGACGACCCCGGCTCCGGCTGCGCCGACGTGCGAGGTCGCGAGGAGACTAGCGGCCGGTCACGTCCTGCCCGGCCCGCCGGAGAGCGGTCCGCACGGCTCCGGACGGGTCCGGGATCCGGCCCCGGGGTGCATCACCCCTGACCACGGCCGACATCACCGACCGCGGGGCGCCCTGTGGCCGGCCGGCGGCCCGGCCGCCGCCGGGCCATAACGATCTGGTACCGACCCCCGGCGCGGCCAGGTGCGCCGGGGTGTCGCACGCGGGACCGGGGCGCGAGCCGGTCGAAGATGGTCGCGCCCGCCTCCCCCGAGCACCCAAGGACGCCCCATGGCCCGTCGTCGACGGCTCCGCGCGATCGTGACCCCGCTGCTGGCCCTCGCCGGACTGGTGGCCGGCGCCGGCGCGCTCCCTGCGGACGCGGCGGCCTGGGCCGGCGAGCCGCCGGCACGCTGCGTGAGCCGTGCGGCGCTGGAGGAGGTCCAGGTCGGCATGACGCTGGCCCAGGCCCGCGGGCTGCTGCACGGCCGGGCGGTCTGGTGGGGCCCGGAGCGCGGGGTCTGGTCGCAGTCCTACCCCCGGGCCTGCAGCAGCACCCGGGCGATGCTGATCCAGGCCGACGACGGCCGGATCACCTTCGTGGTCAACGCCGGTGAGCGGCGGGACGCGACCTGCACGACCGCCGCGGAGTTCGACCAGCTGCGGGACGGGATGACCCGCGCCCGGGCCGACCACCTGCTGCGGGGCAAGCAGTTCGACCTCAAGCGCTCCGACGAGTGGCAGCCGGTGCCCTGCCAGGGCTGGAGCACCCAGCAGGTGACGTTCCGCGGCGGCCGCGTCGCCACGCACGTCCGGGGCTTCTACTTCGGCTGACCGCGGACCTGTGAAGGTCTTTCGTCCTCTTCCCCTCCGCCGTCCGGCATGCCTAGGCTGACCGCGGTCCTGGCTCTTCGGGGGCGGCGCGCCGTGCGGCGGGCCGAGAAGGCGGGACCTCCCCCTGCCCTGCCTCCCCCGAAGGACCCTCATGCTCCCCCTGCCCCGTGCCCCGCGGGTCGCCGCGGCCCTGCTCACCGCGGCCGTCGCCGGTCTGACCGCCTTCCAGACCACCACCGCGGACGCCGCGCCGACCCGGCCGGTGCTCACCGCCGAGGCCAGAGCCGCCGGGGTGACGCCCGGCAACGCGACGATGGGCTGGCGCCAGCAGTCCCCGACGGCCGGCCGCAGCGCGGCCTCCACCCTGCCCTCCACCACGGCCCCCTCCGCCACCACCCGGGTCGGCGCCGGCTCGGCCCTGGCCTCGGCCCGGACCGCGGCCGTCAAGAAGAAGGCCTTCGTGCCCAAGGGCGTCCTCGGCATCGACGTCTCGAGCTGGCAGCGCGACGTCAACTGGGACGCCCAGGTGAAGTCCGGCAAGGTCTTCGCCTACGTCAAGGCCACCGAGGGCACGGGCTACAAGAACCCGTACTTCCGCTCGCAGTACACCGGCTCGTACTACGCCGGGATGGTCCGCGGCGCCTACCACTTCGCCACCCCCAACACGAGCAGCGGCAAGAAGCAGGCGCAGGTCTTCGCCAAGAACGGCGGCGGCTGGTCGCCCGATGGCCGCACCCTGCCCGGCGTCCTCGACATCGAGTACAACCCGTACGGGTCGACCTGCTACGGCCTGAGCAAGGCCTCGATGGTGGCCTGGGTGAAGTCCTTCACCGCCGAGTACAAGCGGCTCACCACCCGCGACGCGGTCATCTACACGACCACGGACTGGTGGACGCGGTGCACGGGGAACAGCAAGGCCCTCTCGGCGACCAACCCGCTGTGGCTCGCCCGCTACGCCACCACCCCCGGCACCCTGCCGGGCGGCTGGACCTGGGCGACCTTCTGGCAGTACACCAACACCCCGCTCGACCAGAACCGCTTCAGCTCGACCTACGCCCGCCTGGTCGTCCTCGCCACCGACGCCGGCTGAGGCCGGGCGTCAGCTGACGTCCTCGTCGGTCTCGTCGGCCCCGCCGGCGAGGTCGGCGGGGTTGACGGTGCCCTCCGGGTCGTCCTCCACCGACAGGCTGCCGTACTCGTCCGGGTCGGTGAGCCCGGAGCCCTCGGGCTCGGGCAGGGCGCCGGGGTCGACGCTCTCGTCGGCGCCGTCGGTGGGCACGTCCTGGTTCGACATCGGAGCTCCTGACCTCGGGGACCGGCTCGCACGAGGCTGACCGGCTCTGGTCCGCCCATCGTAGGACGGGGGGCTGGCCGGCCGCGGGCCCCGGGCGCTCAGAAGCCGGGGAAGACCGCCCGCAGGTCGGCCAGCCGGCAGCCCTCGACCTGCACCTGGTCGGCGTGGGCGTCGTCGAGGCGGCCGTAGACCAGCCGGATGAACGCCTCGGCCGGCAGCGTCGCCGTGGCCGGGGCGTCCCCGGGGCCCACCGTAAGCCGGGGCCCGTCGCCGTCGGCCTCCAGCACGAAGGCCGCCTCGGGACCGGTGGTGCGGATCGCCACCCGCAGCGGGACCTCGCTGCGCTGGCCGGCGCGGGACACCAGCTCGTCGAGCCCGGTCAGCAGGAGCGCCGTCGCGTCCGGCGCCAGGCGGGCGGCGGGGTCGCGGGCCACCAGGACGTCCCAGGTGTGGACGGCGTGCTCGCTCAGCCGCAGCAGCAGCAGGCCCAGCAGGTCCTGGCGGCCGTTGAACATGTCGACGGCGAAGGCGCCGCGCTGGGCGTCCGTCAGCCCGCCGAGCCGCTCCAGCAGGGCGGCGTTGGCGGCCACGGCGTCGGCGGCCTGGTCGTGGGGCGCCTTGGCGTTCCAGGTGGTCCAGATCGCGTCGAGCTCCTCGAACTCCGGCGCCTCCCGGCGGCCGAGGCCGGCGTCCAGGCTCAGCCCGGTGATCGCGGCTCCCGAGCCCAGGTGGGACAGGACGTCGGCGACGGTCCAGCCGGCGTCGTAGGACGGGCCGGTGAGCTCCTCGTCCGCGAGCACGGAGACGGCGGCGGCCAGACGGTCCTGGGAGCGGTGCAGCGCAGCTTCGACCTCGGCGAGGGTCGGGGTGGGCGGTGTGGTCACGGGGCGACCCTACGTCCGCCCCGACGGCCGTCCCGAGGGTCGGACCGGGGCGCTGCGGCGTCGCCCCGGGGTACCTCTGCGATGCTGGGAGACCGGTCCCGGCAGGTGCGAGGAGAGTGGTGTCGATGAGTGCGTGGGTGGAGCACGTGATCTGGTGGCAGGTCTTCCCGCTCGGCTTCGTCGGCGCCGACAAGGAGCTGGCCGGCGCCCGGCCCGCCCCCCACCAGCTGTCGCGGCTGCAGGGCTGGCTGGACCACCTGGTGGCCCTCGGCGCCAACGGGCTCGCCCTCGGCCCGGTGTTCACCTCGCGCACGCACGGCTACGACACGACCGACTACCTCGAGATCGACCCCCGCCTCGGTGACGGGACCGACTTCGACGCCCTCGTGGCCGCCTGCCGCGAGCGCGGGATCCGGGTGCTGCTGGACGGCGTCTTCAACCACGCCGGGCGGGACTTCCCGCCCGTCCGGGCGGCGCTGGAGGGCGGCGCGGGCTCCGAGGCCGGCCGCTGGATCCGCTGGAGCGACGGCCACCCCTACTACTTCGAGGGCCACGACCAGCTGGTGGCGCTCGACCACGGTTCCGTCGAGGTGCAGGACCACGTCGTCGAGGTGATGACCTCCTGGCTGGAGCGCGGGATCGACGGCTGGCGGCTCGACGCGGCCTACGCCGTGCCGCCGGAGTTCTGGGCCGCGGTGCTGCCGCGGGTCCGGGAGCGCTTCCCCGACGCGTGGTTCGTCGGCGAGATGATCCACGGCGACTACCAGGACTACGTGCACCGTTCGGGCCTGGACTCGATCACGCAGTACGAGCTGTGGAAGGCGGTCTGGTCCTCGCTGCGGGAGCGGAACTTCTTCGAGCTCGAGTGGACGCTCGGTCGGCACCGAGACCTGGTGGCGGACCTGCTGCCGCTGACCTTCGTGGGCAACCACGACGTGACCCGGATCGCCACCCAGGTCGCCGACCCGCGGCACGTCGCGCACGCCGTCGCCCTGCTCTTCTTCCTGCCCGGCGTGCCCAGCGTCTACTACGGCGACGAGTACGGGCTGCGCGCCCTCAAGGAGGACCGGGCCGGCGGCGACGACGCCATCCGGCCCGAGATGCCGGGCGCCCCGTCCGAGGTGGCCGACGCCGACGCCGGGACCTGGTCGGTCTACCAGCGGATGATCGGCCTGCGCCGCCGGCACCCGTGGCTCACCCGGGCCGAGACCGCCACCTCCGGGGTGGCCAACGAGCAGCTGCGGGTGCACGCGTGGTCCGCCGCCGACGGGGGCCGGCTGACCCTGGCCCTCAACCTGGGGGACGCGCCCTCCCCGCTGCCCGAGGGTGCCGGCGCGGTGCTCGAGGCCGGCGCCCCCGTGCTGGCCGGGGCCGTCGCCCCGCACAGCTGGGCGGTCGTCGAGGGTTGAGCCGACCCGTCCGTCCCTCAGTCCAGGTGCTCGGCGAAGAAGGCCGCGGTGCGCTCGATCGAGGTCTGCCACCGACCCTCGAAGGTGTGGCCCTCGCCGGCGTACATCCGCAGGGTGACGTCGACGCCCTCGGCCTCGAGGGCCCGGACGGTCGCCCGCGCCCAGCGGGGCGGGCAGGTGTCGTCCTCGGTGCCGTGGTGCACCAGCACCGGTTCGGTGACCCGGTCGAACGCGGACCGGGCCGAGGCCGCCCGCCAGAACGCGGGGCTGTCGTCGGGCAGGCCGTAGGTGCGGTCGATCCGCCGGTTGGTCGCGGCCCGGTCGCCGTCGCCACGGTAGAACTGCTCCCAGTTCTCCGCGGCCAGCGAGCTGGTGGAGGCGTAGACCACGGCCGCGTCGACCAGCCCGGGCTGGGCCGCCAGCGCCCGCAGCGTCACCTCCCCGCCCATCGACCGGCCGAGCCAGCCGACGCGGTCGGCGTCGAGGTACCGCAGCCCCGACGACTTCACCGCCTTGACGGCGTTGATGGTGTCGACGGTGTAGGGCAGCCGGAGCTGGTGGTCGACGTCGTCGTCGCGGTCGGAGCCGGCGTGGTCGCGGTAGTCGGTGTGCAGCACGACGTAGCCCTGCCGGGCCAGGAAGTCCATCTCGCGCGGCATGCCCTGGCCCGGGAAGTACGTCCGCGGGTCGATGTAGCCGTGGTTCAGCACCAGGACCGGGAACGGTCCCTTCCCGTCCGGCACCGCCATGACGCCGGAGATCGTCAGGCCGTCCCCGCGGTAGCTGACGAGGAACCGCTCGTAGGGACCGACGTCGCCGAGCGAGCGGCCCACCCGCAGGTCGCGCCCGTCGTAGCGGCGCTCGGCCAGAGCGGCCATCGAGATGGGGTGCGGTCTCGGCGTCGGCTCCGGCCGCGGCGTGGGGGTGGCCGGCGGGGTGCGCGGGGTGGGGGAGGGGGTGCCCGCCGGTGCTGCGGAGGGCGACGCGCCGGCGGGGCCGCCGGAGGCGGGAGCGCTCGACGACGTGACCGGGGCCGGGGCGCTGCCCGGCTCGGTCGTGCAGGCCGTCACGGCCAGCAGCAGGACCGCCAGCGCGCCGAGCGTGCGTCTCATGGGCCGAGTCTGCCCTCCGCCGCGGTCCGGCGGGCGGCGAGCGCGGCCGCGATCCGGGCGACGAGGGGCCGGTCCGGGTCGAGCCAGGCCAGGTCGGCCACGTCGGCGGCCGTGGTCCAGCAGAGCGCGTCGTGGGCCACACCGGCCTGCGGCTCCCCGGTGGTCAGCTCGCACCACCACGCCCGCAGGACGAGCCCCGGCGTCAGCGGCCAGGTCCCGCCGTCGTCGGGCAGCAGCTCCGCGCCCAGCCGCACCTCGACACCGAGCTCCTCGGCCAGCTCGCGGTGCAGCGCGTCCTCGGGCCGCTCCCCGGGCTCGACCTTGCCGCCCGGCAGCTCCCAGCGGCCGGCCAGCGCCGGCGGGGCCGTCCGGCGGGCGGCCAGCACCCGCGACGGCCGGTCCAGACGGTCGACGAGGATCGCGCCGACGACCAGGCGGGGGAGCTCCACCCCGCCACGCTAGTCGGCGGAACAGATCGGTCCCGGCCGGTGTTCACGCTGCCGTCGTGCGGTGGCGCAAAGCGCTTGCCCGGTCGCGGCCGGTGCTCCTAGCGTGGCCCGGTCCCCGCCCGGGCCACCCGCCGATGAGTTCGACCGCCGGCCGGGGTCGGAGGGGTGGCGGTCCGCAGGGTGGCAGACCAGGCGGACGACCCCGGCACCGGCGCCGGCACACGAAGGCAGCGACGACGAGAACGGGTGGGCCATGACGGCGATCGACAGAACCACGGAGACCGGGGCCGGCGACCGGACCGGTGACGGCCGGGGCGAGCGGCTGCCGGCCGCGCACCGGACCGTGATCATGACCCTGCTGGTGGCGACCTTCGTGGTCATCCTCAACGAGACGATCATGGGCGTCGCGCTGCCGCACCTGATGAGCGACCTCGGGGTCAGCGCGTCGACCGTGCAGTGGCTGTCGACGGCCTTCCTGCTCACCATGGGCGTGGTCATCCCCACCACCGGGTTCCTGCTGCAGCGGCTGGCGACCAGGACGGTCTTCATCCTGGCGATGAGCCTCTTCTCCACCGGCACCTTGCTGGCCGCGGTCTCCCAGGGGTTCTGGATGCTGCTGGCCGCCCGGGTCGTGCAGGCCTCCGGCACGGCGATCATGCTGCCGCTGCTGATGACGACGATCCTGACGCTGGTGCCCGTCGCCCGCCGCGGCCTCGTGATGGGCAACGTCAGCATCGCCATCTCGGTCGCGCCGGCCATCGGCCCGACGGTCTCGGGCATCATCCTGCAGTACCTGTCCTGGCGCTTCATGTTCGTGATCGTGCTGCCCATCGCCCTCGCGGCGCTGGTCCTCGGCGCGCGGCTGCTCGGCAACGTCAGCGAGCCGGGCCGGCAGCGGCTGGACGTCGTGTCGGTGCTGCTGTCGGTGCCGGCGTTCGGCGGCCTGGTCTACGGCCTCAGCCGGCTGGGCGAGAGCAGCGGCGAGGGCCTGAGCACGGCGCTCGTGTTCCTGGCCGTCGGCGTCCTGTGCCTGGTGGCCTTCGGCTGGCGGCAGCTGCGGCTGGCCCGCGGCGGCGACCCGCTGCTGGACCTGCGCGCCTTCCGCTTCCCGATGTTCAGCGTCAGCCTCACCATGCTCTGCATCGCCATGGTGGCGCTGTTCGGCGTGATCATCCTGCTGCCGATCTACCTGCAGAACGTCCGCGGCCTCGACTCCCTGCAGACCGGCCTGCTGCTCCTGCCGGGCGGCCTGCTGATGGGTCTGCTGGGCCCGGTCGTCGGCCGGCTGTTCGACCGCTGGGGTCCCCGGGGCCTGTCGACCTTCGGGTCGCTGCTGCTGGTGGCGACGCTGTGGCGGCTCAGCACGGTCGACGCCGGCACCCCGGTCTGGCTGCTGGTGGGCTACCACCTGGTGATGTCGCTGGGGCTGGCCTGCCTGTTCACCCCGGCCTTCACCACCGCGCTGAACCCGCTCCCGCCGTCGCTGTACTCGCACGGCAGCGCGATCCTCTCCACCCTCCAGCAGGTCGCCGGCGCCGCCGGCACCGCGCTGCTGGTCGGCATCATGGCCGGCCGGAGCGCGTCGCTGGCCGCGAGCGGCACCTCCGCCGTCGCCGCGCAGACCGAGGGTCTGCAGAGCGCCTTCACGGTGGCCATGGTGGTCGGTCTCGGCGCCGTGGCGTGCGCGCTGTTCCTGCGCAACGACCGGCCCGCCGGCGCCGTCGAGCAGGGCGGCGAGCAGGGGGCCGGCACGGCGGACGCCGCCCGGGCGCACTGACCACCGGTCCGCCGGCGGGGGCTCAGCTCCCGCCGGTGGACTGCCGCACGACCAGCCGGTGGGGGACGACGTACTGCCGCCCCGGCGTCCGGTCGCCGTCGATCCGGCGGAGCAGGGCGTCCAGCGTCAGGTCGGCCAGTGCGGGCAGGTCCGGGGCGACGGTGGTCAGGCTGGGCGTCACGTACTCGCCGTCGACGATGTTGTCCCAGCCCAGCACGGCCACGTCGTCGGGCACCCGCCGGCCGTGCCGCTGGAGGGCCCGGACGGCGCCGATCGCCATCAGGTCGCTGGCGCAGACGAGGGCGTCGACGTCCGGTGCGCGGGCCAGCACCTCCTGCACGCCGGCATCGCCCGACTCCCGGGTGAAGCGGACGCCCGGCGCGATCCCGCCGGCCGGCGGCCGCAGGCCGGACGCGGCCAGCGCGGCCGCGTAGCCGCCCCGCCGGACCTCGCCCAGCGCGCCCGGCTGACCCGGCTGGGCCCCCAGGAACCCGATCCGTCGACGGCCCTGCGCCACCAGGTGCTGCACGGCGTCGGCCGCGGAGCCGACGTTGTCGATGGCCACGTAGTCGGCGGTGCTGTCCGGCAGGAACTGGCCCAGCAGGACCATCGCGACGTCGTGGCTGCGCGCCGCCAGGTGCTCGGGGTTGAGGGCGAAGGGGCTGAAGATGACCCCGTCGATCCCGTGGCCGGGGTAGCCGTTGGCCGCCTCCAGCTCCTGCTCCACCCGCCCGGACGTCTCGTCGATCAGCAGCCGGAGCCCCCGGGGGGTGGCCGCGGTGATCAGCGCGTGCGCCAGCCCGCCCAGGTAGGGCTCGTCGATCCGCGGCACCACCAGGGTGATCAGGTTGCTGCGACCGCTCTGCAGCTGACGGCCGGCCCGGGACGGCCGGTAGTCCAGCGCCGCGATCGCCGCCAGCACCCGGTCCCGGGTCTCCTGCTTCACGTAGGGCCGCTCGTGGACGACGTTGGTCACGGTCTTGAGCGAGACCCCGGCCATCGCCGCGACGTCCTTGATGCGGGCCGGCCGACCGGCTCCGGGGCGGTGCGCGGCAGGCGATCCGGTCACGGGCATACGACGTTCATACCCGAGTCCTTGACAATCCGACAGGTTCGGCGCGATCGTCTTCTAACGTTAGAACCTGCGCGACCACGGAGCCCGCCGACGCACCCAGGGGCGGCGCCTCCGCGTCCTGGTCGCGCCCCGCCGCACCCTCCTCTCGCACGCCCTCCACACCTCTGACAAGGAAGTCACCGTGGCTGCACGCAGACCTCTGCTCCTGCTCGTCCCCGCCCTCGCGCTCACCCTGACCGCCTGCTTCGGCGGATCGCCCGCCGCCGAGGAGTCCACCGCCCCGCAGGTGTCCAGCGGACCGGTCGAGATCCGGTACCTCATCGGTCAGCCCGAGGACGCGGCCGACCTGAAGCTGATCAAGGAGGACATCGCCGCGTTCGAGGCCCAGAGCGGTGGCATCACCGTCAAGCTCGACGTGCTGCCCAGCGAGAGCATCCGCACCGTGCTGCAGACCCAGCTCCGCTCGGGCAACGCGCCCGACGTCTTCGGCTACGACACCGGCCCCGGCTTCGCCGGCGCGCTGGCCAAGGCCGGCCTGGTGCACGACCTCACCGGCGCCTACGCGAAGTACCAGTGGCCGGTGTACGACTTCGCCAAGCAGCGCGTCACCTTCGACGGCAAGCTCGTCGGCATCCCGAGCCAGATGGAGGAGGTCGGGCTGTTCTACAACAAGGACCTCTTCGAGGAGAACGGGATCGCGGAGCCGCAGAACCTCGGCGACCTGATGGCCGGCGCCGCCAAGCTCAAGGAGGCGGGGGTCATCCCGATCGGCGTCAACGACAAGGACGGCTGGCAGGGCGGCCACCTGCTGAGCATGTCGTTGTCCAGCGAGGTCGGCAGCGAGGGCATGGACAAGCTGCTGTCGGGGGAGACGCCGTGGGACGACCCCAGCGTGGTCAACGCCCTCAAGGTGTGGTCGGACATGGCGCAGCAGGGCCTGCTGACCCCCTCGCCCACGGCGGTCAACTACGACAACGGCAACGCCCTGTTCTACTCCGGCAAGGCCGCGATCAACCCGACCGGCAGCTGGCTCGCCCTGGACATCGAGCGCAACGTGAAGTTCGACGTCGGCTTCATCCCCTTCCCGTCCTCCAGCGGACCGGGCATCTTCAGCGGCGGCCTGGGGTCGGGCACCTTCATCGCGGCCAGCAGCAAGAAGATCGACGCCGCCGAGAAGTTCCTCGACTACGGGATGACCGCCGAGCACGGCCGCTGGGCGGTGGAGAACCTGCAGGACATCCCCGCCTTCCCGGTCGACACCGCGGGCGTCAAGGCGTCCCCGCTGTTCACCCAGATCCTGGCCGACACCGCCAAGATCGCCGAGGGGACCGGCGACTTCGGCTACAACATCGACGTCCTCACCAACGACACGTTCAACAACGCGATGTGGAAGGGCATGCAGGGCCTGCTCACCGACCAGACCACCCCGGAGAAGGTCGCCGCGCAGCTGCAGAAGAACTACAAGAAGCCGGCCAGCTGAGGTGGCGACCCTGGTCTCCCACGCCCCGGCGGTGACCAGGAGGGCCCAGCGCCGGCTGGGCGTCCTCCTGGTGATCCCGGTGGCGGTGCTCACCGTCGCGTTCTTCCTGCTCCCGCTGGGGAACGCGCTGGTCTACTCCGTCGTCGACTTCGACGGGGTCAGCTCGAACCCGCCCTTCGTCGGCCTCGCGAACTTCCGCGAGATGTTCGCCGACGACGAGGTCTGGCACGCGCTGTCCAACAACGCGATCTGGATCGTGATCGGCACGATCGCGCCCATCACGATCGGTCTGCTGCTGGCCCTGCTGCTGTGGGGGGTGGAGCGCGGCAGCGTGCTCTACCGGCTCTGCTTCTTCCTGCCCGTCGTGCTGCCGGGGGTGGCCATCGGCATCGTCTGGGGCTGGATCTACGACCCGGTCCAGGGGCTGCTCAACCAGCTCCTCGCCGCCGTCGGGCTGGGGTCGCTGGCCCGCGGCTGGCTGGGTGACCCCGACTGGGCGCTCTACGCCGTCCTGGTGACCGCGATCTGGGGGGCGACCGGGTTCGCCGTGGTCATCTTCGTCTCGGCCCTGCGCAACGTCGACGTCGAGCTGGTGGACGCCAGCCGGATCGACGGGGCCGCGGCACCGGCCCGGCTCTGGTACGTGATCCTGCCGCAGATCATGCCGGTGTTCCTGATGGTGCTGACCCTCACCCTGGTGGGCGGCTTCAGCGTGTTCGACATCATCTTCATCATGACCGGCGGCGGGCCGGCCGACGCCACCAACGTCATCGGCACCTACGCCTACGCGCAGGCCTTCCAGATGAGCCGGATCGGCTACGGGACGACGCTGGCGCTGCTGATCACCGTGCTGTCGGTGCCGTTCGCCGTGGCGATCAACCGGCTGCAGCGCAAGCTCTCGCTGCAGGGGACGGGCGCCTGATGGCCACGACGACCGAACCGGCGCCGCTGCTGCCCGCGCTCCCGCCGGCCGTGCGCGGCGCGGGGACCACCCGGGCGTCGAGCCGCCGCCGGACCGGGCTCGTGGTGCGGCACCTGGTGCTGATCGTCCTCGCGGTGACGACGATCATCCCGGTGCTGCTCGTGATCTCGACGGCCCTCAAGACCCAGGCCGAAGCCAGGGTCGACCCGTTCGGGCTCTTCACCGACTTCTCGATGGAGTCGATCGTCAGCGCCTGGACCGACGGGCAGTTCAGCGACTACCTGCTGAACAGCGTGCTGCTCTCGGTCCCCAGCACGCTGCTCATCCTCGTGATCTCCACCATGGCGGGCTACACGTTCGCCCGGCTGCCGTTCCCGGGCCGGACCGTGATCTTCTACGTCGTGGTCCTCGGGCTGCTCGTCCCGTTCTTCACGTACATGATCCCGCTGTACTTCCAGCTGCGCTCGATGGGCCTGCTGGACACGTTGACGGGCACCGTCCTCGTGCTGACCTCGACCGGTACCTCGTTCGGCACCTTCTTCATGCGGGCCTTCTTCTCCGAGCTCCCCGAGGAGCTCGAGCAGGCGGCCCGGATCGACGGCTGCTCGGAGTGGCGGATCTTCACCTCGGTGATGCTGCCGCTGGTCAGCTCCGGGATCGGCGCGCTGGCGGTCTTCACCTTCATCAGCACCTGGAACAACTTCCTCGTGCCGCTGCTCTACCTGCCCACCGGCGGCTACCGCCCCCTCACGACTGCGCTGTACGTCTTCACCGGCGGCCGCTCCGTCGACGTCGCCCCGCTCGCGGCCGGCACCTTGATCACGATCCTGCCGATCATCGTGCTCTTCGTCGTCCTGCAGAAGCAGGTGACCGCCGGCTTCATCTCCGGCGCCGTCAAGGGGTAGTCCGAGGAAGAGCCGCCCCGTCCCGACCCCCGTTCGACCATCAGCACCAGAACCCAGGAAGAGAGCCCCCGCATGCCCGCCGTCATCCGCTTCACCTCCCCGCACGAGTCCGAGGTGGTCGAGGAGCCGCTCGGTCCGCTCGGACCGGACGAGGTCCGGCTCCGCACCCTCTACTCGGGCATCTCCGCGGGCACCGAGCTGACCGCCTACCGGGGCAGCAACCCCTACCTGACGAAGCGGTGGGACGACGACGCCCGGCTGTTCGTCGACGGCTCGACCAGCTTCTCCTACCCCGTCGACGGCTGGGGCTACGAGGAGGTCGGCGAGGTCGTCGAGGTGGGGGCGGAGGCGAGCGGGCTGGCCGTGGGGGACCGGGTCTGGGGGACCTGGGGCCACCGCGCCGCCACCGTGCAGAAGGCGGAGCGCGCGGCCCAGCGGGTGCTCGACCCGGCTGCCGACCCCCGTGTCGGGATCTTCTCCCAGATCGGCGCCATCGGGCTCAACGTCGTGCTGGACGCCGACATCCACATCGGCGAGACCGTCGCCGTCTTCGGGCTCGGCGTGCCCGGCCAGATCGCCGCGCAGCTGGCCCGGCTCAACGGGGCGCGGGTGATCGGCGTCGACAACCTGCCGTCCCGGCGCGCGCTGGCGCTCGAGCTCGGGGCCGACACCGTCCTCGACGCGACGGAGGGCGGTGTCGCGGAGCGGATCCGCGACCTGACCGGGGGCCGCGGGGCGGACGTCTGCCTGGAGGTGACCGGCAGCTACCGGGCGCTGCACGAGGCCATCCGCTCGGTGGCCTACAGCTCGCGGGTCTGCGCCGCCGGCTTCATGCAGGGCGACGGGATGGGCCTGCGGCTCGGCGAGGAGTTCCACCACAACCGCGTGCAGCTCGTCTGCTCGCAGATCTCCGGCGTCGCGCCGGCCCTGCAGCACCGGTGGGACGGCTACCGGCTGGCCCGGACGGCGGTGGACCTGGCGGTGTCGGGCCGGCTGCGGCTGACCGAGCTGATCACCCACACCCTGCCGATGGCGGAGGCCCCCACGGCCTTCCGGCTGCTCGACGAGCACCCGGAGCAGGCCCTGCAGGTCGTCCTCAGCTTCGACGCCGCGCTCGAGGCGGCCGCGTGATCCGGCTGGCGGCCCAGGAGGCCACCCTGCCGGGCGCCCGGCTGGAGGAGCAGTTCCAGTTCGCCCTCGACTGCGGCTTCGACGGCATCGAGCTCTCCGGTCGGGGTGACGGCGTCTTCGGGGCGCGGGCCGCGGAGCTGCGCCGGGCCCGCGACGCCGGGGTGCAGATGTGCTCGGCGGTGATGCACACCCCGACCTTCCTCGGCAGCTTCGAGCCGGAGGCCCGGGCGACGGCGATCGCCGACCTGAAGGTGCTGCTGAGCACCATCGTCGAGGCGGGCGGGCTCGGCATCGTCAGCCCCAACGCGTTCGGGGTGTTCAGCCGCAAGCTGCCCCCGTTCACCCCGCCGCGCAGTCAGGAGGAGTCCCGCCGGCTGCTCGTCGAGGCGCTGGTCGAGCTGGGCGAGCACGCCGTCCGGGAGGGCTCGACGCTGTTCCTGGAGCCGCTCAACCGGTACGAGGACTACCTGGTCAACACCCTGGCCGACGCCGTCTCCGTCGTGGAGGAGGTCGGCTCGCCGGGGGTCGCCGTCATCGCGGACACCTACCACATGTCGATCGAGGAGGCCGACTGCGCGGCGTCCATCGAGGCGGCCGGTGCGCACATCCAGCACGTCCAGCTGGGCGACAGCAACCGGCTGGAGCCGGGCGCCGGGCACTACGACTGGCCGGCCACCCTGGCCGCGCTGGACCGGATCGGCTTCGACGGCTGGCTGGCCATGGAGTGCGGCCTCAGCGGCCCGACGGGCGACGTGCTGCCCGGCGTGGCGGAGATCCTCCGCGCCCGCTGACCCGCGTCCCGGGACCGAGGACGGTGCTGCGCCGTGCCGGGTACTCACGGCACGGCGCAGCAGGGTCCGCGTGGGAGGCTGGCGCCGTGGACGCACAGGTGGCCGTCGTGACGGGAGCGGGCAGCGGGATCGGGGCGGCGACGGCGACCGCGCTGGTCGACGCCGGCTGGCGGGTGGTGCTGGCCGGACGTCGGCCCGAGGCCCTCGCCGAGGTCGCGGCGCTCCGCCCCGAGCGGCTGCACCCCCTGGTCACCGACGTCACCGACGAGGCGTCGGTGCGGGCCCTGTTCGCCTCCACGGTCGCCGAGCACGGCCGCGTCGACCTGCTGTTCAACAACGCCGGCCGCGGCTCCTTCGAGCAGAGCCTCGACGAGATCTCGCTCGAGGACTGGCGGGCCGTCGTCGACGTCAACCTGACCGGGGCCTTCCTGTGCACCCGGGAGGCGTTCCGGGTCATGCGCGCCCAGGACCCGCGCGGCGGCCGGGTCATCAACAACGGGTCGATCTCGGCGACGACCCCGCGGCCGCGCTCCGCGCCCTACGCGGCGACGAAGCACGCGCTCACGGGGTTGACCAAGGCGACGGCGCTGGACGGCCGGCCGTTCGACATCGCCTGCGGGCAGATCGACATCGGCAACGCCGCGACCGAGCTGACCGCGCTGATGGCCGACGGCATCCTCCAGCCCGACGGCAGCCGCCGGCCGGAGCCCCGGATGGACGTCGCCGACGTCGCCCGCGCCGTGGTCTACATGGCCTCGCTGCCGCTGGCGGCCAACGTCCCGCAGATGACCGTGATGGCCACCACGATGCCCTTCCTGGGCCGGGGCTGAGAGCGGTCCGCGGCCGGCCTCCCGGGGTCCGGCCCGGGTGTACTTTCGGCTCATGATCCACCCGCAGGACCCGAGGCCGGTCACCGCCGCCGCGTGCGACGCCGACGGGTTCTGACCCCGGACCCGTCGTGCCCGCCCCCCACCCGCCGCCCCAGGACCGGCTGCCCGCCCTGCTGGCCGGCGCCGTCCCCGAGCCCGCCCGGGCCGGTCGCTGGCTGACCCGGGGCACCCTCGTCAGCGCCGTGAGCGGCTTCGGCCTGCTGGTCACCGACGCCGCCGTCGGCGCGGGGGGTGACCCGTTCGGGGCGGCCGGCGGCGTGCTCCTCGTCGCCGCGCTGGGCGCCGGCGTCGGGGCCCTCGTCGTCCGGACGAGTGCGCCCGGCTACCCGCACCTGGGCCGGTTCCGGGCCCAGTGGCAGGCCGCCGGGGCCACCCCGCACCAGCTCGCGATCCTCGACGAGGCGCACCGGCTGCGCGCCGCCACCCCGCCGGTCGGCTACCGGGACCGGCGGACGACGGTCCACCCGCTGGCCGACGCCTACGCCATCTTCACCTCACCCGCCTGGCGCGACCCCTGGCTCGCCGACCACCAGCTGCTGATCGACCCGATCGCCGAGGCCGCCGAGATCCTCGACCACCTGCACAAGGTCACGGGGCTGCTGAGCGAGGTCCGGGGTCACCGGCGGGAGCTGCCGCCGGGGTCCGCCGCGGCCCGGACCTACGCGGGCTACGAGCACGCCCTGCTCGGGGCGCTCGACGACGGCCTCCGGCGCGCCAAGGCGCTGACGGCCTACCAGGCCGAGGTGCGCCGGCTCGAGTCGGTGCTGCGGGTCTCGCGGGCGCTGCCCGAGGCGGAGGCCTTCGGCGACCGGGTCCTCGACGTCGTCTCGCAGTCGGCGCGGCACGAGCTGGCCGCGCAGCAGCTGGACGACAGCCGCGAGCAGCTGCGGATGGTGGAGCACGGGCTGCGCGAGATCACCGACCTGCTGGGCTCCGCGCCGGTCCTGCCGGCCCGCCCGCGACCCGCCGGCTGACGGGGAGCCGCTCCCTACACTGGCGAGGTGGCGTTGGACTTCCTGGCCGGCTGGCCGTACCCGCTGGCCCTCGCCACGCTGTTCGTGATCGTGCTGCTGCGCGCCGGCGCCACCTACGCGCTGGGTCGCGGGGCGCACGCCGGGGCCGAGCACTCCCGGCTGGCCCGGCTGGTCCGGCGGCCGGGGTTCCGCCGGGCCGAGCGGCTGGTCGCCCGCTGGGGCGCCCCGGTGGTGACCGTCTCGTTCCTCACCGTCGGGGTGCAGACGCTGGTCAACCTCGCGGCGGGGCTGGCCCGGATGCCCCTGCGGCGCTACCTCCCGGCCCTGGTCGTCGGCGGCGCCCTCTGGGCGTTCATCTACGCCACCGTCTCCTCCGCCGGGCTCGCCGCGTGGCGGTTGCTCTGGGAACTGTCACCGGTCGCTGCCATGGTGGTGCTCGTGGCGCTGGCTCTCGCCCTGGGGGGCTACGTCGCCTGGCAGGTCCGACGACGAGCGGAGGAACCCGATGGAGCCCCAGGAGCCGGGGAGGGTGAGCTGGCAGCTCACGATCGACGCGCACGACCCGCACGCGCAGGCCGACTTCTGGGCCGCCGCGCTGGGCGGTGAGCTGGAGGACAACTCCCAGCTGATCGCGACCGTCCTCGAGAAGGGCTGGGCGCAGGAGTCCGACACCCTGGTCCACGACGGCCGCCGCTACTGGCGCGACCTGGTCGCGGTCCGCGGGGCCGGTCCGCGGCTGCTGTTCCAGCGGGTCCCGGAGGAGAAGACGGTGAAGAACCGCCTGCACCTGGACCTGCACGTGGGCGAGGAGCGGATCCGGCCGGAGGTCCAGCGGCTGGTCGCGCTCGGCGCGCTGGAGGGCCGGGAGTGGCGGGAGGTCGGCGGCCACTGGATCGCGATGACCGACCCCGAGGGCAACGAGTTCGACGTCGAGTAGGCGCGGGCTACGGTGAGCCGGTGAGCCAGCCCGAGGTCGCCCAGCCGTTCCAGCCCGCGCTGTGGCGGGAGGTCCCGGGCTTCGAGCTCACCGACGTCACCTACCACCGCGCCGTCGACGCGCCCGTCGTCCGGGTCGCGTTCGACCGGCCCGAGGTGCGCAACGCCTTCCGGCCGCACACGGTGGACGAGCTGTACCGGGTGCTCGACCACGCCCGGAGGTCCTCCGACGTCGGCGCGGTGCTGCTGACCGGCAACGGCCCCTCCCCGAAGGACGGCGGCTGGGCCTTCTGCAGTGGTGGCGACCAGCGCATCCGGGGCCGCTCCGGCTACACCTACGCCCAGGACGAGGCACCCGCGCAGGTGGACCCGGCGGCCGCGGGCCGGCTGCACGTCCTGGAGGTGCAGCGGCTGATCCGCTTCATGCCCAAGGTGGTGATCGCCCTGGTCGGCGGCTGGGCGGCCGGCGGCGGGCACAGCCTGCACGTCGTCTGCGACCTCACGCTGGCCAGCGCCGAGCACGCGCGGTTCAAGCAGACCGACGCCGACGTCGGCTCCTTCGACGCCGGCTTCGGTTCCGCCTACCTCGCCCGCCAGGTGGGGCAGAAGTTCGCGCGCGAGATCTTCTTCCTCGGCGAGACCTACACGGCGGAGGACGCGCTCCGGATGGGCATGGTCAACCGGGTCGTCCCGCACGCCGAGCTGGAGAGCGTTGGGCTGGAGTGGGGCAAGGCCATCTGCCGCAAGAGCCCGACGGCCCAGCGGATGCTGAAGTTCGCCTTCAACGCCGTCGACGACGGCCTGGTGGGTCAGCAGGTGTTCGCCGGCGAGACCACCCGGCTGGCCTACATGACCGACGAGGCGGTCGAGGGCCGGGACGCCTTCCTCGAGAAGCGCCCGCCCGACTGGTCGGCCTTCCCCTACTACTACTGAGGGCCCGGAGCCGGCCGCTCCGGCCGCTCCGGCGCGCGGTCGTCCGGGCCACTCCCCGGGCCGCCCTGCGGCCGCCCTCCGCCCGCCAGGGCGCCTGACCACCCCCGGGGCGGAGCCCCGCCCCCACTTCACACCCCTGCTGTGCACTTCACACCCCGTGCAAGGGGTGCGCGGACCACCGCAGGGGTGTGAAGTGGGGGACCGGGCTGGGCCCGGGTCGCCGGGCTGGCCCCGGGCGTCGGCTCACTGCGGGGAGGCGGGGCCCCGTCGGGCAGGGGCCGGGCGTCCGCCCGGTCAGCCGGCCGCGGCGGTCAGTCGACGACGCCGTACAGCCGGTCGCCCGCGTCGCCGAGCCCGGGCACGATGTAGCCGACCTCGTTGAGCTTCTCGTCCATCCCCGCGAGGACGACCGTGCACGGCACGCCCAGCCCGTCGAGCAGCCCGCGCAGCCGTTCGACGCCCTCCGGGGCGGCGATCAGGCAGATGCAGGTGATGTGGTCCGCGCCCCGCTTCGCCAGGAACTGGACCGCCGCGGCCAGCGTGCCCCCGGTCGCCAGCATGGGGTCCAGCACGTAGCACTGGCGGCCCGAGAGGTCGTCCGGCAGGCGCTCGGCGTAGGTGGCCGCCTCCAGCGTCTCCTCGTTGCGGACCATGCCGAGGAAGCCGACCTCGGCCGTCGGGATCAGCCGGGTCATCCCCTCGAGCATGCCCAGGCCGGCGCGCAGGATGGGCACCACCAGGGGCCGCGGCGTCGACAGCCGGACGCCGACGGTGGTGGCCAGCGGCGTCTGCACCGCCTGCGGCGTGACCCGGACCTCCCGGGTCGCCTCGTAGGCCAGCAGGGTCACCAGCTCCTCGGTGAGCCGCCGGAACGTCGGCGAGTCCGTCGCCTGGTCGCGGAGCACGGTGAGCTTGTGAGAGACGAGGGGGTGCTCGACGATGCGGAGGTCCACGGGGTGAACGTTAGCGCTCCGGAACCGGTCGGGGATCGGTGTCGTACCCCGGCCTGATGTCTGACACCATGGGGCGGTCGGCCCGACGGCCGCCGGTGGACGAGCGTGATGGAGGGGCGGCGTGTCGGACTTCGACGACGACGAGTACGAGTCGTTCGACCTGGACGGACCCGCTCCCGACTCCCGGCCGGGGACGGCCCCCGCCGCGACGACCGCGGCCCCCGACGTCGACGACGACGACGACGAGGATGACGACGACGACGACCTCGAGGACGCCGCCGACGACGAGATCGACTTCGTCATCTCGGCGTACCGCGAGGAGGGCCAGCTGGTGGTCCAGGCCATGGACAACGACCTAGCCAACGACCTCGAGGAGCTGATCGCGCAGCTGCGGCGGCTCCCGGGCGACGCCGGTGCGCTGGGGTTCGTCAGCCTCGTCGAAGAGGTCTTCGTGGTGGCGCGGGTGCGCGGCCAGCACGTGCAGGTGCTGCTGAGCGACGGCGCCTCGGCCGGGGACTGGCCGATCGCCCACGACGTCGCCGACTTCCTGGACGAGGACATCCCCGACCCCGACGAGGACGACAGCGAGCCGATGGGTGACCTCGGGATCGTCGCCGACCTCGGCATGAGCGACTTCGACATGGCCGCGCTGATCGAGGACCTCGACCTGGGCAGCGACCAGATGCTCGTGGAGATCGCCGAGAAGATCAAGCTCAACCCGCAGTTCCGCAAGGTCGCCGAGGCGGCCGCGCACTCCTGAGCGGCCCGCCCGTGCCCGCGCCCGCAGGCGGCTGGTCGACGTCGATGCGTCTGGCCCTCGAGCACGCCCGCTCCGCGCAGGTGCACGGGGACGTCCCGGTCGGCGCCGTCGTGCTGGGTCCGGACGGCACCCTGCTCGCCTCGGCCGGCAACGAGCGCGAGCTCACCGGCGACCCGACGGCCCACGCCGAGGTGCTGGCCCTGCGCCGGGCCGCGGCGGTGCTGGGCTCCTGGCGGTTGACCGGCTGCAGCCTGGTCGTCACCCTCGAGCCGTGCACCATGTGCGCGGGCGCCCTGGTGCTGGCGCGGGTGCCGACCCTGGTCTTCGGGGCCTACGACCCCAAGGCCGGCGCCGTCGCCTCCCTGTTCGACGTGGTCCGCGACCCTCGGCTCAACCACCGGGTCGAGGTTCGCGGCGGCATCCTGGCCGCCGAGTGCGGCGCCCTGCTGAGGGATTTCTTCCTCACCCGCTGAGCCCCCGGCCTCGATTGGCGGGACAGGCCTCCCGTTGAGTAGCCTCTACGGCGGTGGCGTGTCTGAGCGGCCTAAAGAGCGCGCCTCGAAAGCGCGTGAGGGTAAAACCTCCGAGAGTTCAAATCTCTCCGCCACCGCCAGCCTGGCTAGGCAGGACGCCGGCGCAGCCCTCAGGGCGGCGCCGGCGTTCTGGTCCTCAGTCTCAGTTCTAGTCTCAGTTGGGGCCCCTGTCGACGGGCCGCGGCATCTGAAGAGGGTGGGCTCATGAAGCTCAAGCAGGAGGCTCGGGTGCTGCACCGCAGGGCGCTCTCCTCGCTGACGGTCGCCACGACGGCCTTCAACTCGCCCTCGGATGATGGCCGTGTCACTCAGGTCCTGCTGAGCCTTCAGCACTGCTCCGAGATGCTTCTCGAGGCCGCCTTCGTTCAGGCCGGCGTCCGAGTGTTCGACAAGCACCTGGGAAGGTCCATCGAGTTCGAGGCCTGCATCCGGCAGGCGTCCAGCAGCGCCACGCTCAAACTCAGCGACAGCGAGGCGGGAACGCCTCGCCCCATCGACGCCATGAGGGACGACGAGCAGCACTGGTTCAACGAGGTGAGTGAGCAGCTGCTATACCTCCACGCTCGGGCTGGGATCACCCTTTCGATGATCTGCAGCAACGCGTCTTCGGGGAGCACCTAGCCGACTGCCGTCCCTTGCGTGTGCTTCCCCTGTCCGTGGATCCTCCCCGCGACCTCGCGATCCTGATCGACGAGGAGTACTCCCAGATTGCGGCTCTGCTCGCACCCGGGCGCCGAGCCGCCACGAGGCACGAGGGCACCGGGGTGGGCATCGCGGGCCTGAACTGCAACGGCAACCCGCTGCATCCCGATCCGAAGATCGGTGGCCAGCACGCCGAGGACATCCGTCGCAGCATCCGGCTCGCGAACCGGCTCGGTCAGCACCGCGTGGTCACCATGTCCGGGCTGCCCGCCGGCGAGCCAGACGGCATCCGGCCCAACTGGGTCGTGAACGCGTGGAACTCCGCGGCCCTCGACGTGCTGGACCACCAATGGGGGATCGCCGAGACCTTCTGGCGAGAGATCGACCGCGAGGCGGCCGACCTCGATGTCAAGGTGGCCCTCGAGCTGCACCCGCAGAACCTCGTCTTCAACCCGGCCGGCATCAGGGAGCTGGTCGAGCGGACCGGCGCCACCCACGTCGGCGTCGAGCTCGACGCCTCCCACCTGTTCTGGCAGTGGATGGACCCAGTCGCGGTCGTCCAGGACCTCGGCCCGCTCGTCTTCCACGCCGCCGCCAAGGACGTCCGGATCAACCCGGCCGCCGCCGTGTACGGGGTACTCGACAACCGGTTCCGCAAGCTCGGCCCCGACGAGGACCGCACGAACGTCGGCGGCGACGAGTGGGCCAACGAGTGGCCCAAGAACGCTGCCTGGGACTTCGTCGCCCTCGGTCGCGGTCACGACCCCGTCTACTGGTCGACCTGGCTGGCCGCACTGCACGCAGTCGATCCCGACATGCTCGTCAACATCGAGCACGAAGACGTCACGCTCAGCCGCATCGAAGGCCTCGAGATCGCCGCCGACGTGCTCCTCGACGCCGCCCGCCGCGCCGGCATCCCCGGCTGATCAAGGGACGACCCGCGACCCGCCGCGCAACCCCCGACTTCCTCGGCGCCGGCGGGCCCGCCCGAAGTCCGACAGGCATCTCCGATGAGCCGGCCTGCGGCGTCGGTCGCGGCCGAGGGCCACGCTCGCCCTCCCTCTCGGTGCTGGTGCGGCTCGGGCTGGCCCCCGGCCTCTCGACGAGCCAGGGGGCCGGCGGCGCCTTCGGCTCGGCAGCGGCGCAGCACTGGTGGGCGGTCGCCCGCGACACCCCACCCTCGTCGACGACGTGAGCGGCGAGTCGCCCCTCGTGCACCCGCTCGACCCGGAGCAGGCGTGACCGAGGCCTAGCGGGAATCACGAGGACCTCCGATTGGATTCGGCTGAAGTAGAGGCCCACGACTTCGCCACGGCGGTCCTTCTTCACGTCAAGTCCCTGCGTCGACGAGGTCCGTGGTGACTACAACGAGACTGGGATCGCACATGACCGTGCGGTGCAACGGCGGCGATGTCCCATCGCCGCGGCTCGGGATATCTTTGGTCATGTGGATGGGTGGTCTGAGGGGGAGTGGCTGACTCTGCAGCTGGGGCCGGTATGGGTCATCAGCGCGCTCGTCGGTCGCAATCGGTTCGACGCGCTTGAGCAGGCGGCCTTCTGGCAGGGCGTCGATGACGCACCCCAGGAGTCGCCCTTGGGCTGGCAGCTGATGCGAGCCATGACTCGCAACCGCGAGTGGTTGCTCGACGAGTTCACGCTCGACGAGCGCTCCATCGTCTCAGGCCTGAACGAGGTCGCCTCGTTGCTCGAACGCGTCTCGCCGGAGGTCAGCAGAGACGCCCGCGAGTTCATGCTGCGCGTCGGCATGGCGCTGGCCCGGGCGCGGGGGCCGTTTGGTCAGCGCATGAGCGACCAGGACGCACTTACCCTCCAGCTCGTTGCGCAACTGCTGGAGACGACGAAGGAGACGGCGGAGAACAACCCGCTCAACGCAGCCGTTGCTATCTGAAACGCTCACTTGGGTTGGGTCGACCTAGGCATGGGGCCGTCGACAGGCTCGGGCGCAGAGGGGTAGAGGTGCGCGCCTGCGGAACTGGCGCTCGCGCTGTGAGTGACGGCAGTCGGTACCTGGGAGGAACGTGTTCTTCCGGAATGTCAGAGTCCTCGACCCGTCACGCCAAATCGGCTGCCATCAACAAGTCGAGTTTCCCTCGATCGACTCTTCGCTGCCTACGAGCCGAAGACAACCTCTCAGGTGAGCCTCGATCTGGTGGCGATCAAGCGTTGGTTCCTGTGTCGGACGGTTTGACGTGCATGTCCGCGAGGGGAGCCGATCATTGGGTGGCCCGCGCCGGCTCTGGCGCTGGGTCAACAAGACGTGTAGTGAGAGTCCGAATACCTCGGCACTAGGTAGGGACCCATGTATCAAGGACGTCGGCCGCGTCGGCCGCGTAGGACCTATTGAGCGAGCCGCCAAGGATCCCCCATGTGAAGCGGCCGAGGGCCAGCTGCTGGCGGGCAGCCGAGACCGGTCGATAGCTCTCTGGCCGCCTGCTGGACGCTCTCAGCGAGGAGACGTTCGCGGGGGAGGACCTTTCTCGCACCCCACAGACGCCGAGGCCCGCTATCGCGCGTCCGGACCTGTCGAAGACAGGGGCGCCAATCGCGGCAACCCCGACCGCGTCGCCAAAGTCGCCGACGCTGTAGTCGCGCAGCGGCGAGGTCTTCGAGCGCGACTTCGCGTAGCTGGCGACTGTTGGCGGTTCGGCCTCCAGTCCCGCCCGGAGTAGTTCTGAGAGCAACGCCGCTTGATCGTGCGCTAGCAAGGCCTGGGAGCACCGCCCTGGTGCAGTGGCTGTGAGTCTCCGACGTCGAGGTGCAGGATGCGCACGTTCCGAGGATGGTCGACGCGCTCGATGCAGACAGTTCTTGGGCCGGACGGAACGACCAGGTGGACCGCGAGACCGCAGCGCCCCGCCAAGCCCTTCATCAGCGGGTGGCCCAGTTGTCGCAGGTCGAGGCTGTCGACGAGGATGGCGCCGATCTCGAAGAGGCGGATGGTCAGCCGGAAGGCTGAGGCTGCATCTCTTCCGAGCCAGCCGGCTCCCTCCAGTGTGAGGAGAAGCCGGTATGTGGCGGTCTTGGAGTATCCGGATCTTCGGACGAGTTCCGCCAGCGTGAGCGAGGGTTCTCCTTGTCGGAAGCAGCCCAGGAGCCGGGTGGCTCGCACCACCGGATGGACCGCGGTCCGGCGGGGCTCGGTCTCCTGCATGTGGATTCCTTCATCTGCGGATCGGGTGGTCTGGGCGGTTGAAGGTTCCCCACCGATGAAGGCAGCGAGGCCCAGGGGAGAGTGAGACTTCCCGTCGGACGAGCGATGGTGTCGAGGTCGGTGAGGGGTTCGGTCAGCGACTGGGACTGTCAGGTTGTGTCCCTCCGCGCTGGTCGGTCAGATCAGGGATCAGCAGGCGAGCTCTGAATCCTGGGCCGCCGTCTCGGCGTGGCGTACGGCTTGGGCGACCGCCGGCGCGACGGAGGAGTCGAAGACGCTGGGGATGATGTAGCTGGCGTTGAGCTCCTCGGGGGCTACGCGGTCAGCGATGGCGTTGGCCGCGGCGCTGAGCATGACGTCGGTGATGTCGCGGAGACCGCCGTCGAGCAGTCCGCGGAACAGCCCGGGGAAGGCGAGCACGTTGTTGATCTGGTTGGGGAAGTCGCTGCGGCCGGTCGCGACCACGGCGGCGTGCTGCTGGGCGTCGAACGGGTCGATCTCCGGCACCGGGTTGGCCAGAGCGAACACGATGGCCTGGTCAGCCATGCGGGCGACGTCGCTGCCGGCAAGCAGGTCGGGAGCAGAGACGCCGATGAACACGTCGGCGCCGGGAAGGACGTCGAGGAGGGTACCGGTCCGCCGTTCGAGGTTGGTGTGGGCGACGAGCCAGTGCCGGGTGGCGCCGTCGTGGGGACCGGCTTCGTGGACGACTCCGTCTTTGTCGCAGCCGATGATGTTGGTGGCACCTTGCTGATGGAGGAGCTGGATGATGGCCGATCCTGCGGCTCCGGTGCCGGAGACGACGATGCGCACGTCCTCAATCTTCTTCCCGACGACGCGGAGTGCGTTGATCAGGGCGGCCAGCACCACGATCGCTGTGCCGTGCTGGTCGTCGTGGAAGACGGGGATGTCTAGTTCCGCTCGGAGGCGACGTTCGATGTCGAAGCATCGTGGTGCGGAGATGTCCTCGAGGTTGATCCCGCCGTAGACGGGGGCGATCGCCTTCACGACCTGGACGATCTCGTCGGCGTCCTGGGTGTCGAGGCAGACGGGCCACGCGTCGACGCCGGCAAAGCGTTTGAACAACGCGACCTTGCCCTCCATCACGGGTAGGGCGGCGGCAGGGCCGATGTTGCCGAGCCCGAGCACTGCGGATCCGTCGGTGACCACAGCGACGGTGTTGCGCTTGATGGTGAGCCGGCGGACGTCATCGGGATTCTCCGCGATGGCGAGGCAGACACGCGCGACGCCCGGTGTGTAGGCGCGGGAGAGGTCGTCGCGGTGCTTGAGCTCGATCTTCGGGGTGACTTCGATCTTGCCGCCGAGGTGCATCAGGAAGGTGCGGTCCGAGACCTTGCGGACCGTGAATCCGTCGAGGGCCTCGATGGCTTTGGTGATGGTGTCGGCGTGGGCGACGTCGCTGGCGTTGCAGCTGACGTCGACGACGATCGAGGTCGGGTGTGACTCGGCGACGTCAAGGGCGGTGACTGCCCCTCCGGCCTCGGCGACGACGCCGGAGAGCCGTGCGGTGGCGGCGGGGTCGGTCGGTGCCTCGACGCGGACGGTGATGGAGTACCCAGGGCTGAGCGTGGCCATGATGTGGTCCTTGCGTTCGTATGTCTCCGGGGAGGGGTCAGGAGGGCAGCGCGGTCAGAGCCTGGTTGATGCGGTGAGTGACGAGGTCGACGGGGCCGAGGCCGTCGACCTCGGCCAACAAGCCGCGCTGGCGGTACTCCGCGATCAGGGGGGCGGTCTGGTCGGCGTACAAGGCGAGGCGAGTACGGATCGTGCCCTCGGTGTCGTCGGTGCGGCCCTGCTCGCGCCCGCGGCGGAGCAGCCGGTGGACGAGCTC
This sequence comes from Friedmanniella luteola, assembly GCF_900105065.1. Classification (NCBI taxonomy): domain Bacteria; kingdom Bacillati; phylum Actinomycetota; class Actinomycetes; order Propionibacteriales; family Nocardioidaceae; genus Friedmanniella; species Friedmanniella luteola. The sequence goes on from NZ_LT629749.1 coordinate 131,982, forward strand.
CTCCTCATCGGTCTGCAGGGCGATGACGACGTCCAGAGGTCCACCGGAGGCGGCGAGCATCGCGTCGAGGGTCCGGACCTGGGGGAGGGTGCGCGGGTACCCGTCGAGCACGAACCCGTGGCGGCAGTCGGTGCCGGCGAGCCGGTCGGCGACGATGGCGTTGGTGGTGTCGTCGTCGACGTAGCCGCCGCCGGCCATGGTGTCCCGGACCTGCGCGGCCAGCGGGGTGTCCGCGGTTTGCAGGGCGCGGAAGATGTCGCCGGTGGAGATGGCGGGGACGCGGCAACGGTCGGCCACACGATTGGACTGCGTGCCCTTGCCGGCTCCGGGCGGTCCCATGATGAGGAGCCGGGCGGGTCCTCGGCGGGCTGGTGTGGGTGCGGTGAGCAGGTCGGGGCTGCTCACGGCAGGTCGCGCCAGTTCGGGAGCGCCCGCTGAATCGTCGTGGCGGGGCTGAGCCCGGCCAGCCGCGTCCAGGTGTCCACCACGGTGTCGGGGTTCAGCGACATCGACTCGATGCCCTGGTCCACCAACCAGTCGGCCAGGTCCGGGTGGTCGCTGGGTCCTTGGCCGCAGATGCCGATGTACTTGCCGCGGGCCAGGCAGGCCTGGATGGCGCGGCTGATGAGGAACTTCACTGCGGGGTCGCGTTCGTCGAAGCCGGCGGCGACCAGGCCGGAGTCGCGGTCCAATCCGAGGGTGAGCTGCGTGAGGTCGTTGGAGCCGATGGAGAACCCGTCGAAGTGGTCGAGGAACTCGTCGGCCTGGATGGCGTTGGAGGGGATTTCGCACATCATGACCACCTGGAGGTGGTTGTCGCCTCGACGGAGCCCGTGCTGCGCGAGCAGGTCGATGACCCCGCGTGCCTCGGTGACCGTCCGGACGAACGGGATCATGATCTTGACGTTGGTCAGGCCCATCTGGTCGCGGACGTGGCTGAGGGCCTCGCACTCCATCGCGAAGCACTCGGCGAAGTCGGGGGAGAGATAGCGGGAGGCGCCCCGGAACCCGATCATCGGGTTCTCCTCGTCGGGCTCGTAGAGCTCGCCCCCCACCAGGTTGGCGTACTCGTTCGACTTGAAGTCGCTCATCCGCACGATGACCGGCTTCGGGGCGAAGGCGGCGGCCAGCATCGAGATGCCTTCGGCGACCCGGGTGACGAAGTAGTCCCGGGGGCTGGGGTAGGCGGCAACAGCGGCGGCGACGCGGTCGCGGACCGGCCCCCGCAGCTTGTCGAAGTCGAGCAGCGCCCGGGGGTGAATGCCGATCTGACGGTTGATGATGAACTCCAGCCGGGCCAGCCCTACGCCCTCGTTGGGGATCCGGGAGAAGGCGAAGGCCTGGTCGGGGGTGCCGATGTTCATCATGATCTTGACCGGGACCTCGGGCATGGTCGTGAGTTCGGTCTCCTCGACAGCGAAGTCGAGCAGCCCGTCGTAGACGTATCCCGTGTCGCCCTCAGCGCAGGAGACGGTGACCAACCTCCCGTCGGCCAGGTCGGCGGTGGCGGAGCCCGTGCCGACCACGGCGGGGATGCCGAGCTCGCGGGCGATGATCGCGGCGTGGCAGGTGCGGCCGCCGCGGTTGGTCACGATGGCGGCGGCGCGTTTCATGATCGGTTCCCAGTCGGGGTCGGTCATGTCGGCGACCAGGACGTCGCCAGGGGTGAACGTGTGCATGTCCTCCACCGACGCCAGGACCCGCACGGCGCCTGCCCCGACCTTCTGCCCGATCGCGCGTCCCTCGGACAGCAACAGGCCGCGCCCGACCAGCTTGTAACGCGAGACGTGGCCGGCGGTCTGGCGCGACTTCACCGTCTCCGGGCGCGCCTGGAGGATGTACAGAAGGCCGTCGTGGCCGTCGCGGGCCCACTCGATGTCCATGGGCCGGCCGTAGTGCTGCTCGATCGTGACGGCGTGCTGGGCGAGCTCGGTGACCTCGGCGTCGGTGAGGCTGAGCAGTGCACGCTCTGCCGGTTCGACGTCGACGAACTCGGTGGTCCGGCCGACGGCGGAGTCGCCGGTGTAGACCATCTTGACCGCCTTCTCCCCGACGCTGCGCTTGAGGATGGCCGGGCGGGACCCGGCGAGAGCCGGCTTGTAGACGTAGAACTCGTCAGGGTTGACCGCACCCTGGACGACGGCCTCACCGAGACCGTAGGAGGAGGTGATGAAGACGGCGTCGGTGAAGCCGGACTCGGTGTCCATGGTGAACATGACCCCGGAGGCGCCGACGTCGGCACGCACCATCTGCTGCACCCCGGCGGAGAGGGCGACCGCCTCGTGGTCGAAGTGGTGGTGGACCCGGTAGGCGATGGCGCGGTCGTTGTACAACGAGGCGAACACCTCCTTGATGGCCTGGAGAACTGCCTCGGTGCCGCGGATGTTGAGGAAGGTCTCCTGCTGGCCGGCGAAGGATGCGTCGGGAAGGTCTTCGGCGGTGGCGCTGGAGCGGACGGCGAAGGAGGCCTCCTGATCTCCGTCAGCCAGTTCGCCGTAGGCGACGCGGATCTCCGCTTCCAGGTCGGCGGGGAAGGGCTGGGCCACCACGGCCTCGCGGATGCGGCCACCCACCTCGACCAGACGAGGGACGTCGTCGGTGTCGAGATCGTGGAGCTGCTCGGCGATGAAGTCGGCCAGGCCCTGGTGGGCGATGAACCGCCGGTAGGCCTCGGCGGTCGTGGCGAACCCGTCGGGCACCCTGACGCCGGCTTTCGACAAGTTCTGGACCATCTCACCCAGGGAGGAGTTCTTGCCCCCCACTTGCTCGAGGTCGGCAAGTCCGAGCTCGGAGAACCACAGCACGTTGGTGCTCACGGCGTTCCTTTCGGTGTATCGGGATGGTCACGCGTTGGCGGCGAGGCGCTGCAGGATGACCGTGGACATCTCCTCGACGGACTTGGCGGAGGAGTTGATGGTGGGCAGGTCGTGGGTGGAGAAGAGCGCCTCGGCGCGACGCAGCTCCCAGGTGCACTGCTCCAGGGAGGCGTAGGTGGAGTGGGGGCGGCGCTCTTGCCGGACCTGCCGGAGCCGCGCGGGGGTGGTGGTGATGCCGAAGCAGCGGTCCCGCAGCGCTCGGATCGGACGAGGCAGCACGGTCTGCTCGAGGTCCTCCTCGACCAGCGGGTAGTTGGCGACGAGGAGACCATGCTGGAGGGCCAGGTACATGGTGGTCGGCGTCTTCCCGCACCGAGACGGCGCGACCAGGATGACGTCGGCCTTGCCGAGCGCACGGAGGCTCTGACCGTCGTCGTGTTCGATGGCGTACTCCACGGCGGCCATGCGGGCGTTGTAGCGCTTGATGTCTCCCACGCCGTGCAGCTGGGAGGCGACCCGCTCACCCTTGGCGTCGAGGATCGCCTCGACCCGGGTCATGTGCATGTCGAAGAAGTCGATGATGGGGCAGCGCGACGTGTGCAGCTCCGTCCGGATCTCCTCGACCGCTGCGGTGGCGAACGCCAGCGGCGTCACCTCGCCGTCCATGGCGGCGTCGAGGATGGCGACGACTTTCCGCGCCTCATCGACTGAGGTGATGAAGGGGATGAGTCGTCGGTCGAAGCGCAAGTAGGGGAACTGGATGAGGAGCGCGTTCCCCATGGTCTCTGCGCTGATCCCGGTGGAGTCGGACAGGAAGAACACAGGGACGGCGGGCCGGTCGGTAACCGAGGACGCGTGGTGCCGCAGAGCAGTCAGGCTCTCGCCCGCAGCGGGGTCGCCGGGGCCGCTCGCTGCCTGGCTGGGCCTGCTGCTGTCCATGGGCTTGCCCTTCTCGCGATGGAGAGATCGGAGGCAGGCACTCCTGCTCCAGGGTCTGCATGGATGACTGATGCCCCCAGGCGATGGCGATAGGTTATCGCCTATCGGACAGTTTGTACACTACGCGATAAGACGCGAGCCGCGGACGCTTCTCAGGTCGTCGACACCCGGGCCGGGCCAGAGCAGTCCAAGGCCTACTCGCTGCTGCCCGCCACGCCCAGGTGCGAGGTCGACCCTCGGCGCAGCCTCACCGCGCCGGTGGATGAGGACCGGCGCGAGGACGTCGCCGTCGAGGTCACGCCTCGGTGCCAGGTACCCGAGGTGCGTCCGGCCGAACGTGACGAGATCGGTGATGGCCTGGTGGTGTGCTCGAGCGTTGCACAAGCCGCGGTGGAGTTGGAGCTGCCCTCGATGACGATGCTTCCGGCTCGGGGGTCCGCAGAGCGCCGTCGGCGTCCTGGTTCCAGCGCTGACTGTCGGCGTGGAGGACGGCTCGCTGCGACTGGCTAGCTGCTGGCCAGCCGCGTCGCTGCCGACTGCAGGGCCGCGGTGAAGCCGGGGCGGTTGGCGCGCAGGTCGCCGGCGAGGCCACCGAGGGACAGAGCCCCTCTCAGGGTTCCGTCGTGGAGGAGGGGGACGCCGAGCGCGCCGATGCCCGGGGTGACGTCCTCGTCAGAGATGCTGTAGCCGCGGCTCCTGGTCGCCGCGACGTCAGCACGGAGCTCATCCGCGCCGGTCAGGGTGTGCTCGGTGAAGGGTGGAAAGGGCGCGTCTTCCAGGTATTCCTCGAGCGGTTCCGGCCGGAAGGCGAGCGTGACCCGGCCGGCTGCGCCGGCGTAGAGAGGCAGGGTGCGGCCGGGTTTGAGGGCCAGCACGCTCACCCCGCGGCCCCGGGACCAGTCGATGCAGACGGCCCGGTCCGCCCGCGGCACGCTGAGGTAGACGGTCTGTCCGGTGGCACTGGCGAGCTCGTCGAGAACCTCCCGGGCGCCTGCCCACTCGGTCATGCCCGTGCGGGTGGCGTCGGCCAGCCTCAGCCACTGCAAGCCGACGCGGAGCCGGCCGTCCGGAGTCGGCTCGATCAGCCGAGCTTGCGTCAAGGCGTCCGCGAGCCGGTAGAGGCTGGGTCTGGGCATGCCGACCTGCTCGGCGGCGTCGGCCGTGCTCATCGGCCCACGCTCGGCGAGCAGCTGCACCAGTTTCGAGGAGCGTTGCAGGATGCCCATCGGTAACGCTTCCGTCGGCATCAGCTGTCCTCCCAGCCCAGAGCTGCGCTGGCCTGGGCGGCGGCCTTGAGGAGGAGTGTGACGTTGGTCTCGAGGACCGGAGTCGCGAGGACCTGGCCGCGGAGGCCGCTGATGGACAGTGACCCGTCGACCTCGCCCCGGTGGTTGAACACCGGCGCGCCGAGAGCGGCGATGCCTGGGGTGACGTCGCCGTCGGAGATGGAGTAGCCCTGGGTTCTGATCTGGGCGAGATCAGCCCGGAGAGTGGCGAGTGCTGGTGGCGGTGGGTCGTCGCGGAGCCGTCCGGTGGTGTCGGACAGGACAGCGTCCTGCTCAGCGGGCGCGAGGAAGGCGAGCAGGGCACGGGGAGCCGCTCCCGCGTAGAGGGGGAGTGAGCCACCGAGCTGCATGGCGAGGGACTGGACTGCGAATCCTTCGAGACGTTCGAGGCACACAGCGCGGGCGCCTCGGCGGACGCACAGGAAGCTGGTGACGCCGATCGCGTCGACCAGGGTCCGGAGCGAGGGCAAGCATGCTTCGCGGATGTCCAGCTGATCTTCGACCAGCCCACCGATCGTCATGAGCGAGAGACCCAGCCGATAGGTCCCACGCTTGGGGCCACGGTCGACCCACCCGGTCGCCGTCAGGCTCTGCAGGAGCCGGTAGACGGAGCTGAGGGGCTCCTGGAGTGTGGCGGCGAGGTCGGCGGCAGTCGTGTCGCCGCGATCCTCGAGGGTTCGCAGGACGGCGGCGACCTTGCTGATGATCTCGAGGCCGCCGGAGTCGCGAGCCGGATCCATAGTACGGGCAAGTCTGTCACGGCCCTGGGTGTCTCCGGTCGCAGGCGGCGGCGCGGACAGGTTTCGCCGCTCAGGACGTCCTCTCAACGCTCTCCCACCTTCAAGTTGGGTCGACAGCACGGCAGTCGTGTTGTTGCAGCTGCTGCTCCAGGCCTCGGCGTGGTTGATCTCCTGCTGGTGGTGCCGTGCTGAGCGCGAGGTCCAGGCGGCGGCGGAGGAGGCGACTGTCGTCGCCGTCGGGGGGGCAGTGCGCGGCCGGGTTCATGCTGTCCCGCGGGGGAGGAGGCCGGCGGTCCGGTAGCACGCGTCGACGAGTTCCATGGTCGCGACGGTGTCCGCGGTCGTGGTGGGGAACGGCCGGCCGTCCCGGATCGCGGCGACGAAGGTCTCGAGCTGGTAGCTGTACGTGGAGCGGGCGTCGAGGTGCTCGACGCGGTCCTGACCGTCGACGGTGATGAGCAGCCGGTCGTCATCGTGAGGGTGGACGAAGTCGGCGAACAGCGCTGATCCTCGCGACCCCGTGGCCGCGATCGTCATGGTGAAGGCGCTCGCGGCCATGTCCACGTGAGCGAAGGCCGGGACGCCGTCAAGAAGGCGGAGCTCGGCCTCGAAGGACTCGTCGATCTGGGGGCGTCCTGCTCGCTGCGTTGCCGTGGCGGCCACCAGGGTCGGCTCGGCGCCCTGTAGTCCGGCGACGGACCGGATGACGTGAACGCAGTAGCAGCCCAAGTCCATCATGGCGCCCCCGGAAAGTGGCCAGGACCAGCGCAGGTCGTCCTCGTCGGGTGCCGGCATCGCCATGGTGACGTCGAGATGCTCGAAGTCGCCGATGGCCTCACCGGACACGATCTGGGCCAGCCGGTCGAACTGGGGGTGGTACCGGTAGTGGAAGCCCTCGAGGACGACCAGTCCCGTTCCCGCTGCTGCGTCGTGGACGCGGGCGGCCTCGGCTGCGTTGCTGGCGGCCGGCTTCTCCGTGAGCACGTGCTTCCGGGCCGCGATCGCGGCCAGGTTCCAGGGCGCGTGAGCGCTGTTGGGCAACGGATTGTAGATGGCCTCGACCTCGGGGTCGGCGATGACGTCGGCGTAGCTGTCGTGCACCCGTTCGATGCCGTGCTCGCGCGCGTACGCCTCGCTGCGTCCGCGGTCGCGAGTGGCCACGGCGACCAGGCGCACCCCCAGCTCGGCAGCCGGACCGAGCAGCGAGACGTCGCTGATCCGGGCCGCACCGAGGACGCCGAGCCGCAGCGGCTCGCTCATGAGGGCACCTGCCCCGAGACCGGTCCGGCGCGCCGGTCGGCCTCCGCAAAGCTGGCGAGTGCTGCGTCGCGGGCCCGCACGAGGGCGTCGGTGACCGGCAACGAGCGCGACGTGACGGACATGTCCTCGACGCCCCAGGGCCCGGTCCAGCCGATGTCCCGGACGGCGAGGATGAATGCGGCTACGTCGAAGTCTCCCTCCCCGCAGGGACGTCGGCGGTCGAACGTGTCCTCGAGCAGGGTGCCCACCGGCTCGGCGTCGCCGTCGTCGAGCTCGACGCCGAACAGGTGCGCCAGCGGCAGGGTATCGGCGATCACCTGGTAGTCGCTACCGCCGCGGTAGGCGTGCCAGATGTCCAGAACGACCCCGGCGTTCGGGTTGCCGACCTCGGTGACGAGAGCGATCGCCTCCTCGGTGGTCCGGATCCGGTAGGAGAAGGGCGTGTTCTCGAACCCGATCTTCACCCCGGCCCGAGCGGCGTCGTCGGCGAGAGCGTCGAAGGCCTCGCAGAACGGCCCGTACTCGATCGGGGCGCCCTCGTCGTCCGCTCCAACCTTGATGTTGTCGACCCCGAGCGCCGGGCAGGCCTCGAAGAGGTCCTTCCGGGCCGCGTCCGCCGCACGACGCCGCTCACCGTCGGCCCACCAGTCCGTCAGCCGCTCGAGCTGCACGGTGGTGATGCCGTGGTCACGCAGCGCCGAGGCGACCGTGCCCAGGCCGACCGTCTCGCGGGCCACGACGAGGTCCTCGCGGGTGAGGCCAAAGCCGGTGTACCCGGCCTCGGCCACCGCCCGGATCCGCGTCAGGACGTCCAGCGGGCTGAGCGGTCCGGTCCGGAAGGGTACGACGTTGCCGGCGGAGGTCCAGCACGCGGCGATCAGGTCAGGCGCGACCCCCGTCACGGCGCACTCGGCTTCGCACGGACCTCATCCATGCGCACCGGGCGGTGCTGGCGACGCGACAGGTCGGCCGCTTCGGCGATCCAGCCGACCTCGACGGCGTCAGCCACCGTGCAGGGCGAGGTCCGGCTGCCGGACACGACCTCGGTGAAGGCGTCCAGCTCGGCCCGGAACGCGTCGGCGAACCGGTCCATGAAGAAGGCGTGCGCCGTTCCGCCCGGGAAGCTCACCCCCGGCTCGGTGGAGCGGATGGGCCAGCGCTCCTCGAGACCGGCGGCGACGCTGTCCTTCGACCCGTGCACCTCGAGGCGGACGTCGTAGCCCCGCGCGTTGTAGCGGGAGTTCGAGACGACCGCGAGGGCCCCCGACTCCAGCGTGAGCACGGTGGCGGCGGTGTCCACGTCATCGCACTCGGCGAAGATCGCCGCGCCCTGGTTGGACCCGGTCGCGTACACCTCCACCACCTCCTGCCCGGTGACGAAGCGCACGGCGTCGAAGTCGTGCACGCTGCAGTCACGGAAGATCCCGCCCGAGGCCCGGACGTAGCCGTCGGGCGGTGGCGCCGGGTCCAGCGTGGTGGACCGCACCGTGTGCAGCCACCCGAGGCTGCCGTCGGCGACGGCCTCCCGCGCCGCGGCGAAGGCCGCGTCGAACCGGCGGGGGTACCCGATCTGGACCTGGACGCCGGAGGACGCGGCCCGACGCAGGATCTCCTCGCTCGCGTGCGGGTCGCTGGCGACCGGCTTCTCGCAGAAGGTGGGAAGACCCGCCTCGAGCGCGGCGAGGATCAGCTCGGGGTGCGCGTTCGTGGCAGCGGCGATGACCACCCCGTCGACCCCGGACCGCAGCAGCACCTCAGGGCTGTCCGCGGCTCCCGCGCCGAGCCGCTCGACGGTCTGGGCCACCAGGGCGGGCGCGGCGTCGTAGACGACGAGCGATTCGACCTGGTCGAGACTGCTCAGTGTGGTGGCGTGGAACGCTCCGATGCGCCCCAGACCGATCAGACCTAAACGCATGTGGACCTCTTCGACGAGTGCACGGACAACAGGGGGCGGAGCAGATCAGGCGGGAACGCGGGAGCCGAGGACGCCCGCGACCCGCCTGCTGACGAGTTCGGCGGAGAGTCCGTGCTTGGTGAGCATGAAGTCGTTCCCGGCGGACTCGCCCCAGGTGTCGCGAACGCCGATCCGCTCGATCCGTGGAGCCGGGCCCGTGGCCGTCAGCACTTCAGCGACCAGTCCGCCCAGCCCGCCCAGGACCGAGTGCTCCTCGGCGGTGACCACCAGGTCGTAGCCGGCAAGCTCGGCGCGCAGGGCGTCCTCGTCCAGCGGCTTCAGGCAGCCCACGTGGACGACCCGGGCCTCGATCCGCTTCGCCGCCAGCTGGTCGGCTGCGGCGAGCACCCGTCCGGTCTGGGGTCCGGTGGAGACCAGGGCCACGTCGGAGCCGTCCCGCAGCCGGTGCACGGCGCCCGGGGTGAAAGTGTGGTCGGGCCCGAACAGGTCCGGCACGGCGTCGCGGACGATGCGCAGGTAGACCGGACCCTCGTAGGTCTGTGCCCAGTCCATCATCGCGAGCAGCTCGGGGCCGTCGGCCGGCGCCAGCACGGTCATGTCCGGCATGGCCCTCATGATGGCCAGGTCCTGGACGTCGAGGTGGGTCTTGCCGACGGCGCCGATCAGCAGCCCCGAGTAGGAGCCGACGATCTTGACGTTCGCGTGGCTCTGCGCGACCAGCATCCGGACCGGGTCGATCGCCCGGTGGGTGAAGAACACCGTGAAGGAGGATGTCCAGGGGACGTAGCCCACACTGGCGAGCCCGGCCGCCGCGCCGATGAGGTTCTGCTCGGCGATGCCCATCTGGAAGAAGCGTTCGGGGTGCGCCTTGGCGAACTTGTCGACCTTGGTCGAGTTCGCCAGGTCGCCGTCGAGCACGACCGTGCGCGGGTCGCTCTGACCGAGCTCGACCAGCTTCTCGCCCCACACGTCTCGCATGGCCTTCATGCCTTCACTCCCGTTCTGCTGAGCTGGTGGTTGTCGAGCACGTCGAGCTCGTCGGCCTCGAGCTCTTGGCGTGCGCGCTCGAAGTCCTCCTGGGTCGGCACGATGCTGTGCCAGGTGTAGACGCCCTCGGCCAGGGACAGGCCCTTGCCCTTGACCGTGTGCGCGAGGATCACGGTCGGCCGGCCCTGCTGGTCTCCGGCGCGAGCCAGGTCGTATGCGCTCTTGATCTGGGCGTGGTCGTGCCCGTCGATCTCGACGACCCGCCAGCCGAAGGCGTGGAACACCGCGGCGAGGTCGACCCCGAACCACGGGTCGCGGCGGTCGCCGCGGTCGGTGAGGCTCGTCTCCTCCGAGGACGGCAGGCCGAACTGCTGCAGCCCATTGCGGTCGACGATCGCGGTCAGATTGGCCAGCTTGTAGCGCGCCGCCGCCTGGACCGCCTCCCAGACCATGCCCTCCTGGATCTCGCCGTCGCCGAGCAGCACCCAGGTGTGGAAATCCTTCTTCCCGAGCCGCGCCCCCAGGGCCATGCCGACGCCGACTGAGAGCCCCTGACCGAGTGAGCCGGTCGACGAGTCAACCCCGGGTAGCCGGGTCACGTCGGGGTGGCCCTGCAGCCGCGAGTCGCCCTTGTCGAAGGTTGCGAGCTCGTCCAGCGGCAGGTAGCCCTTGAGCGCGAGCACCGCGTACAGACCGATGGCTGCGTGCCCCTTGGAGAGGATGAACCGGTCGCGGTCGGGGTCGTCGGGCCGGGTGGGGTCGACGTTCAGCTCGTCGAAGTAGAGGTTCACGAGCAGGTCCATCATCGACAGCGGACCACCGATGTGGCCGGCTTTCGCGTTGGTCACCGCCTTGATCACCTGCCAGCGGGCCTGCTGTGCGATGGCGGCGAGCTCGCCTGGGTCTCGCTCCTGCTGGACGACGTCGGTACTCAAGGCTGTCACCTGGATCCTTGTTCGAGGGTGGTGGGGTAATACTCTATCGCCCTATGGACGTTACGTCCATCTGACGATAATTGTTCTCAGTGGGGGACGTCGACCCAGCGACGCTCGGCCGCTGACTGCTCCACGGCGTCCAGCACCTCGCAGACGCGCCAGCCCTCCTCGAAATCGCCATCCGCCGCCCGGTCCTCGGCGATGGCGTTCAGCCACTCGTGGACCTCGATGGTCTTGAGTTCGTGCACGCCGAGCGGCACGCCGGCGAAGGGCCAGAACGCTCCGTAGTCGCCGTGGCTGGGACCCAGCTCGACCTCCCGGTAGCCCTTGCGCTCGAGTGGGTCGCCGCTGACGTAGAGCCGCAGGGTGTGGATGTCCTGCTGCACGAACTGCAGGGCACCCTTGCTGCCGATGAGCTCGATGCTCTGGTGCCAGGTGCGGCCCGTAGCCACCCGGGAGGCCTCGATGTGGCCGCTGGCCCCGTTGGCGAACTCGACGAGGAAGGTTGTCGCGTCGTCGTTCTCGACCTCGTGGCGGGGCGCCCTCAGGTCGGCCCCGCTGCCGTACCCGAAGACCCCGGTAGGTTCGGGCCGGGTCTTGATGAAGGTCCTGCTCAGGCCTGAGACCGCGCTGATCGGACCCACGAGGACGTGGGCGAGCGACACGATGTGCGCTCCCAGGTCACCCAGCGCACCGGTGCCGGCGCGCTTCCGCTCGAAGCGCCAGGTGAACGGGACGTCGGGGTCGCTGCACGCGTCGAGCACGAAGCTCCCCGAGAAGCTCCAGATGTCGCCGAGGACGCCCTCGCGCACCAGCCGGCGCGCCTCGGCGATGGCCGGGTTGCGGAGGTAGTTGAAGCCCACCAGGGTCTTGACGCCTGCGGCCCTCGGCGGCTTCGTACATCTCCTTCGCGTCGGCGGCGCTGAGAGCCAGGGGCTTCTCGCAGTAGACGTGCTTCCCTGCCTCGATCGCCGCCATGGCGATCTCCTTGTGCAGGAAGTTCGGCGTGACGATGTCGACGACGTCGACCTCGGGGGCGACGACAGCCTCGCGCCAGTCGGTGGTCCAGCGCTCGTAGCCCAGGGACTCCGCCCCCCTGCGGGCGAGATCCGCGCTCGCGTCGGCCAGCACCGTGAACCGTGGCCGGAGCGGTGTGGTGCCGTAGACGCTCTCGACGTTGCGGTACCCCATGGTGTGCGACTTCGCCATCAAGCCGCTGCCGATCATGGCGACGCCGAGCTCGGGGACGGACGAGCTGACTTCTTGCAGGGTCATCTGTGACTCCCAGATCTGGGTTGCGAGGGTGCTCTGCTCACGGCGGGCGAGAGAGTGGAAAACTCTTCTTACCGGTGAGTGGACATTGCGTCCGTCCCACGATACGTTCATTTGCGTCCGGTGAGCAAGCGACCCCGAGTCGAGTCCGGCCGCGCATGTCCGAAGCAGTTCATCGTCGAACGGAGGGTCCACGACCCATGAGCACCCCGCAGGTCCTGGCCAAGGGCTGGGAGCAGATCAAGCCCGTAGACGCAGGGTGGACCTATGTCTCGTTCGCGGTAAAGGTTCTGGCTCCGGGCGAGACGCTGGAGCTGCTGGCCAACGACCAGGAGCGTGCCCTCGTCCCGCTCTCCGGCGTTGCCGAGGCGACCGCGGCCGGCGCGTCCTGGACCTTCGGCGGACGGCAGAGCGTGTTCGACGGCCTCGGCCACTGCCTTTACCTGCCCCGCGACACAGCGGTGACGGTGACCGCGACGACCGCGCTCGAGCTGGCCGTCGCCGAGGCGCCGGCGACGGAGAAGCACGAGCCCGTCCTGGTCACGCCCGACGACATCGGCATCGAGCTCCGCGGCGGGGGCAACGCCTCCCGCCAGGTGGGCAGCCTGATGCTGCCCGACTTCCCCGCCGACCGGCTGCACGTCGTCGAGGTCTGGACCCCTGGGGGCAACTGGTCGAGCTACCCGCCGCACAAGCACGAGCACGACGTCGAGGGCGAGTCCGAGCTCGAGGAGACCTACTACTACCGGTTGCGCGACCCCGAGAACGGCTGGGCGGTTCAGCGCGTCTACAGCCCGGAGCGTGACTTCGAGCTGATCCAGACGGTGCGTGACGGCGAGCTCTTGCTCATCCCTTGGGGCTACCACACGACCGTCGCTGCGCACGGCCACGACCTGTACTACCTGAACGTCTTGGCGGGACCGGCCCCCGAGCGGACGCTGCAAGCCTTCCAGGACCCCTGCCTCCGAGGAACGCAGGACGCCTGGGAGGCGGAGGGCATCGACAGCCGGCTGCCGTTCATCCCGCGCCACCCCAGCACCTGATCCGTCTCGTCCCCGTCCCGCTCGTCCGTGCTCTCCCTTAAGGATCGCGCAGTGCCCAACTCCCACCCCACCCAGCGGCTCACCACCGCCCAGGCCGTCGTGAAGTTCCTCGCCGCCCAGCAGGTCGAGCGAGACGGCGAGACCCGGCCCTTCTTCGGCGGCGCCGTCGGCATCTTCGGCCATGGCAACGTGGCCGGGGTCGGCCAGGCCCTCCTGCAGTACCGCAAGGACTTCCGCCTCTACCAGGCCCGCAACGAGCAGGGCATGGTGCACATCGCCACCGGCTACGCGAAGGCGAAGAACCGCCTGGGCGCGCTGGCCTGCAGCACCTCGATCGGGCCCGGGGCGACCAACATGATCACCGGCGCCGCCACGGCAACGGTGAACCGTCTGCCGGTCCTGTGCCTGCCCAGCGACATCTTCGCCAGCCGCCGCACGGGCCCGGTCCTGCAGCAGCTCGAGTCGAGCTTCTCCTGGGACTACTCGGCGAGCGACGCCTTCAAGGCAGTCTCGAAGTACTGGGACCGGATCAACCGGCCCGATCAGCTGCCTACGGCCCTCCTCGAGGCGATGCGCACCCTCACCAGCCCGGCCGACACCGGTGCGGTGACGATCTCCCTGCCGCAGGACGTCCAGGCCGAGGCGTGGGACTACCCCAGCGCCCTCTTCCGGGAGCGCACCTGGCACGTGGCCCGTGCCCGGGCCGACCGTGCCGCCTTGCGCCGCGCCGCGCAGTTGATCAGCGGCGCGAAGCGACCCGTGATCATCGCCGGCGGGGGGGTCATCTACTCCGCCGCGACGGATGAACTCGCCACGTTCGCCTCGACGACCGGTATCCCGGTCGGGGTGACGCAGGCCGGGAAGGCGAGCCTGCCGTACGACCACCCCCAGATGGTCAACGCGCTCGGGGCCAGCGGATCGGTGTTCGCGAATGCTCTCGCCAACGCCGCCGACGTGATCATCGGCATCGGCACCCGCTACACCGACTTCACCACGGCCTCGAACACCATGTTCACCAACCCGGACGTGCACTTCGTGAACATCAACGTCACCGAGATGGACGCTCTGAAGGAGTCGGGGACCGCGCTGGTCGGCGACGCCCGCGAGACGCTGGTCGAGCTGGGCGAGCTGCTCGGCGGCTTCAGCGTCGACTCGGCCTACCGGGCCGAGGTCGAGCAGGCCGCCGACAGCTGGCGGACCGAAGTCGACCGCATCATCGAGGTCCAGAACGCGCCCACCCTGTCCCAGGCCGAGGCCATCGGACTGGTCAACGCGGTCGCGGGCGACAAGCACCTGGTGGTCAACGCCGCCGGCTCGATGCCTGGCGACCTGCACCGGCTCTGGCGCCCGTCCGACCCCAAGGCCTACGACCTTGAGTACGGCAACTCCTGCATGGGCTACGAGATCGGCGGCGCCCTGGGCGGCAAGATGGCCGACCCCGACCGGGACGTCTTCTGCTTCATCGGCGATGGGACGTTCCTGCTGTCGAGCCAGGAGATCATGACGGCGGTCCAGGAGGGCCTGAAGCTGACCGTCCTGCTCGTCGACAACTACGGCTACGGCTCGATCGCCGCGCTGTCGGAGACCCGCGGGTCGCAGGGCTTCGCCTGCCGCTTCAACCATCGCGGCGAGGACGGCCAGTACTCCGACGATCGGGTGGGCATCGACCTCGCCGCCAACGCTGCCAGCTACGGCGCCACCGTGCTGAAGGCTGAGACCGCCGACGAGCTGAGGAGCGCGTTGTCGGAGGCCACCGGGATCGAGAACACGGTGGTCATCTACATCAAGGTGGACGCCAAGGGCCGCTTCGGCGGCTCGGGAGCCTGGTGGGACGTCCCAGTCTCGGAGGTGTCCGAGCTCGAGAGCACCCAGCAGGCCCGCAAGGAGTACGAGGAGCAGGTCATCAACCAGAGGCTCTACCTGTGAGCGACATGGACCGTTTCAAGACGCACACGCAGATCGTGGCCGACGCCGTCGCCAAGGTCCCCACCCAGCTCATCATCGCGGGGGCCCAGCGACCCGCCTCCGACGGCTCGACCTTCGACGTGCTCGACCCCGCCACGGGGCTCCGCCTGGCCACGGTGGCCAACGGCACGGTCGACGACGCTCTCGACTGCGTCGAGGCGGCTGCTGCCACGGCGAAGGCGTGGGCTGCCACGGCCCCGCGCAAGCGTTCGGAGGTCTTGCAGCGGACCTATCAGCTGATGGTGGACCGAGCCGACGAACTGGCGCTGCTGATCACGGCCGAGAACGGGAAGGCGCTGGCCGACGCCCGCGGGGAGGTGCTCTACTCGGCGGAGTTCTTCCGCTGGTACGCCGAAGAAGCGGTTCGGGTGCGCGGCGAGATCCAGACAGCGCCCGGTGGGACGAACAAGATCATCGTCATCCGGCAGCCGGTCGGGGTCGCGCTGTTGGTGACGCCGTGGAACTTCCCCGCCGCGATGGCCGCCCGCAAGATCGCTCCCGCACTCGCCGCTGGCTGCACAACCATCCTCAAGCCTGCCAGCGAGACACCACTGACGGCGCTCGCCCTGGCCGCCTTGATGGAGGAGGCCGGCCTACCGGCGGGGGTGGTGAACGTGCTGCCGTCGAAGCGGTCGAGCGCGGTGGTTTCTGCCATGCTCTCGGACCCGCGGGTGCGCAAGCTGTCCTTCACCGGCTCCACGGAGGTCGGCCGGACACTCCTCAACCTGGCCAACGACCACATCATCAACTGCTCCATGGAGCTGGGCGGGAACGCCCCGTTCCTCGTCTTCGCCGACGCTGACCTCGACCGAGCGATCGAGGGCGCCATGGTCGCCAAGATGCGGAACGGGGGAGAGGCCTGCACCGCGGCCAACCGCTTCTACGTCGAGGCCGGCATCGCCGAGGAGTTCGGCGCCCGCCTGACCCGAGCCATGGGCGCGCTGAGTACGGGGCCCGGGTCGGATTCCGCGGTGAAGGTCGGACCTCTCGTCAACGAGGCCACCAGGACCAAGGTCGCCGACCTCGTGGGCGCAGCCCTCGCCGGTGGTGCGACCCTCCAGCTGGGTGGCAAGACGCCGGAAGGCTCGGGCTACTTCTACCCCCCGACAGTCCTGACGGACGTCGCGGCCGACGCGGAGATCCTGCGCACCGAGATCTTCGGCCCCGTCGCTCCCATCACCACCTTCACCTCGGAGGACGAGGCGGTCGCACTCGCCAACAACACCGAGTACGGCCTCGTCTCCTATGTGTACACCGGTGACCTCGCCCGGGGCTTGCGCGTCAGCGAACGGATCGAGGCCGGGATGGTCGGCCTCAACCGAGGGCTGGTCTCCGACCCGGCGGCGCCTTTCGGTGGCGTCAAGGAGAGCGGCCTCGGCCGCGAAGGTGGCGTCGAGGGACTGCTGGCCTTCACTGAGAGCAAGTACATCGCCGTCGACTGGTGATGCAGCACAACCCGCACGAGGCGGGCACCCCCCGTGAACCTGGCAGTAACCGAGAGGAAGGTCGATCAATGAAGATGGTCAAGACACGCGCTGCGGTGATCGCGGTATCCGCGACCGTGCTGGTGGGACTGTCCGCCTGCAGTGGGGGCGGCGCGCCGCCCTCCAGCGACTCGTCGGGCGGCGGAGGTGGCGGGAACAGCGGATACACCTTCGCGATGATCACGCACGAGACGCCCGGTGACACCTTCTGGGACCGCATCAAAGCCGGCGCGAACCAGGCAGCCAAGGACACGGGCTCCACCCTGAAGTACTCGTCCGACCCGGATGCCACCAAGCAGGCTGTCCTGATCCAGGGCGCGATCGACGCCAAGGTCGACGGCATTGCCACCACCCTGGTGACGCCGGACGCGCTGATCCCGACCGTCAAGAAGGCCGTGGACGCTGGCATCCCCGTCGACTCGTTCAACTCGGGCACCGATTTCTATCAGCAGGCCGGCTCGATCGCCCACTTCTCGTCCGACGAGAGGCTGGCGGGGCAACAGGCCGGCGCGAAGGCCAAGGCGGACGGCGCCACCAAGATCCTCTGCACCATCCAGCAGACCGGTTCGGTAGCCCTGGAGGACCGCTGTGCCGGTGTGAAGGACGCCTTCCCGAACACCGAGAACATCCAGGTCAACGGGGCCGACGACGCGGCGGTCACGTCGGCGATCCAGGCCAAGCTGGCCCAGGACAAGGACATCAACTGGATCATCACCCTCGGTGCGGCCCAGGGGTTGGACGGCCTGAAGGCGATGGACGCCGCGAAGAGCTCGGCCAAGCTCGGAACCTTCGACCTGAACAAGGAAGCAGCGGAGGCCGTGCAGTCCGGGAAGATCCAGTTCTGCATCGACCAGCAGCCCTACCTGCAGGGCTACCTGGCCGTCACCCAGCTCTACCTCTACAAGCAGAACGGCAACCTGCTCGGTGGCGGCAAGGCTTCGCTGACCGGGCCGACGTTCGTCGACAAGACCAATGTCGACGCGATCCTGCCGTACATCAACCAGAACACCCGCTAGCCATCGGGGTCCGGTGGCCAGGACGTAGGAGCCTGGTCACCGGGCCACCCCTCACCTCGGAGCTGAGTATGAGTCAAACTGTTAGAACCGCCCCGGCGGGTGCACCAGCAGAGGCGTCGAACCGCGTCACCCTGGGCCTGTCCAACCGGCTGCTCGCGCGCCCCGAGGTCGGGGCGCTGGTCGCAGCCATCGTCATCTTCGTCTTCTTCCTCGTTGTCGCGCCTTCGTTCCGGTCGCCGTCCTCGTTGTTCACCGTGCTGTACGCGTCCTCCGTCATCGGCATCGTCGCCGTTGCGGTCGGCCTGCTGATGATCGGTGGCGAGTTCGACCTGTCAGCCGGAGTCATCACGACGACCGCTGGCCTGTTCAACGCCATGTTCTGCTTCCAGCTCGGGATCAACCTGTGGGTCGGTGCGATCCTCAGCCTCGTCTTCTGCCTGGCCATCGGCTTCTTCAACGGGTACATGGTGATGCGAACCGGAATCCCGAGCTTCTTGATCACGCTCGGCAGTTTCTTCGTCCTGCAGGGCGCCAACCTCGGGGTCACGAAGCTTGTCACCGGCTCGGTGTCCGGCCCCAATCCCAACCAGATGGACGGCTACGCGTCGCTGAACTTCATCTTCGCCCACGTCTTCCAGATCGGCCCGGTGGCGCTGAACATCACCGTGATCTGGTGGCTCATCTTCGCGGCGGCGGCGGCCTACGTCCTGCAGCGCACCCGGATCGGCAACTGGATCTACGCGGTCGGCGGCAACGCAGCCAGCGCCCGGGCCGTCGGTGTCCCGGTGACCCGAGTCAAGATCGGCCTGTTCATGACCGTGTCCTTCCTGGGCTGGTTCACCGGCATGCACCTGCTGTACAACTTCAACGTCCTGCAGGCGGGGCTTGGCGTGGGCAACGAGTTCCTCTACATCATCGCCGCAGTGGTGGGCGGGACGCTGATGACCGGTGGCTACGGCAACACCATCGGTGTCGCGATCGGCTCCTTCATCTTCGGCATGACGAGTCTCGGAATCGTCTATGCCGGCTGGGATCCCAACTGGTTCCGCGCCTTCCTCGGCGTCATGCTGCTGCTAGCCGTTCTGGTCAACCTGTACGTCAAGAAGCTCTCGACCGCCCGGAAGGTGGGCTAACGATGACCGACACCCTGCACGAGCATGCCGACCCGAACCTGCACAAGGGTGAGCCCCTGGTGCAGATGGTCGACGTGGGCAAGACCTATGGCGCCATCCGAGCCCTCAAGGGCATCAACCTGACGGTCAATGCGGGCGAGGTCTCGTGTGTCCTCGGCGACAACGGCGCCGGCAAGTCGACCCTGATCAAGATCATCGCCGGTCTGCACCCTCACAATGAGGGCCAGGTGCTCGTCGACGGGCAGCCCGTCTCGTTCTCCTCACCGCGCGAGGCTCTGGCCCACGGCATTGCCACCGTCTACCAGGACCTGGCCGTGGTGAGTCTGATGGAGGTCTGGCGCAACTTCTTCCTCGGCTCGGAGATGACGGGCAGCAGATTCCCGCTGTCGGGGTTGAAGACCAAGGACATGAAGCGCATTGCCGACGAGGAGCTGCGCAAGATGGGCATCGTCGTGAAGAACATTGACCAGCCCATCGGCGAGCTGTCCGGCGGTCAGCGGCAGTGCGTCGCCATCGCCCGGGCGGTCTACTTCGGAGCCCGGGTGCTCATCCTCGACGAGCCCACGGCCGCGCTCGGCGTCAAGCAGTCGGGAGTGGTGCTGAAGTACACCGCAGCAGCGCGCGACGCCGGGCTCGGGGTGGTCTTCATCACCCACAACCCGCACCACGCGTTCCTGGTCGGAAACCACTTCATCATCCTGAAGCTGGGCCAGGCCGTACTGGACAAGAAGCGCTCTGAGGTGACCCTTGACGAGCTCACCCGCCAGATGGCTGGCGGCGACGAGCTGACCGAGCTCTCCCACGAGCTCCAGCGCTGACGGTCGAGAACGAGAAGATGGAAGGGTTGCGACGGCGATGACTCTCCTCCAGAACAAGGTGCTGCTCGTGAGCGGCGGCACCCAGGGAGTTGGAGCCGGCATCGTCAGGGCCGCGGTCCGTGAAGGCGCACGAGTCGCCTTCACGGGTCGCCGGCCCGGCACCGGTGATCGACTCGTCGACGAGCTGGGGTCAGATGTCGCCTTCTTCGTCCAGGCGGATCTCGCTGACCCGGAACAGGCGATCATCTCGGTACAACGAGTGGTGAGCCACTTCGGGCGTGTCGACTGCCTCGTCAACTCAGCGGGGCTGACGACGCGCGGCACCCTCTTGGACACCTCACCCGGCCTCTTCGACCAGCACATCGCCGTGAACCTGCGGGCGCCCTTCTTCACCATGCAGGCTGCCGTGTCGGACATGGTCAGCCGGGGCGCACCAGGCACCATCGTCAACATCATCTCGATGGCGGCGCACGGCGGCCAGCCCTACCTGAGCCCCTACTCCGCAGCCAAGGCCGGTCTGGTGGGTCTCACGCGCAACGCAGCGTTCGCGCACCGCTGGGACAAGGTCCGCATCAACGGTCTGAACATCGGCTGGACGCAGACCGAGGGCGAGGACGCGATCCAACGCCAGTTCCACGACGCCGATGACGGCTGGCTCGCCGATGCGGCGCTCAAGCTCCCGATGGGGAAGCTGGGCCAGGTGGACGAGATCGCCGACTTCGTGGTCTTCCTCATCTCCGATCGCAGCGGCGTCGTCACCGGTTCCGTCATCGACTGGGACCAGGTCGTCATCGGTCCTTACGACTGACCGCGCGGCGTCGGGGGCCGAAGGCTGACCCGCCTGCGGCCCTGACGCGGTCCGACAACACCACCTGCACGATTCGCCCGGTCGACCAGGCCGGCGACGTGATCACCGAGCGCTCGCCCGTGCTGGAGCACGAGATCAAGGAGACCAACCATGACTGTCGCACTCGCCCATCAAGCGTCCTCGCCGATCGGTCGTGTCGCCCTGCGCGAGGCCGCACGCGAGGCCCAGCTGCGCGCGACCGACCTCGCGGTCATCCACGTCGTCGAGTCCGTCGACCTGGACCTCGCCGAGGCGCACCGGGCCGGCCTCGCCGACGAGGTGGCGAAGGTGCTCGCGGACTGCGGCCTGCAAGAGGTGCCCTGGCGGGTCGAGCTGGCTGCCGGTGGCAACGAGGACATCGCGAACACGGTCCTCGCCTTCGCCGACGAAGCGAGAGCCGAGCTCCTGGTGATCGGCGCTCGGCGGCGCTCCCCGGTCGGCAAGTTCTTGCTGGGCAGTGTGACGCAGACGATCATCCTGGATGCGGACATGCCGGTGGTGGTGGTCAAGGAGAACCGGTAGCCCGGCGTCAGCAGCGCTCGTGCAACGAGGTACTCGACGAGAGCGTTCGTTGGCGTTCCAGCAGCGTGAGGAGAACATGATGTGGGCTTCGGTGTGGCACGGGCCAGACGACTTCCGGCTCGAGCAGCGGCCCTCCCCGGCGTGCCCACCGGGCTGGGTGCTGCTCCAGCCTGAGCTCGTCGGCCTGTGCGGCACAGATCTGTCGATCGACGCCGGCCACCACGGTCGAGCGAGGGCGCCGCTCGTGCTGGGCCACGAGGTCGTGGCCACCGTGGTAGATCCACGCGAGTCGAACCTCGCGCCCGGGTCCCGGGTAGCCCTACGGCCGACTCTCCCGTGCGGTGAGTGCTGGCCCTGTCGTCACGGGGCGCCGCACACCTGCCGCCAGCTGCGGCTGATCGGGATCGACATGGACGGTGGTCTGGCCGAGCTGGCCGTCGCCCCAGCTGCCAGCCTGGTTCCTCTCAGTCAGCAGGTCCCGTTGACGGAGGCGGTTCTCGCTGAGCCGCTCGCCGTGGCCATCCATGCCGTGGAGAGGGTGGGAACCGTCGCCGGCGCGACCGTTCTCGTCATCGGCGCTGGACCGATCGGCATCCTGACGGGGCTGGTGGCGTCGAGCAGAGGAGGGCGGGTCCTGGTCAGTGAGCCGCACGCACACCGCCGCGGCTTGGCCGAGGACCTGGGGTTCGAGACCCTCGATCCGGCTCGTCCTCTCCTCGACGAGGTCGCCAGCCTCACTGACGGGGTCATGAGCGACGTCCTGTTCGACTGCGCCGCCTACCCTCCGCTCAGTGCCGAACTCTCCGCCCTCGTCCGCGAACACGGGTCGATCGTCCTGGTAGCGCTCTACCCGGACCCTACCCCCCTGGACCTCCACGCCATCACCTTCGCGGAGCAAGCGGTGCTCGGGTCCCGGGTCTACACACCGGACGACCTGACCGCAGCCGTGAACTTCATCGACACCGGTCAGCTCGATCTGTCCCGGCTGCCCATCGGGGTCTTCGGCCTGGACGACGCCCGAGGGGCCGTCGACGCGGCCCGCAGAGGAGCAGCGCTGAAGATCGCCGTCCAGCCGACCTCCGTCCTGAGTCCTCGAGGCTGAGCCGGGACGGCTCATCCCGTTCAGTCCGCGGCGAGGCCCCTGCCCGTCTTCCGGTCCCGGAGGTCATCGAGCCGGATCGGCTGGCGTTGGTGCAGCGACAGGGTGGCGGCCTCGGCGATCCAACCGACCTCGACGGCCTCGGCGACGGTGCACGGGCTCGGGATCGTGCCGGCGACGACCTCGGTGAAGGCGTTGAGCTCCCGGCGGAACGCATCGGCGAACCTGTCCATGAAGAAGACGTGGGGGGTGCCCCCGGGGAATGTCGCACCAGGCTCGGTCGAGCGGATCGGCCACCCCGGCTCGATGCCTGCAGCGACGCTGTCGCGCGAGCCGTGCACCTCGAACCGCACGTCGTGGCCGCGGCCGTTGTAGCGGGAGTTCGAGACCACGGCCAGCGTCCCTGACCCCAGCGTGAGGATCGTCGCGGCGGTGTCCACGTCGTCGTTCCGCGCGAAGACGGCGGAGCCCTGGTTCGAGCCGACGGCGAGCACATCGACGACCTCCTGGCCGGTGACGAAGCGGACTGCGTCGAAGTCGTGGACGCTGCAGTCCCTGAAGATGCCGCCCGAGGTCTCGACGTAGGCGTCCGAAGGGGGGGCAGGGTCCAAAGTTGTCGACCGCACTGTGTGGATGAAGCCGAGCTCGCCGGCAGTCACGGCCCGGCGGGCCTCGACGAAGGCCCGGTCGAATCGGCGCGGATATCCGATCTGCACCGGCACGTCCCGGATCAGGGTCTGCCGCAGGATCTCCGCACCGGCGGCCATGTCCTTCGACACCGGCTTCTCGCAGAAGGTGGGCAGACCCGCAGCCAACGAGGCCAGGATGAGCTCCGGGTGCGCTCCGGTCGCAGCAGCGATCACCACGCCGTCGACGCCGGACGCGAGCAGCGCCTCCACCGTCCGCGCTGTCTCGACCGAGGCGTGACGCTCGACGACGGAGTTGACGACCGCGGGGTCCTGGTCGTGGACGACGAGGGAGTCCACCGTGTCCAAGCTCGTGAGGGTGGCGGCATGGAAGGCGCCGATCCGGCCAAGACCGATCAGTCCGAGTCTCATCAGAGGTGGAGTCCTTCGTCAGATCATGGGGAGCGGCAACGCAGGCTTGCATCAGGTGTCTCCGACTCGCGACCGGGCTGCAGACACCGAGGCAGCCTACGGGACAAGTCTGGGACAAAAACCGCCAGATAGACACTCTGTCCGCTGAGCAGTAGCGTGCGCAGGGCGGTGACCGCCGCCTGCGGACCCACCCATCCGCCCAGCTCAACCAAGGAGAGCCTCTGTGGCGAACGACGTCGTCATCGGTACTGCCCCGGACTCGTGGGGGATCTGGTTCGCGAGCGATCCGCAGCAGACCCCGGCCGAACGGTTCCTCGACGAGGTCGTGCAGGCGGGCTACGAGTGGATCGAGATCGGTGCCTTCGGCTACCTGCCCACCGACCCCGCCCAGTTGCGGCACGAGCTCGACTCGCGGCAGCTGAGGGTGTCGGGGGGGACGACGTTCGCGCGACTGCAGCACCCCGGCACGGTCGACGACGTGTGGGAGCAGGTCGCCCCGATCGCCTCGCTCACGGCGGCCATGGGGGCGGAGCACCTGGTGGTGATCCCCGATCTGTGGCGCGATGACCTGACAGGGAACGAGAAGGAGTCACGCCTGCTGACCGCCGAGCAGTGGACGGCGCTGACCCAGGGTCACGACGAGCTGGGGCGACGGATGCTCGAGGAGTACGGCGTCCACTCCCAGTTCCACTCGCACGCGGACAGCCACGTCGGCTACCAGGCCGATGTGGAGCGGTTCCTCGAGTCGACCGACCCGAGGTACGTGAACCTCTGCCTGGACACCGGCCACATCGCCTACTTCGGCGGGAACTCCGTCGAGCTGATGGGCAAGTACCCGGACCGGATCGGCTACCTCCACCTCAAGCAGGTCAACGCCGAGCTCGCCGCCCGGGCTCACGCCGAGGACATCTCGTTCTCCCAGACGGTCCGGATGGACATCATGGTGGAGCCGCCCTCGGGGGTGCCCGACCTCGCTGAGGTGCTGCAGGTAGCGAAGAACCTGCCCCAGGACCTATTCGCCATCGTCGAGCAGGACATGTACCCGTGCAGCCCGGACCGACCGCTGCCCGTCGCTCGTCGCACCTACACCTACCTCTCCAGCTGCCTGTAGGACGTCATGACGACCCACACCGCGCCTCGCTTCCCGGAGTCGCTGCCGGCGGCGCGCACACCGGACGCGGGCGCCGCACCTCCTCTGCGATGGGGGGTCATGGGAACCGGTTGGATCGCCGAGAGGTTCGTGGCGTCGCTGCAGACCCACTCCAGCCAGCGAGTCGTGGCCGTGGGTTCGCGCAGCACCGGCACGGCGGAACGGTTCGCCGGGCGGTTCGGGATCGAGCGAGCGCATCCGAGCTACGACGCCCTCGTCGCCGACCCTGCTATCGACGTCGTCTATGTCGCGACGCCCCACAACACGCACCTCGACTGTGCCTTGCTGGCCCTCGAGGCCGGAAGACACACGGTCGTCGAGAAGCCTCTCGCGTTGAACGCGGAGGAGGCCCGGACGATCGCCGAAGCTGCAGCCGCCAGGCGCCTCTTCTGCATGGAGGCGCACTGGACGACGTTTCTGCCCAAGTACGACGTCCTGCAGCAGGTGCTCGACTCCGGCGCTCTCGGCGACATCATGGCGGTGGTCGCCGACTTCGGTGAATGGTTCCCGCCGGGTCACCGGATCTTCCGACCGGAGCTGGCGGGCGGGCCCATGCACGACCTGGGGACCTACCTCGTGAGCCTGGTGGTCACGGTCCTGGGGCACAGCCCCGACCAGATCGTGGCCCGCGGCTCGAGGCTCGACTGCGGGGTCGCGGGCCAGACCGCGATGGTCCTGAGCTACGGCGATCGGCAGGCGGTCCTCCACACGAGCATCCTCGGCAACACACCGACCAGTGCCTCCCTCGTGGGCACCACCGCCGGTATCACCATCGACGGGCCGTTCTACCAGCCCGGAGGATTCACGCTGACCACCGTCGACCGGGACCGCAGCCTGCGGTACGAGGAGCCGCGAAGTGCTCATCTCGGCGGGCTCCACTACCAGGCCGCTGAAGTCGCTCGACGCATCGCTGGCGGAGAGACCGAGTCGCCACTTCGCCCGCTGGCGACCAGCATCGCCACGATCGCCATCATGGACGAGGTGCGGCGCCTGACCGGGGATCTCGTCGCTCAGGAGAGGTCGACAGCCGCAAGCTGAGCAGTTTCCTGCCCTGGTCGGGTTGCCGGAGCTGGATCGAGCGCCCCGATCACCGGCGCTGACGTTGGGCCGGCGTCGCTTGGTGAAGCAGTCATCGCGTGCGAGGACCATCATGAGTTCCGCTCGGCGCCTCGTCACCATCGTCACCACGGTGCAGAAGTCCCGAGCCGCTATCGACTTGCTCCCTGACGGGCGCGGCACGAGATCCCCAGGGCCACGTCGGTCTGACGCGCGAGGCGTACTCATCAGGTGACGGACGTAGATCTGGTAGTGGGCCGCTCGGTGCGCGTCGTCGGCTAGTACGACAGCGCCCGGTCTCAGGTCCGTTTCCATGAGGCAGAGGACGCCCCAGGAGTCGCGGCCCAGAAGGTGGGCCGCACCCTCAACCAGTTGCCTCTGCCCGACGAGGATCAGGTCACGAGACCGGACTGGTAGGCGATGACGACCAGCTGTGCGCGGTCGCGGGCGCCGAGCTTGGTCATGGCGCGGCTGACGTGGGTGCGGGCGGTGGCGGGGCTGATGTAGAGGCGTCGGCCGATCTCGTCGTTGTTCAGCCCTTGGCCGATCAGGGCGAGGATCTCGCGTTCGCGGTCCGTGAGCTCGACCAGGCCCGGGTTGGTGCCGGTTGACTGTGGGCCGGGCCGGGCGCGGAGGCTGTCGATGACCCGGCGGGTGACGGTGGGGGAGAGCAGCGACTCTCCGGCGGCGGCGAGGCGAACAGCTCGGATCAGGTCAGCGGGTTCGGCGTCCTTGATGAGGAACCCGGCGGCCCCGGCCCGCAGGGCGGCGAAGACGTGCTCGTCGGACTCAAAGGTGGTGAGCACGACGACCCGGACGGCCGCCAGGGTGGGGTCGGCCGCGATCTGCCGAAGGGCGCTGATGCCGTCCAGGACGGGCATCCGGATGTCCATCAGGATGACGTCGGGTGGACAGCGTCGGGTGAGTTCGAGGGCCTGCTGGCCGTTCTCGGCCTCCCAGGCCAGCTGCAGGTCGTCCTCGGACTCCAACAGGGTCCGCAGTCCCAGCCGGATCAGCTGCTGGTCATCAGCCAGACCGACGGTGATGCTCACGGGCGTGCCGCCGGCTCGGCGGGCTCAGCAGGCGTCGGCGTATCGGGGCGCTTGGCCGCGGGTAGCTCGGCGCGGATCCGGAAGCCGCGCTCGGGCAGCGGGCCGACGACGACGCTGCCGCCGACGGCTCGGGCCCGAGCGCGCATCCCGGCGATGCCGCTGCCCTCGACAGGGGTGCTCCGGCCCGGCCGGCCGTCGTCGAGGACCTCCACGACCAGCAGAGAATCCTCGCTGGTGATGGACACGGTGATCGCCGCGTCGGGGGTGGCGTGTCGAACGACGTTCGTCAGCCCCTCCTGAGCGATCCGCAGTGCGGCGTGCTGGACGGCGACCGGCAGCAGCTGCAGCTGGTCGGTGGCCGGGCGGGTGTAGTAGACCGTCCGGCCGGCGGCCCGAAGTGCAGCAACGAGGTTGTCCAGCCCGGCGAGGCCGGCCGAACCGGTCGGTGGCTCGACGGCAACGGTCCCCGTCGGGATGTCGGCCAGTGCGTCACCGCGCAGGGTCGCCAGGGCGCTGCCCAGCTCGGCGAGGGCCTGCTTGCTCGTGCCCCTGATGGCTTCCAGTGACGGACGCAACTGGTCGGGGCGCTTCTCCAGCAGGTGCAGGGCGACGCCAGCCTGCATGTTGATCACCGCGAGGGAGTGCCCGACCACGTCGTGCACTTCCCGGGCGATCTGCAGCCGTTCCTCGTCGGCGTGGCGACGGCGCTCGGCGACGGCGTCGCGGCGTCGGGCGTCGCGCCGGGTGGTGAGGACGAGGCCGATCAGCCCGGGCAGCAGGATGCCGGCAGTGCCGAGCACCACCGCGAGGTAGAGGCCGGGGTCGTCCAGACCGGCGTAGGGCCGGGTCCAGAAGCCGGCGGAGAGGGCGACCGGCACGGCCAGCAGGAGCAGCAGGAGCTGGCGGGGCGGGTAGCGGGTCATCAGCGTGTGCACGGCGAGTGCGGGCCCCAGCAGCACCAGGGCGTACGGCCCGCCCGCCAGCAGGAACATCGCCATGGTCGCCAGGACGCCGACGTAGGCGACGCGGGGGGCGGTACGGCGGAGGGCCAGGGCGCCGACCAACCCGAGCGTGGCCAAGAACTGGAGCCAGTCGATGGTGTCAGGGAAGCCGCCACCACGACCGGGTCCTCCGTCCCCAGGACCGTCACTGCCCCGGCCTGTCCGCAGGTCGCGCCGGTTGTCGAAGTCGGGCAGGTGGATGGTGGTCAATGAGAGGAATCCGACCGCCAACCCCAACGCTGCGTCCTCCACGACGCGAGGCAGGTGGAGGGTGGGCATCAGTGTCGTCTTCCTGAGGGTTGCGGAGGGTGGGCCGGGCGCGCTCCCACAACCCTAGGCGGCTGGACCCCCGCCGTGCGTCCGCTCGCTGACGTAGTGGCCGTACGTCAGTGGGCGTAGCCGAGGATCATCATCCGAGCGGATGTGTGAGCAGCACCGGCCCGGACAGGGTTGCTGCCATGACCGCCCACCACATCTTGGCTACCGGCGGGCCGACCCACCAGGCCGGCCCGTTGGTGGTGGCCCGATGACCGCCGTGCTCGCCGCGCCACCGGCGGTACCGATGCACACGCGGGACACCCGCCTGGACGCTGAGGCTCGAGGTGACAGCGCGGTCCGGCTGGTCTTCTCAGTCGCGCTCTGGGCAGGACTCCTGCTCGTCACCTACTGGTGGGATCGCGACGGCGGGGTCACCGACCTGACGGGCTGGGAGAGCGGTCTCACCTCGGTCGGCCGGCTGACCGGTTTGTGGTCGAGTGATCTGCTGCTCGTGCAGGTGCTGCTGATGTCGCGACTGCCGCCGCTGGAGAACGCTTTCGGCCGTGACCGGTTGGCGCGGATCCACCGGGTGATCGGGTTCCTCTCCTTCGACCTGATGATCGCCCACATCGTGCTCATCATCGGTGGCTACGCATCCGGCCGGTGGACGGCGGTGCCCGGCACCACCTGGGATCTGCTGACCAACTACGGCGGCGTGCTGCTGTCGGCTGCCGGCACGGTCTGCCTGGTCGTGGTCGTGGTGACCAGCATCAAAGCGGCGCGGCGGAAGTTGCGGTACGAGTCGTGGCACCTGATCCACCTCTACGCCTACCTGGGCGTCGGCCTGGCCCTGCCGCACCAGCTCTGGACCGGGCAGGAATTCCTCTCCTCGCTCGGCCGCACCGCCTACTGGTGGACCCTGTGGGGTGCGGCAGCAGGCGCCGTGCTCGTGTGGCGCCTCGGCCTGCCCCTCATGCGCAGCCTGCGATTCGAGCTGCGGGTCGCCCGGGTGGTGCGCGAGTCCTCCGACGTCGTCTCCGTGCACCTGACCGGGCGCCGGCTCGACCGGCTGCCGGTCCGGGCCGGGCAGTTCCTGACCGTCCGCTTCCTCACCTCGCCGGGCTGGACCCGGGGCAACCCGTTCTCACTGTCAGCGGCCCCGGACGGCCGCAGCCTGCGGATCACCGCCAAGGCGCTGGGGGAGGGGAGCGCTCGCTTGGCGCACCTGCAGCCTGGAACCCGGGTGCTGTTCGAGGGCCCGTACGGGCGCCTCAGCAGCCGCACTCGCACGCAGCGGAAGGTGCTGCTCGCCGGTGCAGGTGTCGGCATCACACCGCTGCGCGGTCTGGCTGAAGGCCTCGACTACGCGCCGGGCGAAGCGGTCCTGCTGCACCGCTACACCGGCCAGCCGCTGTTCGCCCCCGAGCTCAGCGCTCTCGCCCACGAGCGCGGCCTGCAGGTGCTCGCCCTACCCGGCCCGCGAGCGGCCCCCGGGTCCGTCCTCGGTCCGACTGCAGGCCGGGACGAGCTCCGCGCCCTCCAGTCCTGGATCCCGGATCTAGCCGAGCGTGACGTTTTCCTGTGCGGACCGACGGCCTGGACCGAAGGCGTGGAACGCCTCGTCCTCGCGGCCGGCGTCCCCGCCGACCGCATCCACACCGAGAGCTTTGGCTGGTGACCCTGATGAGACGCATCGTCCTGTGGTTGGCCTCGACCATCACCATCGTGGTGCTGCTGTTCGGCTACCACACCTCGACCAACGACATCTCGGCCGCGACGGCGCCGAGCAGCGCGAGCAGCCCGGCCACCACGAGCCCGTCGGCGAGCTCGCCCTCGACCAGCCCGAGCAGCTCCTCGCCCTCGACCAGCCCGAGCAGCTCCTCGCCCTCGACCAGCTCGAGCAGCAGCTCCGCCGCCCCCACGACCTACGACGGATCGGTCGCCTCGACCCGCTGGGGCCCGGTGCAGGTCCAGATCATCGTCACCGCCGGGAAGATCACCGAGGTCACGGTGCTGCAGCAGCCGAGCGGCAACCCCAAGGACGCCGAGATCAACGACTACGCGCTGCCGGTCCTGGTGCAGGACACCCTGACGGCCCAGAGCGCGGACATCGACATGGTCAGTGGAGCGACGGTGACCAGCACCGGCTACGTGCAGTCGCTCCAGGCCGCTCTCGACGAGGCCGGGCTGTGAGCGCCGTCGTCGGTGTGGCGGGCCTCGGTTCGCACCGCCGTGTCGAGCAGGTGATGGGGATGCCGGTCAGCGTTGCGCTCCGCGGCCACCACAGCACGACCCCTGACGGAGAAGCCGCGTGGCAGGCAGTCGTCGAGGAGCTGCGCGACGTCGACCGGGTGTTCAGCACCTACCGGCCCGACTCGATGATCAGCCGACTCGACCGTGGCGAGCTCACTCTCCAACAGTGCCCTGCCGAGGTCACCGAGGTGCTGGTGCTCGGCAGCGATGCCGAGGATCAGTCGGGCGGGGCCTTCTCGATCACCCTGCCCGACAGCAACGGACGGCCAAGGCTCGATCCGAGCGGCGTGGTCAAGGGCTGGGCGGTGGAACGCGCCGCACGCCACCTCGCCGGGCTCGAGGACACCGACTTCTGCCTGTCCGCCGGCGGCGACATGGTCTGCCGGGTCACCGACCCGGGCCGGCCGGCTTGGCGGGTGGGCATCGAGCATCCGCTCGACCCCACCTCCTTGGTCGCCGTCGTCCCTGTCCGTTCCGGTGCTGTCGCCACCTCCGGCGCTCGCCATCGCGGCCAGCACCTTCTGGACGCCCGCACCGGCCGCCCCGCCTCCGGGGTCGCCTCCGTCACGGTGATCGACCGCTCGCTCACCTGGGCTGACATCGACGCGACCGCCGCGTACGCCCACGGACCGCGGGCCGCTGAGTGGCTGCAAGGACGAGGCCGGACCGCGCTGGTGGTCTGGCCCGACGCCACCACGACGGTTCTCGACGGACGAATCCCCGCCCGATGACCCGGTCTTCGACCCATCCCGACCACCCACCCCACACACCGAAAGGTCCCGTCTCATGACCCCTCCCCTCCTGCCGCTCGAGGTGCACGGCCACCACGGCTTCGACGGAGGCTTCTCCGTCCTGCCGTTCCTGGGCAGCTTCTTCCTCCTGCTGGTCCTGCTCGCCGGACTGGCCGCCTTCTACCTGTGGCGCCAGGGCAAGCTCACCTTGCCCACCTTCGCCACCCGCCGCTCACCAGAAGACGCGGCCAAGCAGATCCTCGCCGACCGCTTCGCTCGTGGGGACATCAGCACCGACGAGTTCATGGAGCGGTCCAGCACCCTCAACTGGACTCCGGGCAGCGACACCACCGCACCGCGCCAGCCCCGCAAGAAGCGCCGTCCAGGCCGCTGAGCCGCTCCGACTCGCCGCACTGCGCCTACCGAAGGGCTCGAACACTGTGGCTCCCATCAGGAGGTCCCCATGAACGTCAGCTGCCCCCGTGCCGGCCGCGCCGCCGGCGGTCTGGTCGACCAACGCCTGCTCTGCGGGTTCGTCGGCAGCCCAGCCACCCCTGCGCAGTCCCGCCGAGACGTCGCATGACGGTCATCCAGGAGCGGCGGCCCTCGGCGGAGGCCCGGGCGGACGGCTTCCACTCGGTCGCCGCAGCTGTGGGTGCCGCCACGCGCCGGGCCGTGCGCCGTCCGACCAGCCGCAGGCAGAACGTGGTGCTCACCCTGGCCGCCACCGTGCTGGGGCTCTGGTTCGGGTTGGGCGCACCAGCCGTCTCACCGGTGGCGCCTCCTGTCCCGGCGGTCTCGAGCCCCGCCCTGATCGGTCAGGCCGATGCTCCAGCCGATACCGCCGGCCCGGCCGATCCTCTGCCGCCGGCTGGTCGAGGTCGCGGAGACGGTCAGTTCGGACGCCTGGACGCGTTCGACCAGCAGGGTCGGCGCCGATGACCTCCCCCAGCATCGAACCGCAGTCCTACCGGCAGGCGCCCGCATCCGACGTGCCCGACGACGTCGAGCCTCGGCTCTACACCCCCGTACCGGGACCCAGCCGAAAGCGGCTACGCCCGCGGCAGGTCCTGCTGGCGATCCAGCTGGGGGCCGGCGCGGTCGCCGTCTGGCCCCTGGCCCTCGCACTCCAGGCTCCACAGCCGCTCCAGCTCGCCCCTCTGCTGGCCCACGTGGCCGGCATGTTGGCCGGCTTTGGCGTCGTCGTGCTGCTCGCGCTGATGTCCCGCGCGCCCGCGCTGGAACGGGGTGTCGGGGCCGACGTCCTCGCCCGCTGGCACGGCAAGGGCGGACGGGTGGTCGTCGGCCTGGTCCTCGTGCATGCCTGGGCCGCGGTGCTGGCCTGGCAGCAGTCGCGTCAGGAGAACGCGCTCGTCGCCCTCGGCCAGGTGCTGGGACTGCCAGGGCTGGTCGCAACCAGCCTGGGGACCCTGCTGCTGCTCAGCGTGGCGGCCGGGTCCATCCGCGCGGCCCGCCGTCGGCTCTCCTACGAGAGCTGGCACAGCCTGCACCTGATCACCTACCTCGCGGTCGCGCTGACGTTCCTGCACCAGCTCGCCGGACCCGACCTGGCCGGGCACCGCGTCATGCAGGTCGGCTGGTCGCTGCTCTACACGTTCGTGTTCGCGCTGCTGCTGCGATACCGGGTACTGGCTCCGCTGCAGCAGGCAGCCCGTCACCGCCTCCGGGTCAGGTCTGTTGTCGCCGAAGGGCATGGCGTGGTCAGCATCGAGGTCGAAGGTGAGCACCTGGACGAGCTGCAGGCCGAGGCTGGCCAGTTCTTCCGGTGGCGGTTCCTCACCCCGGACACCTGGCTCACCGCCCACCCCTTCTCCCTCTCGGCCCCCCCGACCAAGGACCGGCTCCGGCTCACCGTGAAAGCCCTCGGCACTGGCAGCGCCCAGCTGCAGAGCGTCGCCGTCGGCACCTGGGTGGTGGCCGAGGGCCCCTACGGGGCGATGACAGCGGCTCGCCGAACCCAACGTCACGTCCTCTTGATCGCCGGTGGCGTCGGCATCACCCCGATGCGGGCCCTGTTTGAGACCCTGCCCCTGGCGGCCGGGCAGGACCTCACGCTCCTCTACCGGGCCCGCACCCTCGACGATGTGCCGTTCAGAGGCGAGCTCGAAGCCATCGCCCGCGACCGCGGGGCCCGAGTGCGGTACCTGCTCGGCATCGACCCCGACTGCCTGACCGCTGGCGGTCTGCTGGCTGAAATACCCGACCTCACTGACCGCGACGTCTACCTCTGCGGGTCACTGCGCATGGCCGACGCGGTCCGCGCAGCCGTCTTGGAGGCGGGGCTTCCGCCCGAGCGGCTGCACGAAGAGAGGTTCGCCTTCTGAGCCACCTCGACGCCGCGACCCGCGCGCCGCGGACCCGCGCACCCCCTTCAGCACCCGAATCACTCGGCCACCCCGCGCGCCCGAACCTCACCTCTCTCAACTCAGGAGTCCTCGATGAACAAGACGCTCTCCCTCACGGCCGGTCTGCTGACGGCAACGGTCCTGACCGTCGCCGGCTGCAGCTCCGACACCGCCGGCTCGACCTCTTCCGCAGCGCCGTCGTCCTCGACCGCCCCCCAGACTGGCGGGCCGCCCAGCGGAGGCGGTCCTGGCGGCGGCATGGGTGAAGTCACCGCAGTCAACCTCAACACCGATGGCGCCAGCCCAGGCGGGGCGAACACCGCCGCCGTGGTCGAGGCGACCAACGCGTTCCTCGCCACCCTCGACGACCCGACGAAGGACATCGCCGAGTACGACTTCACCGACAACAAGTCACGCCAGACCTGGTCGAACTTCCCCGCGACCACGGTGGCGCGGCCGGGGGTGGAACTGTCGGCCCTCACCGCCGACCAGCTCCAGGCGGTCTACGCAGTCCTGGAGGTGGCGCTCAGCGAGGCCGGAGCCACCCAGGATGCCGACATCCAGAAGGCGGACGACTACCTGAACAGTCTCGGCGGTCAGGGCGCCGACGGCTTCGGAGCCCTCAAGGACTACTACGTCGCCGTCTACGGGACGCCGTCGGAGACCAGCCCGTTCATGATCCAGTTCGGCGGTCACCACCTGGCGCGCACCTTGACCTACAACGGCGACAAGGTCAGCCAGACGCCGCAGTTCGTGGGTTCTGAACCAGTCTCGTTCGAGGTCGACGGCACGACCGTCGAGCCGGTGAAGGCGGAGTCGACCAGCATGTTCGGCATCATGTCCGCCCTGACGGCCGACCAGCGCACGGCCGCTGAGATCACCTCCGGCACCTTCGACGACCTCTTGATGGGCCCCGGTCAGGACTCCGGCAACTTCCCCACCGCCGAGGGGCTCTCGGTCTCAGAGCTGGACGCTGACCAGAAGGCGGCGGTGATGACGGCGGTCGAGGCCTACGCCGGGGATCTCGCTACCGACGCCAGCACCAAGCTGTTGGCCAAGTACGAGGCCGAGCTGGACCAGACCACGATCGGCTGGTCCAACAACACCGGACCGACCGACGAGAGCAGCTACATCCGCATCGACGGCCCGAGCGTGTGGATCGAGTTCATCAACACCCGTAGCCGGAGCACCCCCGACATCCACTTCCACACCGTCTACCGCGACAAGACCAACGATTACGGCAGCACCAAGCCCGCGACGAGCTGAGGCGCCCATCCTCACCGCACAACGCCGCCGCCGCGGCCTCCCCACACCGTGGGGGGGCCGGGCTGCAGGCCTGATCGCCTGCCTGCTGATGGCGTGCACCTCGATCCTGCTGATGCCCGGACCCGCGAGTGCACACCCGCTGAGCAGCACTGCAGTGCTGCTCGACGTCGGGTCCCACGAGGTCATCGGCCAGGTCCAGCTGCCCATCGACCGGCTCGCCATCGCCGTGGACCAACCCGGTCTCACCACGGAGATCGCCGTCCAACCCAGCAAGATCGAGGAGTTCCGCCGGTACGTGGCCGAGCACACAGCGGCTACGGGAACCACCGACGGAGAGCCTTGGGACGTTGCCGTTGCCAACGGGCGGGTGCAGACCCTCGACGGCGTCGACCACCTCGTCTACGACCTGACACTGCGACCGCCGGATGGCGTGGTGGCGAACTTCCGCCTGAGCTACGACGCCATCGTGACCCGACTCGTCTCGCACCGCGTCTTCGTGTCGGCGCGTCCAGCGAGCACCCAGGCCTACACCGCTGTCGGGCTGATCGACTGGGAGTCCCAGGACCTCACCGTGCCTGCGGCGGGAGCGACCGCCGATCAAGGCTTCCTGCCCGCGGTGCGGTTGGGCGCGCACCACATCACCGAGGGCGCGGACCACCTGCTGTTCGTCCTGATGTTGCTGCTTCCCGCTCCTCTGCTGGCCCGCCGAGGCCGGTGGGAACGCACCGAGAACCTGCGCCGCAGCAGCTGGCGTGTCGTCCACGTCGTCACTGCCTTCGCGGTCGGCCATTCGATCACCCTCGCCCTGGCCGCTCTCGGCTACGTCCACGCCCCCACGCGCGTGGTCGAGAGCATGATCGCCGTCTCGATCCTGGTCGCAGGTCTGCATGCCATCAAGCCGATCGTCCGGGGCGGGGACACCTGGATCGCCGCTGGCTTCGGACTGATGCACGGCCTGGCCTTCGCCACCCTCCTCGGCCAGCTCGGCCTCGGCCGCGGCTCCCTCGTCACCGAGCTGCTCGGCTTCAATCTCGGCATCGAGCTCACGCAGCTGCTCGTCGTGACTCTGGTCATGCCGTCGCTGATGGTGCTCAGCCGCACCTCGGTCTACCCTGCGGCGAGAACGGTCCAGGCCGGCTCCGGCGTCCTCCTCGCCGCGGCCTGGCTGGCTGAACGCACGACCCTGCTGAGGACGAATCCGCTCGCACCTCTCCCGGACGCGCTCGTGGCTCATCCGCTCGTCGTGGTCGCCAGCCTCGCTCTCGCGGCGACCATCGCCTGGGCAGTGCCCGGCTGGCGAGTCAACAGGATGGCACCTGCTGACCGTCCAACCGCCCCGTGACAGCTGCCTACGGGCAGGGACGTCTGAAGCGCGGATCTTGCTGACGCTGTGGTCCGGCAGTCGCACCCATGCATCTGCACGTCAACACCGTGGCTCTGTGACCCACTCCGTGCTGCCGGAGGAGTCGCTCCTCCCCTTCGCCGGTGTAAGGACGCTGATGCACCACAGCCGCAGCTGTGGGATGCCTCGATGGGTGCCGACAGTCATGCCCCGACGCGCCCGACGACCGGGCTCCTGCCCAACGCAGCCAGCACCACGAGATCGCAGCGCGATGCGCGGTAAGTGACCACCTCTAGGTCTAGGCCGTGTTCGCTGTCGACAGCTGGGTCAACCGCGACTCTCTAGCCGCTGCGCTTCACAGGAGACGCACAGCGGGCTCACCGCTCGCGGCTGTCCGACCTTGGTTGGCTTCTTCCCATGAACACATCACCGAGCTCCAGCCCCCGTCCCGTCTCGCGGCGGTGGCTCCTGGGAGCGGTTCCCGTGGCTGCCGCCGTCATCGCCGGCTGCGGGAGCACCTCGACCACGTCGAGCTCGCCGACCACCTCGACCTCCGCCACCCCGTCGTCCTCCACGACAGCGACGGCCGACGGCGTGGCCGCCGCCGGCAGTGTGGCCGCCCTTGCGCAGGCCTTCTACCAGACGTTGACCGACGACCAGAAGCCGACGGTGCTGCTGGACTACACCCTGGACAGCGCCAAGCGCTGGTCGAACCTGCCGCAGGGGCTGCTGGCCGGCGG
Organism: Friedmanniella luteola; assembly: GCF_900105065.1. NCBI lineage: Bacteria > Bacillati > Actinomycetota > Actinomycetes > Propionibacteriales > Nocardioidaceae > Friedmanniella > Friedmanniella luteola. Next base: position 168,332 of record NZ_LT629749.1, read on the forward strand.
CATGGGCGGCGGCGCTGGAGCCGGCGGGCGCCCCTCGGGAGCCTCCGGGCAGCCGTCGGGCATGCCGAGCGGCGAGCCCGGTGGTGACGGCTCCGGTGCGCCCGGCGGTGGGGCCGGCGGTGGCAGCGGGTCCCGGGTCGGCATCGCCCTGGCCGACTTGAACGCGGAGCAGCTGGCCGCGTTCACCCCACTGCTGAAGGCCGCCACCGGTACCACGGCCGGGCTTGGCTACGAGGAAATTGAGTGGCAGCTCGCCGCGGACGACTACCTGGGCGCCAACGGCGGCGGGGACACCTACGGGCGCGGCCAGTTCTACGTGGCTCTGCTGGGCAGCCCGCAGGACACCGGCACCTGGGAGTTCCAGTTCGGCGGCCACCACCTCGCCGTCGCCAACACCTACACCGACGGGAAGCTGGCCGGCGCCACCCCGGCCTTCCGCGGGGTCGAGCCGAACACCGACTTCGAGCAGGACGGCACCAGCTACCCCGCCCCGCTGAAAGTGAAGGAGGCCGCCTTCCAGGCCCTGCTCGCCAGCCTGTCCACCGACCAGCAGACCAGCGCGAAGCTCTCCGACACCTTCACCGACCTCGTGCTCGGTCCCGGCCAGGACTGGGCGTTCCCCACCACCAAGGACGGCGTCCAGGTCTCCACCCTCACCGCCGACCAGAAGAAGCTCGTCCTCGCCGCGATCGCCACCTACGTCAACGACATCGCCGACGCCGACGCCAAGACGATCCTGGCCAGGTACCAGAGCGAGCTGGACGACACCTACCTCGCCTACTCCGGCACCACTGCCCTGACGGAGCAGAACGACTACGTCCGCGTCGACGGCCCGTCGGTGTGGATCGAGTTCTCCATGCAGCACGGCATCGTGCTCTCGGGCAACCACCCGCACTCGGTGTGGCGCGACCGCACCACCGACTACGGCGGCACGAAGAGCTGATGCACACCGCGACCCTCGTCCGGGGTTGCGTCGGGACCGGCTCCGTGAGGAGCCGGTCCCCGGCGCTGGTCCGGACCGTCCTGCTGGCGCTCGCGCTCGCGTGCGCCGCCGCGCTCCTCGCGGTGGCGGCACCGGCTGCCTCGGCCCACGTCGTGCCCACCTCCACGCTGCAGCTCGACGTCCGCGACGGCGTCATCGACGCCGCCCTCGCCATCCCGGTGACCGACGTCGAGGCCGCTGTCGGGGTCGACCTCGGCGAGGGATCCCAGGCCGACATCGACGCCGAGGCGAGCAGCATCCGCACCTACCTGCAGGACCGCATCACCCTGATCAGCGACGACGGCACCCCGTGGACGATGACGGTCGGCGCGCTGACCGTGTCCGAGGCCGGTGACCAGCAGACGACCGGCATCTACCGGCAGCTCGAGACCACGCTCACCCTGACCCCTCCCGCCAGCACGGACGAACGCTCCTTCGACGTCGCCTTCACCGCCATCGTCGACAAGGTCGCCACCCACGTCGTGATCGTGACCGTCCGCTCCGACTGGACGGCCCCCGACCTCACCAGCGCCTACCAGCTGGGCACCATCCACCGCGACACCGTCACCGGCGACGTCCAGGCCCTGCACGTCGGGCTCACCGGCGGCAGCGGCACGGCAGGCTTCTCCAGCATGGTCAGCCTCGGGATGCACCACATCGCCGAGGGCACCGACCACCAGCTGTTCCTGCTCACGCTGCTGCTCCCGGCCCCGCTGCTCGCCACCGGCAGACGGTGGGCCGGCGCCGTCGGACCGCGGGCAGCCGTCCGGCGCTTCGCCGGCATCACCCTTGCATTCACCCTCGGCCACTCCGCCACCCTCGCCCTCGGCGCCCTCGGCGTCCCCGTCCCGCAACAGCTCGTCGAAGCCCTCATCGCCCTCAGCATCCTCGTCGCCGCGGTGCACGCGATCCGACCAGTCTTCCCCGGCCGAGAGGCCCTCGTCGCCGCCGGGTTCGGACTCGTCCACGGGCTCGCGTTCTCCGAGGCGCTACGCGAGCTCGACCTCAACGGCGGCCGGCTCGCCACCGCGCTCCTCGGCTTCAACCTCGGCATCGAAGCCATGCAGCTGATCGTCGTCGCCCTCGTCCTCCCGCCGCTGATCCTGCTGGCCCACGCCAACCGCTACTGTCAGCTCCGGGTGGTTGCGGCCCTCGCGACCGGCGTCGCCGCGCTCGGATGGCTCGGCGCACGCCTCGGCGTCGACAACCCCGTCGCCACTGCCGCTGACGAGCTCGGCGTCATCGTCCTACCGGTCGTCGCTGCACTCTGGCTGGCCGCGATCGCCATCACCGTCAAGCAACACCTCGACGACCTCCACCGTCGCGACGCGGAAGTGCTCACCGACAGCCCTGTCACATCAATCGTCCAAGAGTCACCGATGACCGCAGGGGGCCCACCACGGCCTCATCTTTCGCGGTAGAGACTGGTCGGGTGCCTGCCCGCCGGCGCTGGAGAGGTCGGTGAGAACGCGATGTCGGCACCGCGTTCAACCCTCGAAGTACGTGGTGGCACCTCAGAATGGGCTCCGTGATCAGGCCTGCGTCAGAGCCGTCCTCCGTCTCGACCGATGCCTCGCCGAGAGTCTCAGGGTTGTCCAGCCGGGAGGTGGAGGAGCGCCGTCGCCGGGGTGAGGGCAATAGGGCGGTCAGCGCTTCCTCCCGAAGTTGTGCGCGGATCCTGCGGTCCAACGTCTTCAACCTCTACAACAGCATCCTGTTCACCATCGGGGCGGCGTTGCTTGCGCTCGGCCGATACAGCGACGCCTTCATCAGCGTGGCGATCGGACTGTTGAACGCGGTGATCAGCGCCGTGCAGGAGATCCGCGCCAAGCGTCAGCTCGACCGGCTGCAGCTGCTGGGTCGCACCGCAGTGGTGGTGGTCCGCGACGGCCGGGACACCGAGGTTCTGCCGGAGAGCATCGTGCGCGGTGACGTCGTCCGGGTGCGTCCCGGCGACCAGTTGGTCGTGGACGGGCCGGTCCTCGAGGGTGCCGTCGAGGTCGACGAGTCCCTGCTGACGGGGGAGTCGGTGGCGCAGCTTCGGGCCGTCGGTGAGGACCTGCTCTCGGGCAGTCACAGCGTAGGTGGAGAGGGGCTCCAGCTGGCTCGCGACGTGGGGGCCGCCAGCTACGCGAGCCGTCTGACAGCCGAGGCCCGTAGGACCGTCACTGACACGACCCCACTGCAACGGCAGGTTGCTTTCTGCGTCCGCTTGGTCATGGTCGTCGTGGTCTTGATGAGCGGCGCCATCTTGCTGCAGGCCGAATTGGAGGGCGTCACCCTGGTGCGGGTCGTGCAGAGCGCCGCGGTGCTGTCCGGTCTGGTGCCCTACGGGTTGTTCTTCCTGATCGTGCTCGCCTACACAGCGGGTGCGGTCACCTCGTCCCGACGCGGCGCACTCGTGCAACGGGTGAACGCCGTCGAGTCGGTGAGCAACGTCGACGTCCTGTGCACCGACAAGACCGGCACCCTGACCACCGGACGGCTCACCGTCGCCGAGGTCGTGCCTGTCGGCGGGCAGGACGCCGACCTGGTCAGTGCGGCGTTGGGCTCGATGGCGCGCAGCACCGCCGCGGCGAACCTCACTAGCACGGCGCTGGCCGCGCACCTGCCCGGGAAGCCCTGTCAGGTTATGGAGGAGGTGCCGTTCAGCTCTTCGCTGCGGTGGAGCGCTGTCCGTACCGACACAGCGGTGTGGGTCCTCGGTGCGCCGGAGGCTCTCGCCGCCTCCCTCCAGGGTCCTGACCTGACCGGTGAGGTGCAGCGGCGTACTGCTCAGGGGCTGCGGGTGCTCGTCTTCGCCCGCGCAGCCGACGACGCTGGTCTGCGCGACCAGGACGGACATCCCGTGCTGCCCACGCTGGTGCCGCTAGCCGTGGTGGCTCTGGCCGACGAGCTGCGTCCCGACGTGCCCGAGACGATCGCCCGGCTGCAGCAGGAGGGCATCGGGTTGTTGGTGCTCTCCGGTGACGACCCCGACACCGTCGCCGCCCTCGCCACCCGTGCCAGCCTGGCGGTCACCGAGCCGGTGCACGCCGCGCACCTGGGTGAGCTCACTGACGCCGAGCTCGACGCGGTCGTGGCGAGGAGCACCGTCTTCGGCCGGGTCGCCCCCGACCAGAAGGAGCGCATCGTCACCTCCCTGCGCCGGCAGGGCCACTACGTGGCCATGGTGGGCGACGGGGTCAACGACGCTCACGCGTTGAAAGCCGCTCAGGTCGGGGTGGCGATGCGGAGCGGCAGCTCCGTCGCGCGGGACGTCGCCGACGTCATCCTGCTCGAGGACTCCCTCGCCGCGCTGCTCCCTGCCCGCCGGGAGGGCCGTCGCATCGTCGCTGGCATCGCCATCTCGGCGCAGGTGTTCCTCACCCGGGTGGCCACCCAGGCGCTGATCATCGTCACGGTCACCATGCTCGGGCTGGGCTTCCCCTACTCACCGGCCCAGACCGGGCTCACGCTGTTCACCGTTGGCCTGCCGACCCTCTTCCTGACCGCCTGGGCCCGGCCCAGGGCGCCCGACCCTCACCTACTGCTCAACCTGGCCCGCTTCGTCTTGCCCGCCGCCGTGGTCACGGCGGGGTTCGCCGTCGCCGTCTACACCTTCCTCTACACCAGCGTGACCGCCGGCTTCGACGACCCGGACATCCGGGACAGGATGGTCGCCGAGTTCGAGGCGTACACCGGCCTCACCTACGGCGTCGACGCCGACTTCGTCCAGACGGCGGCCGCCCTCGGAGCCCAGACCGGCCTGTCGACCTTCGTGTCACTGGCCTCCATCCTCCTCATCCTCTTCCTCGAACCGCCCGCCCGCTTGTTCGCCGCCTGGACCACGACCAGCCCCGACAAGCGGCCGGTGGTGCTCGTCGCCGTGCTGCTGGCGGGACTGGTCACCGCGCTGGTGGTGCCCGCTCTCCGCAACTACTTCGGGCTCACCCAACCCGTCGGGATCATCTACGAGATCGCCTTGCCCCTCCTCCTGCTCTGGTTCCTGGCCCTGGGCGCCGCCTACCGCTTCCGCGTCATGGACCGGCTGCTGGGCCTGCAGGACCTGCGGAAGGGCTGACCGCCCGGGGTCGGCTCCTCCGCTGAGCCGAGGCTCAACCGGACGCTGCGCGCCCGGCTGCGCTCAGAGGGCCTTCATGCGGCCCTCGCTGTGCGCTGGGAGTGCTGGTAGTCCTGCAGTCCAGCGATGAGTCGGGCGACGTCGTCGGCGGGGCGGACGACCAGGCGCAGGAAGTCGCTGGTCATGCCGAGCTTGTTGCCGCACTCGCGGACGAACACGCCGTGATGGGTCATCAGGTGGTCGCGCAGGCCCGTCCCGCTCCACCCTGTCGGCACCTTCACCATGACGAAGTTCGCCGTCGACGGGTACACAGTGAGCCCCCGAATGCTCTCAAGCTGGCTGCGCATCTGGTCACGGTCGCGACCGAGGAGCCGGAGGCTGTGCTCGTAGTCGTCCCAGTGGTCCTCGACCATGTGCACCACCGTCTCGGCCAGCGCATTCACGTTCCACCTGGGCAAGGCGCGGGCGACCGTCGCGGTCAGCGCGGGGTTCGCAACCATGTAGCCGAAGCGGATGCCGTGCAGACCGAAGTTCTTGCCCAAGCTCTTGAGCACGATCACGTTCGGTCGGATCGCCGCCTCAGCTGCTACGGAGCCTTCTGGCTCGACGTCGACGAAGTCGATGAAGGACTCGTCGACGACGATGAGGTCCAGGTCCGCGAGCTCGTCGAGGAACCGCACGACCTCCTCCTTGTGCAGGTAACCGCCATCGGGATTGTTGGGGTTGCAGACGACGGCCACCCGGGAGCCGCGCCGCCGGATGAACTGCGCGTACTCGTCCAGGTCTAGTGCGAAGCCGTCCTCCTCCTGAAGAGGGAACATGTCCACCCGCTTGCCGGTCTCCAGGGGCTGATCGGTCCAACGGCCGAAGGTGGGGATCGGGATGGCCAGGCTGTCGCGCACGAGCAGGTGGTCGATCCAGGTGATGAGCTCGGTGGAGCCGTTCGCCATCGCCACGGTCTGCGGGTTGAGACCCAGGATGGAGGCGAGCTTCTTCGTGGTCAGCGAGGAGTCGCTCGGGTAGTACTTCAGCACCTTGGGAAGGTCCGCGGCCAGCTGCGCGAAGATCGTCGGTGTGGGGAAGTAGGGGTTGCACGGAATGCAGAAGTCCACGATGTTCGCGGCAGGTCCGCTATGCCGGGTGAGAGTCGCGAACGAGGTGCTGTGTGCGGTGGCCGCGAGGTCCAGCGGCTTCGGCGTGTCAGGTGAGGAGCCGGTGGCTCCGAGTTCAGGAAGTCCGGATCGGTCCCGTCGCTGACTCTGCGGGGTCTCGGTGCTCATGTGAAGGCCTTTCGGGGGATGGTGGTGTGGACGACATCAAGACTGATCGGCTGTGCTAGGTGCTGGATGAGATGCCGCTGTGGGCCGGCTGCGCATCGGAAGGGACGAGGACCAGGTCGGCGGTAGGGGTGGCAGGGCGGGGTTCGCGCGCCTGGTCGGATCGGCTCACCCTGGGGTCGGCTGATGACGAGCGGCCAGCTGGTGCCCGTCCGACGGTGCGCGATTCCCAGCCGGCGGCGGTGGCACCGATGACAACCCCCAAGAGCACCGACCCGAGGACGTCGCTGGGGCGATGCCACTCGAGCGCGATGGTGGCGAGACCGGTGAGGGCGACCGCGGGAGTGACCGCCAGCAGGGCTGCCCACCGCCACCGGCCCGCGGGCGCGGCGAGCAGCAGCGCCAGCGCCAGCCCGGTCACGGCCGCGACGTGGCCGCTGGGGAAGGAGTTCGCCAGCGCTTGGACCGTGAAGTCCGGTCGGGCCAGAGTGAGTTTGAGGACTTCCGCGGCGAGCAGCACCACGGCGCCGCTCAGCGCACCCAGGGCCCCCGCCCGGAGCCCGCGCGCAAGGGCGGTCACGATGGCGAGGGCGCCGCCGACCAGCAACACGCTGCCGCCAGAGACTCCGGTGAGCAGGGCCTCCGCCCAACCGTCCTCAGTGACGGAGGCCGCCGTCCACTGCATCGCGGCCTCGTCCAGCCGTTGCCCCCCGGCCGTCCCGACGCTGAGGAGGTAGAGCAGGACGAAGCCGGTCGCAGCCCAACCAGCCGCTGAGGGACGAAGGGTGAACGTCGGGACCGACGTCGTCGCCAAGGCACTCATCGGGCGGGCACCGGCTGTGTGACGGCGGCCCGGGGGAGGGGGTCTGGTTGCGCCGGCCGACGGAGGCGCCGGTGGAAGACGAAGCTTCGTTGGACGACGAACGAGGCTGCCAACAGCACCAACTCGGTGGCGACCTTGGCGAGCAGCAGCGATCCGGTCACCGCGCTCAGCGACTCCAGCAAGACCACGTTGGTCGCCAGCAGCACGGCGGCCAGCCCTACGTAGCGGACGACCGAGCCACGGTTGCCGGTGGCGAACACGAACCGCCGGTTGACGCTGTAGTTCACCGCGGCGCTGAGCATTCGTGCCCCGACTGCCGAAGCCATCAGGCTGCCGGTCAGCGCGACCAGGGCCAGCAGGGTGACCGTGTCGACGATGAAACCGAGTAGCGACGAGGCGGCGAAGGCCAGCAGCGGGGCGAGAACGCGCAAGGAGTCGCGAACCGGCCGGAAGTGGGAGGACGCGTTGTGGTCGAGGTAGACGGTGGCGATCTCCACCTCGGCGACCTCTAGCTGCTCTCGAGCTGCCCGGACCAGCAACCGCAGCTCGTACTCGAACCGGTCGCCCTTCACCTCCTCCAGCCAGGGAAGCATCCGCGCCGGATAGGCCCGCAGACCGGTCTGCGTGTCCGTCAGGGGCAGTCCGGTGGTGGCTCTGAACGCCGCCCGGGTGACGCGGTTGCCGATCCGGCTTCGCCCCGGGACCTCGCCCATGAACCGACGTGCACCCAGCACCATCTCGGGGTCACCGTCGGCCAGCCGGGCGGCGACCGCCTCGATGTCATCGGGCCGGTGCTGGCCGTCGCTGTCGGCGCAGACCACCGGTTCGCCCGGGTGATGGCGACGGGCGTGCTCGAAGCCTGCCCGCAGGGCACGCCCTTTGCCCTGGTTGAAGGGCATGGTCATCACCTCGGCGCCGGCTGCGCGGGCGGCGGCGAAGACGGGAACGTAACGCGGGCCGCTGCCGTCGTCGACGACGAGGACGGTGTGGCGGCGCAGCCGGGCGACGAGCTCGACCAGTGCGGCGCCGGGCTCGTAGGCGGGTATGAGGACGATCATGGTGTTCGCCTTCAGCCCGCGATGTAGAGGATGTCGCTGGTGCCACGCTCATCGCTGCGCCCCAGAGGGTTGTTGACCAGGTCGCCGTTGAAGACCATGGTGGAGGAGCCGCCCCCGTCGAGGTTGTAGGCGACCTGGGCGCCGCGGTCGACGAAGATCTGCGCCAGCTCGGTCATCGTGACGCCCCGGCTGTAACCCTCACTGCGGCCGTCGACCACCACGAACAGCAGATGATTCGCCGTCACCATCCCGACACCAGTCCGCGGTTGGCGACCCTGCACGGAGTGGTTGCCGAAGTTGGTGTCGATCTCGATCTCGTCGACACCCGGCACGACGGCGCCTGCGTCCACCAGGCCAGGTCCGAAGGAGAGGGTGTTCCACACCCCGTCGGCCAGCAGCGCCGCGGCCGAGGTGGCGGTCTCGTCGTAGAGCTGGACGCGGCCGTCGGTGTAGAAGGCCAACCCCTGCCGAGCACCCGAGTCACGGAAGACCACGCCGTTGCGGATCACCATGCCGGCGTCGCGAAACCCGTAGTAGTCGCCGTTGATCGCCAGCACGGCGCCGACGTCCGCGGCGATCGTGGAGGGGTCGGCGATGATGTTCTGGCCGAACTCGTCCTCGGCGAAGGCTGAGCGGACGATCGTCGAGTCGCTCACGGTGACGTCGGCGACGAAGTAGGTCAGCCCGTCGTCGCCCGAGCCTGACTCGACCGTCGTGATCGTGATCGAGGTGGTGTCGCTGGTGTAGCTGGTGGCGGTGCTGGTGCCCGTGCCCGGCGACTCGACCGTCGTCGTGTCGGACTCGAGGGTCGAGGCATTGGCCACCTGGACGTCATCGAGGAGGTAGCGGTCTGCGGCCCAGACTCCGGTGCCGCCGAGGGCGGCGAGGGTCCCGAGGCCGCCGCCGAGGAGAGCGCGGCGGCTGACTTCGTGCGACCGTCCGGTCCGGTCGCTGACGGGTTTGCTCATGCCGACCAGTGAAAGGGCTGGTCCTTTGCGTCGGCTGTGAGTGAACCCTGGCCTGCCGATGTGAGCGCAATCTGCCCCGCAAGCCAGTTCACGACCTTGAACGGGCGCGGCTGCCGTGCTCGCAGTGGCCAGTAGATGGCGCAGCGGGAGCCTTGTTCATCCTCCGTTCACAGCGAAGTCACTGGGCAGGCACAAACCCGACCGGCACGGTGATGGCACCGTCCCTCTTCCGTGCGCACCACCAGGAGCACCTGTGAACCAGCTCATGATGATCGCGGCCGACCTCGTCGCCGTCGCCATCCTCGCCTTCGGCCTCTACTTCCCGCGCCACCACCGGCGCGACCTCGTCGTTGCTTTCCTGGGCGTCAACATCGGCGTCCTGGCGGTGTCGGTGGTGCTGGCGTCGACGACGGTGGGCGCCGGGCTGGGCCTCGGATTGTTCGGCGTGCTGTCGATCATCCGGCTGCGCTCCACCGAGATCTCCCAGCACGAGGTGGCCTACTACTTCGCGGCCCTGGCCCTCGGCCTGATCGCCGGACTCAGCGCAGCCCCGACCACGACCACGACCGGTCTGATGGTCTTGCTGCTGCTTGCACTCGCCGTGGCTGACCACCCCGCGCTGTTCCGCCGCCACCGGCAGCAGAGCCTGCTGCTGGACACCGCGCACACCGACGAGGGCGCCCTCCGTGCCCACCTGGAGTTGCTGCTGGGCGGTCGGGTGGTCAACCTCGCTGTGAAGCATGTCGACCTCGTCGACGACACGACCCTGGTGGAGGTCCGCTACGTGGTCGGACGGTCCAACGCGGTGGCAGACGCCTCGGCCGTCACCCGGGTTGCCGCCGCCGCAGGCGCCCGATGAGCACCGTGACGAGCGCCGCTGTCGACCGGCTGCCCGCCGTCGGCCTCGACGAGCTCGTGGGCACCGCCGCGTTGCTCACCCGCGTCGACCGCAAGTACCTGCTGCCCGCCGAGGACCTCGAGGTCCTGCTGAGCAGCACGGGTCCCGGCACCCGCGTGCTCGAGATCGACGGCCGTCGCCGCTTCGACTACCGGTCCGTCTACTTCGACACCCCGGAGCTGCACAGCTACCACGCCACCGCCCGCCGCCGACGCCACCGCTTCAAGGTGCGAACCCGCAGCTACCTGGACGCCGGCCTGCACGTGTTGGAGGTCAAGACCCGGGGCCCGCGCGGGCTGACGGTGAAGCAGCGGCTGCCCCACGCCGGCGACGGGACCGCCCTGGACGATGCCGACCGCGACCGGCTCGGCCCGCTGCTCGCGTCGCTCGGCCTCCAGGTCGACGCGGCCGCGCTGGGTCCGGTGCTGACCACCCGCTATCACCGCACCACGCTGCTGTTGCCTACCGGCTCCAGCCGGCTGACCGTCGACACCGGCCTGGTCTGGAGCCTCGCCGGCACCGGCCGGGCGGGTGCGACCACCGGCCGCGCCGTCATCGAGACCAAGTCCGGCTGCGGCACCTCCGAGGTCGACCGGCTGCTCTGGTCGCTGGGCCGCCGGCCCAGCGCGATCTCCAAGTACGGCACCGGGCTCGCCGCCCTGCGGCCCGACCTTCCCGCCAACCGCTGGCAGTCGGTGCTCCGCCGCCACCTTGTTCCCACCCTCCTCACTGAGAGCGAACCCACATGACCTTCCGCCTGAAGCTGGCCTCCCTCCTGACCTCCCTGGCGATCGGCTCGACCGCGCTCGTCGGGTGCGCCGCTGATACCACCGCCACCTCCCCGACGAGTGCATCGACCACCGCCGCCGTGTCGGTCGACGCTGACCAGGGCGTCGCTGACGCGCTGGCCGAGAACACCGCCGTGCACACCACCCCCGACAGCACGGGCGGCGCTGTCGACATCACCCTCACCGGCGACTCCGCCACCAGCAGCGGGGACGGGGTCACCGTCGACGGGGCCACCGTCACCATCACCGCGGCCGGCACCTACCGGCTGACCGGCGAGCTGGCCGGCCAGGTCGTCGTCACCGCCCCCGACGCGACGGTGCGCCTGGTCCTCGATGGCGCCACCATCACCAGCACCACGACGGCCGCCATCGCCGCGACCGACGCCGAGCTGCTCGTCGTCGAGCTCGCCGATGGCAGCGCGAACACCCTGAGTGACACCGACAGCTATCCCGACGACGCTGACGTGAACGCCGCGCTCTTCAGCGCCGGCGACCTGACGATCACCGGCTCCGGCGCGCTGGACGTCACGGCCAACGGCAACGATGCCGTGGCCAGCAAGGACGGGTTGGTCCTTCAGTCCGGTGACCTGAGCGTGACCGCTGCCGACGACGGGATCCGCGGCAAGGACTACGTCGTCGTCGAGGGCGGCACTGTCAACGTGTCCGCCGGCGGCGACGGGGTCAAGGCCGACAACACCGAGGACGCCGACGCCGGCTACGTCTCCATGACCGGCGGCTCGCTGACCGTGGACGCCGGCGGTGACGGCGTCGACGCCGCCTCCGACCTGCTGGTCAGCGGCGGCACCCTGGACGTCACCAGCGGCGGCGGCAGCGAGGTCGCGCCCGCCGAGGACGCCTCCGCCAAGGGCCTGAAGTCCGGCACCATCACCGTCCTCGAGGGCGGCACGATCACCGTGGACGCCTCCGACGACGCGGTGCACAGCGACGGGTCGGTGCACGTCGCGGGCGCCGAGGTCCGCGCGGCGTCCGGGGACGACGGCCTGCACGCCGAGAGCGCCGTGCTGATCAGCAGCGGCAACGTCGCGGTCACCCGCTCGGTCGAGGGCTTGGAGGCCAAGGACATCACCGTCGACGACGGCGACGTCACCGTCGTCAGTTCCGACGACGGCGTCAACGCCACCGAAGGAACGACCAGTACGGACAGCGGCGGGTTCGGCCGAGGTGGAGGTGGGGGTGAGGAAGTGGCTGACGCCACCGTCACCATCAACGGCGGCACCCTGACCATCGACTCCGAGGGCGACGGGCTCGACTCCAACGGAAACGCGGCCATCACCGGCGGCACTGTCGTGGTCAACGGCCCCGAGCAGTCCGGCAACGGAGCACTCGACGTCAACGGCACGCTCAGCGTCAGCGGAGGCACTTTGCTGGCCGCCGGCAGCGCCGGCATGGTCGTCACCCCTGACACCGACTCCAGCCAGAGCTTCGTCACAGTCACCCTGAACTCCGCCGTCGCCGCGGGCACCACGCTGCACCTGGTCGACGCTGACGACGACGTGGTGGCCACCTTCGTCACCAGCAAGACGACCCAGAACGTCGTCTTCTCCTCCGACGCGATCACCGACGGGGATGTCTACACCGTCTACATCGGCGGGACAGCCTCGGGTACCAGCATCGGTGGCCTCAGCACGGGCGGTGACCTGGGCTCAGCGACTGCAGCCGGGAGCGGCACGGCGGGGGTGGAGGCTGCTGGCGGCGGTCGAGGGCAGGGTCACCATTGACCTCGCGCCCACCAGTAGGAATAGCGCGAAAGCCCGACAGTGCGACCACGGCCTTGCCATCTTCATCCAGCAACCTTCCGCCTCGCCGACGCACAGCCAATGCCCATCCTGCTCACCGGCAGTTGCGATCGGCTCAGAGACACAAGCCGATCAGTAGGAGAAACATCATGGGACGCACGTACGGGTGGGTACGACGAGTCGGCGGGACGACAGCCCTGACGCTGACCGTGGGGCTGGGCAGCCTCCCAGTCACCGCGGCGGCGGCGAGTACTTTCGAAACCCGAGTGGTCGCACTCGCTGACTGGAGCCGGGGTTCCGGCGGCGGCAGGGACTGGGGGTACCCCGGCTACCCGGGCGGCTCCGACCTCTCGAGCAGCACCGGCAACACGACGGTCGACTCCGACCCAGCCACCACCGCCGAGTCAACGGGAGTGGTGCTGGTGAACACCGAGCTCGGGTACGAGAACGCCGCCGGCGCGGGGACCGGCATCGTGCTGACCTCCGGCGGGGAGATCCTCACGAACTACCACGTCGTCGAGGGCGCCACCGCCATCCAGGTGACGGTGGCCAGCACCGGCGCGACCTACACCGCGGACGTCGTCGGCCACAGCGCCAGCGCCGACATCGCGCTGCTGCAGCTCGAGGACGCCAGCGGGCTGACCCCCGCCACCATCGACGACGACACCGTGGCGCTGGGTGACTCCGTCACCGCCGTCGGGAACGCTGGCGGTACCGGCACCCTCACTGCGGCCGATGGCACTGTCACCGCCCTTGAGGCGTCCATCACCACGGCAGCCGAGAGTTCGGTGGCCGCCGAGCGGCTTACCGGGCTGATCGAGACCGACGCCGACGTCGTGGCCGGAGACTCGGGCGGTCCGCTGGTCGACGCGGAGGGCGAGGTGGTCGGCATCGACACCGCCGCCTCCAGCGGCTCGGTCATCGACGGCTACGCCGTCCCCATCGAGGACGCCCTGGTAGTCATCGACCAGATCGCCTCCGGCACCTCCACCCCAACGGTTCAGGTCGGCGCCTCCGCCTTCCTCGGCGTCCAGGTCGCCGACTCCGCATCGGCGTATCCGGGCACTGCCTGGGGTACCGAGGCCGCCACCTCGACAGGCGGCGGCGGAGCGGCCGTCGCCGTGGTTGTCGACGGCTCACCCGCTGCAAGAGCGGGGTTGGCTGCCGGGGACACGATCACCGCGGTTGGCGACGAGGCAGTCCGCTCGGCAGCCGACCTCAGTGCGGCTCTCGACGGCCGCCACGTCGGCGAGCAGGTCGAGGTGACCTGGACCGGCGCGAGCGGGACGACACAGACCGCCCCCGCCACACTCGCCGAGAGCCCGACCGCCTGACTGGCCATCGGTCATCACCGAGCGGCGTTCTGACATGCCTCCGGCCCGCGCTGCGGGTCGGTCGCCTCGTGTACCAGGTCGGTTTGCGCCACATGTAGTCCCCGCAAGCCGGGGCCGTAACCAGCCGTAGGTGTCGACGGGGCGACAGCGCGTCCTGCGGGACAGCAGGACCGAACGCGGGTCCCCCCCGGGGGTTGGAGGGCTCCGGTCGCGGTCACGCACGCGGCCAGAGCCCTCCACCCTTGCAGCTGCGCTGAGTGCGGTCAGCCTTCCTCGCGGTCGCGGTCGCGGTCGCGGTCGCGGTCGCGGTCGCGCACGTGCGCTGCGACCGCCCCGAGGCCTCCCGCCGGCCCGGTCAGGCCGGTCCGGCGATGATGGCGTCCGCCACCCTCCAGGCGTTGGCCATCATGGTCAACGTGGGGTTCGCTCCGGTGGCGGTCGGGAGCGGGCCCCCATCGACGACGAACAAGTTCGCGACCTCGTGGGCTCGACAGTTCGCATCCAGCACGGAGGAGTCAGGATCGGTGCCCATCCGGGTGGTGCCATGCTGGTGGGAGCAGTTGCCCGTCACCCGCGTCGGGTACACCTTGTCCACGGTCGTGGCACCCGCTGCTTCGAGGATGTCGCCGCAGCGGTCCACCAGGAAACGGCCCTGAGTCAGGTCGTTCTGGTGCGTCTTCAGCGTGATCCGGGCTACCGGGAACCCCCAGGCGTCGGTGACGTGGGGATCGAGGTCGACGCGGTTGTCGTGCTGGGGCATGTCGTGCAGCACCATCGCGACCGCCATGGTGTGGTTGAACAGCTCGCGGTCGATCTTCTTCGCCTCGGCGCCCCAGGTCGGGCGGCCGGGGAGGTGCCAGTTGATCGGCAACGGGATGCCGACGCCGGCTGCCGCGATGTGACCGCCGCTGACGAAGTCCCGGGACGCGTCGTGGTTGTAGAACTCGAACGAACTGGCACTGACGTAGCCGCCGCCGGCCCAGGCGTTGATCGGGTCCGAGAAGGTCCCCACGGATGCCGAGTACTCGTGGAAGGTGACGTTGCGGCCGACCAGGTCGCCGCCGTTGGCGAGGCCGTTGGGAAGCGGGAGGACTGGGACATGAGGAGAAGCCGTGCGGACTCGATCGCGCCGCCCGCCAGGATGAAGAGGTCCGCCTCCTGTTCCACGGTCTTCCCGTCGGCGTCGACGTAGACCGCGGCCCGCACGTGCCCCCGGCTGTCGAGTACCAGCTCGCGGACGTAGGACTCGGGCCGCAGGTCGTAGCGGCCGGTGGCCAGGGCATCGGGGATGAACACGTTGAGGGCGCTGGACCGGGTGCCGCTGGGGTCGCCGTGCTGCTGCGCGAAGGCGCTGACCACGGTCGCCGGGCGGCCGCTGAAGGGCCGGGACAGGGCGGCCTGCGGCGTGGGGAAGGAGTTCCAGCCGAGGTTTGCGCAGCCCTTGTGGAACTTCTCGGCGTACCGGGACTGCGGCATCGGCGGGCACGGGTAACCCTGGCTTCGCCCGCCCTCGTAGGCGTTCGCCCCGGCCTGGCCGGAGACGCCGAACGCCCACTCCACCTTCGTGTAGTACGGCTCGAGGTCGTCGTAGCTGATCGGCCAGTCGACCAGCGTGGTGCCGGGCAGCTCGCCGGCGATGCTGCGCAGCCGGAAGTCCTCAGGGGTGAACCGAGGCAGCCAACCTTGCCAGTGCACGGTTCCGCCACCGACCATCTGCGGCACCGGGCAGAACAGCTCCTCGTGGGCCTGTTCGTCAGCCGTGGTCCGGACCGTCCGCGGGTCCTGAGCCGGGTCGGGCCAGAGGTTGTAGCGGTTGACGTTGGCCAGCTCGTCGCCGCCAAACGTCTCCTTGGTCCGCCAAGGTCCCTTCTCGAGGGCGACCACCGTGCGGCCTGCCTCGGTCAGCACCTTGGCGGCCGTGGCTCCGGTGGCGCCGGCGCCGATGATGCACACGTCGACTCGCTCGGGTTTGCGCACGGGCGTACTCATGATCAGTCCTCCTGGCCCTGGTGGCTCTGCTGCTGGGGGTGGCGGCGGTCGTCCGCGAAGTAGTCCAAGGTGCTGTAGCGACCGGTATGGACCTCGGCCAGCGAAGCCGGCCCGGGGAATCCGATCACCTGCCAGCCGATCCGGTCTCGGTTGCCGCCGTAGATCGGGTCGGACAGGAAGCCCTGTCGTGTGTGGGTGACCAGGAGCGAGAAGAAGTCGAGCTCGGACTCCGCGTTGGT
Source organism: Friedmanniella luteola (assembly GCF_900105065.1). NCBI lineage: Bacteria > Bacillati > Actinomycetota > Actinomycetes > Propionibacteriales > Nocardioidaceae > Friedmanniella > Friedmanniella luteola. Next base: position 184,508 of record NZ_LT629749.1, read on the forward strand.
CTGCTGCAGGGCCGGCTCGATGCCGTAGGGAACCTCGGGCTTGGCCAGCTCGGGGCCAGCCTCCACGCCCCGCTCGAGCTCGGTCAGGATCTGGTCCTGCTGCGTCTCGGTCAACCCGACGAAGTCCTTGCACGCCACCGCCTGGGCCCGCCGGTCCAGTTCGCGCACGCCGTCGACGTACTTGCGCCGAGCCAGCTCGACTCGCCGCTGCCAGGCGGCGGCGCTGCGCCCGGACAGCGGTTCGAATCCGCTGCCGTCCGGCTTGGCGTAGATGTAGTCGATCCCGGACAGGTAGCGGTCGACGAAGTCCACGGTCCCCGCTTCCCGAGCACCCGGCAGGTCGTCGGTGGGGATGATGCGCGCCATCGCCGCCTCGACGGTGGCCCGCTGGTGCTGATCGAAGAAGGTGGGGGTCTGGATTGCCTCGGTCACGATCACTTCTTCCTGGCGAGCGCGACGGCCAGGATGATGATGGCTCCGCGGACGACCTGTTGCTGGCTGGAATCCAGCCCGGCGAGGATCAGGCCGTTGTTGATCAGGCCGATCAGCAGCGCACCGAAGAGCGTGCCGACCACGGAGCCGGCGCCGCCGAACAGGCTGGTGCCGCCCAGGATCACCGCCGCGATGGCGGACAGCTCGTCCCCGGCGCCCCACTGGAACCGCCCGGACTCCAGCCGGCCGGCGTAGAGCATGCCGGCGACGGAGGCGACGATGCCGGAGAGGAGCATCACCTGGAACTTGATCCGCTTGGTGTTCACGCCGGTGAACTGGGCCGCCGTCCGGTTGCCACCGGTGGCCAGCACCTGCCGGCCGAAGCGAGTCCTGTTCATGGCCACGGCGCCGAGGACCACGAAGATCGCGCTCCACACCAGCAGGCCGGGAAGGGGGCCGAAGTTGCCGCCGCCGAAGATCACGATGAAGGTGTCGTCCAGGATGGGCTGCGGTGCGGACCGGGTGATCCACTGGGCGAGGCCGGCGGCCACGCCCAGCATGCCCAGGGTGACCAGGAAGGACGGGATGCCCAGCAAGCTGTCCAGTCCACCGTTGACCGCGCCGATGACCACACCGACGAGCAGGCCGGCGAGGATGCCGGGGATCAACCCGTAGGCGGAGATCGCCATGGCGGCACAGACCGACGAGAGTCCCGCCACCGAGCCGACGCTGAGGTCGATCTCGGCGCAAGCGATGACGTAGGTCATGCCCACGGCGATGACGGTGATCGTCGCGGTCTGGCGGAAGATGTTCAGCAGGTTGTTCGCCGACAGGAAACCCTCGTCTCCGAGCAGGATGGCGAAGAAGGCGAAGATCACGACGAATCCGATGTAGATGACGTAGCGGCGCCAGTCGAGGGTCCTGATCCGCGCGGCGACGCTGTCCCGGGTCTCACTCGGGGTGGTGACGGTGGTGGTCATGCTGCGACTCCTTGTACGGCTAGCTGGAGGGCTTCCTCGTCGGCGATGTCGCTGCGCAGCATCTCGGCGGCCACAGCCCCGTCGCGCAGGATGATGAGGCGGTCGCTGACCGCGAGCAGTTCGGGATACTCCGACGAGATGACGATGACGCCCTTGCCGGCGTCAGCCAGGTCGCGGATCATCTCGAGGATCTCGCTCTTGGTGCCGATGTCCACACCAGCGGTGGGTTCGTCCAAGATCAGCACGTCTGGATCGGTGCCCAGCCATTTGGCCAGCACCACCTTCTGCTGGTTGCCGCCGGAGAGGAGGCGCACTGGCCGGTTGGGGTGGGCCACCTTGACCGTGAACTGCTTGATCAGGTCGTCGGAGAGTCTTCGGCCCTTGTCCTTGCTCAGCAGAACGCCGTTCTGCACCTTCTTGAGCAGCGGCAGCAGCAGGTTCTCCCGCACCGAGTGGTCCAGCACCAGCCCTTGTTCGCGGCGGTCCTCCGGGATCAGCGCGAGGCCGGCCGAGATGGCCCGCTGCGGTGAGGACAGGTTCACCCGGCGACCTCTGATGGTGATCTCGCCAGAACGGGGGGCGTCGATACCGAAGAGCACCCGGGCCAGCTCGGTCCGGCCGCTGCCCATCAGTCCGGCCAGACCGAGGATCTCGCCCGCCTGGAGCGTGAAGGAGACATCGTTCACGCGTGGTGGGGCGCTCAGGTTTCTCGCTTCGAGCAGGATCTCCCCAGCCGCCTCGTGGCCGCGTTCGCGGTACGCCATCTCTGCGCCGAGCTCTTTGCCGACGATGCCCTCCACGATCTGAGCGGGGGTGATGTCGGTGAGCCGTTCGGTGAGCAGCCGGTTTCCGTCACGCAGGATGGTGATGCGATCCGCGATCCGGTACACCTCGTCCATCCGGTGCGAGATGTAGACGATCGCGATGCCACGAGCCTTCAGCCGGTCGATCAGCTCGAACAGCGCCTCGGTCTCGTGTCGGGCGAGGCTGGCCGTCGGCTCGTCCATGATCAACACCTGAGCGTCCTGGGCCAGCGCCTTCGCGATCTCGGTGAGCTGCCAGTAGGCGGTGCTCAGCTCGCTGACCCGGGCCCGCGGATCGACCTCGACGCCCATGTCGGTGAACACCTGCCGCGCTCGACGGACCGCCTCCCGGTCGTCGATGAGACCTCGAGACATCGGTTCGGCCGACAAGTAGATGTTTTGCGCGACCGTCAGGCTGGGCACCAGGCTGAACTCCTGGAACACCATCCCGATGCCTGCCGCCTTGGCCGCCTGGATCGAGGTGAGGTCCACCTCTCCGCCGTTGATCACGATCTTCCCGGCGTCCTTGGTGTAGACCCCCTGCAAGATCTTCATCAGGGTCGACTTGCCGGCTCCGTTGCCGCCCGCGAGCGCGTGGATCTCCCCCCGAACGACCTCGAAGTCGACGCCCTTCAGCACGACCACACCGTCGAAGCTCTTCTTGATGCCGATCATCTCGATCGCCGGGTCCGGCGATGCCTGGTCTGTCATCGCTGTCTCCGTCTCCGTCTCCTGCGTCGCTCTCCTGGTCACTGCTTGAAGGAGGACTGCAGGTCGGCCGGCGGGTCCTCGTGGTAGACCTGCTTCCAGGCGTCGAGCACGTTGTCGTGGGTGACGGGCAGGGCACTCAGCGCGACGTAGGGGGCAGCCTCCTTGCCGAGAGCGGCGCCGGCAGCCAGGTTGGCTTCGGTCACGCCCTGGTCGAACGGCACCTGAGCGCCGAGACCGACGACGAGCTCGTTCTTGGCCATCGCGATCGCCACGTTCTTGCCCAGGTCCTCGGTGGCGATCTTCAGGTCGCCGCGACCGGAGGCCCGCGCCGCTGCCATCACGCCCTCGGCCGGCACGTCCCAGACGGCCCAGATGCCGCTGAGGTTCGGGTGCTTGGCGAGCATCGCGTTCGCGGCGCCCTGGGCGTCACCGGCGAAGTCCGGACCGGCGATCCCCTTCTCCTCCACGATCTTCAAGTCGGGGTAGTCAGCGGTGATGGTGTCCTTGAAGCCCTGGTAGCGCTGCTTGGTGACGAAGAAGTCGGCCTCGTGGTAGATCAGGCCGATCTCGCCCTTGCCGCCGGTGGCCTTGGCCATCAGGTGCGCCGAGACGACACCGTTGCCCAGGTTGTCGGCCGAGACCACGGACACGTAGTCCTTGCCTGCAGTCATGCCCTGGGGCACGTTGTCCATGAACACGAGCTTGACGCCAGCCGCTGCGGCCTTCTTGTAGGCCGACGCCGTGGCCACCGGGTCGGTCGGGATGGACACGATGATGTCGGGGTCCTTGCTCATCACCGTCTCCAGGTCGGAAACCTGCTTGTCGGGCTTGAAGTTGGCGTCGGTGGTGGCCACCACCTCGATGTTGAGCTTGGCGAACTGGTCCTTCAGGCCGGCGACCTGGGCGTTCGCCCAGTCGTTACCGCCGTAGTGCATGACGATGGCGGCCTTCAGGTTCTTGGCCTTGACCTGGTTGATCTCGTCCTCGGTCAGGTCGGCCGAGGAGGCCGGCGACGGGGCCTCGCCGTTGGGGCCCTTGGAGAGCACCTTGCCGGTGACCTCCTGCAGCGCACTGTCGGCCTGCTGGGACACACCCGGTTCGGACGTGGTGGTGGTCGTGGAGGCCTTCGTGCAACCACTGAAGGCGATCAAGGTCGAGGCGGCGAGGGCGGCCACCGCGGTCAGCTTGGTCTGATTCATGATCTGCTCCGTCTGGATCCGTAGGGTCGTGCGGATGTGGGTTCGGGCGGGTGGTGCCGTGCGGGTATCTCTCGAGACGAGGGGCGAGGCGGGCACGGCGAGATGTTGCTGCTGACCCGGAGGGTCCGGAGTCAGCGCGGGCTCAGGAAGCGAGCAGCTGCTCGAGGTAGGCCTTGCTGATCTGCGCTGCCTCAGCGGGATCGCCCTCGTAGGAGTCGAGCTCGACGATCAGCCAGCCGTCGTAGCCGACCTCACCGAGCGCCGCTCGGACGTCGCTGAAGTCGACCACGCCCTGGCCCAGCGGTAGGAACGCGAACGGATCGAGGCGGACGTCCTTGAGGTGCACGTGGCGGATCCGGTCTGGATAGCGGCGGATCAGTTCCGCGGGGTCGCCGCCGCCAGCGACGAGGTGGGCTGTGTCAGGGCAGAAGCCGATCCGCGTCCGCGGCATCAGCCGGTCCAGCTCGTCGGGGCTCTCGACGATCGTCGTCAGGTGCGGGTGGTAGCAGGCGGTGAGTCCGCGCTGCTCCGCGATGTCGGTGACCTGGTCGAGGGCGGCAGCGAGGGCGGCGTAGTCGGCTTCTGTGGTGCCGGAGGCTCGCCGGGCTCCTCCTCCGACGACCAGGTTGCGGGCGCCGAACTGTCGGGCCAGATCTGCGGAGCGTGAGACGCGGTGCAGCTCGTCCTCGAGCAGGTCGCCGTAGACGAAGTTGCCGCCGGTGTAGACCGAGACCAGTTCAAGGCTGGCGGCAGCCAGGAGCCCCTGCAGCACATCGGGCTGATCGGCATAGTCCGCGACGTTCCCGTCGAACATCTCGATCCCGGTGTAGCCCGCCGCAGAGATGTCCGAGATGGCCGTCTCCATCGATCCGGGGGTCCGGTAGTAGAGGTCCTTGACGCTGGTGACCCCGGTCGCGTCTCCGACGACCCCGCCCCAGCAGATGGTGTGGTACCCGAGATCCATGCTTCTCCTTCGACAACTCTGTCGCGGTGTGAACGTTCGCAGATGTGAACGTTCGCCAAGTGTGAACGTTCGCATCCGTGGTTGTCAACGAGTTCGCGCTACTTCCGGGGTCGCTAGCGCTCGACGCTCCGGGCCGCATGGGTGTCCGGGCGCGGGCGCGGGCGCGGGCGCGGCGCGAGAGCTAGCCGCGCCGGCGTTCGGTCGTGCTGTTGCGGATCACGAGGGCCGGCGGGATGGGGGTGCGGTCCACCTCGATGCCCTCGATCGAGCCGATCAGGACTGAGATGCTGGCCTGCGCGAGCGCCGGGAAGTCTTGCCGCACAGTCGTGAGCGGAGGCAGGAAGACGTCGCAGCCCTCGATGTCGTCGAAGCCCACGACACTCACGTCCTGCGGCACCCGAATCCCGCTCTCGACGAACGCCCGGATCAACCCGAGTGCTGTGTGGTCGCTGGCCGCAAAGATGGCCTCCGGCACACCCTCGCGCACCAGTCGCAGCCCCGTTCGGTACGCCCACAGGGGGCTCCAGTCCCCTTCGGCGTAGAACCCCGGCGTCAGGTCCGCTTCCCGCAACGCCGACTCCCACCCCCGCTTGCGGACCCGGCCGTCGAACCAGGCCAGCGAGCCGCCGACGTGGGCGATGTCGCGATGGCCCAGGTCGATCAGGTGCTGCGTGGCCATGCGAGCCCCGAGCTCCTGGTTCTCCGAGAAGGTGAAGAGCCGTTCGCGCCCTGACGAGGACACCCCCGCGGCGATCATCTCCACCGGGACATCCGCGTGCACCTTCCGGACCGCGGTGGCCATCGCCCGCAGGGGGGCGATCACGATGATGCCGTCCACACCGGTGTCCCCCAGCGATCCCATCGCCTCGGGTACGGTCCGGTCGTACGGCTCCTTCACCCCGACGACCGCGGAGCCGTACCCGGCCTCGCGCGCCGCGCTCTCCAGCGCCAGCAACGTCGCCACCGGACCGTAGCGAGGCGAGCCGTCGGTCACGATCCCGATCGTGGTCGATCGGTTGGTCACCAGCGCTGTCGCCGCCTTGTTGCGGCGGTAACCGACTTCGGCGATCGCCTCGAGCACCCGCGCGCGTGTCGCCGAGCTCACCGAGGGCGACCCCGTGATGACACGAGAAACCGTCTGGTACGACACACCGGCCACCTGGGCCACGTCGGTGATGCTCGGCTTCCGCCGGACTGACGCCACTCGCGCCGGGCGATGACCGCCGCGGGGCACGTTCTCGGCTGTACCCTCTGCCCCTGCCTTCGCCACCCGCCTCCGATCCTCGGTCCGCTTGAGCACCTTCACTCGAGTCCGAGTATGCCCGGGCCATGTCTGTGTCCAAGAGGTGCCGAGACTCCGTCCGGGAACGGGACAGTCGGAGAACGGTACAACTGCCTGGTCTGAGAGGGAGGCAGACCACGCCTGACAGGCTGCAGAACGTGGCAGCAGACGGGGTGGTGTCGACCTCCAGGCGGGCCTTCGAGCGACCTCAACTCGGCCAGTCTCATGTCTGGTCTCGTCCGGCGACGTTCAACCGCGTTCATCGTCCGTCCGCAGGGTTCGCTGCCCGCCTGATCGAACTTCGCTGTACCCGACCCGAGAGCGGGCGGCAGATCTCGAAAGCGCGTGAGGGTGAAACCTCCGAGAGTTCAACTCTCTCCGCCACCGCCAGGCTGACCGACCAGTGGCCGGCGCTGCCCGAGGGGCGGCGCCGGCCTCTGGCGTCCTGGCCCTCCACGCCGCCGCGTCCGGGGTCCGGGGTCCTGCACCCCGAGCATCCGGCGCTCGGCGGGCGCCGCCCTGGACGGGGTCGAGGCCGTCCTGTTGGATGGGCGCGGGCCTCGCGGCCCGTCGTCTCGGGCCATCAGCACAGCAGTGAGGGATCTCGTGATGCGCCCCACCACCCGCAGGTCAGCCGTCCTCGCCGCCGCGGCGGTGCTCCTCGCGCTGGTGAGCCCGCCCGCGCAGGCCGCCTCGGGCAGCTACGTCGCCCTCGGCGACTCCTACGCCTCGGGCACCGGGACGGGTCGCTACCTGGGCGACGGCACCTCCTGCCAGCGCTCGGTGTACGCCTACCCGGCGCTGGTCGCCGCCAGCCGGGGGCTCGCCCTCAACTTCCGGGCCTGCTCGGGCGCCACGACCGCCGACGTGGCGGCCCTCCAGCTCGGCGCCCTCAGCGGCGCGACGACGCACGCCTCCATCTCGGTCGGCGGCAACGACGCCGGCTTCGCCGCGGTGCTGACGGAGTGCGCGAAACCCGCCTGGGCCAGCCACTGCAACGCCGCGGTCGACCGCGCCCGGGACGTCGTCAACGGTCGGCTCCCGGGGCGGCTCGCGGCGCTGTTCTCCGCCCTCCGGGGGCGCGCGCCCCGCGCCGAGGTCGTGGTGCTGGGCTACCCGCGGATCTTCAACGGCGAGGACTGCAACGCCTTCACCTGGTTCTCCCCGGCGGAGCAGGCGCGGTTGAACGCCCTGGCCGACCTGCTCGACGCCCGGCTCGCGGCCGCCGCCGCTGAGGCCGGCCTGCTGTTCCGCAGTCCCGTCCCCGCGTTCGACGGGCACGCGGTCTGCGACCGCCCCGCCTGGCTCAACGGGCTGTCCCGCCCCGTCGCGGAGTCGTTCCACCCGAACCGGGCCGGCCACGCCTCGGGACAGGCGCCGCTCGTCGGCTCCGCCCTCACCGGGTCGTGGGTCGCGGTCAGCCCGGCGACCGTCCGGGCGGCGGAGGCCTCGGCTGCACCGCTGGCGGCGCGGCAGCGCCGGTACGCCGCGCAGGACCGCACGATCACCCCGCAGCGGTTCGCGGTGCCCGACCTCGGCAGCCCCGCGATCAGGAGGGCCGCGGCGCGGGCCGGGGTGCGCCTGTCGAGCCGCGCGAGCATCGATGCCGCCGACCGCCGGTACAGCGCGCAGCAGGCCAGGGCCCGAGGCGACCGGGCTCCTCGCCCGGGCCGGGAGGTCGCCGGCCGGGCCGAGCGGTGAACGGGGGAGGAGGGCCGTCGCCGGCCCTCCTCCACCCGCGGACCCTCCCGGCTAGGGCTGGCTGGCCTTCACCGACAGCACGGGCACCGGCGCCTCGAGGATGAGGCGCTGGGGGATGCTGCCGAGCACCGCCTTGCCGACGGGCGTGCGCTTGCGCACGCCGACGACGAGCCGGGTGATGTCGGGCCGGTCCTCCAGCACCTGCAGCACCTGCTCGATCTCGTCGAGGGCGGAGGGGCTGGAGGGGACGACGACCTCGACCGCCAGCCCCGCGGCGAGGACCGTGGTGTCGAGGTCGGAGCCGGTGAGGTTGATGGCCACCAGGGGGACGTCCAGCTGGACGGCCTCCTGGCCGGCGGCCTCGAGGGCGGCGAGGCCCTCCTTGCTGTCGGTGACGGCGACGCAGACGCTCATGCCTTGGTGCTCCTGATCTGGTGGGAGGTGGTGGGGACTTCCTGCTGCCACTGCTCGGTGATGCGGTCGAGCGCGTCGTGGTCGAGGCTCATGCCGCCGAAGCTGGCCAGCGTGCTCATCGGCATGTTGCCGATCACCGTGAGCAGCTCCTCGTCCAGGACCACGGCCGCCTGGCCGCCGGCGATCTCGCCCTCGACCAGCCTGCGACCGACGGGGTCGCCCATCCACTCCTCCAGCGTCGAGTCCCGGGTGAGCGGGCTGGCGAGCCTCGGCGCGTCGATCGTGACGGTCTCGCTCAGCGGGAGGTCGCGGGAGCTCGGCCCGACGCCGATGACGAAGGTGCCCGCCTCGACCGCCCAGCGGCCGAGCCGGCTGGACCAGAAGGAGAAGCTCCGCTGGTCCAGCGCGACCGACACCGTCTCCGAGGCCCCGGCCGCGAGGACGACCTTGGTGAAGCCCTTGAGCTCGCGGAGCGGGCGGCTGACCGTCGACTCCTCGTCCTGGACGTAGACCTGCACCACCTCGGCGCCGTCCCGGTCACCGGTGTTGGTGACGGTGACGGTGACGGTCGCGCTCAGGTCGCCCGCCTCGACCGAGCCCGCCGTGGCGACCGTGAGGTCGGACAGGGCGAAGCTGGTGTAGGAGAGCCCGAACCCGAACGGGAAGGCGACGTCGGTCCGGGTCTTGTCGTAGCCCCGGTAGCCGATGAACAGGCCCTCGCCGTACCGGACCACCTGGGAGTCGCCCGGGAAATTCAGGTAGGACGAGTTGTCCTCGAGCCGGTGCGGGATGGTCTCCGCGAGCCGGCCGGAGGGGTTGACGGCGCCGGTGAGCACGTCGGCGATCCCGCCGGCGGCCGCCTGCCCGCCCAGCCAGGCCTCGACGAGCGCCCGCGCGTGCGGGACCACGTCGCCGAGGACGACCGTCGAGCCGTTGACCAGCACGACCACGACGTCGGGGTTCACCGCCGCCACCGCCGCGAGAGCCGCCCGCTGGTTGGCCGGCAGGTCCAGGTGCGTGCGGTCGAAGCCCTCGGACTCGTCGGCGCCGGGCAGTCCGATGACCATGACGACGGTGTCGGCCGCCGCGGCCACCTGCTCGGCCTCGGCCCGCAGGGCGTCGTCGTCGGCGGTCTCCCCGATGCCGTAGCCGGCAGCGAACGTGACGTCGCCGTGGCCGGCCCGCAGCTCGTCGAGGAGGGTGTCCACGCGGGTGGGGTTCACCTGCGAGGACCCGGCCCCCTGGTACCGCGGGGTGCGGGCGAACTCGCCCACCACGGCGACCGAGGTCCCCGCGGCCAGCGGGAGGAGCCCGTCGTTCTTGAGCAGCACGATCGACTCGGCGGCCGCCTCCCGGGCCAGGGCGTGGTGGGCGTCGGCGTCGAACGACTCGTCGACGTCGAGCACGGGCATGCCCTTGGCGACGAGCTCGAGCACCGTCCGGACCCGGGCGTCGAGGACCTCGGTCGGCACCTCCCCGGCCTGGACCGCGGCGACGACCTCCTCGGGGCTGCGGCCCAGGGCCGGCGGCATCTCCAGGTCCAGCCCGGCCAGCAGCGCGGGCACCCGGTGGTAGACCGCGCCCCAGTCGGAGACGACGAGGCCCTCGAAGCCGAACTCGTCCCGCAGCACGGTCTGCAGCAGCCAGGGGTTCTCCGACGCCGAGCGGCCGTTGACCTTGTTGTAGGAGCACATGATCGTCCACGGCTGGCTGGCCGTGACGACGCGCTCGAAGGCGGGCAGGTAGATCTCGCGCAGGGTGCGCTCGTCGATCTGGGCGTCGACGCGGAGCCGGTCGGTCTCCTGGTTGTTGGCGGCGTAGTGCTTCACCGAGGTGCCGACGCCGCGCGACTGGATGCCGTCGACGATGCCGACGGCCAGCTCGCCGGCCAGGAACGGGTCCTCGGAGAAGTACTCGAAGTTGCGGCCGCAGAGCGGTGACCGCTTCATGTTCACGCCGGGGCCGAGGATCACGGACAGGTTGCAGGCCCGGGCCTCCTGGGCCAGCGCCCGCCCCACCCGGTGCAGCAGCTCCGGGTTCCAGGCCGAGGCGATGGCCGATGCGGTCGGGAAGCAGGTCGCGGGCAGCGACCCGCCCAGCCCCACGTGGTCGCCCTCGCCCGGCTGGGCCCGCAGGCCGTGCGGGCCGTCGGAGACCATGATCCGGGGGATGCCCAGCCGCTCCACCGGTGCGGTGTACCAGAAGCCGGAGCCGCTGGTCAGGGACGCCTTCTCCTCGAGCGTGAGCTCGGTCAGCAAGTGGTCGATGTCGAGGGTCATCGGGTCACTTCACCTTCTTGATGAACAGCACGACCACGGCGCCGATCAGCCCGGCGACGCCGGCTGTGTAGAGGAGCAGCTCGTAGTTCTTGTCGACCCCGCTGACGCCGACCGCCAGCAGCGCCGCGCCGATCACCGGGGCGACGGTCTGGGGCAGGGCGTTCGCCATGTTGAACACGCCGAGGTCCTTGCCCGCGTCGTCCGGGTTGGGCAGCACGTCGACCACCAGCGCGAGGTCGACGCCGACGTAGATGCCGTAGGCGACGCCGAGCACCGCCTCGACCACGTAGAAGCCGGTCACCGAGTCGACGTGGGCCAGCATGACGATCCCCACCGCGAACAGCAGGGTCGAGCCGGCCACCAGGAACTTCCGCCGGCCCGTCCGGTCGGAGATCTTGCCGGCGATCCACCCGGAGGCCACCAGCGCGATCGTGTAGATCAGCACGCCGACGGTCACCGCCGCGGGCGCGTCGCTCTCCGCCAGGCCCAGCTCGTCGCGCAGGTAGAACAGCCGGAAGGTGGTGAACATGAAGGTGGCCAGCGTGATCAGGAACCGCGACCACCAGGCGAGGGCGAAGTCCGGGTGCTTCCGCGGGTTCAGCCAGAAGGTGGTGACCCACTCCCCGGCCGTCATCTTGGGCGGGTGCACGGTGAGGCGCTGGTCGGGCAGGATGACCGCGAACAGCAGCATGGCGCCGATCGCGAACAGCGAGGGCACCACGAACAGGATCACCAGGTGGTCCTGGAACAGCTGGGCGAGGTAGGTGCCGCCCAGGATGCCGACGTTCTGCGCGATGCCCAGCAGGGCGGACACGCTGCCGCGCTGGAACTTGGGCACCTGGTCGGAGATGGTGGCGATGAACGGCGCCAGGGTGGCGTTCGCGCCCAGCTGCGCCAGGCACCAGCCGGCCGTGATCACCGGGACGCTCTGACCGAGGGCCATCACGACGAAGGCGATGGTCATGACGACCGTGCCCGCCACGAGCCAGGGGCGTCGCCGGCCGAAGCGGGAGGTGGTCCGGTCGGAGAGCCGGCCGAACAGCACGTTGCCGATCACGGCGAACAGCGCGCCGAACCCGGCGATGATCCCCACGGCCGTCGTCTGCTCCGCGAGCGGGACGACCGACTGCACCTTGAGGCCGATGCCGATGATCGCCGGCCCCAGCAGGGCGATGAAGAAGATCAGCTGCGCGAAGACCAGGCCGCCGACGAACTTCGGCCCGACCTCCTTCGTGGGCTCCTTGAACCAGTGGTGCTCGTGCGGGTTCGCCAGGTCCACGGCGCCCGGTGATCCGTCGCTGGGTGGTGTGCCCCCGTAGGGGTCGTCGTGCGTGCTCATGGCAGGTGCTCCTTCGCTCCTGGGTTGCTGAGTTGCTGACGAGCGTATTCCTGCAGTTACACGCGTCAGTGACACGCGCCAGTTGCGCGTGTCAGTACCGTAGGGCATCGTGGCGAGCATGGCAACGGTTTCGAACGGGGACGGGGGCGGGCGACCGCGCCGCCCGACGGGGGCGGACGTCGCCCGCCGGGCCGGGCTGTCCCGGGCCACCGTCAGCTACGTGCTGAACGACACCCCGCACCAGGCCATCCCCGAGCCCACCCGCCAGCGCGTGCTCGCCGCGGCGGCGGAGCTCGGCTACACGCCGTCGGCGGCTGGTCGCGCGCTGCGCAACGGCCACTCCGAGGTGGTCCTGCTGCTGCTGCCGGACTGGCCCATCGGACCCAGCGTGGGTGAGCTGCTCGAGAGCCTCTCGTCGGCCCTGGCCGAGCTGGGCCTCACCTTCGTCGCCCACCCGCGCTCGACCGGACGTCCGGTGTCCGACGTGTGGAAGGCGATCACGCCGGCCGCCGTCATCACCTTCGAGCAGCTCGACGACGCGGAGACCACGAAGCTGGAGGCGGCCGGGGTGGAGCTGGCCGTCGCCCTGTTCGGGGGCCGCCGCGGGGGGCGGGCCCTGGACATCCCCGAGCAGCGGACGGGCCGCCTGCAGGCCGAGCACCTCGCGGCCGCCGGCCACCGGCGGCTGGGCTACGCCTGGCCGGACGACCCGCGGGTCCTGACGTTCGCCCAGCCGCGGCTCGAGGGGGTCCGGCACGCCTGCGCCGATTTCGGGCTGCCCGAGCCGGAGGTCGTCACGGTGCCGCTGACCCCCGAGGGCGTCACCGGCGCCGTGCGGGCGTGGCGGGCCGGGGAGCCGGCCGTCACCGGGATCTGCGCCTACAACGACGAGGTCGCGCTCGCGCTGCTGGCCGGTGCCCGCCGGGTGGGTGTGGACGTCCCGGGCGACCTCGCCGTGGTCGGTGTCGACGACATCCCGGCGAGCGCGGTCTCCCTGCCGACCCTGACCACGGTCCGAGCCGACACGGCGGCCCTGGCCGGGCACATCGCCGAGTCGATCCGGCGCAAGCTCGACGGGCGGCCGGTGAGCCGACGCCCGGGCTCCGACATCCACGCCGTCATCCGACGCGAGTCGGCCTAGTGCCCTGGGTCTGGCCGGCCCTGGCCGGGCTGCTGGGCGCCCTGGCCGGTCTGTGGTTGCGGGGCCGCGGCTACCGACGTCCCGACGACGAGCAGCACCTGGTGGTGCGCCCCTGGAGCGTCCCGGTGCTGGCGGTCCTCGGCGCCGTCGCGGCCGGGCCGTTCCTCGCCGACCAGCCGGCGGTCGTGCTGGGCACGCTCGTGCTGGCGCTGGTCTGGGCCGTCGTGCTGGCCGTCGTCGACCTCGAGGTGCGGCGGCTGCCCGACCGGCTGGTGCTGCCCGCGTACCCCGTCGCCGCCCTGCTGCTGACCGCCTGCAGCGTCGTCACCGGCGAGCCGCTCGCGCTGCTGCGGGCCCTCACCTGCGCCGGGGCGGGAGTCCTCGGCTTCCTGCTGGTCGCGCTGCTGAGCCCGGGAGGTCAGGGCCTCGGCCTGGGGGACGTGAAGCTGGCCGGGGTGCTCGGGGGGCTGCTGGGCTGGTGGGGCTGGTCCGACGCCCTCCTCGGGCTGCTCGGCGGGTTCGTGCTCGGGGGGCTCGGCGCCCTGGTGCTGCTGGTGGCCCGCCGGGTGGACCGGCGCGGTGCGATCGCCCTCGGCCCCGCCCTGCTGCTGGGCGCCTACCTCGCCCTGCTGAGCGCGCCGCTCACCTGACCGCCGCCGTCCAGGCCGACCGCGCGTTGCCTGACGGTCACACAGGTCGGGGAGGATGGGCGGTGTGATCGACCTCGACCGCCTCCTGCTCGTGGGGGCTGTCGTCGTCATCGTGGCCATCGTCGCCGCCCGGATCGGCGCCCGGGCGGGCCTGCCGTCGCTGCTGCTGTTCCTCGGCCTGGGCATGGTGCTCGGCGAGTCGGGGTTCGGCGTCCGCTTCGACGACGCCGACCTCGCGCGGGCCCTGGGCTTCGGTGCTCTGGTGATCATCCTGGCCGAGGGCGGCCTGACCACCCGCTGGGCCGACATCCGCAGCTCGACCCTGCTCGCGCTGGTGCTGGCCACCGTCGGCATCGGGATCAGCGTCGGGCTCATGACCGCGTTCGGCTACTACGTGCTGGGGCTCGACCTGTGGATCGCGGTGCTGCTGGGGGCGGTCACCTCGCCCACCGACGCCGCCGCCGTCTTCTCCGTGCTGCGGCACGTCCCCATCCCGCACGCCCTGCGCGGTGCCCTCGAGGCGGAGTCGGGGCTCAACGACGCCCCCACCGTGCTGCTGGTCTCGCTGGCCAGCGCCGTCGCGATCGGCCAGCCGACCCACGGCGGTGTGGCCGGCCTCGTCGGCCTGATCCTGCTCGAGCTGGCCGCGGGGCTGGCGGTCGGGGTCGGCCTGGGCTGGCTCGGGGTGCAGATCCTGCGCCGGGTCGCGCTGCCGTCGTCAGGCCTGTACCCGCTCGCGGCCCTGGTCTGGGCGGTCTTCGCCTACGGGATGGGAGCGCTGGTGCACGCCAGCGGGTTCGCCGCCGTCTACGCGTGCGCGCTGATGCTGGGCAACGCCCAGCTGCCGCACCGGACGGCCACCCGGTCCTTCGTCGAGGGGATCGGCTGGATCGCCCAGATCGGGTTGTTCGTCATGCTCGGACTGCTCGCCTCGCCGGGTCGCGTGACCCTGTACGCGGTCGTGGTGGCCGTGCTGGCCGGCGTGTTCTTGACCTTCGTCGCCCGGCCGCTGTCGGTCTGGGTGTCCGCCGTCGGCTTCCGGGTGCCGGTCCGGCACCAGCTGTTCCTGTCCTGGGCCGGCCTGCGCGGCGCGGTGCCGATCGTGCTCGCCACCATCCCGCTGTCGGAGGACGTGCCCGGTGCGGTCTTCCTCTTCGACGTGGTGCTCGTCTTCGTCATCGTGTTCACCTGCCTGCAGGCCCCGACGCTGCCCTTCGTCGGGCGCCGGCTGGGGCTGCTCGACGACCGGGCGGCCAGCGACGTCGAGGTCGAGGTCGCGCCGCTGGACCGCATCTCGGCCGACCTGATGCAGGTGCGGATCCCCGAGGGCTCCCGGCTGGCCGGGGTGGAGATCGGCGAGCTGCGGCTGCCCCAGCACACGGTGGTCACCCTGATCATCCGGGGGAGCCAGCCGTTCAACCCGGCCCCGCGCGAGCGGATCCGGGTGGGGGACGAGCTCCTGGTGGTCACCCCGACCGCTCAGCGGGAGGTCACCGAGGACCGGTTGCGGGCGATCGGCCGCGGCGGCCGGCTGGCCCGCTGGCGCGACGGCGGCCGGGCGCCCTGAGGCCGGCTCAGCTGCCGAGCGTCGGGGTGGGGGAGGGCTGCGCCGGCAGGCAGGCCTTCGAGCTCTTCACCGTGTAGGTGGTCTTGGCCTTCTTGTTGAAACCGCCGTAGCGGTTGCCGACCAGCACGTCGACGGAGCCGTCGACCCGCTTGTCGGCCTTGACGTCGGCGTCCTTGAAGAACGCCTTGACCAGCAGCACCTCGGGGTTCTTGGTGCCAGCCCCCACGATCACCGTCTTCTGCACCTTCTGCAGCGTGTTGGTGGTGGTCTGCACCTTGAAACCGCGCTCCCGCAGGGAGCGGCCGACGTCGCCGGCCAGGCCGCGCTTGTCGCCGCCGTTGAAGACGCTGACGGTCACCTGGCTCGACTTCAGCTGGTTCTTCGGCAGCTTCTGCTGCACGCAGGGGGCCGGCGGGGCCGGCGGCACCTCGCGGATGACGTTGCTCCACCCCCACCACGCGCCGTAGCAGAGGACGCCGAGCAGGACGAGCAGCGTGAACGGGGTGCGCACCGCGCGGAAGATGCGACCGAGCAACGCTCCTCCTCGTCTGGGCGGCGGGACGAGCGGTCAGCCGCCCACCTCCGGTGCTGGAACCCTACCCGCCGGGCGGACGGCGCCCGGTCGGGCGCGCCCACCCGGACGGGGTCGCGGCTACTTCAGGTCGAGCACGCGGGCGTGCATGGTCTGCCGCTGCTGCAGGGCGGCCCGGAGCGCCCGGTGCAGCCCGTCCTCCAGGTACAGGTCACCGCGCCAGGCGACGACGTGGGCGAAGAGGTCGCCGTAGAACGTCGAGTCCTCCTCCAGCAGCGCTTCCAGGTCGAGCGTCCGCTTGGTGGTCACCAGCTGGTCCAAGCGCACCTGGTGAGGGGCGATGGCCGCCCACTGCTTCTGCACGTACCCGTGGTCGGGGTACGGGCGGACGTCACCCACGCGCTTGAAAATCACCTGGCCACTGTAGTCAGGAAAGCCGGGGGCCGCAGACGGGCGTCGTTACGATTCGGTCATGACGGACCCTGCCGCGACCGCTGCCGCCCCTGTCCCGGAGCCGGCCGCCGCCACGCCGACGGAGCCGGCCCCGCCGCTCCCGGAGCCGGTCGCGACGATCGCCGCCGGCTACACCTTCGACGAACCCGCCCTCGAGCTGGGCGTCGTGGTGCACGACGGCGAGCCCGTGCCGACGGCCGGCGTGCGGATCCCGCTGTCCATGCTCAACCGGCACGGGCTGGTGGCCGGGGCCACCGGCACGGGCAAGACCAAGACGCTGCAGCTGATGGCCGAGCAGCTCTCGGCGGCGGGCGTCCCCGTCTTCGCCGCCGACATCAAGGGCGACCTGTCCGGGATCGCCTCGCCGGGCCGGCCGAGCGACAAGCTGACGGCCCGGACCCGCGCGCTCGGCCAGGACTGGCGGCCGCGCGGCTGCCCGACGGAGTTCTTCGCCCTCGGCGGGCAGGGGCTGGGCGTCCCGCTGCGGGCCACGATGACGTCGTTCGGCCCGGTGCTGCTGGCCAAGGTGCTGGGGCTCAACGCCGTGCAGGAGTCCTCGCTCGGCCTGGTCTTCCACCACGCCGACGCCGCCGGGCTGCCGCTGCTGGACCTCGCCGACCTCCGGGCCGTGCTGACCCACCTGACCAGCGACGAGGGCAAGGCCGAGCTCAAGGGCGTCGGCGGGCTCAGCGCGGCCACCGTCGGGGTGATCCTGCGCTCGCTCGTCACCTTCGCCGCGCAGGGTGCCGACGCGTTCTTCGGCGAGCCGGAGTTCGACACCGCCGACCTGCTGCGGGTGACCGGTGACGGCCAGGGCGTCGTCTCGCTGCTCGAGCTGCCCAACCTGCAGGACCGGCCGGCCCTGTTCTCGACCTTCCTGATGTGGCTGCTGGCCGACCTCTTCCACGACCTGCCCGAGGTGGGGGACGTCGACAAGCCCAAGCTCGTCTTCTTCTTCGACGAGGCCCACCTGCTGTTCGACGGCGCGTCCAAGGCCTTCCTCGACGCGATCGCCCAGACGGTCCGGCTGGTCCGCAGCAAGGGTGTCGGCATCTTCTTCGTCACGCAGACGCCCGAGGACGTCCCCGACGACGTGCTGGCGCAGCTGGGCTCCCGGGTCCAGCACCAGCTCCGCGCGCACACGCCGAACGACGCCAAGGCACTGAAGCAGACGGTGGCCACCTTCCCCCGCTCGGGCTACGACCTGGCCGAGACGCTGCAGGAGCTGGGGATCGGCGAGGCCGTCGTCACCGTGATGGACCCCGACGGCACCCCGACCCCGGTCGCCTGGACGCGGATGCTGGCGCCGCAGTCGCTGATGGCGCCGACACCCGCCGACGTGCTGGCCCCCGGCATCGCCGCGTCGTCGCTGATGGGGCGCTACGGCGCCGCCGTGGACCGGGACTCCGCCCGCGAGATGCTCGCGCGCAGGCTGGAGGCCGGTGCGGCGGCGGCCGCCGACGAGCGCCGCGCGGCGGAGGCCGCGGCGGCGCAGCGCGCCCAGGAGGAGCGGTCCGCTCGGGAGGACCGCGCGGACCGGCCGCAGACGCGCGACACCTCGAGGACCCGGTCGGGCGCACCTCGGCGGCCGGCTCCGCGGGCCGAGCGGTCCGTGGTCGAGAAGGTCGTGGAGTCCTCGGTGTTCAAGCAGTTCGCCCGGACCGCCGGTCGGGAGATCGTCCGCAGCCTCTTCGGCACCGCGCGCCGGCGCTGAGGACCTCCGACGACGACGTCCCCGCCACCCAGGGTGGCGGGGACGTCAGGGTCGGGCGGGGTCATCCGGCGAGCCGGATGATCATGGTCGGGCGGTCAACCGCGGTGCGGGCCGGCTGGCGATGCGGCGGACGCGTCCCCAGAGCGGGACCCGCGCCGGGCGCGGGGTGCGGGGCCGGTTCCGGAGCTCGGCGACGGCCTGCTGCAGCGCGTAGGTCCGCGCGGCGGCCTGGCTGGTGACCAGCGAGGAGGGGCCGACCAGCGGCTGCCCCGTGGGGTCGTGGAGGTGGACGTGCGCGTACGACATGGTGGTTCCTTCATGATCATGACGAGGACCCGTCGGCGTGGACGGGCAGGCGGAGCGGGATCGACGTCGGGCCCGGAGGGCGGACGTGATCATGGAGCTCGGCGGGACCTGGTCCCGGGAGAGGCGCGCTCAGGCAGCGTGCCGGTGAGCGGCGTCCAGGTCGCGGGCGAGCAGGTCGCACGGGGCCAGGGGGCCGCCGTGGATCGGCTTCGGCGCAGTGATGATCAGCAAAGTTCGGACACCTCCTCCCGGTCGGATGATCGTGGCGGCCGGTGTGGCCGCAGGGGAGACGTTAGGGAAGCCCGCCGAGGGGCGCAACGCATTTGTCTGGCAGGGTGGGACTGGTTCTGATCAAGATCTGAGGAGGTGGCGAGATGGCCGTGCCCGCAGGCGCACCCGGTGACGAGGTGCCCCCGGAGGACTGGGCCGAGCAGGCGACCGAGGCCGGTCCGCCGGCCGAGAGCCCGGGCGACCCGGTCACCGGGCGGTCGACCGGGAGCCTCGAGGTGGACGAGGCCGACCTCCTCGACCAGGAGCAGCCGGTCGACCTGACCGACGACGAGCAGTAGCGCGTCGCGGTGGCCTCGGGGCCGTCGAGGACCCCGAGGTCATCCCCGGTCGGCCGCCCGGACCGGTCGGCTGATCCGGTCCAGGTAGCCGAGCAGGAGGGCCTCCCGGAGCGACGGCGGGGCGACGTCCAGGGTCGCGTTCACCGGTGCCATCCGGGTGGGCAGGGTCGGGGTGCCGGAGCCGTCGACCAGCCCCGCCATCGCCAGCAGCTGGTCGAAACCGGCGTCGTCCAGGGTGGTGGGGTCCAGCTCGGCCAGCACCCCGGCGAGGCCCGGGTCCGCCGTCGTCGGGCCCGCGGCCACCGCCGCGGCCACCGCCGCGTCGAGGGCGTCGAGGAACTCCGGCAGCCGGGGCACCGTCGCGGCGCTGACCGACAGGTGCAGGGTGGGCGGGAAGGGACCGAAGCTCAGCTGGGGCTGGACGTACCAGCCGCGGGCGAGCAGCTCGTCGGCGACGGTGAAGATGTCGAAGGCGTCGTCCGACGCCAGGGCCACCAGGCTGGAGGACGGTCGCCCGACGACCCGCAGGTGCGGGCGGGCCTGCACCGCGTCCACCAGGCTCGTGAGCCCGTCGCGGACCTGGCGGGCCAGGGCCAGGTAGCCGTCGTCGCCGATCAGCCGGGTGATCGCCCACGCGGCCGCGATCGGTCCTCCGGAGCGCGTCGACTGCGTCGTCGTGTTGAGCATCGTGTAGCCGGGCCACGCGGCGCTGGCGAACAGCTGGGGCCGGCGGAGCTGGGCGCTGCGGTGCAGCAGCAGCGACACCCCCTTGGGCGTGTAGCCGTACTTGTGCAGGTCCACCGAGATGCTGGTGACCCCGGGCACCAGGAACGAGAACGCCGGCAGCTCCGGGTCGTCGCGGCGGAGGAACGGCAGCAGCCACCCGCCGATGCACGCGTCGACGTGGCAGCGGACGCCCGCCGCCTGGGCATGGGTGGCGATCTCGGTGACGGGGTCGACGACGCCGTGGGGGTAGGAGGGCGCCGAGGCCACGACCAGCACGGTGTCGGCGTCGATCGCGTCCGCCATCGCGGAGGCGACCGCGCGGCCCGTCTGCGGGTCGACGTCGACCAGCACCGGTCGGACGCCGAAGTAGTGGGCCGCCTTGTGGAACGACGCGTGCGCCGAGCTCGGCATCACCAGGGTCGGTCGGCTCACGTCCGGACGGGCGTCGCGGGCGGTCTGCACGGCCAGCAGCAGGGACTCCGTCCCCCCGGAGGTCACTGAGCCGACCGTGCCCGGCGGGCCGTCCAGCAGGTCAGCCGCCATCCCGACGAGGTCCTGCTCCATCCGCAGCAGGGACGGGAACGCCGTCGGGTCCAGCCCGTTGGTGCCGCCGAAGGCCGCGAGGGCCTCCCGGCCGAGGGCGTCGGCCTCGGCCAGCCCGGAGTCGTAGACGTAGGCCAGCGTGCGGCCGCCGTGGGTGGGCAGGTCGTCGGCGCGCACGGCGTCGAGCTGACGACGCACCTCGTCGGGGTTCACCGGGGCTCCTCGAGGGACGGGGTCGGGGCGGGGGAGGGGACCGCGTCGCGGCCGTGGCCGCGCAGCGTGAGCAGGCTGACCGCGACCAGCACGGCGGGGACGAGGGAGAACCCGAGGGTGATCGCGGTCAGCGCGCCGGGCGGCTGCCCGACGTCGTCGCCGCGGGTGGAGACGTAGCCGCCGACGGCGAGCAGCAGGGCCAGCACCGCGGGGCCGAGGGCGAGGCCCAGCGTCTCCCCGGCCGTCCAGACCCCGGTGAGCACGCCGACGCGGTTCTCCCCGGTCCGGCGGGCGTCGTCCGCGGCGGTGTCGGGCAGCATGGCCATCGGGAACAGCTGGCAGCCGGCGTAGCCCACGCCCGCCACCGCCGCCAGAGCGAACACCACGCCGACGGGCACCCGGCCGGCCAGCACCGCGCCGGCGGCCGCCAGCCCCAGCAGCGCGCTGGCCAGCTGGTAGCCCCGCTTCTTGCCCGCCCGGTCGGCGAGCCGGCCCCACAGCGGCGTGACCAGCAGCGCGGGACCGACGAAGCAGGCGAACAGCACCGCCGAGGCGCCGGGACGGGCCAGCACCTCGCGGGCCAGGTAGTCGACGGCTGCCAGCATGCAGCCGATGGCCAGGGCCTGCAGGACGAAGGTGGCGAGCAGCACCCGGAAGTCGTGCACGCCGAGCGCCAGCCGCAGGTGCCGGCCGAGGCCACCGGGCGGTGCGGGGACGACGCTCCCGGCGGCGCTTCGGGTGCCGGCCCAGGCGCCCAGCGCGCCCAGCGCGATCAGCAGGCCGACCGCCACCGCCATCGCGCGGTAGCCCGCGGTCCCGCCGACGGCGTCGCGGATCGCCGGCGCCGACGCCCCGCTGACCAGGATGGCCACGGCCAGCACGGCCACCCGCCAGGTGAGCAGCACCGTCCGCTCGTGCGGGTCGTCGGTCAGCTCGGCCGGCAGGGCGACGAAGGGCACCTGGAAGGCCGAGTAGGCGACGGCGCAGAGGGCGAAGGCCACCACGACCCAGGCGACGGCGACCGCCTCGGGCGCCGGCGGACCGGAGAACAACAGCACGAAGCCGACGGCCAGGCCGAGCCCACCGACCAGCAGGAACGGCCGCCGTCCGTGCCGGCCGGCCAGCCGGTCGCTCAGCCGGCCGGTGACCGGGTTCAGCAGCACGTCCAGGGCCTTCGGCAGGAACACGACGGCCCCGGCCAGCAGCGCCCCGACGCCGAGGGCGTCGGTCAGGTACGGGAGCAGCAGCAGACCGGGCACGGTGCCGAAGGAGCCGGTGGCCACACCGCCGCTGGCGTAGCCGACGCGCAGCCGTCTGCTCAGCGTGGTGGCCACGCCCGCCATCCTGGCAGTCGGCGGGCCGCGACGCGCCGAACGCGCCCGGAGCGGCGGACCGCTCTCAGGAGCGGGGCGGGGACCGTCAGCGGATCTCCATGGTGTCGAAGGTCGGGGCGACCGGCCGCCGGGTGGAGGTGCGGTCGAGGTAGAAGAACGCGGTGGAGGCGATGTCGTCCCGCAGCGGCAGGTAGCGGCCGCCGTCGCGCCAGCCGAGGGCCTGGAGGTCGACCCGCAGTCGCGTCGCGAAGTGGACCGGGTCCGGCAGGTGCCAGCGGTACAGGCCGAACCGCTGCTGGCTGGCGTAGAGCCCGTCGGGACGGATCACCTGCGGCAGGCCGAGGTAGGGGGTGGAGTAGGGGGTGTAGCCCTGGCCGGGGACGTCGAAGTTCCAGGCGCCGCCGAAGTAGTCCTCGGTGCCGGTGCCGCAGATGGTCGGGTGCGTGGTGTCGTCGTCGATGTAGTGCTTGAGCTCGCCCTCACCCCACCAGCCGCTGCTGTGCACGCCCCAGGCCAGGTAGGTGCCGACGTGGTGGCCGGCTCCCTCGACGCCCTCGAGCAGGACGTGCGGGGTGCGGTCGGCCAGCGGGTTGCTGCGCCGCCACTGGGCGTGCAGGTACCCGTCGTCGCCGTGGTCGCCCCCGGTCTCGTAGGTGAGCTGGTAGTAGACGACGGCGCTGGTCGGCCCGGTGTTCTCCAGGGTGAGCCGCGCACCCGCGCGGAAGGGCATCGGCCAGTAGGCGTTGCAGCCGCCGTTGGGGTTGACCGCGACCACCTGTGAGCTGACCTGGGCGAACCGGCCCCACCCCTGCGCGAAGAAGTCGCCGTAGGGCACCTCGACCGCCGGCTCGGTGTCGCCGTCCCAGTGGGCGCGCAGCACGAGGGTGCGCCAGTGGTCGGTGTGCGTCGTCGCCCAGAGGTGCGTGATGACGCCCGCCCCGTCGACGTCGGCCAGGATGAAGGTCTGACCCGGCTCGACGACGACGCTCGGCGAGATCTTCCACCCCGGCCCCAGGTCCCGCGCCGCGGCAGCCCCGGTGCCCTCGGTCGCCCGGGCGCCGCCGCCCGGACGACCGTCGGGGTTCTCGGGGCTGATCGAGCGGGTCTGGACCGCGCGCAACCGCGCCAGGGACCGGTTGCTGCTGGACGTCACCGCGCACCTCCTGCTCCGCCCCACCGTCGTCGGCGAGGCCTCCGACGCTGACGCTAGGGGACGGGCCGTCGCGCCGCGTGGGCGGTCCGGGCGGACCGGCAGCGTGACGGCCGTCACAGCGCGGCCCGCGTTCTCGACGGGTGGCCGAGGCGTCTTCGCTCGGTGAGCGGCCGAGTTCCATCCCCTCCGGCCGCTCGTGGCGCGAGCCCTGCTCGCTCCAGGCTCCCGGCCCGGTCGGCCCCCCCGGCCCCGGTCCGGGAGTCCGCTCGTCGCCGACCGTGGTGACGGGCGCCCGTCAGCGCCGAGCACCCGTGGAGGACCGCATGCCCAGCTCAGAGCACCCCGAGACCCCGGACGACCGGCAGCCGGAGGCCGTCCTGCGCGTCTCCGTGCACGCCGACGCCGGACCGCAGCCCGCCAGCCGCAGCGCCGCGCTGGTCGAGGAGGCTCTGCTGGACTGCGACGCCAGCCCGGGGACGCCGGTCAGCGTCGCAGTGCCGGCCGGCGACGGGGCGATGGTGGCCCGGCTGCACGACCTGCTGGACGAGGACGAGGCCCGCCGGGCCGGAGCGACCGTGATCGTCGACGGGGTGCTGCCCGGTGGGGACTGAGGGGTTGGCGGCCGCCGCCCGGGTCGTCGGGGGCCGTGCCGGTGGTGGGTTCACGACGCCAGCGGCGCCCCCCGGGATCGGGCCGCCAACCGTCGAACAGGCGGGTGGGTCGCGTGGTTGAATGCGTGTCCCCACCTGGGTGGGCGCACGCTCGGGTCGGCGTCCCCCGACGTCGGTGGGTGGCTGGAGCGCTCGTGGCGGACGGCTGTGCGGCGACTGGAGAGGAACGGGGGAGCTTCCCGATGATTCGCGTGCTCGTCGCCGACGACCACCCCTTCGTCCGGGCCGGGGTGGCGGAGCTGCTGAAGTCGGCCGAGGGGGTCGAGCTGGTCGGTCAGTGCGCGGACGGCGCCGAGGTGGTGCAGGTGGCCGACGCCCTGGAACCCGACGTCATCGTGATGGACGTCGACACGCCCGTCCAGTCCGGGTTCGAGGCCACGCGTCAGCTCATGTCGAGACACCCGGACCTGCGGGTGATCATCCTGAGCGTCTCGGTCGTCACGGGCGGGGGTCCGGCGATGGCCGCCCGGGCCGGAGCCGTCGGCTACATCCTGAAGGGTCAGCCGGCGCACCTCCTCGAGGCGGTGCGCGCGGTCGCCGCCGGCGGAACGGCCTGGCCGCCCACGTTCACGCCGCCGACGAACGAGGCCGAGCCGGGCCGCTGACCGCGCCCTGCCGGACCGGTCCGGGTCCGCGGCCTCAGCCGACGAACTGGCGGTCCAGGTGCTCCTCGACGTCGCGGAACGCTCCGGCGACGGCCTCGACCGGCCCGCGCGGGTCCGGCTGTGCCTGGTCGAGGCATCGTTCGAGGTCCTCGCACCGCTCGGCCAGCTGCTGGGCGCCGAGGTAGAGCGCGCTCCCGCGCAGGCTGTGCGCCAGCCGCCGCAGCGTGGTCGTGTCGCCGGTCGCCACCGCCGCGCGCATCTCCCCGAGCTGTCGGGTCGTGGAGACGAGGAACAGCTCGACGAGCCCCCGGGTGCCGTCGCCGTGGAGCGCAGCCATCGCGTCCAGGTCGACCAGCGGCCTGGTCGGGTCGACGTGGCGGGCCTCGTCCACGTCAGCCGCTGCGGGCGGGGCGGGTCGGGGGACCCAGCGGTCGAGCACGCCGACGAAGTCGTCGAGGCGCACCGGCTTGGTCAGGTGGGCGTCCATGCCCGCGTCAAGACAACGCTGGGCGTCGCCCTCCATCGCCCCTGCGGTGAGGGCGACGACGGGGGTGTGACGGCCGTCCTCCTGGGCCCGGAGGGCCCGGGTCGCCTCGTAGCCGTCCATCTCGGGCATCTGGCAGTCCATGAAGACGAGGGCGTAGTGGTGCTGCCCGACCGCGGCCAGCACCTCGGTGCCGGTCCCGGCGACGTCGACGGTGCAGCCGAGAGCCTCCAGCATCTTCCGCGCCACGGCCTGGCTGACGGGGTCGTCCTCCGCCACGAGGACCCGCGTGGCCGGCCGGGGCCGGTCTGGGTCCCGCCCACCAGGTCGCGGGGCCGCCGGGCCGGGGGCCGACGAGGAGTCGGCACTGCTCAGGATCCGGGTCAGGCGGTTCCACAGGATCGACGGCCGGACCGGCTTGGTCAGCACCCCGTCGACCTCGGCGTCCCCGAGCTTCGCGCGGTCCCCGGTCGAGGTGAGCAGGACGCGCGGCGTCGCCGAGAAGCGTGCGTCGGCCGCCATCGCCCGGACCAGCCCGGTGCCGTCCATCCCCGGCATCTGGTAGTCGATCAGCGCCAGGTCGAAGCGGCCGCCGGCGTCGTGCCGCCGGCGCAGCTCGGCGAGGGCCTGGGCTGCGCTGATCACCGCGACCGGCTCCATCTGCCACTCCCGCAGGGTGCTGGCGAGGATGGTGCGGTTGGTCGCGTTGTCGTCGACGACCAGCACGCTCCGGCCGCTGAGCAGGTCACCCCCCTGCTCCTGGACCGGCGCCGCGGTCGCCGGGGCCACCAGGTCGACCTCGAACCAGAAGGTGCTCCCCTCGCCGACCTCGGTGACGGCGCCGATGGTGCCGCCCATCAGCTCCACCAGTCGCTTGGAGATCGCCAGGCCCAGGCCCGTCCCGCCGTGCCGTCGGGTGGAGCTGGAGTCGGCCTGGGCGAAGCTGTCGAAGAGGTGCGGCAGCGTGGCGGGGTCGAGGCCGGGGCCGGTGTCCGCCACCTCGAACCGCACGCGGAGCGTTCCGGCGGTCGCGGACGGGGCCACCACCGCGACCTGGATCACGACCTCGCCCTGCTCGGTGAACTTCACCGCGTTGCCCGCGAGGTTGAGCAGGACCTGGCGGATGCGGCCCGGGTCGCCCCGGACGACGGCGGGGATCTGGGTGTCGAGCTGGAGGGCCAGCTCGATGCGGTCGCTGTGCGGGGCGCCGGCCAGCAGCGAGGCGACCTCTTCGACCGTGCTCCGCAGGTCGAAGTCCTCCGCGTGCAGCTCGAGCTTGCCGGCCTCGATCTTGGAGAAGTCCAGGATGTCGTTGATGACGTCGAGCAGGGCGTCGGCCGAGGTCTGGATGGTGGTGACGTACTCGCGCTGCTCGGCGTCCAGGGCGGTGTGGGACAACAGCTCGGTCATGCCGATCACCCCGTTGATCGGGGTCCGGATCTCGTGGCTCATGTTGGCCACGAACTCCGACTTCAACCGGGACGCCTCGAGCGCACCGGCGTGCGCGCGCGCCAGCTCCTCGCGGCCGCGGATGCGGCTCAGCGCGGTCTCGACCATCAGCGACATGCTGTCGAACAGCTGGCGCTCGTCGGAGCCGAGCGAGGGCGCGTAGCGACCGGAGCCGGCCACGAGTGAGCCCGAGTGCAGCGTGGAGTGGGCCACGCCCGCCCGGTCGTGATCTTTCTGGTCACCGCCGGTGACCGACCGCACCAGGTCGGCGACGTCCGCCTCCGACCCCCGGCTCGCGAGGACCTGTCCTCGCGCGTCGAGCATCGCGGCCGCGCCGCCGCCGAGGAGGGTGGAGAGCACCGGGAGCACGGCCTGAGCCACCGCCTCCCGGCTGCCGGCACTGATCAGGGCCAGCTGCAGGTCGTAGATCCTGCGGTGCTCGTGCCGCCGCCACAGCAGCCGCAGCCACGCCGGAGGGACCAGGCCCAGCAGCCCGGCGCCCCCGGCGCCCAGGACCAGCACGGTGCTGGCCGTGCGGACGAGCTCGGACACGGCGGTCTGGGTGAGGAGGGACAGCAGGATGGCCGCCGACAGCGCGGTGGCCGAGAAGCTCAGCAGCTGCATCCGGCGCTTGGTGACCGCCGGTTCCCGCCGGCCGCCCCGGAGCAGCCGCAGAGCGGCGACGGTCGACAGCCCGACGAACTGGACGAGGAACAGGCCGAGCCACCACGACACCCACCACGGCTGCTCACCGGCGGCGGGCAGGTAGGGGAACGCCAGCATGGCGCCGGCGACCAGGGCCGTGACCGCCGCCGCGACCCGGGAGAGCGCCCGGTGGCGGTCGAAGGAGGCGGCGAACCGCAGGAGGCAGTACGGGTACAGGACGAGCGGCAGCAGCACGCCGACCTTGCCCAGCCAGAGCCGCCACCCCACCAGGCGCTCGGGCGAGGTCTGCGGCAGCGCCAGCCCCACCAGGGTGCCCAGGCCGAGACAGCTCAGCGAGGCGGCGAGCCAGGCCGTCGCGGCATCGCGCCGGCGCGACCACAGCACGAGCGAGGCGGCACCGAGGACGCCGAACAGCACCGCGTTGGCGATCCGCGCCGCTTCCATGACGACCCCACCTCCTCGCCACGGTTCTACCAGTTCCGCCCCGGCCGGACGCTGCACTTCGGAGATCTCGCGGCCTCCCGCAGAGCTGCGTGCCGATGGTTCACACGTGCACCGGGCGTAGGGTCGCAGCCATGACGGTGCGGTGGTTGGACGCGCGTGAGCAACGGGCCTGGCGGAGCCTCATGACCGTCCAGGAGGACCTGCCCGAGTTCCTCGACCGCAAGCTGCGCCAGCGGTCGGGGCTCTCGCGCGCCGACTACGAGGTCCTGGCCCACCTGTCCGAGGCGCCCGAGGGTCAGCTGCGCTCGTTCGAGCTGGGCGGGCTGCTCCGCTGGGAGAAGAGCCGGCTGTCGCAGCACCTCGGCCGGATGCAGACGCGCGGGTTGGTCGTGCGCTCGCGCTGCGCCACCGACCAGCGGGGAGCCGTCATCGCGATCAGCCCGCTCGGTCGCGAGCGCATCGAGGAAGCGGCCCCCGAGCACGTGGCGGACGTCCGGGAGGTGCTCATCGACCACCTCAGCGAGGCGGAGCTGGAGCTGCTCATCCAGGTCGGCGACAAGGTCCGCGAGCGGGTCGAGCAGCTCGGACGTGGACGCACCGACGGGGACGAGACCAGCGGGGAGGGAGCAGACCGTCCTGGCGACGCCGACCTCGGCGGGAGCAGGCCGCCGCGCCTCAGGGGGTGAAGACGACGCGCCTCCGGTCCTGCGTGGCGGCCCAGGACTCGGCGACCTGGCTCAGCGGTCGTTCGTCGACGTCGATGTGGAGCTCGGTCGTGCTGGCGATCTGCAGGACGTCGGCTGCCGCCTGCAGCAGCTCCGGGACCTGCAGCGCGCCGATCCCGCTCCCCATCAGGTGGATCGGGGTCGTGGCCAGCACGCTCGTCGGAACGGTGAGCGCTGCGCCGGCGGCGGCACCGGCCACGACGTAGCGCAGCGGTGCGCCACGCTTGTGGCGGCCCGCGATGGCGGCCAGGACGGCCTCAGTGGGGGAGCCGGCGAGGTAGTCCAGCACGACGTCGAGGTCTCCGGTGTGGCGCCGCAGCGCAGCGTGGAGGGCGTCGGGCTCGAGGGTCAGGTCGACGGTGTCGTCGGCGCCGAGCTCGGCGAGCCGGGCCAGGGCAGTGGCGTCGCGACCGGTGGCGATGACCCGGCCGGCACCGAGGTGCTGGGCGATCTGGACGGCGACCTGCCCGGTGATCCCGGTCGCGCCGTTGATCAGCACGGTCTCACCCGGACGCAGGCCGGCGCGCGTCCGGAGCGCGGCGACGGGCGAGGTGCCCGGGTTGAGCAGGGCCGCGGCCGGCACGTCGCCGACGTCGTCCGGCAGCGGCAGGCAGAGTGCGTCGCGCACCAGCGTCCGCGCGGCCATGCCGCCGAACGGCGGCTCCGGCAGCAGGAAGCCGACCCGCTGACCGGTGTCGGTCCGGCCCACCCCGTCGATGCCGGGGACGAGCGGGAACGCGCCGTCCGCGAGGTAGTGGGTCCCGATCGCGCGCGCCCGGGTGGCGGTGGAGAGTGCGGACGCGGTCACGTCGACGAGGGTGAACCCGCTGCGCGGAGCAGGATCGTCGAAGTCGGTGTACACGGGCGGCTGGTCCGGGCCGAGGACGACGGCGGCCTTCACGAGAGCCCCGACGTCAGTGCGGGCACGGGAGTGGTGAGGACGAGCGGGTGTCGTGCCATCGGGTGGTCAGAGCTGGCCGGGGGTGGCGAACCGGTAGAAGACGCCGCCGACGGGCTGCACGCCCATCAGGAGCCAGACCGCGTCCTCGAAGTCCCTGGCGCGCGACAGGTCGCCGACACGGACCGGGTCGAAGCCGGCGTCGCGGACGAGCCGCTCCGTGACCTCGCGGGCGCCGTCGTCACCGACGTAGAGGGTGCTCGGACGCACCCGCTGCTCGCGCACGACGTCCAGCAGGCGGCCGAAGTTCATGTTGAACGCCTTGGCGACGGGCGCGAGGGTGAAGGACTGGACCTCGTGGGCGTACGAGTCGAAACCGCCGTGCCGGGCGGGCAGGACGTTCGTCGCGTCGATCGCCGTCTTGCCGGCGAGCCCGGTCACCGCGCTCAGCGCTGCGGAGATGCGCGCGCCCGGCACGGCGACCAGGACCACGTCGGCGTCCGACACGTCGCCGCCGTCGCGCCCGAGGCCCGTGACCTGATGACCGGCGCCGCTCCAGAGGCGGCCGAGCCCGCCGCCGATGGTGCCCCGTCCGATCGTGGTGATCTTCACGGCGTCTCCCTCCAGATTGGTTGATGTGTGAACCAGACCCTACGCTCTTTGGTTCACATGTCAACCGGTTCGGCTGCTCGGCGGCCCCGCGGTGCGCCGGGTGCGTGCCTCCGGCGCCGACGCCGACGGCCTCAGGTGGTCGTGGCCGACCCGGCCGTCAGCTGCTGGCGGCTCGTCCTCACGAGCTCCGGAGGTCCGGGCGGCCCAGCTCCTGCGGTCACCCGGAGGCGGGAGAACGTCCCGCTAGGGTGCGGAACATGCCGTCAGCCATCCTCGTGCGTCGATACCAGCTGTTCGACTCGATGCTCGGGCTGCTGCCCAGGGGTCGCCTCGTCGATCTCGGCACCGGGCACGGGGCCTTCGCCCTGCGGGCCGCTCAGCAGGGCTGGCAGGTGACCGGGGTGGACGCCCGGGCCGACCGGATCCCGGATGACCCCACCGTGACGTGGCAGATCACGGACATCCGCGAGGTGGACCTCGCCCCGTACGACGTCATCGCCTGCCTGGGGTTGTTCTACCACCTGGAGCTGGAGGACCAGCTCGCGTTGCTCCGACGCTGCGCCGGGACCCCGCTGATCCTGGACACGCACGTGGACAACGGGGGCGGCAAGCATCCACTGAGCGAGCGGCAGACCTTCGGTCCGTACACCGGCAGCTACTACCGGGAACCGGGCCGCCTGACGTCCTCGTGGATCAACGAGCGCTCGTTCTGGCCCACGCCCGAGACGCTGCACCAGATGTTGGCCGACCACGGCTACCCGGTGGTCCTCGAGGCGCACCCGTACGTCGTGCCCGACCGGACCTTCTACCTCGCCCTGCCGGAGCCGCGGCCGGTCGGCGACGAGGAGTAGCGCGGCGGCACGAAGAGCAGGACCGGGACCGCCGGAGCCCCCCGGCAGGTGGACGCTCCGGCGGGGCGTCCGACCTGGTGAACTGGCGGAGGATACGAGATTCGAACTCGTGAGGGCTTTCACACCCAACCCGCTTTCCAAGTCCCCTAGCCGGCGGTTCGGAAGCACCAGGAGCGTCGCACGAGCCGGGATGGAAGCCACCGTGGGCCTACATGTACGGGGACGGACTCCCTCAACTGAGACTAGAAGTGAGACTGCCCAGGGCTTCGTTTCCCACTGTCCCGGCTGGAACGGCGCTAGTGCGCGGAGGGGCTGCCGAGCCCGATGGGTCAGGGCACGTCGATGCCTGACCGACCCAGTGGCGATCTCCCCAGGTCACGGTGGTAGGACAACGGCGTCCTCATGTCCCGGAACTGCTACCAGGTGAGCAGCAGCGGACGGCCAGGCGGCGCAGGCCTGCCCTACAGCCCAGAGCGAGTATCGATGGCGGGTCCGGCGGCCGTAGCGGGCTCCACCTGATAACGTCCGGACCCAGATCGCTGACGTCGAGCGTGCCCCGATGGTGGGGGTCGTAGATCATTGATCTAGGACGAGGTTCGACCCCTCCGCGCTCGCATCCAAGACAAGGTGACCTAAGTGAGCACGACGTTGAGATGGAAGGTGCTGACGCGGCTCAGCCGCGAGGTCGGACGACCCGCCGATCTCGAGACCGTTGCCTTCGTTGCCCAGCCGAGCACCGGTATCTACTCTCAGTTCTCCCTGCCGCTCAACCGGTCATATATTCCTCTCGCGCTCATCCCGACCGCAACCTTCTACCAGGCTCTGCGAAGTCATCTGCGGGGGACGGGTCTTGAGGAGCTCGCGTCCAAGAGTCCGCGGACAACACTCCCTGGCCTAGGGGACTGTGCTGTTTCGATCCAGCTGCGGCTCTATACACCCAACATCTTGGTGATGACAATCACGGTCGTCTCCGCCGTAACCGGCTTGCTTGAGGAGAGTTTCCAGAACTTAGTCTCACTACGAGCGATGAGTGAAGGCCTCCGCAAGTACGCACGTATCGTCGCGGGAATCGTGGATTCAGGTGAACATAAGCGTCCCAGTGAAGGTATGAATCTCCGAGTGGTGCCGGCTTATCACTTGTCATATGACGCAGACCAGCGGGGGCGTCGCCTAGACGACCTAGATGTGGACTACGAAAGAAGAGTAGTGGCTCTTCTAATCGGCGCTAGCGAGCCAGATTCCCTACAGCCGACTCTAGTTTCTGACATCTTGTATGAGAATCGAGAATTAAACGCGAAGGACAGCAGGCAACTGCTGTTGCTCAATAAGCAGGGCCTTCTCCTGCTCGCCGACCGTAAGTCTCGAGCGGGTGATGCTAGGGTCCGGTTCTCGCGCAACTTTGATCTAATCGAACTTGTGAGAGTTTTCCAGCTGTTCCTTGAGGAATTCCCACAGAATCGCCATGGACGGGAGAACTTCGTAGATTACATTTATGCGCAGATTCGGTCCTTCCTGATGTATCCGGATGCGGTGCTTGCTCAGAGTTACACTAACCGACTTGCATGGCAGTTGTTGGTGGACTCTCATCGTCTAGTTGATCAATTCGACATGATCCAAGCCAATAACTCGCGCATCGTGGAGCAAATCGACCAGAAACAGCCACTCTTCGCGCAGGTTAGCGACCGTTGGTGGAAGTCGCCAGATTTCGGATCTGAGTTCGATATCGCAGCGTTGGCGATGTCCAAGACGCTCGGACGGTTGACGGATAGTGCACTTCGTCTCAGCATCCTTGAGGATCTCAGGGAATCGGAGACGAGTTTGGCCGGCAAGAATCACAAGGCAGCTGTTGTTATGGCAGGAGCAGCCGTTGAGGCCATGTTGCTAGCGTTGCTCGAACAGGAGACATCGCTTCCCGTCAATCGTCTCCGCAACATGGGACTGCACGAGCTAGTAGAGGCTGTGAGGAAGGAAGGCCTCGTCTCGGACGAGGCCATGCTCGACTTGCTCGATAATACTTTGCGCCAATGGCGCAACTTCATCCATCCCGGGAAAGCGTTGAGGACCGGTGTGTCCTTAACTGAGGATCATGCAACTATCGTTGCGACAGGAGCCATTGCCCTCGCCAAGTCGCTGACCTGAGGTGCCCGAGTGGCCGAGCAGGAGATGCCCTTAACGTGCGTTGTTCAGCGGGCCGAAATGCAACGTATGTGCGTTCGATCTCAAGCCGATCAGGTACTAGCAATAACCTGAACTGTGCCTCGTCAAGTTGCAGGACGCACCTATTCGCAGGATAGATCGTTCCTTCCCCCTAAAAGTTAAGCACTCGCTGGGTGATCCTTTAACCCGGGATCATCAACGCGCTTCTCCCGCCTACTCTCTATCTGTATAGTTATCAATCTTAATCGGGAGTGGTAGGCGGCGGCCGCGAAGCGGCCCGCAGCGAAGCGAGGACACGCGGAGCGGCCCGAGCGCAGCGAGCGAGCTTGATCTAGTAGAGCCAAAATCGGCAGAGGCGAGGTGCGAAACTCCTGGCGCGACCACCAGCAGGGTCTTCACCTCACCTGAAGGAGCCCTAACATCTCCCGAGCCAGTGTTGCTTCGAGCCCCTAGCCGACCCTGACCGACGGGCGCTGCTGTACCCTCTCTTGCTATCGGCAGCGGACGCCACTTGCAGGAGTTTGCAACGCGAAGTTGTGGAACCGGACGAATGGCTAATCTGGCGTGAATATCCTCTCGCAACGACATGTGGGCCCTGACCAGCTCCACGCACAAGCACGGTCTCGGTCTTAATCCGGCAAGACGGTGCAGGACGATCGGACGGGCAGATGATGAGTGAGAGCATTTCCCTGATCGAAGCATCGGCGGCAACAGTGGGATATCATCCGTGGTGAGGCCAGACACTCTTCGTGCCAGCAGAGACGGGGATCAGTTCCACTACACCTGGGCGGCGCGCCAGTCGCTGCGGTTACTGGACGCGAGTTCCGGTCTAGCAGCGATTCTCGTAGAAGCCGTTGACCCGAGCGAGCATCGACGTCAGAGCGATCAGCGCCTGGATCAGCCGGGCGCAACGGATGAACAGCTGCGGGACGAGGACGAGGCCTCAACGTCGTCCACCGGCGATGAGGTGATCGACCTAGCCGAGTATTGGGGATCCAGCGATATCGACAACGCCGACCAGGTCGTGTACCGACAGTTCAAGCACTCGACTGTCCATCCTGATGAACCCTGGACTTTCTCATTTCTCACTAAAACGATCCTAGGGTTTGCGCGAAAGTATCGAGTCCTCAGTAGAGATCACCCTGCAGCGTTGGCCAACGTCTCCTTCGAATTCGTCACGAATCGTCCGATAGCCGATTCAGCCTCGATTCTCCTTGAGGAGCTCCGGCAGGCGAAGAGTTCGCGAGCCTCAGACACTGTGCGAGAAAAACTAGAGAGTGTCATCGACGGAAAGGATATCGCAAGATTCGCCGGTCAGATCAAGGTCGACGATCAAGCGTCGTCATTGCGAAAGCTGCGCGCACTACTAGCGGTGCAAGTCGCAGACTTCCTTCCTGGTGCTCCAGGCGATCAGGACCTCCTCTTGCGCGAGATGATCGCGAGCCGCGCCACGTCGATCGTTGGCCACCAACCGGCGGTTCGTCGCGAAGACGTCCTAGCCGCGCTGAAGACCTCGGAGGATCAGCTTCTACCCGCGCCAAACCTGATCAGCGCGCGTGCCAATTCCGTCAACAGACACCAGTTTGAGCACGTCAGTAGAGAGATACGCTCCGCCCAGGGGCGTCCCGTCGTCATTCACGGCCCTGGAGGTGTCGGAAAGAGCGTCTTGTCGATGACTCTCGAGCGAACCGATTCTCCTGGATCCGCAACATTCGTCTATGACTGCTTCGGTAATGGCTCCTACCGACGGCCGAGTGCTGCTAGGCATCAAGCGAAGCAGGGGTTGATCCAGCTCGCTAATGAGTTCGCCTCCCGGGCTCTGTGTGAACCCCTGATCCCCTCGGCGACCGCCGACGACTCGGACTACGCCAGGGCCTTTCTCCAACGTCTTGAAAGGGCGGCGGCGGCGCTTGCTGCAGGCGCACCTGATGCTCTGCTTACTATTGTAATCGACGCGGCAGATAACGCCGCGATGATTGCTGAGGACCTGGGTGACCGGTCATTCGTGATTGGCCTGCTCCGCGAGTCCCTCCCCGTGAATGTCAGGCTGGTTGTGACCTGCCGTACTGAACGAAGGCACCTCCTCCGACTTCCGGCGAATCACCTAGATTTGTCCCTCCGTGGGTTCGAGCTCGACGAGACTCGGGCACATCTGGAGCTGACCTTTCCCTCAGTATCCACCGCCGACGCAGCCGAATTTCATACTCGAACAAGTCATAACCCCCGTGTACAGGCGACTGTGCTGGACGCGACGACAAGTCTGCAAGAGGCTCTTGACTGGCTCGCACCAACGCCCGTTTCCGCGAGCGTCGCACTCGACGCCATCATTGGACGACAGGTGGCGGCCGTACGAGATAGCCATCACATCTCGACCGCCGAAGTCGACGAGATCTGCACTGGGCTCGCTGCACTTCGTCCAATGATCCCTGCCCGGGTACTCGGCGAGCTCGCAGGCGTCGACGAGTCGGTCGTGCTCAGCTTCGTTGCGGACTTGAGGGGGCCTTTGCTCATCGATGGCGGAACTGTTCAGTTCCGCGACGAACCCACTGAAACGTGGTTTCGAATCACCTACCGGCCGAAGGGTGCTCAACTCGACGCTTTCCTCGATCGCCTTACTCCGCTAGCAAATCATGATGCCTACGTTGCAACATCGCTGCCCGCGCTTCTTTTCGAGGCGCGACGGTTCGATGACCTGGTAGACCTCGCGTTATCTGATGACGCACTTCCCGACAATATGCTTCCGCCCACTCAGCGCAACGAACTTCAGAGACGCGAAATCGCTCAACAGAGGACGCATTTCGCGCTCACGGCCGCGCTGCGTCAAGATGGCGATCTCGCCGCAGCCAAGCTTGCGCTTCGCCTGGGTGCGCTCACCGCAGGCCGCACTCGACGACTATCGCTAATAGCTGATAACACCGATCTCGCAGCCCAATTCCTTGAGCCTCACTTGCTGGAGCAGTTGGTTGCCAATCGAAGCATCCTTCGCTCTTGGCCAAATTCCAATCTGTTGTACGAGGGCGCACTTCTCGCCGGCGCCCCAGGTCAGACGGATCAAGCCCGGAATCGCCTTCGCAGCGCCACCACCTGGGTCCGCGCGTGGACGCAACAAGCGATGCGCGACGGTACTGATTCAAGCATCACCGAACAGGACATCCTGCAGATTGCTTGGGGTCTGATCAACACCGATGGGCCGGGAGCTTGTGTCGAGTACCTTCGACGGTGGAAACCGCGGACTCTTGCCTTCGATGTGGGAGTTCAGGTCGCTCGCAGGCTGGCAGACGCAGGACGTCAGGACGACATTCACTCGCTGGCTCTCAAAGCCCGGGGAAAGCACCTAAAGTTTGCTATCGCCCAAGTCTGTGCTGAACGAAACTTGATCACCCCTCCGGATGTGACAAGGCGCCTACTGGCATGCTTGGTGCGCCGACGCAAGCGACTCTCACCTAGCCGGCACGTCGACCAGCCAGGGGCGGCGCCCTTGAACGAGCAAGTCGAGCAGGGTCTCACAGCGACGACTTGGCTCCTGACGCAAGCGCTATCGGCAGGGATTGTGACACCTGTCGAGGCTCTGCGCGTATTGAACCTCTATCTTCCTACCGACATGGGCTACCGAACAGGCGAGTTCCACCGGCATGACATGTGGCAGCCTGTACTCGGCTTTGCGCTACGTGCTTGGTTAGAGGGCCATGAACTGACAGCGACCGAAATCGAAGGCGCGGCGGTCAGCAAAGCAAGAGGACGAGAGAAGTACGAGTCCTCGCGAGTCCTCCGCGCGTATGAAGCCAACGTGACGCCGCTGGTGTCCTGGGCGACGCTGTGGACCAAGTACCACTTGGAGCCAACCCCAGAACGGTTGCTCGAAGTATCGGAGCGAGCGAGATCCTTTCTGGCTCGGCAGAGGAGAAGCGAGTTTCCCGGTGAGGAAGTTGATGGACCTCAACTTAACATCACCGTGTCCGTAATTGTTGCTCTGCTTGTCGGGAATTCGACTCTGGTGCCCGCTCAGGAAGTTATAGAGTTCTGCGAGCGCAACCGAGCACGTCTCTGGAGATCGACTCTTATCCTCCTCACCCAGCAGGCCAGCTCCAGCCCCGTACTCGCTGTAACCGCTGCGAGACTGGCCCGCCAAGTTCATGCGGATTTGGCTACGGCCCGAGAAGACGCGTACGAGAAGGCAAAGGATCTGGTCATGCTGGCGCGCGCCACTCTCCGAACATCTGCCCATGAGGCTGCCGTTCATTTCCAGGCAGCGTTAGAGACCTCCAATGCCATTGGGGACGACGTGTGGGAGCGGTGGGAGGCACTGCTCAAAGTGGCCCAAGTTGCGGGCGAGACCAGCGGTGACGAGCCCGGACGCGCCTACAGGCTAGGCCAGATTGCGGAGGGGATTGAGGCCTACCTCGGAGACTCTCTGGACTACACGCGAGTAACAAGGATCGCCGCGGGCCTTCATCTTCCGGAGGCCTTGGCGCTCGCGTCGCGCTGGAGAGATCGACGCGTTGCTCCAGTCAGTCGCCTCGCTGAAGCATTCTGTGGCGGCGGTAGTGCGTTGGTGCTCCAGGACCCGGCTATCGTGCTCGCACTATTGCCGCTCTGCGACCGTGACCCCGAGTTGGAGGTTCTGGCGACCGCCCTCAAAGCCTCCGCCGCGCCGCCAGGTGAAGCCATCATGTCGCTTCTACACTTCCTGCGCGCAAGGCCCCTCCCGCCCGAATCGCTAGACTGGCTACTGACGGAAGTCGGCCTCTCCCGAGCCATCATCGCTGCAGCGGATCCCTCCCTGCTGCCGCAAACCCTGAGGGACGGCCAAGGGCCAATCATCCCTAACTCCATTGCACGAGACTGGGGTAGTAGGAGGGACGACGATTTGGCTCGTCCGATGTACGGCGAGTTTGACCTACAAACCACGGGTGGGTGGGCTGGGGCTCTGCAGCGAGCCCATAGCGCCAATGACACTGCCGGCCTCTTCAACCACGTGATGAGTGGTTCGCCGTCTCCGGCGGTCATCGCGGCGTTCGGTAAATGTCCTGCGGTCACCGAGTGGGATCTGTCGCGTTTTCTTGCTTCATTGGTCAAGTCGGACCTCTCGATGGGTGCTCAGGCAGCCCTGGACGCAGCGCTGCAAGACCTACTGTCCCGGCTGGGTGCCGCCCATCTACTCGTGTCCTATCGTCTGGTTGATGTCTCGCTCATGCGTCGCCTCACCGGATTCGACACTGACTACGAGCGGGTGGCGAGCCGCGCCTTGGCGAATCAGGTCACCTTCAGCGCGGAGCAAGCGTTCGCTCTGGCGGGGCACCTTGCAGCTCGACTCGGTCCAACAGACAGGCTCGATCTCCTCGACGCTGCTACCAGTCTGTTTGACGACGCGGTGCCACTGGACCGGTTTGGCGGACATCGCCCCATTGGGATGGCGGGAGCTGTGGACATCGCCACGGCGGTGGCCTGTCTGATTTGGGCGGCTCTGGGCGACCCGGCTCCTGAGACTCGTTGGCGAGCGGCGCACGCAGTACGACTAATCGTCTCGCATGACCTGTCGAACTTGGCTGATCGTCTCTGCGAGGTGGCGATTGGCACCGTCTCTACCGTTCCTTTCAGGGACTCGAGGCTGCCGTTCTACGAGAAGCATGCAACGCAGTGGCTTGTGATGGCAGTCTCAAGAGCTTCCCGCGATGCGTCGCCGAGGAGTTTCGCGAGGTTCGCTCCAATAATGACCAAGGTCATAAAGAGCGCTCCGCACGCGGTTAATACCCCCATGGCCAGAGAGATCTTGCTGCTCCTTCTTAGGTGCAATTTGCTTTCGGGTGACCCGCAAGAGTACAACGGCCTGCAAAAGCGCGGTGCACAGATCGGAGTAGTACGTCGCACGATTCGAGCCCGTCAGTTGAACGTTAGAGCATTCGCAGATTTGGTCGGAATGGCGGCGGCTTACTCCTTGGATGACCCGACGGGGAACGTCAACTCGGAGGAGGGCCTCGGTTCCCCAGACAGAGATGCGATCGAAGCTCGATTCGAGGACAGTAACAACGAGGACGACGAAGACGACAACCAATTTAGGTTCTTCTTCGACTTTCGCCAATATTGGTGTGATGAGCTCGGTGAAGCGTTTGGCCTGACAGGTATGTCGATCCAAAGGCTCGTGCAAGAGGTTCTGCTTGAGCGGTGGAAGATCGCTTCGCGGGGCCGCTCCGAGGATGATCCTCGCGCCGAGCTTCGGCTGTACTCGGAAGGCCGTCAGACCTACAAGAGCGATTGGCCCAAGGAAGAGGATCTAGACTTCTACTTGGCCATTCAAGGGTTGTATGAGGTGGCCGGAAGCCTATTGCAACTACTACCGGTCGCTCAGACTTACGACGAGGACCTAGAGTCAGGGGAGACGGCATACTCGCGATTCCTGGCCCGCCATACGCCCACTCGTAGTGATGGCCGGTGGCTCGCGGACCGTAGAGATGCACCACCAACTTACGCAATGATCCGGTCAGGATCAGGCATGGCTAGCCGCGCTCAAAGCGAGGATAGCGAGTGGGTCTCCCATATCGATGTCCAGAGCTTTCAGCGCGAGCTATTAGCCGAACCCGGTCGCCTCGCCGTGTCGGCTTATCGCTCTACTCGAGATTACGACAGGAGCGAGACGGTCCGTGTGATGAGCGCCTTGGTGACGCCAGGTACGGCCCCCGCACTGCTTCGTGCCTTACAAACCTCCCCAGACAAGCGCGCATATCGGATCCCGGACGCCACCGACCGTGACTACTCATCGGCGGTGCACGGGTTCGAGCTTACCGGTTGGCTGGAGCCACAGAACTACTCGGAGGGACTAGATTCTAAGGATCCATTCGCAAGCGGTGTCAACTTCCCGCCGGAGCGCCCGTACACCGGGATGGCTGGCCTTGACGATCTCGTCCCGGACGCCGACATGAGGCTGTGGACGGACGCCAGGAATCGAATCGCCTTCGTGTCGCGCGTCTGGGATGAATCCCAGGGCGGTACTTCGCCGCAAAGCGTCCAAGGATTCGAGTTGCTTGCGGACGAGATGACGCTCGGAGCGCGGCTCGAAAGCCTGCGTCGCTGGCTGATCATCGAAGTAGAGATCCAGCGGAACGTCAGTTCCAGCAGCTCGCGTTCGTATGGCATGCCTAGCAATGATGAGGAGCGGTTGGAGCATCTAGACCCTTACACTAAGTACTTCTTGATCGACTTCGACGGAGCCCTGCATGAACTCTGATGCTGACCCTGTTATGCGGCTTGGTCGTGACATGGCGGCTGCGCTGGACCACAGCGACCTGGTTGGTCGGTGGATGTCGCATCACCTGGCGGATCTGCTTACTCGGTGCGAGGCAGAGCCTGAGAACGAGACGCTCGCTGCAGAAACCAGACAGGTCATACTGAAACTGTGGGAACACAAGGCGGGGGGACGGTTTCGGCGCACACCTCTGGAGTACCTTCAGCCCGTTCTCGCCGCGCTCTCCCGCCTCGAACCCGACCCTCCGCCTTGGGGGTACTACCGGAGTTTGTCGCCTGAGGAGCAGCCAACTGCGAAGGACCTCAGCCACTACCCGATCCTGCGGGCCGCCTGCGACGCAGATCGCGAGTTCGGGAGTCTTGTGCGCCTTGCGGTAGCCCTGGCCTCAGAAGAAGCCATGGATCGTGAGGAGCCGTGGGTTATGGCGGGTATCGCGCTCGGAGGCACCGAGGTAGACGACGCCCTTCGGCTCTTACAACGGCAATTGCGGAGGTATCGCCAACTTGCATCCGAATACTCCACGGAGTCTGACCCAGACGACGGGACCTCCGGCACAGAGGCGAACGTGCTCGCGCTGGACGCGCTTCCATCCGAGTTTGGCGATAGTCCGGGCTCTGCCGAAAGGTCTGGACCTGAAGATGTCCTGCGCACTGCACTTCGGACGGCGATTGAACGGTGTGCGCAGCTTCTATCGGATCTCGACCGTTTGAGTGCCAGTCGAAGTGGGTCTTAGCACGCGCCCTCGCCGTCTCCCGTTGCGTCTGAAGGTTCGCTGATGCTCGGGGCGATTCGCTCCGTATCGAGTCAGCGGAAAGTAGAAGGTGCCCTTGTGCTCCGCGGCCAGATCCTCGTCCAAAGCAACGATCTGGTTGACAAGGGAGGCAGTTGAACCGAGGTGATCCGAGTTGGGAAGTCATGAACAGGGTCAAGCCGGGCCGTCCATCCCGGCGTCGTACGCTCGAGTCCGGGCCGGGGAACCCGGTGTATTGGGGGACGACGGTCGCATGCTCTAGCAATTCCGACCACCCGACGAGTCCCAGGGCCTCGCCACGCGTCGACCAGTGGAGCACCCGGTCTCCCGGCTGTACCTGGCTCGCGAGGTCATATTCCCAGATGAGCCGCGGAAGCTTGGGGCTGAGCAGGGGGCCGTCCAGGTCTGCTCGGTCCGTGATTTGCGTCTTAGCATGTCCGCTGTTCCGGTCGTCATCCCCGCTGACTTGGCGCGTCGCCGCTCAACGCTCAGGGCCAGGGGAAGTCGTCGGGTGGTTGCAGGACACAGAACTCGTTGCCGTCAGGGTCGGCGAGTACGTGCCAGAGCCAGTCGTGCTCGAGTAGCGGTTCGTCGGTGATGACGGTGGCTCCGAGCTGCGTGAGTCGTTTGACTTCGGCGTCGAGGTCGCGAGTGCGTAGATCTAGGTGGAGGCGGTTCTTGTCGCTCTTGGTCTCGGGCACCTGTTGGAGGAGCAGTTCGACGCCGCCTCGGGCTTCGGCTACGAGTTGTAGGTAGGGGCCGGACTGAGGGTACGGGCAGTCGTAGCCGAGGGCGGGGCACCAGAAGTTGGCTGAGCGGTCGAGGTCGGCGCAGTCGAGGACGATCAGGAAGGTGCCGTGATCATAGGTCTGCATGCGCTCGCTCGCTCTCGGACGTCGTGGAGTCGAGGATCCAGGCGCGGTAATTCGGGTCTGCTCGGGTGATTGGCAGGCTGATGACGCAGGGGACGTCGTAAGGGTGCTCCTCGTTGGTGATGGCGATGATGGCCGGCACGCAACTGGTGCGCGTGTGGAGCGCTACGCGGGTCTCGCTTCGGTCGTGGACGGCTCCAGCCCAGGTGTAGATGGAGCGGATCGCAGTGTGGTGTCCGCAGGCGGCAAGGCGAGCGTCGACCAGCTGGCGGGTGAAGTTGAGCAGCCATGCCTCGTCAGGTGCGGTGATCACGACCTCGCACACCTCTTCGGGATCGGCGGTCACTGGTCGTTCTCGCTCAGGTGCGTGAGCAGCTGCTGGGCGGCCTCCTCCGAGCGGGCGATGGCTGACCATCCGGTGACGACCGGGCCGTCATAACTGAGGCCGGTCCAGCGGCCGTGCAGCTGGTGGCCGTGCGGATGGACGACCAGGTAAAGGGTGCCCTTGGAGCGGACGGCTTGGTCGTCTGCGGCGTACCAGCCCATGAGGATCTCGTTGTCCCACAGGCGGAGCTGGCCGCGCCACAGGTAGCCGCCCTCCTCAGGGCTGATGCCGCGATCGAGGGCGACGATGTCGAGTTCCGAGCCTCGTTGCCTGATCTGGATCGGCTGGGAGGTGTGGACCTCCTGACCGTCCTTCCACGTCTGCCAACCGGCCCACCACTCGCCCGTAATCTTCAACCGTTGCTCGGTCTGCCCGGCGAGCTCGTCGATGCTGATCCCCAGGGCCTGGGCTATGGCTTTAGCGACGGGCAGCGTCGGCTGTGCTTCGCCAGCCTCGTAGCGGCGGATCTGACGTCGGTCGAGGCCGACGACGCCGGCTAGCTCGGCTTGCGACAGCCCAAGCGCGGCTCTCCGCTCTCTCATCACGTCAGCCATGTCCACGCGCCCATTCTGGCCGACCGAACCAGAAATGTCCCATCGAGGCAGGATCAGTCCTTGCCCTGGGACTTATACTGCCTTTATTGTGACTGATACGTCCTCACGATGGAGGGCGCCCGTCAGGAGTCAGAGGAGGACGCGGTGGCTGTTCAGGGACCGATCAAGGTGACGTGCGCGGACTTGTTCCCGCACGGTCTCGGAGTGGTGGGGGCGGTGACGCCGTCGGATGACTTCGACGCGTCGACGAAGGAGCGGCGGGTGCAGGCGCGGGACAAGGACTCGGGTCTGCCGCTGTGGCAGGTCGACGTCATGGACTTCGACCCGGAGGCGCGGGAGCGGACCTTCCGGGTGAAGATCGCGGCGGCGGTGCAGCCGGTTCCGCCGTCGGCGATCGAGGGGGCTCCGGTCCGGCCGGTGGTGCTGGAAGGGCTGACCGTCACGCCGTGGCTGGACGACCGCGGCCCCCGTCCGAAGATCGCCTACAGCTTGAAGGCGACCGGTCTCGCCGCTCCGCGTCGTGGTGTGGTCGACGCCGGTAAGGCGGCCTGAGGTGTCGGCGCATGTGCTGTCTGGGCTCCGTCGGTGGGCGGCCGGCTCTGCCTCTGACATGGCGGCGGTCGAACTGCTGGCCCTGGTCGCCGAGGGCCGGCTGCTGAGGGCGTCGGCGCCGTGGGTGCGGCCCTGTGTGCGGCCGGGCTGGTACTGGCTCGACCCGGCCCCGCTGGCGCAGCTGCCTGGCCGGCTACAGCACCGGGACCGCCAACTGGTGGCCCTGGCGGTCGCCCTGCTCGGTGAGACCCGGCCGGTCGCAGCCCGTCGACCCAGAATCTCGGGCGTGGCGGCATGAGCGTCATCGGGGCGGCGATCATCCTCGGGCTGGTCGTGGCGGCGCTGGTGAAAATGAAGGTCGCCCGGCCCGTGGTGGCGATCGTGTGCGTGCTGTTCGGTCTCGT
This sequence comes from Friedmanniella luteola, assembly GCF_900105065.1. NCBI lineage: Bacteria > Bacillati > Actinomycetota > Actinomycetes > Propionibacteriales > Nocardioidaceae > Friedmanniella > Friedmanniella luteola. Next base: position 227,833 of record NZ_LT629749.1, read on the forward strand.
GCTGGGGGCAACGCCGATCGGGGACGCGGTCTACTCGGCCGTGGCGTCGGTGGGGGCGTGGCTAGCTGACGCGGTGACGGGCGTCTGATGGCCGGCCTCTCGCAAGCCCGCTCCGACCAGCCGGTGCAGCTGCGGTCCAGCACCGTGCGGGTCGGCGCCGGCCTGGCTGCCTCAGGCTGGGTGCTCCGCCGGCTGTGGCGGCTCGCTGTCGTCACCGCGGCCACCCCAGCTGCTCTCGCCGGCCTCCTGTCGGTGATCCTGAGCGCTCTTTTGTGGTCGGTGTCTCCGCTGCTGATGCTCTCGATGCTCGCGCTCGGGATCGGGCTGCTGGTCGGGGTTCGGTCGGTGTGGCCGGATCGCTGGTTGGTGTGGCTGCGGCTGCCGCTGCGCTCGTGGTGGCGGGGCTGGCTGGTGTATCGGCGGTGCTGGCCGGCGGCGATGGACACCGCCGGTCTGGCCACGAGTTGGCGCGGCACGGTCTGGACGCCCACGGTGCTCACGGTCTCGTCGACGTTGTCGGTGGATCGGGTGCGGGTGCGGATGCTGCCCGGCCAGACGGTGGAGGACTACGCCGATGTGGCGCACCGGCTGGCGCAGACGTTCGGCGCCTCGGCCGTGCGGGTCCGGTCGGTGCTACAGCGTCCGCATCACGTCGAGCTGTGGCTGCTCACCGTCGACCCGCTGACCTCGGTGGTGGAGCCGCTGCCCGTCGACGACCAGGCCCTCACAGAAGGTCTTCCGCTGGCCTTGGCGGAAGACGGCCGGACGTGGCGGCTGCAGCTGGTCGGTTCCCACGTCCTGGTCGTTGGGGCGACCGGGGCGGGTAAGGGGTCGGTGATCTGGTCTCTGCTGCTGCACCTGGCGCCGCTCGTCCGCTCGGGCTTGGTGGCGGTGTGGGCGGTCGATCCGAAGGGCGGCATGGAGTTAGCCGCCGGCCGCAGGCTGTTTGCCCGGTTCGCGCACGGTGACTCCGACGCCGCGGCCGGCTACGAGTCGACGTTCGCGGAGGTGCTCGAGGACGCGGTCGCGGTGATGCGCCGGCGGCAGGACCGGCTCCGAGGGGTCACCCGGCTGCACACGCCGTCGACGGCGGAGCCGCTGGTGGTGCTGGTGGTCGACGAGCTCGCCGCCTTGACGGGCTGGGTGACCGACCGGACCGCGAAGAAGCGCATCGAGGCCGCCCTCGGCCTCCTCCTGTCGCAGGGCCGGGCGGTCGGGGTCGTGGTGGTGGGGGCGGTGCAGGACCCGCGCAAGGACGTGCTGCCGATGCGGGACCTGTTCCCGACCCGGATCGCGCTGAGGTTGAACGAGGCCGAGCAGGTGAACCTTGTCCTCGGCCCCGGTGCCCGCAACCGGGGCGCGCACGCCGACCTGATCCCCGACGGCCTGCCCGGGGTCGGCTACGTCACCGTCGACGGCATCGCCGAACCGGTGCGAGTCCGCTTCTCCAACGTCACCGACCAGCACATCGCCCAGCTGGTCACCCCGGTTACTCCGGCCCTGCAGCTGGTGTCGGGCGAAGCCGCATGACGTCGGTGCTGGACGGGCCGAGAATCACCGCGGACATGGCGCGCGAGCTCGCGCTGTCGCAGAAGGTCTGCATCCGACCGCTCCTCCGCCGCGTCCACGACCGCGCCACCGACAGCGAGGCCGTCGTCGCCCTGCCGTGCGGGTCGACCCGGGAGGCGGTCTGCCCGCCCTGCGCCCACAAGGCTCGGGTGCTGCGGATGCAGCAGTGCCAGGAAGGCTGGCACCGCACCGACGAACCCGAGCGGCAGCCGACCGAGCAGCTCAACGAGGACCAGCCCGACGCCGAGGACCAGGGCGACGACGACACCGACCGGAGGGTCCGCTCGACGCGTCGTCGCCAGGATGCCCCGGACCTGCCACGGGTGCCACAGGAGGACCGCACCATCGGCCGAGTGTTCGCCACCCCGGACGGTCGCGCGTACCGGCCCAGTATGTTCCTCACTCTGACCATGCCGTCCTACGGTGCCGTCACCTCGAGCGGGGTTCCGGCTGACCCAGCGCAGTACAACTACCGGCGGCAGGCGCTCGACGCGTTGCACTTCGCCCGGCTGGTCGACCGGTTCTGGCAGAACCTCCGCCGTGCGGCCGGCTACAAGGTGCAGTACTTCGGCGCCGTCGAACCGCAACGCCGGCTCGTCCCCCACCTGCACGCCGCGATCCGCGGTGCGATCCCTCGGGCCACGATCCGGCAGGTGGTCGCGGCGACCTACCTGCAGCTGTGGTGGCCCCTATTCGACCGGCCCGTCTACGTCCACCGGACACCGGTGTGGGACGGCGAGTCCTACGTCGACGTCGACACCGGCGAAGTCCTGCCCACCTGGGACCAGGCCCTCGACCGGCTCGCCGCCGACCCGGACGGGCGGCCGGCGCACGTGATGCGATTCGGCCGTCAGGTCGACATGGCCGGCATCATCGCCCCGTCGCCCGACGCTGATCGGGCTGTTCGCTACCTCACGAAGTACCTGACCAAAGCGGTCGCCGATACCCACACCGATCCTGACGGCGAGCCGGACCCGGCTCTTGAGGCGCATGTCGACCGGCTGCATACCGAGCTGCGTTACCTGCCCTGCTCCGAACGCTGCGCCAACTGGCTGCGCTACGGAATCCAACCCGACGCCGCCGGTCCTGGTCTGCAGCCCGGACGATGCTCGTCGAAGGCGCACGACCGCGAGCACCTCGGCCTCGGCGGACGCCGCGTCCTCGTCTCCCGCCAGTGGTCCGGGAAACGGCTGTCCGAGCACAAGGCCGACCGGGCCACCGTCGTCCGCGAAGCACTCCTGGCCGCGGGTGTCGTCGCCCCGGAGACCGAACGGCTCGCCGCCACCGTCACCCTGCCGGATGGGTCTCCGCGGTTCGTCTGGACCGACACTCGCCCGGATGCCCGGACCTATGCGCGTGTGCTCTTGCAGTCGGTGGCCGAGCGCGCTGCGTGGCGTGCTCAGTACGAGGCGGCGAAGGCTGCCAAACCTGTGGACAGTGGTCCGGCAACGCTGCCTCCTGCTGACCCTGGCTGAGCGACCACTCTGCTCGGGGTCCCCGATGGCCGCCGATCTTCTGGTCTCCGGTCCGGCCGTCAAGGGTGAGCGCAGCGAATCCACAGGACCCGGAGGGCCCTTGACGACCGGACCGGAGACCAGACCATCCCCTGTCGGGGAGCCCGAACCCCAACTCTGAAGTCTCCCCATCCCTGTAGCGAGAGGAACTTGTCATGGTCGACGTCCAGGTGCCGCGTGAAGAGCAGCAGCTGTTGCTGAGGGTCGAGGAGGCAGCGGCCCGGCTGGGGATCGGCCGGTCGCTGATGTACCGGCTGGTGCTGTCGGGGGAGGTGGAGTCGGTCCACGTGGGCCGACTGCGTCGGATCCCGGCCGAGTGCCTGGCGGAGCACGTCGCCCGGCTCCGGGCTGGCGTCCGGTCGGCGGAGGTCGAGTAGCCGTGACCAGGTCGCGGAACCCGAACCGGGCGTCGACGGTGTACGAGGGCGCCGACGGCTACTGGCACGGCCGGGTGACGGTCGGCACCACCGACGACGGGTCCCCGGATCGTCGGCACGTGATGGGGAAGACGAAGGGTGTGGTGGTCGGGAAGGTCCGTGCGCTGGAGAAGAACCGGGACCGGGGGCAGGTGTCGAGGGCGGGTCAGCGGTGGACGGTGGAGTCGTGGTTGGAGCACTGGTTGGAGCACATCGCGGCGCCGGCTCTGAGGCCGACGAGTTTGGCGGCGTACCGGACGGCGGTGCGGAAGCACCTGGTGCCGGGGGTCGGGAAGCACCGGTTGGACCGGTTGGAGCCGGAGCACTTGGAGCGGCTGTACCGCCAGCTGGTGAGCGACGGTGCGAAGCCGGCCACGGCGCACCAGGTGCACCGGACGATGCGGACGGCGCTGGGGGAGGCGCACCGGCGGGGGCACGTGGGCCGGAACGTGGCGGCGTTGGCGAAGCCGCCCCGGGTGCAGGTGGAGGAGGTCGAGCCGTACAACGTGGAGGAGGTCCGGGCGATCCTGGCGGCCGCGGCGCAGGGGCCGAACCATGCGCGGTGGGCGATCGCCTTGGCGCTGGGTCTGCGCCAGGGGGAGGTGCTGGGGCTGCGGTGGTCGGATGTGGACCTCGAGCGGGGGTTGTTGTGGGTGCGGAAGTCGCGGGTCCGGCCGATCTACGAGCACGGCTGCGGCGGCGGCTGTGGGAAGTTCGCGGGCTGGTGCCCGGAGCGGGTGCTGGTGAACGGTGAGGACGGGGACACGAAGTCGCGGGCGGGTCGTCGGGTGGTGGGGTTGCCGGGGCCGTTGGCGCAGATGTTGGTGGAGCAGCGGGCGCAGCAGGCGGTGGACCGGGAGCGGGCGCGGCAGCTGTGGCGGGAGTCGGGCTGGATGTTCACGACGGTGACGGGGGAGCCGTTGAACCCGAACTCGGACTACCACCGGTGGAAGGCGCTGCTGCGGACGGCGGGCGTGCGGAACGGCCGGCTGCATGATGCGCGGCACACGGCGGCGACGGTTCTGCTGGTCCTGGGGGTGCCGGAGCGGACGGTGATGGGGATCATGGGCTGGTCGAGCACGGCGATGGCGGCCCGGTATCAGCACGTGACCGACCCGATCCGGCGGACGGTCGCTGACCAGGTCGGCGGGCTGTTGTGGGCGGGCCAGGAGGGCTCGGATGGCCGCAAGTGAGACTAGAACTGAGACTAGGAGCGGCTCTCGGGCCGTCTGGCGGCCGGCCCCGACGTGGGCCGGCTTCGCGTTTCCCCTGGTGAACTGGCGGAGGATACGAGATTCGAACTCGTGAGGGCTTTCACACCCAACCCGCTTTCCAAGCGAGCGCCATAGGCCTCTAGGCGAATCCTCCGCGCGGAACCTTACCTGCTCGCCCCGGGGCGGGACCAAATCGGCCGGCGGCCCGGCGCTCGGCGCCCGCAGGACTGGAGCGGTCAGCGGGATCCCGTATGCTCATCTGCGGTCCCCCGCGCGGCGACACCTCACCCAACTCCCCCAGGGCTTGACGGCAGCAAGGGTAAGTGGGCTCTATCGGGTGCGCGGGGGGCTCTTCCGTCTCCGGGTGCCCCTTCTTCGGGAGGCGGCAGAGCGCTCAGGCCAGCCGGTGCGCGGCGAGGATCCGGTCCAGCTCCGCCCGGCCGCCGTCGCGGGCGAAGAGCTCCGCGTGGATCCCCAGCCCCGCCGCCGCCTCCACGTTGGCCGCCGTGTCGTCCAGGAACAAGGCTTCTCCGGGAGCCAGGCCGAGGGCCTCCAGGACGTGGGTGAAGTAGGCCGGGTCGGGCTTGGCGAGGCCGATCTCGCAGGAGTAGAAGTGCGCGTCGAACACCTCGTCGTAGGGCAGGTTCTCGTGCATCCACGCCGCCCTCGGCGCGTTCTGGTTGGTGGTGAGGGCCAGCACCAGCCCGCGGCCGCGCAGGGCCCGGACCCCCTCCACGACGTCGGCGTGCAGCTCGATGTTGTGCCACGCGTCGATCACGTCGGCAGGCTCCAGGTCGACGTCGTGCCGGTCCAGGACGCGGGTGAGGGAGTGCTCCAGGTCCGTCTCGCCGGTCATCGTCCCCGGCCCCTCAGCCTTGGCGATCTCATCGAGCAGGCGCGGGTGCCGCGACACCTCCGCGTGCCCCACGGTCTGGGCGACGTCGTCCCGCCAGGCGGGAGCGGTGAACTGCAGGACGCCGTCGGCGTCCACGAGGACGGCACGGAGAGGGGAAGCCATGCCGTCAATTCTCCCCGGCGGCTCCTGCGGATCCGCCGCGCCCGTCCCGCGCCGGCGTGGGGGCGCGCGAGCCCACCCGCGGATCGGCCGCCGTCCGGGCGCCTGCGCCGCCTGCTCAGGCGGCTGCCGGGCGGAGCCGGGCCAGCAGCCCCATGGCGTCGTAGGGCGCGCGCACCTTGATGTCGTTGTCGCAGTAGAAGAAGACGTCCTGGCCCTGCGCCAACCAGCCGCGCGCCCGGGCGGCCCAGGCGTCCAGGGCCTCGTCGTCGTAGCCGCTCGCGTACAGCTCGTCGTGCCCGTGCAGCCGGACGTAGGTGAAGTCCGTCGTCAGCTCCTCGATGATCGGCCACTTCCCGGGGTTGTCGGCGATCACCAGCCCGACGTCGTGCCGGCGGAGCAGGGCGTAGAAGGCCGGGTCGCGGAACGTCTCGTGGCGCACCTCGACGGTGTGCCGGATCCGGTGGTCCGGGTCGGTCGTGGTCGTCAGCGCCTGGTCCTCGGGGACCCGGGCGTCGTGCCGGGCGGCCAGCGCCGCCGCCTCGCCGGTGGTGCGCGGGAGCAGGTCGAAGAAGGTCGCCATCCGTCCGGCGTCGAAGCCGAGCGTCGGCGGCAGCTGCCACAGGCAGGGGCCCAGCCGCCGGCCCAGGGCCAGCACGCCCGAGGCGTAGAAGTTGGCGAGCGGGACGTCGACGTCGCCCAGCTTCTTCAGGTGGGTGATGAACCGGGGCCCCTTGACGGCGAAGACGAAGTCCTCGGGCACGGCGGCCGCCCAGGCCTGGAAGCTCGTCCGGCGCTGGCGGGAGTAGAAGGTGCCGTTGATCTCGAGGCTGTTCATCCGTTCGGCGACGTGGGCCAGCTCGCGCCGCTGCGGCAGCCCGGGCGGGTAGAAGGTGCCGCGCCAGGGCTTGTAGGTCCAGCCCGAGATGCCGATGCGGACGTCCACCCGGCCATTCTCGGGTGGGACCTCAGTCCCGGGCACGCGGGTCGTCCGACCCTGTCGCGGCGGGGCCCGGGATCCCTAGCGTGGGGGGACGCAGCCGCGTCGGGGGACCAGCAGCCGGGTGACCGGCGACCCCTGAGGTAGGAACCACCGTGAACGCAGGCCGAGCCGTCGCCCTGATGATCGCCGTCGACGCCCGTCGCGCGCCCGCACCCGTCCGGACGACGCCGGTGCCGGTGCTCACCCGGGACCGGGCCCACCGGCTGGCGGCCGCCCTCGCGGCGCCGGCCGTCGAGCCGCAGCTGCGCCCGGCCCGGCGTCGCGACCGCCGGCCCGCCGTCCCGGCGCTGGAGCCCGGCCTCCCCGGCTGAGCCCGGCGGTCCACGCGGCGCCCGCTGTCAGTGCGGGGGCATAGGCTTCGCGGCGTGGAGGAAGCGCTGCTCGAGGACGTCGAGCACAGCCAGGACGAGGCGCTCTTCGGCGGGCCGGCCCCGTCGGACGACGGCCCGGACACGGCTGCCCCGCTGGCCCTGTACCGCCGCTACCGGCCCGACACCTTCGCCGACGTCATCGGCCAGGAGCACGTCACCGCACCGCTGCAGCGGGCCCTGACGAACAACCGGGTCAACCACGCCTACCTGTTCTCCGGTCCGCGCGGCTGCGGCAAGACCACCTCCGCGCGGATCCTGGCGCGCTGCCTGAACTGCGAGCAGGGCCCGCGCGCCGAGCCGTGCGGCACCTGCCGGTCCTGCCGGGACCTGGCCCGCGGTGCGGCCGGCAGCATCGACGTGATCGAGATCGACGCGGCCAGCCACGGCGGGGTGGACGACGCCCGCGACCTGCGCGAGCGGGCGTTCTTCGCCCCGGTGCAGAGCCGCTACAAGATCTACATCATCGACGAGGCGCACATGGTGACGCCGCAGGGCTTCAACGCCCTGCTCAAGCTCGTCGAGGAGCCGCCGCCGCACGTCAAGTTCATCTTCGCCACCACCGAGCCCGACAAGGTGATCGGCACCATCCGCTCCCGCACCCACCACTACCCCTTCCGGCTGGTGCCGCCCAAGGTGCTCACCGACTACCTGGGCAAGCTGTGCGCCGCCGAGGGGATCGCCGTCGAGGCGGCGGTGCTGCCGCTGGTGGTCCGCGCCGGGGCCGGCTCCGTCCGCGACTCCCTCTCCGTCCTCGACCAGCTGCTCGGCGGCGCCGAGCAGTCGGGGGTCGGCTACCGGCACGCCACCGCGCTGCTGGGCTACACCCCCGACTCCCTGCTCGACGAGTTCGTCGACGCCTTCGCCGCCGGGGACGCGGGCGGCGTCTTCTCCTGCGTCGACAAGGTGATCGAGGTGGGCCAGGACCCGCGCCGCTTCGCCGAGGACCTGCTCCGCCGGCTGCGCGACCTGGTCATCGTCGCCGCGGTGCCCGACGCGCTGCGCTCCGGCCTCGTGGAGGTGGCCCCCGACCAGGCCGAGCGGCTGTCGTCCCAGGCCGCAGCGCTCGGCTCGGGAGAGCTGACCCGCGCCGCCGAGGTGATCGCCGCCGGGCTGACCGACATGCGGGGCACCACGGCGCCGCGGCTGCACCTGGAGCTGATGTGCGCCCGGGTGCTGCTGCCCGGCGCCGACGTCGACGGCCGGGGGCTGCACGCGCGGCTCGACCGGATCGAGCGCCGGCTCGGCGTCAGCGGCCCGGCGGGCGAGGCGCCCGTGCAGCACGCGCCGACCAACCCGGCCCCGGTCCGTCCCGCGGCTCCGGCTCCCAGCCCGGCCCCGGCCCCAGCGCCGCCCGCCGAGCCCACCACGGCCGCCGCTCCCACGCCCGCGCCCACCCCGACCGGGCAGCCCGCCCAGTCCGCCGCATCCCACCAGTCCACCCAGCCCGACCAGTCCGCCGAGCCCGACCCTTCCGCCGAGACGGGCCGCCCGGCGCCCGAGCCCGTGGAGCCGCCGGCCACGCTCGCCGACGCCGCCCCGACCGACCTGCGCGGCCCGGCGGGCGGCGACTCCGACGACACCGCCCTCGGCGCTCCCACCCCGCCGGCCCCGACGACGGGCGCGGCCGGTGGCACCCAGCTCACCGTCACCGACGTCCGCCGGCTGTGGCCCGAGGTCCTCGAGGAGGTCAAGGGCAAGCGTCGCTTCACCTGGATCCTGCTCAGCCAGAACGCCCAGGTGCACGAGCTCCGCAACGGGGTGATGGTGCTGGCCATGGCCAACGTCGGGGCCCGGGACAGCTTCTCGCGCGGGGGCAGCGAGGACGTCCTCCGGGAGGCGCTCGTCGTCGTCCTCGGCGCCGACTTCAAGATCGAGACGCTGGTGGAGGGCGGTCCCAGCGCGCCGCCCCCGGTCAGCCGGCCCGCCCCGGTCGACCAGCAGGCGGCCGCGTCCTGGGACGCCCCGGCGCCGGCGCCCGCGACCCCGGCAGCCAGCCCCGAACCCGAGCCGCCGGCCGCCGAGTCGGCCCGGTCGGAGAGCCGCGAGCAGCTGCGCCAGCAGATCCGCCCCACCCGCCAGGGTCCGGCCGCGACCGGCACCGACGACGAGCGCGACGCGGCCGCCACCCGCAACGACAGCGACCTCGAGGAGTCCGCGGAGTCGCACACCGAGCTGCTGGCCCGTCACCTCGGCGCGGAGATCATCGCCGAGGAGACCGAACGCGCATAGGCTGGCCCGACGATCGGGGGCAACCCTGGGCTGAGGCCGCCGTGTCCGCGGCCGGCCCACGAGACGAGGAGCACGACGATGATCCCCGAAGGCGACATGTCCGGCCTGCTGGCCCAGGCGCAGGCGATGCAGCAGCAGCTGCTCGACGCCCAGCGCGAGCTGGCCGAGGCCACCGTCGAGGGCTCCGCGGGCGGCGACGTCGTGACCGCGACCGTCTCCGGGGCCGGCGAGCTGCTCGGCCTGGTCATCAAGCCGGAGGCCGTCGACCCGGAGGACACCGAGACGCTGGCCGACCTGGTGCTGGCCGCGGTCCGCGACGCCACCGGCAAGTCCCAGGCGCTCGCCGCGGCCAAGCTCGGACCGCTGACCGGCGGCATGGGCGGCCTGGGCTTCTGAGCCTCCCGGGGCCGACCGGCCCCCGAGGATGAGCACGACACGCAGGGACGAGGAGCACGGGTGTACGAAGGTCCGGTCCAGGATCTGATCGACGAGCTCGGGCGGCTGCCCGGGATCGGGCCGAAGAGCGCCCAGCGGCTGGCTTTCCACATCCTCGCCGCCGATCCCGACGACGTCCGGCGGCTCTCCGACGTGCTGCGGCTGGTCAAGGACACCGTCCGGTTCTGCGAGGTGTGCTTCAACGTCTCGGAGGACGTGCGGTGCCGGGTCTGCCGCGACCCGCGCCGCGACCCCGCGACGATCTGCGTCGTCGAGGAGTCCAAGGACGTCGTCGCCGTGGAGCGCACCCGGGAGTTCCGCGGCACCTACCACGTGCTCGGCGGCTCCATCAGCCCCATCGACGGCATCGGCCCGGCCGACCTCAAGATCCGCGAGCTGTGCCTGCGGCTGGCCGACGGGACGGTCACCGAGGTGATCCTGGCGACCGACCCGAACCTCGAGGGGGAGGCGACGGCCACCTACCTCAGCCGCCTCCTGCTGCCCCTGGGCGTCCGCGTCAGCCGGCTGGCCAGCGGCCTGCCGGTGGGCGGCGACCTCGAGTACGCCGACGAGGTCACCCTGGGCCGGGCCTTCGAGGGACGCCGGTTCGTCGAGGTCTGAGGGCCTCGGCCCGGCGGGTCAGCCGACCCCGCGCTCGGTGGCGCGCCCGCTGAGGTAGAGCGAGGCCCCGACGCCGCCCAGCACCAGCACGTAGAGGGCCGAGGGCAGTCCCACCAGCGTCAGCCAGTGCTCGAAGCGCAGCGGTTGCGGCCGGTCCCGGAGCAGGACGGTGGCGTTCACCCCGAACGCGGCGACGTAGGCGACGAGGCTCCCCGTCAGCCAGGACCGGATGAGCCCCTGCCGCCGCCAGCTCCAGCTGAGCAGGCCGCCGGTCACCGCTCCGAGCACCAACCCGGCGACGACGGCCGGTGCCAGGCTGAGCAGCGAGCCGAGGACGAGCACGCCCACCACGCGGGTGGCGGTCTCGGTGCCCGGCGTGGCGCCCGCGCCCCGGGTCAGGTCCTGCGCGAGCAGCCAGCCGATCCGCAGCAGCTGGTAGACGAACATCGCCGCCAGCCCGGCTGCGGCCCCGGTGGCCGCGCCGCGGAGCACCAGGGACGGCGGCGCGACCGGAGCGGGTGGCGCCACCCGCTCCGGGCTGAAGGGGACCGACCCCGGGCCCGCGCTCACCGCAGCACCTCGGCGTCCTCGTGGTGCACGACGCCCAGCTGCTCCAGCGCCTCGCCGAGGACCCGCTGGACCGCCAGGGTGTCGTCGAGCGGCATGACGGCGCTCTCCGTCCGGCCGGCGGCGACGGCCTCGGTCACCTCGACGAGCTCGTGGGCGTAGCCGCCGCCGGTGGGCGGCCGGCTGATCACCTCCGGCTCCGCCCCGCGCCGGTGCAGCACGACGGCGCCCGGGTGGTGGAAGCGCGGCGGCACCTCGATCCAGCCGGTGGTGCCCTGGATCCGGGCGGCGCCGGGCGTGTGGTGCCGGAGGGTGGCGAGCAGGGTGGCGACCCGCCCGTCGGCGTAGCCCAGCAGCAGGCCCGCCTCGGCGTCGACGCCGGTCGAGGTCAGCGACCCGTGCGCCACGACCCGGTCAGGGGTGCCGAGGAAGTACTGCGCGAACGAGACGACGTAGACGCCGACGTCCAGCAGCGCCCCGCCGCCCTGGGCGAGGTCGAACATCCGGTCGGCGGGGTCGAAGGGCCGCTCGACCCCGAGGTCGGCCTGCACCTGGCGCACCTCGCCGATGGCGCCGTCGTCGACCAGGGCCCGGGCGGCGACGATCGCCGGCTGGAACCGTGTCCACATCGCCTCCATGGCGAACACGGAGCGGCGACGGGCGGCGGCGACGACCTCCTCGGCCCCGGCGACGGTGGCGGTGAAGGTCTTCTCGACCAGGACCGCCTTGCCCGCCTCGACGGCCGCGAGCGCGAGGTGCTGGGGGTGCGGGGTGGCGATGTAGAGCACGTCGACGTCGTCGGCGGCCAGCAGCTCGGCGTACGAGCCGTACGCCTGCGGCAGCCCGTGCTCGTCGGCGAAGGCCTGCGCCCGGTCGAGCGAGCGGCTGGCCACGGCGACCACCGCGGCGCCGTCGACGTGGACGAAGTCCCGGACGAGGGCCTGGGCGATGCGGCCCGGGCCGAGGACGCCCCAGCGGACGGTTCCTGCGCTGCTCACCCGGCCACTGTAGGACGGGGTGCGGCGACGACCCGTCGGCGGCCGCAGCCACCGGCGCGGGCTCCAGCTCCGGCGCTCCCCCGACGAGGGGCACGGCCTGCTGGGACCCGCGCGCGGCGCGGAGCACGACCCCCGGCGGTGACCGGCCAGAGGTCCTGCGACGTGACGGACGACCGTCGCCCCGCATCGGTGACGTCGAACGCGGCCTGCACCCGGAGCTCCCCCGATCGGCCCGGCACACGGGAGCAGTGAGCCCCTCGACCGTCCCGAGGACATTACCGTGACCGAAACGTTATGTCAACGATTGACCTTCACGGAAAGCGACGGGTCAATGGTTCCCGTGCTGGCGCTCGTCGCGCTCGTCGCGCTCGTCCCCGTCCGGAGCGCCGGGCCAGGTCTTGTTCACCACGCCGGCCACCATGGCCGCCACGATGAACACCCACCAGTTCTGCCAGCCGGTCGCGAGGCAGAAGAGGACGGCCGCAGGCCAGACCAGCGTCAGCACGAGCGTGGCGCCCAGGGGCTTCGGCCGGGTGGCGGGGACCCCGGGCTCGGGCACCACGGCGGGGGTGGCCGCCGCGGTCGGTGCCGGCTGGCTCCAGGGGGGCGGTGCGTAGGCCGGGGTGGTGGCGAGGCCGGTCGAGGGCCGCGGCTCGGGCAGGTCGAGGAACAGCGGCGCCAGGTCGGCCGCAGTCCGGGCGGCCAGCGCCTGGCCGAGCCGGTCGTCGAACTCCTCGCGGTCCAGCCGGCCCTCGGCCATGTGCACCTGCAGGGCCTCGACGGCACGGTCGCGCTCGGCGTCACCAATGCGGGGCAGGGGTGCGCGCTGCCGCTCGGGCGGGGGAGGGTCGGCGGGCTCGCTCACGCGCCCGAGTATCCCACCGGGGCGGTCCCGCGGGGAGGCGCCGGCCCGGCAGCGGGGGTTCGCGGGACCGCTGGGACGCGGCCGGGGGCCCGGGTCGGGCCCACTACAGTGGTCGGCGCAACCGCACAGACGGCCCTGTCGGCCGACGCGAGGTGGAGGAGACGGGCGTGGGTCGGGTAGTCCAGAAGTACGGGGGGTCCTCCGTCGCCGACGCCGCCAGCATCAAGCGCGTCGCGAAGCGGATCGTGGCCACCAAGCAGGCCGGGAACGACGTCGTCGTGGTCATCTCGGCCATGGGCGACACCACCGACGAGCTGATGGACCTCGCCCTGCAGGTCTCGCCGCTGCCTCCACCGCGCGAGCTGGACATGCTGCTGACCGCCGGGGAGCGGATGAGCGCCGCCCTGCTGGCCATGGCCATCCACGACCAGGGCCACCACGCCCGGTCGCTGACGGGCTCCCAGGCCGGGATCATCACCACCGGCACCCACGGCAACGCGCGGATCATCGACATCACCCCCGGCCGGATCACCAGCGCCCTCGAGCTGGGCGACATCGTCATCGTGGCCGGCTTCCAGGGGGTGGCCCAGGACACGAAGGACGTGACCACGCTGGGCCGCGGCGCCTCCGACACCACGGCGGTGGCCCTCGCCGCCTCGCTCGGCGCCGACTACTGCGAGATCTACACCGACGTCGACGGCGTGTTCACCGCCGACCCGCGCATCGTGCCCAGCGCGCGGCGGATCCCGCACATCAGCTACGAGGAGATGCTGGAGATGGCCGCCTGCGGCGCCAAGATCCTGCACCTGCGCTGCGTCGAGTACGCGCGCCGGGAGGACGTGCGCGTGCACGTCCGCTCCTCGTTCTCGAGCCTCGACGGGACCTGGGTCCAGGAACGACAGGAAGGAACAGCCATGGAGCAGGCGATCATCTCGGGCGTGGCCCACGACCGGAGCGAGGCCAAGATCACCATCGTCGGCGTCCCCGACCGGGTGGGTGAGGCGGCCCGGATCTTCGAGACCGTGGCGGCCACCGAGATCAACATCGACATGATCGTGCAGAACGTGTCGGCCGTCGCGACCGGCCGGACCGACATCTCGTTCACGCTGCCCCAGTCGGACGGGCCCGCCGCCATGGCGGCGCTCGACGCCATCAAGGGCGACGTCGGGTTCGCCGACGTCCTCTACGACGACCTGATCGGCAAGGTCTCGGTCGTCGGGGTCGGCATGCGCTCCCACCCCGGGGTGACCGCCCGGTTCTTCTCCGCCCTGGCGAACGCCGGCGTCAACATCGGGATGATCTCCACCTCCGAGATCCGCATCTCGGTCGTCGTGGACGGCGACGACGTCGACCGGGCGGTCGTCGCGGCGCACACGGCCTTCGGGCTGGACAGCGACGACGAGCAGGCCGTCGTCTACGCCGGCACGGGTCGCTGACCGCCCCGGAACTTTTCTCCGGCGAGCACCAATCCGGCGGCGGGACCCACTCCGAACCACCTGCAGAGGCCGGGTCCGCGCACAGCGCGTGACCGTCTCCGCGAACCAGCCGGCGATGCACCACCCGCACAGGGACGGGCCAGGCTCCCGGCGTCCACGTGACGCCGGGGGCCTGGCTCGGGGTGACGCGCGGTGCTTGCCGCCCCCCGGTCGCTGCCTCATCATGTGGGAGGAGCCGCTCGGGTCCGACCCGCGGCTGGAGGCGCTGTCATGTTCGTCCAGGTCGTCCGAGGGGTCGTCGCCGATCCCGCCGCCACCTTCGCCCGGCTCGACGACTGGCTGGAGCGCCTCGCGCCGGGTGCGGCGGGCTGGCTCGGCACCACCGCCGGGGTCACCGCGGACGGGGAGCTCGTCTCGTTCGTCCGGTTCGCCAGCGCCGCCGACGCGCGCCGCAGCAGCGACCGCGTCGAGCAGGGCCTGTGGTGGGCCGGCAGCGTGCTGCTGTTCACCGGCGACGTCGTCTTCGACAACTACGACGACGTCGAGCTGGTGGGCGACGGCGGGGCGGACGGCGCCGGCACGGTGGAGGTGCTGCTCGGCCGGACCCGCCGAGGCCGGTCGGCCCAGGAGCTCGGCGCTCGGCTGGCGGCGCTGACCGCCGATCCGGCCACCGGCGCGATCGGCGGCCTCCTGGGCCACCACGACGACGGCCAGTTCACCCACGCCCTGTGGTTCTGCCGCTCCGTCTCGGCCCGGGCGGAGCCGGTGCTGGACCCGCGGAGCCTGCGCGCCGGCCGGCTGGTGGGCGTCGACGTCCGGGTGCTGCGGCTGCAGTCGCTCTGGTTCGGCTCTCCTGAGCGCGCCGGCCGGCCCGCCTGACGCCGTCGGGCCCGCCTCCTCGGAGGCGGCGGGCCCCGGACATGAGGAAGGCCCCCGGACCGACGGTCCGAGAGCCTCGCAGATGACCAGTGAGCTGGTCGGGGTGACAGGATTTGAACCTGCGACCTCGTCGTCCCGAACGACGCGCGCTACCAAGCTGCGCCACACCCCGTGGCCCTTGAGCCTCGGAGAGTCTAGCCCATGGCCGACCCCGGAGCCGCATCCGTCCCGCGGGCGGTCAGGGTGAGCAGCGTGGCCTCCGGGCGGCAGGCGAACCGGACCGGGGCGTAGGGGGAGGTGCCGAGCCCGGCGGACACGTGGAGCCAGCTCGTCCGGCCTCCGGCGGTGTGCTGCGAGAGCCCCTTGACCCGGGCGGTGTCGAGGTCGCAGTTGGTCACCAGGGCGCCGTGGAAGGGCACGCAGACCTGCCCGCCGTGCGTGTGGCCGGCCAGGACGAGGTCGTGCCCGTCGGCGACCATCGGGTCCAGCACGGCCCGGTAGGGCGCGTGGGTGACGCCGAGGCTGACGTCGACCGCCGAGCGGTCGACCGGGCCGGCGACGAGCCCGTAGTCCGCGCGGCCCAGGTGGGCGTCGTCGACGCCGCGGAACCCGATCCGCAGGCCGCGGACCTCCAGCGTCGCGCGGGTGTGGGTGAGGTCCACCCAGCCCGCCGCCCGGAACGCGGCGCCCAGCTCCGGCCAGGGGAGCTCGCGCTTGCTCTCCCCGCGAGGCCGGCTGGGGTGCAGCAGGTAGGTCAGCGGGTTCTTGAAGCTCGGGGCGAAGTAGTCGTTGGAGCCCCAGACGTGGACGCCGGGCACCTCCAGCAGCCGGCCCAGGCTGCTCAGCACGAACGGCACCGCATCGGGGTGGGCGAGGTTGTCACCCGTGTCCACCACGAGGTCCGGCTCCAGCGCGGCCAGCCCGGCGACCCAGCGCTGCCGGGCGAGCGTCGCGGGGGTGAGGTGCAGGTCCGAGACGTGCAGCACCCGCACCGGGTCCGCCCCGGCGGGCAGCACGGGCACCTCGACCCGACGCAGGGCGAAGGCCCGGGCCTCCACCAGTGCGGCGTAGGCGACGCAGCCCGCGCCGAGGCCCGCCAGCCCGAGGGTGCCGCGGGCGAGCGTGGAGGCGATGCGCGCTGCCGTCATGACGCGAAGGCTACAAGCGCCGCCGCCTGACAGACTGCCGACATGTCAACTGCTCCGACCTCGCTCAAGGAACGTCTCCGCACCGACCTCACCGCGGCCATCCGCGGGCGCGACAAGCTCCGCTCCGGCACCATCCGGATGGTCCTCTCGGCGATCACCGAGGCCGAGGTGGCCGGGTCGGAGGCCGTGCAGCTCAGCGACGAGCAGGTGCTCGACGTCCTGGTGCGGGAGGCGAAGAAGCGGCGCGAGGCCGAGGAGGCCTACCGCACGGCCGGACGGGTCGAGCTGGCCGAGCGTGAGCAGGCCGAGGCCGGGGTGCTCGCCGACTACCTGCCGCAGCCGCTGACGCCGGAGGAGGTCGGCGCGATCGTCCGGGAGGCCGTCGAGCGGACCGGTGCCGCCGAGCTCGGGCCGAGGGGGATGGGCAAGGTCATGGGTGTCGTCACCCCGCAGACGAAGGGCCGCGCCGACGGCGGGGCCGTGGCCGCGGAGGTGCGGCGCCAGCTGGCCGGCTGAGCCGGCCCCGGACGCGGCGACGCCCGCCACCCTCTGGGGTGGCGGGCGTCGCGCGGGCCGTGCTGCCGGGGACGGGCTCAGCCGTCGCCCTTCTTCTCGGCGTCGGCCTTCTTCTTCTCGGCCTCGGCCTTCTTGCGTGCGTCCTCGCGGGCCTTGGCGGCCGCCTCGGCCGCCTTCTCGCGGGCCTCGGCCGCGTCCTCGCGGGCCTGTGCGGCCTCCTCGCGGGCCCGGCGCTCGGCGGCCACCTCGGCCGGGTCGCGGCCGGCGGAGTAGTTCGCGTAGATGGTGCTGAACTCCGGCACGCTGGCGTTCGAGCCCGGGGAGAAGCCGAGGAAGCTGCCGACGCTCGCGCGGCTGTACACCTGCCGGCGCTCGACGGTGAAGCCCTCCTTCTCCAGCTTCTTGGTCGCGGCCGAGATGCCGAGGCCGTAGAGGCTGGGGACGCGGACCTGCTTGCCGACCTGGACCTCGCGGGACGGGGCCTTGAAGGAGGTGTCGGGCACCTTCTTCAGGTAGTCCTCCATCACGGGCTTCCAGATCAGCCGGCCGGCGTCGCCGCTGCCCGAGCCCTGCAGGAAGACGTCGGTCGAGGGGACCGAGTAGTTCTTCACGCCGGTGCGTCGGAAGCCCGGCTTCTTCTTGATGAAGGGCTTGCGCGTGTTGTCGATGGAGATCATCGCCACGCCGGCGACCTCCGGGGTGTAGCCGGCGAACCAGACGGCCTCGTTGCTGTCGATGGTGCCGGTCTTGCCGGCCATGTCGTAGCCGTTGTAGACCTTGGCCCGCAGGCCCGTGCCGCGGTCCATGACCGACTTGAGGATCTTGTTGACGCCGTCCGCGACGGCCGGCTCGACGACCTGCTCGCACCCGGCGTCGGGCACCTCGAGCTGCTTGCCGTTCCGGTTCGTCACCTTCGAGACGATGATCGGGTTGCAGTGCACCCCGCGGGCGGCGAAGGTGGCGTACGCCTCAGCCATCGAGAGCGGGCTGACCTCGACGCTGCCCAGGGTGAACGACGGGATGGACTGGTAGAAGTCGACCAGGTCGCGGTCCTGGGTGCCCAGCTTCACGCCGACCTTCTCGGCCATCTTCGTGACGTTGCACAGCCCGGCGGCCAGCTCGAGCTGGACGAAGTAGGTGTTCACCGAGTACTCGGCGGCCTCGGTCATGTTGATGGTCGTGCTGTGGCCGACGGAGTTGCTGACCCGGTACTTCGGCACCGTCTCGGTCCCCACGCAAGACTGGTACGTCTTGCCGGTGAAGTCGAACGGCGAGCGGGCGTTGAACTTCTTGCTGATCGGGATGCCCTTCTCCAGGGCGGCGGCCATGGTGAAGGTCTTGAAGGTCGAGCCGGCCTGGTAGCCCTGGATGCCGCCCATCGCCGGGTCGGCGGCGAGGTTCCAGTAGGTCTCGCCGTCCTTCGAGTCGCTGCCCATCACCGGCCGGCTCTGCGCCATGGCCACGATCAGGCCGGTGCCCGGCTGGATCATGTTCATGGTGGAGATCAGCGGGTCGGTCGGGCCGACGACCGAGGAGACCTTCTTCTGCGCCAGGTCCTGGGTCTTGGTGTCGATCGCGGTCTGGATGGTCAGGCCACCCCGGTTGAGCATGTTCTTGCGGTCGTCCTCGGTCTTGCCCAGGCTCGGCATGGTCAGCAGCGAGCGGCGGACGTAGTCGCAGAGGAACGGGTACTTGGTGCCCACGCAGCCGGCCCGGGTCGCCTTGACCTTGTCCTCGTCGAAACCGGCCTTCTTGGCCTTCTTGGCCTGCGCGGCGGAGATGAGGTCCAGCTCGAGCATCCGGTTGACCACCACGTCGCGCCGGTCGAGGGCGGCGGCCCGGTTGTCGACCGGGTTGTTCGCGTCGGGGTTCTGCACCAGGCCGGCCAGCATGGCGGCCTGCGCCAGGTTCAGGTCCTCCGCGTCGGTGGAGTAGTAGTGCCGGGCGGCGGCCTGCACGCCGTAGGCGCCCTCGCCGTAGTAGGCGATGTTGAGGTAGCGCTCGAGGATCTCGTCCTTGGAGAACTTCTTCTCCAAGGCGATCGCGTAGCGGAGCTCGCGGACCTTGCGCTCCATGCTCTTGGCCTGGGCCTCGGCGATGCACTCGCGGTCACCGTTGCAGGCCTCGACCTGGACCATCTTCACGTACTGCTGGGTGATCGAGGAGCCACCCTGGGTCCCCGAGTCGCTGGTGGAGTTGCGGACCAGGGCGCGCAGCGTGCCCTTGAGGTCCAGCGCGCCGTGCTCGTAGTAGCGGTGGTCCTCGATGGCCAGCTGGGCCTGCCGCATGACCGGCGCGATCTCGTCGAGCTCCACCGGGACGCGGTTCTCGTCGTAGAAGTAGGCGAGGGTCTTGCCGTTCGCCATCAGCACCCGCGAGCGGGTGGGCGGCGCGGGCGTCGAGAGCTCGGTGGGCAGGCTCTCCAGCTCCGTCGCGGCCGCCTTGCTGCTGACCCCGGCCATGCCGGCGAGAGGGACGAAGAGTCCGGCGACGAGGACGCCCGCGAGCACGCTGACGATGACGAACATCACCAGCGAGTACGCGACGCTGCCCGCGCGCTTGGGGCTGAATGGCATGCCAGACAGGGTACGGGAGGATTCCTGCCACACCGAATCTCCCAGCGCGGCTGGCGCGCGTCGTATCAGGCGGCCCCGGCCCGGCTCTCCACCCACGGACCGACACAAATATGCGGGTCCAGGTCACGAACGGGCAAAGGTTCAACTCAGACCCCTAGTCACGCCGCGTGACCGCTCCATAGTCTACCGACGTCGCACCGCTCGGGCCGGGGAAGCCTGGTGTGGCGTCGGACCTACAGGGGAGACTCTCAGTGACTGCACTGCAACACGACGACTGGACCATGCGCGCCAAGTGCCGGGGCCAGGAGGACGACCTGTTCCCGGAAGCGGCGGAGCAGAAGCGCGCCCGTCTCATCTGCGGGGGGTGCCCCGTCCGCTCCGAGTGCCTGGCCGAGGCGCTGGACAACCGCATCGAGTGGGGCGTCTGGGGGGGCATGACCGAGCGCGAGCGCCGTCAGCTGCTCCGGCAGCGGGGCGACGTCACGTCCTGGGCCCGGTTGCTGGTCGACCGGGGCTGAGCCGGGCGCGGGGCGGCCGGGCCGGCCGCTCCTGCGTCAGTCCTGCTTGGCGAGCAGGTCGCCGACGGTCCGCAGCGTCGCCACGTCGGTGACGTCGGTCGGCAGCGTCTCCACCAGGGTCCGCGGCACCTGCGGGCGCGCGCCCGAGAAGCGGTGCAGCAGCTGCTGCTCCGACTCCACGACGCGCATCAGGTCGGCGTGCCGGCGCAGCGCCTCCACCTCGACCTCGGCGGTCTCGGGCAGGTCCTCGGCCAGGGACAGCGCCCGCTCGGCGGAGACGTCGAGGCCGCTGACGTGGGTCCGGTTGATGACCAGCCCGGCCAGCGGCATCTGCTCCTCGGTCAGCCGGTCCACGAAGTAGGCGGCCTCGCGGAGCGCGTCGCGCTGCGGGGTGGCGACGACGACGAAGGTCGTGTGCCGTGAGGACAGCAGCCGGTAGGTCTCCTGCGCCCGGTTCCGGAACCCCCCGAACAGGGCCTCGCAGGCCGCGACGAAGGTCTGCAGGTCCTTGATGAGCTGGCCTCCGACCACCTTGTTCATCACGGTGGAGACCAGCGTGAAGCCGACGCTCATCAGCCGCAGCGGGCCCCGGGCCGGGGCCAGCAGCAGCCGGATGAAGCGGCCGTCGAGCAGCGAGCTCAGGTGCTCGGGGGCGTCGAGGAAGTCCAGGGCCGAGCGGGCCGGCGGGGTGTCCACGACGATCAGGTCCCAGCGGCCGTCCACGCCGGACTGGGTGTGCAGCTGGCCCAGCTTCTCCATGGCCATGTACTCCTGGGTCCCCGCGAAGGAGGAGGACAGGGCGACGTAGAAGGGGTTGGACAGGATCTCCTGCGCCCGTTGCGGGGTCGAGTGGTCGAGCACGACGTCGTCGAACGTCCGCTTCATGTCGAGCATCATCGCGTCGAGGCTGCCGCCGGCGGCGGGGTCGAGACCGCGGACGGGGCGGGGGGTGTTGTCGAGCTCCCCGAGCCCCAGCGACTGCGCGAGTCGTCGGGCGGGGTCGATGGTGAGGACGACCACCCGCCGGCCGGCCTCGGCCGCCCGCAGCGCGATCGCGGCCGAGGTCGTCGTCTTGCCGACCCCGCCGGAGCCGCAGCAGATGATGATCTCGGTCCGCCGGTCGGCGATGACCGCGTCGACGTCGAGGAAGGGGGCGGGGGTCGCCGTCGCGGCCGCGGTCCGGGTACGGGGGACCATCAGGCGGCCTCGAGCGCCAGCTGGTCGCGGAGCTGCGCGGCGATGGTCACCAGGGCGTCCTCGTCGATGCCGGCCGGGTCGAAGGTGACGGCGGCGAGCGGCAGGCCCAGCCCCGTCAGCCGTTCGTGCCGCTCCCGGTGCTGCAGCGTGCGCGCCGCCTCGACGCCGAACTCGGCGGCCAGCGTCGCGTTCTGCACCTCGGTCCAGCCCGGCACCGCCAGCTCCACCTCGCCCCGGGCCGCCCGCTCCAGGACGGCCGGCTCTAGCGGGGTCGGCGTCACCATGTTCTCGATGACGCTGCCGATGGTGATCCGCGTCGGTGCCAGGGCCGTGACGGCCTCCTCGGTCTCGGTCACCGGCATGTCCTCCAGCAGGGTCACCAGGTGCACCACCGTCGTGGGGGCGCGCAGCACGGTCATGATCGAGTCGGCCTGGCTGCGGATCGGGCCCATCTTCGCGAGCCCGGAGACCGCCTCGTGCACGTTGAGGAACTGGGCGATCCGGCCCGTGGGCGGGGCGTCGAGGACGACGGCGTCGTAGGCGCCGGGCCGGTGGGTCGGGCCCCGGCGGACCGCCTCGTAGACCTTGCCCGTGAGCAGCACGTCGCGCAGCCCGGGAGCGATCGAGGTGGCGAAGTCGATGGCCCCGAAGCGGTCGAGGGCCTTCCCGGCCAGGCCCAGGTGGTAGAAGGTGTCGAGGTACTCCAGCAGGGCGTCCTCGGCGTCGATCGAGAGCCCGTGCACGACGCCGCCCGCCGGGGTGCGCAGCAGCCGCCGCTCCTCGTCGCCGACCAGCGGCGGGACCCCGAAGAGCTCGGAGATGCCGTGCCGCCCCTCGACCTCGCACAGCAGCACCCGCCGGCCCTCGGTGGCGAGGGCGCAGGCCAGCGCCGCGGCGACCGTCGTCTTCCCGGTGCCGCCCTTGCCGCTCACGATGTGCAGTCCGTGCCGGGGCGGGGCGGCGGCCGGTGCCGCCGGGCGTGCAGCGCGGCTCATGGGAGGTCGGTGACCTGCAGGCCCGCATGGGCCTTGTAGCGGCGGTTGATCGCGATCAGGTTGGCGGTGAAGGCCTCCACCTGGCCCGCCAGCCGCAACCGGCCCGCGTAGATCCCGCGGGCGCCCGGGATGGCGGTGGCCAGCTCGCACACCGTCGCGACGGCGTCGCGGTCCTCGCCGAGGACGAGCACGTCGCCCTCCACCCGGGTGACCGACGGGTCGTCGAGGAGCACCGCGCTGACGTGGTGGAAGGCCGCGACGACGGTGGAGCCGGGCAGCAGCTGCTGCGCCTCCTGCGCGGCGGAGCCGGCCTCGACCGGGAGGGCGTAGGGCCCCTGCGCGTCGAAGCCCAGCGGGTTCACGCAGTCGACGACGACCTTGCCGGCCAACGGCCCGGCCAGCTCGGCGAGGAGGGCGGCGTGACCGTCGTAGGGGACGGTGACGACCACGAGCTCGGCCCCCGCCGCGTCGAGGTTGCTGCCGCCGGTGACGTCACCGAGGTCGGCGTAGTCGGCGGCGGCCTCCTGGGCCCGCTCGGGCGCGCGGCTGCCGAGGACGACGGCGTGCCCGGCCGCGGCGAAGCGCCGGGCCAGACCCCGTCCCTGGGGTCCGGTGCCGCCCAGGATGCCGATCCTCACGCGGGCGTCCCGGCGCCGGCGGGTCGCCGGCGGTCAGGGCGGGGACGGCGACGGGGGGCGGCGATCATGCGCGTCATCGTAGTGCGGGCGACCCACCGGCCCGGGCCCGGCGCCCTCGGCGGCGCCGTCGCGGTGGTCGAGCGGCGGAGCGGTCCGCCCGGCGCCGGTCACTAGAGTGAGCCGCATGACGAAGTGGGAGTACGTGACCGTTCCGCTGCTGGTGCACGCGACCAAGCAGATCCTCGACAACTGGGGCCAGGACGGCTGGGAGCTGGTCCAGGTGGTGCCCGGCCTGAACCCGGAGAACCTGGTGGCCTACCTCAAGCGTCCGATCGCCGGCTCCGGCGCGTGAGCACCCCCACCGCGCGGCTCGCCGAGCTGGGGCTGACCCTGCCCGGCGTCGCGGCGCCGCTGGCGGCCTACGTGCCGGCCGTCCGGGTGGGTGACCTCGTGCACACCTCCGGCCAGCTGCCCAGCGTCGAGGGCAAGCTGGTCGCCCTGGGCAAGGTGGGGGCCGACGTCAGCTCCGAGACGGCCGCCGAGTGCGCCGGGCTCGCCACCCTGAACGCGCTGGCCGCCGTCGCGGCCGAGGTGGGCGGGCTGGACGCCGTCGCCAGGGTGGTCAAGGTGGTCGTCTTCGTGGCCAGCGACCCCTCCTTCACCGGCCAGGCGCAGGTGGCCAACGGGGCCAGCCAGCTGCTCGGTGACGTGTTCGGCGGTGCCGGCAAGCACGCCCGGAGCGCCGTCGGCGTGGCCGTGCTGCCGCTGGACTCCCCGGTCGAGGTCGAGCTGGTGGTCGAGGTGGCCGCCACGCCGACGATCCGCCCGCTGTAGCCCCGCCCGGTGCCGACGCACGCGCTGGACGTCCTCCGCCGGCTCGACCGCTCGGTCCCGCCGGCGGTCGCGACCCGCGCGGAGGCCGGGGCCGGCGCGGCCCCGGTCATCGCCCGGGCCTCGGCCAGCGTCGTCCTGCTCCGCGAGGTGGCCACCGGCCCCGCCGTGGCGCTCGAGACGTACCTGCTGCACCGGCACGCGCGGATGCCGTTCGCGCCCTCGTTCGTGGTGTTCCCCGGTGGGGGCGTCGACGCGGTGGACGTCGGCGAGGACCCGCGGCTGGCCTGCGCGCTCCGCGAGACGGCGGAGGAGACCGGCGTCTGGCTGCCCGCCGCCGCGCTGCGCCGGTGGGCGCACTGGGTGACGCCGGAGGTCGAGCCCCGGCGCTACGACACCGTCTTCTACGTCGCCGCCCTGCCGGCGGGCGCGGAGGCCAGCGACGTCTCGGGGGAGACCAGCCACGCGGAGTGGCGCACGCCGGCGTCGGCCCTGGCGGCCGCGGCCCGCGGCGAGCTCGCCCTGATGCCGCCGACCGCGTCCGTGCTGCTGGAGCTGGCGGAGCTGCCCGACCTCGCGGCCGTGGCCGCAGCGGCCCGCGACCGCGTCGTCGAACCGGTGCTGCCCGGGCTCCGCCGGGACGGGGACGGCTGGTCCTTCGTCTACCCGACGCCGACGGGCGGAGCCTCGTGAGCCCGCTGGCGGTGGTGGCCCCCTACCTGCGCCGGGTGCTCGCGCCGAACCCCGGACCGATGACGCTCGAGGGCACGAACACCTGGCTGGTGGGCGACCCAGCGGCCGGACCCGTCGTCGTCGTGGACCCCGGACCCGACGACGCCCGGCACCGGGACCGGGTGCTCGCGGCCGCGGGCGGGCGGGTCGCCGTCGTCCTGCTGACCCACCGGCACGCCGACCACAGCGCGGGGGCGCCGGCCCTGGCGGCCGTGGCCGGCTGCCCGGTCCGGGCGGTGGACCCGGCGCACCGGCGGGGCGACGGAGGTCTCGGCGCGCTCGACGACGGCGACGTCGTGGCCGCCCCGGGCGCCCGGCTGCGGGTGGTCACGAGCCCCGGCCACACCGCGGACTCGTGCTCGCTGCTGCTGCAGGGGGACGACGGGGTGGCGCGGTTGCTGACCGGCGACACGGTGCTCGGCCGCGGGACGACGGTCATCGCCGACCCCGACGGCGACCTTGGTGCCTACCTCGAGACCCTGGACCGGTTGGTCCGCCTCGTCGAGGACGCCGACGTCGTGGAGCTGCTGCCGGGGCACGGACCCCGGGTGCCGGACCCGGCGGAGCGGCTGGCCGTCTACCGCCGCCACCGGGAGGAACGGCTGGAGCAGGTCCGGGCAGCCCTGCGGGCTGGTGCCCGCGGCGTCCGCCAGGTCGTCGACGCGGTCTACGGCGACGTCGACCCGGCGGTCCGGCCGGCGGCGGAGCAGTCGGTCCGGGCGCAGCTGCGCCATCTGGGCGCGCCGGTCGCGGAGGCCTGACAGACTCCATCCAGGAACAGCGAGCGACACGGGGAGGCGCTGTGGTGAGCACGACGCTGCTGCTCTACTACGGGTTGCGACCCGTACCCGACCCGCACGCGGTCGCGCTGTGGCAGCGCGAGCTGGCGGCGCGGTGCCGGGTCTGGGGCTCCGTCGTGGTCGCCCCGCACGGGATGGCCGCCGACCTCGGCGGGCCACCCGACCGGCTGGAGACCTACGCCCGGGCCACCCGCGAGCACCCCGCCTTCGCCGACCTGGACCTGCGGCTGGTGCACGGGCAGGGTGAGCCCCGGCCGCGGCTCTCCGTCACGGTCCGCGACGAGCTGGTGGGCTTCGGTGCGCCGCACGAGCTCCGGGTCGAACGGGGCGGGCTGGTGGGTGCGGGGGAGCGGCTGGGGCCGCACGGGTTGCACGAGCTGGTCGCGACCCGCGGCGACGAGGTGGTCCTGCTGGACGGACGGCACCGGCACGAGGCGGAGGTGGGCCGGTTCGCCGGGGCGCGGCGGCCCGACGCCGACAGCGCCCGCGACGTGCTGGCCCGGCTGGACGCGGGCGCGTACGACGGCCTGCGCGACCGCCCGGTCGTCACCTACTGCACCAGCGGCATCCGGGCCGAGCTGCTCAGCGCGCTGATGCGCAACCGTGGCTTCCGCGAGGTGTACCGGCTGGACGGCGGGATCCTGGCCTACGGCCGGACCTTCGCCGACGACGGGCTCTGGGAGGGCGCGCTGTACGTGCTGCAGGAGCGGGTCCGGGTGACCTTCAGCGACCACCCCGCCGTGCTCGGCTCGTGCGAGACCTGTGGTGCGCCGACCTACGCGCACCGGGACTGCGTCGCCCCGCTGTGCCGGGGCTGGGCCCTGCTGTGCAACGCCTGCGCGGACTTCGCCCTCTGCGCCGCCCACCGCAACTAGGCCGGGGACTCCCAGCGCTCTCACGTGGGGCGCACAGGTGACGCACAGGCTCGCGACGCAATCTCGGAGCATGACGTCAGACGACAAGTCCGGACCGGGGACGCCCTTCGGCGAGCACCCCGCCACCGGCTGCACGGGACCCCAGTACGTGACCGGCCAGGACGGCGCGGTGCCGCTCAGCCCCCTGACCCCGGTGCGGCCGTACGGCCAGCCGGGCCCGGGACCGTCGTCGGGCTACGCCAGCCCGGGTCAGCCGCTGGGCTACGACGCCCCCGGCCACGACCACCCCACCCAGGTCTTCCACGACCGCCCGGCGCCGACCGCGCCGCTGCCTGGCTACGCCGCCGCCGACTTCCCGGCCCCGGCCGGGGTGGCCGCGCTGGCCCCGGCCCCCGCGGGCGGGACGGCGCTGGCCGGCCGGCCGCGGCGCCGCCTCGGCGCACTGGTGGTGGCGGCGTCGCTGGCGGCCGTGGTCGGTGCCGGTGCCGGCGTCGGCTCGTTCGCCTACCTGACCGACGGCGGGGCGGTGGGGACGGCCTCACCCATCTCGGTGACCACCGTGCCGGCCAGCCAGACGCCCGTCCTCGACGGCACCATCACCGCGGCGGCGGACAAGATCCAGCCGTCCGTGGTGACGATCACCGTGCAGGCCGGGCAGAGCGGCGACATCGGCAGCGGCGTGGTGCTCGACGACCAGGGCCACATCCTGACCAACGAGCACGTCGTCTCCGCGGCCGCCGGCACGTCCGGGCAGACGGCACCCGGGCAGAGCGGCAGCGGCGCGGGCACCATCACCGTCACCTTCCACAACGGTTCCACCGCGAAGGCGACGGTCGTCGGGACGTCGCCGACCAACGACCTCGCGGTCATCAAGGTCGACGGCGTCGACGACCTCACGCCGGCGGTCTTCGCCAAGTCGTCCTCCCTGCAGACGGGCCAGGCCGTCGTCGCGGCCGGCGCCCCCCTCGGCCTGTCGGAGTCGGTGACCAGCGGGATCGTCTCCAACACCGCCCGCCCCGTGCGCTCCGGCGACGACGACGACGCCGTCTACCTCGCGGTGCAGACCGACGCGGCCATCAACCCGGGCAACTCGGGCGGTCCGCTGGTCGACCTCAACGGCTCCGTGGTGGGGATCAACTCCTCGATCGCGAGCACCGGCTCCAGCTCCGGCTCGAGCAGCCAGTCCGGCAACATCGGCATCGGGTTCGCCATCCCCGCCGACGTCGCCACCCGGGTCGCCGGCGAGCTCATCCAGGACGGCACCTCGGTCAACGCGGCCCTGGGGGTGACGGTGGGGGGCACGGACTCCGCGGTCTCCACCGCCACCGGGGTCCCCCTGCAGTCGGTCACCGCCGACGGGGCCGCCGCCCAGGCGGGCCTGCAGCAGGGCGACGTCGTCACCCGGCTGGACGACTTCGCCACCACGACCCCGGACGGCCTGATCGCCGCCACCCGCTTCTACGCCCCGGGCACCGAGGTCACGGTCACCTACACCCGCGGCAACGGCGACCCGCAGACGGCCAAGGTGACCTTGGGCGAGCAGTAGCGCTCCGGCGCCGCTCCGCGCACGACGCTCAGCAGCGGCCGGGGATGGTTGGGGCTCAGTCCTCGAGCCTGGTGGTCACCTCGCTCGGCGCTCGACGCGCTCCGTGTCGAGGATGGTGACGGAGCGGGGCTCGAGGCGGATCCAGCCGCGGGCGGCGAAGTCGGCCAGGGCCTTGTTCACCGTCTCGCGGGAGGCGCCGACCAGCTGGGCGAGCTCCTCCTGGGTGAGGTCGTGGTGCACGTGCACCCCGTCCTCGCGCTGGTCGCCGAAGCGCTTGGCCAGCTCCAGCAGCTGCTTGGCGACGCGGCCGGGGACGTCGGAGAACACCAGGTCGGCGACGACGTCGTTGGCCCGGCGGAGGCGGGCGGCCAGCTGGCCGAGGAGCCCCTGGGCCACCTCCGGGCGGCCCTTGAGCCAGCCCATCAGCTCGTCGTGCTCGAGGGTGCGGATCTCGCAGGCGGTGACCGCGGTGGCCGTCGTCGAGCGCGGGCCCGGGTCGAAGAGCGACAGCTCGCCGAACATCTGCCCCGGGCCGAGGATCGCCAGCAGGTTCTCCCGGCCGGCGGAGCCGCTGCGGCCCAGCTTGATCTTGCCCGTGATCACCACGTAGAGCCGGTCCTCGGCGTCGCCTTCGTGGAACAGCACCTCGCCCTTGGTGAGGCGGATGGTTCCCATGGCGGCAGAGAGCGCGGTCGCCGCCTCGTCCTCGAGACCGGCGAAGAGCGGTGCTCTCTTCAAGACTTCCGGATCCACGCACGACCTCCTGAGTGACGCTCGTCTCATCCAACGCCGATCAGGCTACCGTGGCCGGGACGAGAACGTGAGGCGCCTCCGAGGCGCCCGCCTGGCCGGGGTCGAGCGCTCCCGCCCCTGGTCACAGGCCCGGGACAGCATAGGGTGAGTGCCATGACCCCGCGCCGGACCCCGGCCGGCCCCCCGGCCGGCGAGCCCGACGCGGCGGCCGAGCCCGCCCCAGTCGACCGCTCCCGGACCGCCCTGGTGCGCCGGGCCCGGCTGATCGGGCGCACGCTGGCCGAGACCTACCCCGACGCCGACATCGAGCTGGACTTCCGCACCCCGCTGGAGCTGCTCGTCGCGACCATCCTCGCCGCCCAGAGCACCGACAAGCGGGTCAACACCGTCACGCCGGTGCTGTTCGCGCGCTACCCGGACGCGGCCGCCTACGCCGCCGCCGACCGGGCCGAGCTGGAGGCGCTGATCACCCCGACAGGGTTCTTCCGGGCGAAGACGGACAGCCTGATGAAGCTGGGCGCGGCGCTGACCGAGCGCTTCGACGGCGAGGTGCCCGGCCGGCTGGCCGACCTCGTCACGCTGCCCGGCGTGGGCCGCAAGACGGCCAACGTCGTCCTGGGCTACGCCTTCGGGGTCCCGGGGATCACCGTCGACACCCACGTCGGCCGGCTGTCGCGCCGCTTCGGCTGGACCCGCCAGACCGACCCGGAGAAGGTCGAGCCGGAGATCGGCGCCCTCTTCCCGCGCAAGGACTGGGTCCCGCTCTGCCAGCACGTCATCTGGCACGGCCGCCGCTGCTGCCACGCCCGCAACCCCGCCTGCGGCGCGTGCCCCGTCGCCCGCTGGTGCCCCGCCTACGGGGAGGGCGAGACCGACCCGGTGAAGGCGGCCAAGCTCATCCGGGAACCGCGCGGATGAGACCAGCCCTGGCGGCCGCCCTGCTCGCGCTGGTGCTGGCCGCCGGCTGCACCAGCGAGCCCCCGGTCACGCGGTCCTCGTCTGCGCCGTCCACCTCGGTCCCGGCCTCGGCCGGCCCGGCACCCGACTCCAGCAACCTCGCCCCGGAGAAGGCGGCGGCCGGCATCGCCGACTGCCCGGCGTCGGACCCCGGCGTGGCGGCGGTGGAGGGCGGCCTGCCCGACGCCGTGCTGCCCTGCCTGGGCGGTGGGCGCGAGGTCCGGCTGGCGGGCCTGCGCGGCCGGCCGATGATCATCAACGTCTGGGCGCAGTGGTGCGGCCCCTGCCGGGAGGAGGCGCCCTTCCTGGCCGACGTGGCCACGACGAACCGGTCCGACGTGCTGGTGCTGGGCGTCGACCACGCCGACGACGCCCCCGCCCGGGCCCTCGAGTTCGCGCGCGCCGCCTCCTGGCGCTACCCGCAGATCCAGGACCAGGACCTGGTGCTCCGCCGCGACCTCCAGGTGGTCGCGCTGCCGCAGACCTTCTTCGTGCGGGCCGACGGCACCATCGCCTTCCGCAACCTCCAGCCGTTCACCTCGGCCGACCAGATCCGCGACCTCGCCCGGCAGCACCTCGGGGTGACGCCGTGAGCACCTCCGCCGACGCCCGCCCCGGCTGGCTGCGGCCGCTCGCCGCGGCGCTGGCCAGCCCGGACCGGGTCGAGCGGGTCGTCGCCCTGCGGCCCGGGGTCGGCGGTCGCGCGGCCGCCGTGCTGTGCCTCGTGGCGGCGGGTGCCGACGGGCCGGAGGTGCTGTTCGTGGAGCGCGCCGCCACCCTCCGCACGCACGCCGGTCAGATCGCCTTCCCCGGCGGTGCCGCGGACCCCGGCGACGTCGACCTCGTCGACACCGCCCTGCGCGAGGCGGAGGAGGAGGTCGGCGTCCGCCGCGGCGACGTCGACGTCCTCGGGCTGCTGCCACCGGCCCACGTCGCCGTGAGCGGCTTCGACGTGACCGCGGTCGTCGGCTGGTGGCGGGACCGGACGCGGGTGGGCGCCGTCGACGCCCGCGAGGTCGCCTCGGTCCCGGTGGTCCCGGTGTCCGTGCTCACCGACCCCGCCCGCCGCGCCTCCGTGCGGCACCCCTCCGGTTACACGGGTCCCGCCTTCGAGGTCGAGGGCCACCTGATCTGGGGGCTGACCGCCCACCTCCTCGACGGCGTCCTCGACCTCGCCGGCTGGCAGCGCCCCTGGGACCGCAGCCGTCAGGTCGCCATCCCGGCGCGCTACCTCACGTCCCGTCCCGTCCCTGACCGCCCCGAGCCCGGAGGCCCCGATGCCCACTGACCTGACCGACCCGTACGCCGTGACCGACCTCGCCCCGGAGGCGGTCGAGGCGGAGCTGACGGAGCGCTGGGACGCCCTGCTGCCGGCCTCGCCCGAGCTGGGAGCGGCCCTCCGCCGCCGCTACGCCGAGCCCCACCGGCGCTACCACGACCAGGCCCACCTGCTGCAGGTGCTGCGGGTCGTCGACCGGCTGGCCGGCGACGAGGACGTCTACGTCGTCCGGCTCGCGGCCTGGTTCCACGACGCCGTCTACGACGTCCCCGAGCGCGAGCTGACCAACGAGGAGGCCTCGGCCCGGCTGTCGGTCCGCGAGCTGGGCCGGGCGGGCTTCGAGCAGGAGGACCTGACGCAGGTCGCCCGGCTGGTGCGGCTGACCGAGACCCACGCCCCCGGCGGCCGCGACCCCGAGGGGGAGCTGCTGTGCGACGCGGACCTCGCCATCCTGGCCGCCCCGCCGGAGCGCTACGACGCCTACGTCGAGGCCGTCCGCGCCGAGCACGCGTCGGTGCCGGAGGAGGAGTTCCTGGCCGGCCGGCTGGCGGTGCTGGAGCCGCTGGCCGACAGCGAGATCTTCCGCAGCGGCAAGGCCCAGAGCCTCAAGGCGGCCGCCCGGGCGAACCTCGGCCGCGAGCTCTGGTCGCTCCGCGACAGGCTGGGCCTCGAGCAGCCGGAGGACGAGGACCCTGTGCGAGACTCCCGCAGGTGAGCAGCCCCCACGAGACGCGCGTCCTGCCCACCGGTCGGGTCCTCCGGCGAGAACCCGGCTGGTGGCGGTCGGCGGTGGTCTACCAGATCTACCCGCGCTCCTTCGCCGACAGCAACGGTGACGGCATCGGGGACATCCCGGGCATCACCGCGAAGGTCGACCACCTGGCCGCCCTGGGGGTCGACGTCGTCTGGCTGTCCCCGGTCTACGCCTCGCCGCAGGACGACAACGGCTATGACATCAGCGACTACGAGGACATCGACCCCACGTTCGGCTCGCTGGCCGACCTCGACGCCCTGATCGACGCCCTGCACGCGCGAGGGATCAAGCTGGTCATGGACCTGGTGGTCAACCACACCTCCGACGAGCACGCGTGGTTCCAGGAGTCCCGGGACCCGGCGTCGCCGAAGCGGGACTGGTACTGGTGGCGCCCGGCGCGGGCGGGCGCCGAGCCCGGCACCGCCGGCGCCGAGCCCACCAACTGGGCGTCCTTCTTCTCCGGCTCCGCCTGGCAGCACGACGAGCGGAGCGGGGAGTACTACCTGCACCTGTTCTCACCGAAGCAGCCCGACCTCAACTGGGAGAACCCGGAGGTCCGGCAGGCGGTCTACGCGATGATGAACCGCTGGGTGGACCGCGGCGTCGACGGCTTCCGGATGGACGTCATCAACCTGATCTCGAAGCGGCCGGAGCTGCGGGACGGTCCGACCGTGCCCGGCCGCCCCTTCGCCTGGGCCTTCGACCAGTTCAGCAACGGGCCGCGGTTGGAGGAGTTCCTGCAGGAGATGAACGCCGCCGTCGGGCTCGACGAGCGCCACCTGCTCACCGTGGGCGAGATGCCCGGCTCCACCATCGACCTCGCCCGCCGGGTGACGGACCCGGCGAACGGCGAGCTCAACATGGTGTTCACCTTCGAGCACGTCGGCCTCGACGCCCAGCCCGGCGGCACCAAGTGGGACATCGCGCCGCTCCGGCTGCCGGTGCTCAAGCAGAACCTCGCTGCCTGGCAGGACGGCCTGGCGGGGGTCGGCTGGAACTCGCTGTACTGGGACAACCACGACCAGCCGCGCGCGGTGTCGCGGTTCGGCGACGACAGCCCGGAGCACCGGGTGAACTCGGCCAAGACGCTGGCCTCGGTGCAGCACCTGCACCAGGGCACGCCGTACGTCTATCAGGGCGAGGAGCTGGGCATGACGAACACCCAGTTCGCCGACATCAGCGCCTACCGCGACATCGAGACCCTCAACTACCACGCCGAGGCGATGAGCCAGGGCCTGGACCCGGAGACGGTGATGCACGCGCTCAGCGTCCGCAGCCGCGACAACGCCCGGACGCCGGTGCAGTGGGACGACACCTCGCACGCGGGGTTCACCGAGGGCATCCCGTGGCTGCCGGTCAACCCGAACTACGTCTTCGTCAACGCCGCCGCGGCGGTGGCCGATCAGGACTCCACCTTCCACCACGTCCGCCGGCTCATCGAGCTGCGGCACGAGCTCCCCGTGGTGGTCGAGGGCCGGTTCGCCCTGCTGCTGCCCGAGCACGAGCAGATCTGGGCCTTCACCCGGACGCTGGGGCAGCAGGTGCTGCTGGTGGTGGCCAACTGCTCCTCGACGCCCGCCACGGTGCCGGCCGGCTCGCTGCCCGACGTCACCGGGGCCCGGCTGCTGCTGAGCACCCACCCGGGTGCGGCGTCGCCGGAGCTGGCGCCGTGGGAGTCCCGCCTCCACCTGATCGGCTGAGGGGAGCCGACCGTGCCGCGACCCGACGTGCGGGACCGGCTCCGTGCCGCGGTCGACGCGGTGGTGCCGGCCGACGACCTGCCCGCCGCCTCGGCCGTCGGCGTGGCCGACTTCCTGCTGTCGGAGGCCGTCCGGTCCTACGGCTGGTCCGCACGGGTGGCGGCCGTGCTGGACCGGCTCGACGCGGCCGCGGAGGACCGCGGGGACGGCGGCTTCGCCGCCCTCGACGCGGCGACGCAGCAGCAGGTCCTCGACGACCTGGTCGACGAGCCCGAGGTGCGCTGGTTCACCACCACCGTCGCCGCGGCCTACTACGCCGACGCGGCGTCGGGGGGCAACACCGGACCGGCGGCCTGGGGGGCGCTGGGCTGGACGCCCGACCCTCCGGGCGGCTGGCCGGACGTGGCCGTGCCGCCGCCGGACCGCCGTGCCGTGATCGGCCACGCCGAGCTCCGGACCCGCTACGACGCGGTGGTCATCGGCTCCGGGGCCGGCGGCGGGGTGGCCGCGGCGGAGCTGACGGCCGCCGGCCGGACGGTCCTGGTCGTCGAGCGCGGCAGCTTCCCCGACACCGCCGAGCTGGCCGAGGACCACCTGCGCAACGCGCGCACCGACGTCGGCCTCGACCACCGGACGCTGGCGCCCTCGGACGGCAACCCGCGGACCCTGCAGCTGGGGCTCCGGACCGAGACGGTCTCACCCTGGGACCCCCGGTGGGGCAGCAACGCCAACACCGTCGGCGGGGGCACCCGCGTCTACGGGGCGCAGGCCTGGCGGTTCGTGCCCGAGGACTTCACGATGGCCAGCACCTACGGGGTGCCCGAGGGCAGTGCGCTGGCCGACTGGCCGGTGGGCCACGCCGAGCTGGAGCCGTTCTACAGCCGGGCCGAGTGGGAGATCGGGGTCTGCGGCAGCACGGCGGGGGACTCGGCGCTCGCGCCCCGCTCGCGCGACTTCCCGATGCCGCCGATGCCGTTCACGGCGCCGGCCCGACGGCTCGCCGACGCCGGCGCGCGGCTGGGGTTGCAGACCCTGGCCGTGCCGCTGGCCATCAACTCCGAGCCCTATGGCGGCCGGCCCGCCTGCGCCCGCTGCCGGCAGTGCGTGGGCTTCGCCTGCCCGGTGGAGGCGAAGAACGGCTCGCACAACACGACGCTGGTCCGGGCCGCGGCCACCGGCCGGCTGCACCTGCTGCTCGGCACCCGGGCCGAGCGCCTGACCTTCGACCGGTCCGGGCGGGTGACCGGTGTCGTCCTCGCGGCCGCCGTCGACGGCCGCCGCTGGCGCACCGAGGTGGCGGCGGACGACGTGGTGGTCGCGGCGGGGGCGGTGGAGTCCGCGCGCTTCCTGCTGACCAGCACCAGCGACCGCGAGCCGCACGGCGCGGGCAACGACGCCGACCAGGTCGGCCGGCACCTGCAGGGCCACCTCTACGCGGGGGCGACCGGCCTGTTCGACGACCCGGTCAACGACTACGTGGGCCCCGGCCCCAGCATCGCGACCAACGACTTCCGCCACCACAACGCCGACGACGCCGGCCCGCTGGTGGGCGGCGGGATGATCGCCAACGAGTTCGTGCCCACCCCGACGAGCACGTTCCTCTACCTGAGCCAGGCCGGACTGCTGCCCCGGTCCGGGCTGGCGGCGAAGCGGGGGATGCGGCACCTGATGCCGCGGATGCAGCGCGTCGTCGGGCCCGTGCAGGAGGTCACCTCCGCGGAGTCGCGGGTGCGGCTCGACCCGCACGTCACCGACAGCCTCGGTCTGCCCGTCGCCCGGCTGAGCGGGCGGCTGCACCCCGAGGACCACCGGACCGCCGCGTTCCTGGGCGAACGGGCGGCGGAGTGGCTGCGTGCGGCCGGGGCCACCACCGTCGTCGTGAACGGCCGCCGGCCCGACGAGTTGGGGCCCAGCAGCGGTCAGCACCAGGCGGGCAGCTGCCGGATGGGCACCGACCCGGCCCGCTCGGTGACCGACCCGTACGGACGGGTGTGGGGCCACGACAACCTGCGGGTGGTCGACGGCTCGCTGCACGTCACCAACGGCGGGGTGAACCCGGTGCTGACGATCTTCGCCAACGCCTACCGGGTGATGGACGCCTGGCTGGGGCCCGAGGCGCGCCGGCCGGCCCGTGAGAGGCTGGGCCGGTGACCGCAGAGAACACCGACCCCGTGCCCGCAGGCGACGACGCCGTGCCCGAGACCGCCGACCCCGCGCCGCTGGAGCGCTCCGAGCAGCTCATCGAGGAGGCCCGGGGCGCCTCGCACACGGCCCTGGTCGAGACCGAGGACGACCCGGGACCGGAGACCGAGACCGGCCAGGAGTTCCCCGTGCCGGGCGACGACCAGGACTCGGCCGAGCGGTTCTGACCCCGCCCGGTGCTGACCCGCTGCCGGCCGCCGGCCGGCGGCGGGAGCGGGCGGTCAGCTGATCGCGCGGCTGCTGACGACGGTGCCCTCGATCTGCGGGGCGGTCGCAGCGGCGTTCCCGCGCTGCACGGCGGCCTTGATGTCGGCGACCGTCGCGTTCGCGGTGGCGATGGTCCGCTCCGGGGCCTTGACCCGCTTGACCAGCACGAAGCCGACCAGGCCGAGGACGGCGGCGACGAGCAGCAGGGCCACGCCGACGATGAGGAAGGCCAGCCAGGTGTCCACCACCTGCGCCAGTGCGAAGGCCGCCGCGAAGTAGAGCACCGAGAGCGCGGAGATGACGAAGTAGCCGGCGGCGCCGAACAGTCCCGCGCCGATGCCGGCGTTCTTGGCCGCGGGGACCAGCTCGGACTTGGCCAGCTGGATCTCGTCGCGGACCAACAGCTTCACGTCGTCGCTGATGCCCTTGATCAGGTCGCTCACACCCTGGTCTGCCATGAGTGCTCCTCTCGTCAGGGGTGAGCCTAGTGGTCGGCCACCCGGGCGCCGCGCGCGGTGTCCGGCGGCGTGGCGCCGGGCCACCGGTGGTCTTCGGTAGCGTGGTCCACGGTGCGCCGGGAAGTCTGGTCGGCAACGACCCCAGCGACCCCACCATCCCCCGAGGAGCACCCGCCGTGTCCCACCCCGACGCCCGCCCCCGCCCCCTGTTCGGCCGCGGCTCGTGGACCGAGGTGTCGCGGGTCACGGCACTGCTCCGTCGCGAGACCGTCGGCGGCGCCCTCCTGCTCGCCGCCACCGTGCTGGCCCTGGCCTGGGCGAACTCGCCGTGGTCGGCCGGCTACGCCGCACTCCGCGACCTCCGTGCCGGTCCGGCGGCGCTCCACCTCGACCTGACCCTGGGGACCTGGGCGGCGGACGGGCTGCTCGCGATCTTCTTCTTCGTGGCCGGGCTCGAGCTCAAGCGCGAGTTCGTGGCCGGCGACCTGCGCGACCCGCGCCGGGCGGCACTCCCGGTCGTGGCCGCCGTGGGCGGGATGGCTGTGCCGGCGCTGGTCTTCGTGCTGGTCAACCTGCGCACCGGCGGGGGTGCGCTGCAGGGCTGGGCCATCCCCACCGCGACCGACATCGCGTTCGCGCTGGCCGTCCTCGCCGTCATCAGCACCCACCTGCCGGTGGCCCTGCGCACGTTCCTGCTCACCCTCGCCGTGGTCGACGACCTGCTGGCCATCACGATCATCGCGGTCTTCTACACCCGCGACCTCGCCCCGCTGCTGCTGCTCGCGGCGCTGGTCCCGCTGGGGCTGTTCGGCTGGGCGGTGCAGCGGCGGGTCCGCTCCTGGTGGCTGCTGCTGCCGCTGGCCGCGGCCACCTGGGCGCTCGTGCACGCCTCCGGCGTGCACGCCACGGTGGCCGGGGTGCTGCTCGGCTTCACCGTGCCGGTGGTGCGGAGCCGGGCGGCCGGCGGGCCGGACGCCGGTCCGGGGCTGGCGGAGCACTTCGAGCACCGCGTGCGTCCCGTCTCGGCCGGCCTCGCCGTGCCGGTGTTCGCGTTCTTCGCCGCGGGCGTGACGGTCGGCGGGCTGGACGGCCTCGTCGCCGCGCTCGACGACCGCGTCGCGGTGGGCATCGTCGCCGGCCTGGTGGTCGGCAAGACCGTCGGCGTGCTCGGCTCCACGTGGCTGATGGCCCGCTTCACCCGGGCGCGGCTGGACACCGACCTGCGCTGGGTCGACGTCCTCGGGCTGTCGGTGCTGGCCGGGGTCGGGTTCACCGTCTCCCTGCTGATCGGCGACCTGGCCTACGGCGCGGGCAGCGCCCGCGACGACCACGTCAAGGTCGGTGTGCTCTGCGGGTCCCTGCTCGCCGCGCTGCTGGCCGCGGTGGTCCTGCGGCTGCGGAACCGGACCTACCGGCGCCTGCACGAGGCGGAGGCGCGCGACGCCGACGCCGACGGCACGCCGGACGTCTACCAGGAGCCCCGGACCACCGAGGGGTGAGGGGCCCGGCGCAGCGGCCGGGCCCCGTGACGGTGAGCCGGTCGGTCAGTCCTCGCTGGCGGGGCTGGCCGCCAGGTTCTCCTGGATGAGGGTCATCACCGACGAGTCGGTCAGCGTCGTGACGTCGCCGAGCTCGCGGTTCTCCGCGATGTCGCGCAGCAGCCGCCGCATGATCTTGCCGGAGCGGGTCTTCGGCAGCTCCTCCACGACCATGATCTGGCGGGGCTTGGCGATCGCGCCGATCTCCCGGGCCACGTGCGCCCGCAGCTCCTGGACCACGTCCGGGCCGCCGTCACCGGCCTCGGAGCGGAGGATGACGAAGGCCACGACGGCCTGGCCGGTCATCGGGTCGGTGGCGCCGACGACGGCGGCCTCGGCCACCTTCGGGTGGCTGACCAGGGCCGACTCGATCTCGGTGGTCGACATCCGGTGCCCGGACACGTTCATCACGTCGTCGACCCGGCCCAGGAACCAGATGTCACCGTCCTCGTCCTTCTTGGCCCCGTCACCGGCGAAGTACATCCCGGGGAAGCGGGACCAGTAGGTGTCGACGTAGCGCTCGTCGTCGCCCCAGAGCGTCCGCAGCATGGCCGGCCACGGGTGGGTGACGGTCAGGTAGCCGCCCTGACCGTTGCCGACCGGCTGGCCCTCGTCGTTCACGACCTCGACCTTGACGCCGGGGACCGGGGTCATGGCGGCGCCGGGCTTGCCCACGGTCACCCCGGGCATGGGCGAGATCATGTGCATCCCGGTCTCGGTCTGCCACCAGGTGTCGACGACGGGGGTCCGGTCGTGGCCGATGTGGTGGCGGTACCAGACGTAGGCCTCCGGGTTGATCGGCTCACCCACCGAGCCGAGCAGCCGCAGGGAGGACAGGTCGTGGCGCTCGGGGATGTCCGCGCCCCACTTCATGAACGTGCGGATCGCGGTCGGGGCGCAGTAGAGGATCGTCACCCCGTACTTGTCGACGAGCTCCCACCAGCGGCCCTGGTGCGGGGTGTCGGGGGTGCCCTCGTACATGACGCTGGTGGCGCCGTTCGCCAGCGGGCCGTAGACGAGGTAGGAGTGCCCGGTGACCCAGCCGATGTCGGCGGCGGTCCAGAAGACGTCGGTCTCGGGCTTGAGGTCGAAGGTCGCCCAGTGGGTGTAGGCGGTGCCGACGAGGTAGCCACCCGTGGTGTGCAGGATGCCCTTCGGCTTCCCCGTGCTGCCCGAGGTGTACATGATGTAGAGCGGGTGCTCGGCGGGGAAGAACTCGCAGGCGTGCTCGGTGGCCTGGCCGCCGACGAACTCGTGCCACCAGAGGTCCCGGCCCTCGGCCATCGCGGTCTCCTGCTCCGTCCGCCGGACGACCAGCACGTGGTGCACGTCCGGGCACGACTCGAGCGCGGCGTCGACGGCCGGCTTCAGCGGTGAGGGCTTGCCCCGCCGGAAGCCGCCGTCGGCGGTGATCACGACCTCGACCCCGCAGTCCTGGATGCGCGAGGCGAGCGCGTCCGCGGAGAAGCCGCCGAACACGACGGTGTGCGGGGCGCCGATCCGGGCGCAGGCGAGCATGGCCACGACGGCCTCGGGGATCATCGGCAGGTAGATCGCGACCCGGTCGCCGGCCTCGACGCCGATCGCGGTGAGCGCGTTGGCGGCCTGGCGGACCTCGCTGGCCAGGTCGGCGTAGGTGATGGTGCGGGTGTCGCCGGGCTCGCCCTCGAAGTGGAAGGCCACCCGGTCGCCCAGGCCGGCCTCGACGTGCCGGTCCAGGCAGTTGTAGGCGGCGTTGAGGCGCCCGTCGGCGAACCACTGCGCGAAGGGCGGGTTGCTCCAGTCGAGCACCTGGGTGGGCTCGGTCTCCCAGCTGATCCGCCGGGCCTGCTGGGCCCAGAACGCCTCGACGTCGGCCTCGGCCTCGGCGTAGGTGGCCGCGGTGACGTTCGCGTGCGCGGCCAGCTCCGGGGGCGGGGGGAAGCGACGGTCCTCGTGCATCAGGTTGGACAGTCCTTCTTCGCTCACGCTGGTCCTCCTCGACGGCTTCTGCGGTGCCGGGCGGTGCCCGGCCGTGCTCAGGTTAGCGAGGCGGCCCCCGGCCGCCGTCGACACCGGGTGGGCGACGGCGGTCCGGGGCGCCGGCTCAGTGGCTGACGGCCTTCTCGGCCCCGGCCCCGGTGAGCGAGCGCACCGAGAGCTCGTCGTAGCGCCGTTCGGCCTCCGGGTCCTTGCTGAGCAGCGTGCCGACGATGCCGCACAGGAAGCCGAACGGGATCGACACCAGGCCGGGGTTGCGCAGCGGGAACCAGGCGAAGTCCAGGCCGGGGATCAGCGAGGTCTCGGTGCCCGAGGTGACGGGGGAGAAGACCACGAGCAGGACGGCGGCCAGCAGCCCGCCGTAGATGCTGCAGGTGGCGCCGAGGGTGTTGAAGCGCCGCCAGAACAGGTTGAACAGCAGTGCCGGCAGGTTGGCCGAGGCGGCGACGGCGAAGGCCAGCGCCACCAGGAACGCGATGTTGAGCCGCTGCGCCGGGATGGCCAGCGCGATGGCCACGGCGCCGATGGCGAACGCGGCGATCCGGACGACGACCAGCTCGCTGCGCTCGCTCGCGCGGCCCTTCTTGAGGACGCTCGCGTAGAGGTCGTGCGCCACCGAGGACGCGGACGTCAGGGTTAGCCCGGCGACGACGGCCAGGATGGTGGCGAAGGCGACCGCGGAGATGAGCGCGAGCAGCACCGACCCGCCCAGCGTGCCCTCGCCACCGCCGACGGCCTGGGCCAGCAGCGGTGAGGCGGCGTTGCCCGAGGTGGTGGCGATCTGGCTGCCCTTCCCCGTGTCGACGAGGGCGGCGGCGCCGAAGCCGAGCACCAGGGTCATCAGGTAGAAGGCGCCGATCAGGCCGATGGCCCACAGCACCGACTTGCGGGCCGCGTGGGCCGTCGGCGTCGTGTAGAAGCGGATGAGGATGTGCGGCAGGCCGGCGGTGCCCAGCACGAGGGCCAGGCCGAGGGACAGGAAGTCGAACTTGCCGGTCAGGTCCTTGCCGTAGAGCTGCCCGGGCTGCAGGAAGGCGGCGCCCTTGCCGGACTTCTCGGCGGCCGCCCCGAGCAGCTCGGAGAGGTTGAAGTGGAACTGGGCGAGCACGAGGAGCGTGATCAGCAGCGTCCCGACCATCAGCAGCACGGCCTTGACGATCTGCACCCACGTGGTGCCCTTCATTCCGCCGAAGGTGACGTAGATGATCATCAGCACGCCGACGCCCACGATGACGAGGTTCTTCAGCGCCGGGTCGTTCACCCCGAGCAGCAGCCCGACCAGGCTGCCGGCGCCCACCATCTGCGCCAGCAGGTAGAAGATCGACACCACGATCGTGGAGGCCGCGGCGGCGCTGCGGACCGGCGTCTGGCGCATCCGGTACGCGAGCTGGTCGGCCATCGTGTAGCGGCCCGAGTTGCGCAGCAGCTCGGCCACCAGCAGCAGGGCGACCAGCCACGCCACCAGGAAGCCGATGGAGTACAGGAAGCCGTCGTAGCCGTAGAGCGCGATGGACCCGGAGATGCCGAGGAAGGACGCGGCCGACATGTAGTCGCCGCCGATCGCGAGGCCGTTCTGGAAGCCGGAGAAGTTGCGGCCACCGGCGTAGTAGTCGGCGGTGGTCTTGTTCTGCCGCGAGGCCCAGAACGTGATCCCGAGGGTGATGGCCACCACGACGAGGAACAGGCCGATGGTGAGCCCCCGGTTGTCGGAGGCGGCGAGCGGGACCAGCAGCGGCGCGCTCACCGGCCCTCCTCCTGCTCGAAACGCTCACGGAGCCGGGTGGCCAGCGGGTCGAGCGACCGGGTGGCGTGCCGGGAGTAGAGGTAGGCGATGACGAAGGTCGACACGAACTGCAGCAGCCCGAACACCACGGCGACGTTGATGTTGCCGGCGACCGGGGTGTCCATGAACCCGCGGGCCCAGTTGTTGGCCACGACGTAGGTGACGTACCAGGCCATGAAGGCGATGGTGGCGGGGAAGGCGAACCGGGTGTAGCGGCGCTTCAGCTCGACGAAGTCGGGCTCGGCGGCGATCGCGGCGTAGGCGTCCTCGTGGGCGCTGCGCGGACTGCGTCCGGCGGCCTCGGGCAGGGGGGTCGTGCTCTCCGTCATCAGAGCCTCCACGGGTAGTCGTGGACGCACCCTAGCCCCGACCACGGACAGCCGGCAGGCGGCGCGGCGAACCGTTCCGGGCGGCCGGCCGGGCGGGTTCAGAGGCGGATCTCGAGCGCGTCCTCGTCCTCGACCAGGACCAGCCCGGAGTGGTCGACCTCGGCCCGCCAGCAGGACGCCTGGAACGGCAGCAGCAGGGGCTCGGGTGAGCGCGCGGAGCTGTCGTAGAGCTCGCCCACGTCGGCCAGCAGGCGGGCGCGCCGCTCGTCGGTGAGCGCGGCGGCGTAGGGCTGCCGCGCAGCCATCGCCACCAGGCCGCTGCGGGTGATCGGCACCCAGTTGCGGAAGTTGCGGCGCTCGAGCCCGCTGAAGTAGGGGCTGCCGGCCAGGGCCTCGACCGCCTCGGTGCCGAAGTCGCCGCCCATGGCCCGGGGGTCCGCGTCGCGCATCAGCGCCGTCAGCCGCCGGACCCACGGCACCGTGTCGTCCCGGGTGTTGTAGGCCACGGCGAGGTGGCCGCCGGGGCGCAGCACGCGGGCGATCTCGGTCAGCGCGAGGCCCGGCGCGAACCGGTGCAGCGTCTGGGACGCGGTCACGACGTCGAAGTGGCAGGACAGGTAGGGCAGCGACTCCACCTGGCCGGCCACGTGCAGCCGGGTGCCCAGGCGGTCCGCGAGGTGGGCGACCGCCTCCACCGCCCGGTCGAGGCCGAACACCTCGTGGCCGGCGTCGTGCAGCATGGCGGCGAGGCCGCCGCGACCGCTGCCGAGGTCGAGGACGCGGGCCCGCTGCTCGCCCACCATCCACCGGGTCGCGGCCACCGGATAGGGAGTCCGGCGGGCGTCGTCCATGCGGGAGACTCTAGTCGTGCCCGACCCGCTCGCCGACCTCGCGCAGCTCGAGGGCGTGCCCTCCGCGGTGGCCTCGGCGCTGGACGCCGTCGACGCGGTGCTGCGCGACCGCGGCCTCCGCCGGCTGAGCCCCGAGCAGGTCGCGGCGTCGCTGCTGCTGGGCGCCCGGGCCAGCGCCGGGCTGACCGGGCAGGCGGACCGCTGGTTGCCCGGGGCGGTCCGGCTCTCGACCGAGCTGACGACCCTGGCGGGGACGCTGCGGGTCGCGCCGGCGCAGGCCCTGGCCCGTGCGCACGTGCTCGTCGCGCAGGGGCAGGTGCCCGACGAGGACCTGGGCCGGGTCCGCGCCGACGGGGCGACCACCGAGCGGCTGGCCGGGTTGACGACGCTGCTCACGCGACCGGGCGCCGGGTCGGCGGTGGTGCTGGCTGCCGTGGTGCACGCCGAGCTGGCCGACCTCGCGCCCTTCGGCACGGCCGACGCCGTCGTGGCCCGCGCCGCCGAGCACCTGGTGCTGGTCTCGGCGGGCGTCGACCCGCGCGCGGCCATCCCGGTCGAGGCCGGGCACGCGGACGCCGGTCCGGCCTACGGTGAGGCCCTGGCCGGCTACGCCACCGGGTCGGTGGCGGGGGTGCGGGCCTGGTTGCTGCACTGCGCCACCGCGCTCGGCCGCGGGGCGGAGCTCTCGGCGCTGCGGTCCCGCACCGGCTGAGGCCTGGTCCGGCCCGGTGGTGCGGCGCAGCGGAGTGTGTGTGGCACGGCGCCCGCAGGGCGGGCGCCGTGCCGAGCCCGGTCCGGAGCGACCATGCGTGCAGGTTCTCCGCGTTGGCCCAGGAAGACCTGGATCTCAACTGCCCCTCAGGGATGGGTGATCGCCGCGTGGGTACTGCCGTCTCGAGCTCTCGACCGGTCGGGGGGTGGCGTCCCTGCGACCGATCTGGTGACCCACCAGGTCGCTCGCCTCGGGCTCCTCGCCACCGGCTTCGCGGTCCTTACCTGCGTCCTTTGTACACGGGAAGTTCGGGCAAGTGAAGGGTTTCCCGGACCGCGCCCTCTTTGACCGGACATGACGCGGAGGAGGTGCGACCGGGGCCGGTCGGGGCGGTCCGCGCCCCTGTCCCGTCCCGTTCGTCCACAGGGCTGGA
This sequence comes from Friedmanniella luteola, assembly GCF_900105065.1. NCBI lineage: Bacteria > Bacillati > Actinomycetota > Actinomycetes > Propionibacteriales > Nocardioidaceae > Friedmanniella > Friedmanniella luteola. Next base: position 271,273 of record NZ_LT629749.1, read on the forward strand.
CCTCGTCCGAAGGGCGTCCACAGGTCCCGCCGACGACGTCGGGTCCGGGCGCCGGGTCCCCAGACTGACGCCATGGACCTGACCGGACCTCCCCAGCCCGTCGTCGTGACCGGGGACCCCGAGCTGCTGAGCCGGGTGCACGCGGTGACGGCCACCCTGGCCGTGCAGCCCGTGCTGGTGGACCAGCCGGCCGAGGTCCGCGGGGCGTGGGCGTCGGCGCCGCTGGTGGTCGTCGGGCCGGACGCGGCGGCCGACGTCGTCGGGCTCCGGCTGCCGCCCCGGCGGGGCCTGCTGATCGTCGGTCGGGACCAGGACCCGGCAGCCGCCCTCCGCCACTCCGCGGTGCTCGGCGCCGCGGTGCTCACGCTGCCCAGCGGCGCCGAGGCGCTCGCCGCCGCCGTCGGCGGGCGCGGTGGCCGACCGCCCGGCTCGGGCCGGCTGCTGGTGCTGACCGGGGCGGGTGGCGGCGTGGGCACCTCGACGACGGCGGCCGCCCTCGCGCTCACCGCGGCCCGGGACGGCACCCCGACGGCGCTGGTGGACCTGGACGAGGCCGGCGGGGGTGTCGACCTGCTGCTCGGGGCCGAGCAGCAGGAGGGCTGGCGGTGGCCCCGGCTGGCGGGGGCCCGGGGTTTTCTCGGCGACCTGCGCGGCCAGCTGCCGGTCGTCGAGGGCGTCGACGTGCTGTCGGTCGCCCGGTTGCCGTCGGCGCCGCCGCCGCTGACGGCGGAGGCGGTGGGGGCGGTGCTGCTCTCGCTGCTGCGGAGCCATGCGCTGGTGGTGGTCGACCTGCCGCGGCAGCCGGCGGTCGGGGCCGCGGAGGCCCTGCGCCAGGCGGACGAGGTGCTACTGGTGGTGCGCGCGGACGTCCGGGGCGTGGCGGCCGGCCGCGAGGCCGCCCGCGCCCTCGCCCCGGCCTGCGCCGTGCTGCGCGTGCTGACCCGGACGGGGCGTCGGGGCGGGCTGGGCGCCGACGCCGCCGCCGAGGCGCTGGGACTGGGGTCGGCCGGGGTGGTGCCGCACGACCCGGCCGCGGCCGTCGCGGCCGAGCGCGGTGAGCCGCCGGGCCGCTCGGCGCGCAGCCCGTTGGCCCGGGGCAGCCGGGCCGTGCTGGACCGGTGCGTCCCACCGGTGGCGGCGGCGTGAGCGCGCCGGTCGAGCTGGACCCGCTGCGCACCCGGCTGGTCGCCCTCGGCCGGCCGCACACCGCGCACGACGTGGCCGAGGCGATGCGGGCCGAGGGCCGGCTCGTCACCGACGCCGTCCTGGTCGAGACGGTGGAGGCGCTGCGACGGCACAGCGTCGGGGCCGGACCGCTGGAGCCCCTGCTCCGGCTGCCCGGCGTGACCGACGTCCTCGTCAACGGTCCGGACCAGGTGCTCCTGGACCGGGGTGCCGGGCTGGAGCCCGCCGCCGTGCGGTTCGGGTCCGACGCCGAGGTGCGGGCCCTGGCCCAGCGGCTGGCCGCGTCGGTCGGTCGGCGCCTCGACGACGCCTCGCCCTTCGTCGACGCCCGGCTGCCCGACGGCACGCGGCTGCACGCCGTGCTGGCGACGGTGGCGCAGCCGGGCACCTGCCTGTCCCTGCGGGTGCCCGCGCGGCGCGGCCTCGGGCTCGACGACTTCGTGGCCTCCGGGGCGATGGGCCCCCGGGCCGCGGCCCTGCTCCGACGCGTGGTCGAGGCCCGGCTGGCCTTCCTGGTCAGCGGCGGCACCGGGTCGGGCAAGACGACGCTGCTCAGCGCCCTGCTGGCCCTGGTGCCGGCCGACCAGCGCGTCGTGGTGGCCGAGGACTCCCGCGAGCTCGACCCGGCGCACCCGCACGTCGTCCGGTTGGAGGGCCGGCCGGCCAACGCCGAGGGGGTGGGCGCCCTGACCCTGACCGAGCTGGTCCGCCAGGCCCTGCGGATGCGGCCGGACCGGATCGTGGTCGGGGAGGTCCGCGGCGGGGAGATCTGCGACCTGCTGCGGGCCCTGAACACCGGGCACGAGGGAGGCTGCGGCACGGTGCACGCCAACTCGGCGGAGGACGTGCCTGCCCGGCTGGAGGCGCTGGGGGCGCTCGGCGGCCTGGGCCGGGCGGCGCTGCACGCCCAGGTCGCCTCGGCCCTCGACGTGGTCCTGCACATCCGGCGTGACCCGGCCGGGGTCCGTCGGATGGCCGAGGTGCACGTGGTGGTCCGCGACGAGGTGTCCGGGCTCACCCGGACCTCCCCGGCCGTCACCTTCGGACCCGGCGGGCGGGCGCGGCTGGGGCCGGGCAGCGCGCGGCTGGAGAGGCTGCTGGACCGATGACGCTGCTCGCGGTGCTGCTGGCGGTGGCCGCCGCCCTCCTCGGGGTGACCCGTCCGGCGGCCGGTTGGGCCCGCGCGGACGTGGTCGACCAGGCCGACCCGGCACCGCGAACGGGCGGGAGCCCCCGGTCGGCGCGCGTGGTCGTGCTGGCCCTGGGCGGGGCGGCCGGGTCGCTGGTGCTCGGGGCGGTGCTGGCCGGGCTCCGTGGCGTGGTCCTCGCCAGCGCGGTCGGGCTGGTCGCCGTCACCGCCGGCCGGCTCGGTGTCCTGCGGGCCCGGCGCCGGGCGGCCGACCGGACGGCGCGGGAGGTGGTGGAGGGCTGCACGGTGCTGGCCGCCAACCTGCGCGTCGGCCAGGTCCCCGGCCTCGCCCTGGCGACGGCGGCCGCGGCGTGCCCGGTGCTGCGGCCGGCGCACGAGACCCAGCTGCTCGGCGGCGACGTGACCGCGGTGTGGTCACGCCAGGCCGCTCGACCGGGGGCCGGCGGCCTGCGCGAGCTGGCGCGCGCGTGGCGGGTCGCGACCCGGAGCGGGGCGTCGCTCGGCAGCACCCTCGAGCAGGTGGCGCTGGGGCAGTCGGCCGACCAGGCCCTGCGGGCCGTGGTGGGCGGGGAGCTGGCGGCTCCCCGGGCGACCGGCAAGCTCATGGCCGCGCTCCCCGCGCTCGGGCTGGGGATGGGCTACCTGCTGGGCGGGGACCCGATCGGCTGGCTGGTGGCGGGCCCGGCGGGCTGGGTCTGCGCCGTGCTCGGCGTGGCCCTCGCCTGCGCCGGGGTGCTCTGGATCGAGGCGCTGGCCCGGGCCGCGTCGGAGCAGGGCTGAGGTGTGGACGGCGTCGTCCCCGCCCTGGTGCCCGCGGTGCTCGCCGGAGTGGCGTGCCTCCTGGCGGCCCGCTCGCCCCGGGCGGGCCTGCACCGGATCGCCACGCCGCCGTCCCGGGTGCCGGCGCAGGGCGGCGGAGCCGTCGTCCGGGTCGCCCGGGGCCGGCCGGACGCTCCGTCCCCGGCTCGTCGGGTCGGCCTCGGTGCGGGAGCCGGGGCGGGCGCCTGCCTGGTCTGCTCCCGGCTGCTCGACGTCGGCTGGTGGCCGTTCCTCGGCTGGCCGGTGGTCCTCGCGGCCGCGGCCCTCCTGCTCGGCGGCCTCGAGCCGCGGTCGGCCCAGGCCCGGGCGCGACGGCTGGTCGCCGACGTGCCGCAGGCCCTGGAGCTCATGGCTGACGGGCTGGCGGCCGGGCTCCCCCTGCGGGGCGCCTGCGCCACCGTGGTGGACGCCTTCGACGGGCCGGTGGCCGAGGAGCTGGGAGCGGTGCTGCGGGCCGTCGAGCTGGGGGTCGGCGACGCCGCGGCCTGGAGCGGGCTCGTCGGGCACCCGCAGCTCGGCGCTGCCGCGGCGGACCTGGCCCGCGCCGCCGAGTCCGGGACCGAGCTGGTGGCCGCCCTGCGCCACCACGCCGCCACCGCCCGCGAGCAGCGCCGGGCGGCCCTCCAGCAGCGCGCCCGCAGCGTCGGGGTCCGCAGCGTGCTCCCGCTGATGACCTGCTTCATCCCTGCCTTCCTGCTGCTCGGGGTGGTGCCGACGGTGGTCTCGGCCGTGGTGCAGGCGTTCGGGTGAGCGGGGTGACCGTCCACAAGGGGCCGGGCCGGCCGGAGCCCGTGCACAGCGGGGTCGCCAGACCGCACGCTGGACGCCGCCGTCCGGAGACTCTCGCCGCAGCCAACGGGGCTGCCGCACCGCCAGGTGCGAGTCTTCCAGGAGGTCACGATGACGACGACGAACGAGACCGGCCGCGGGGTGCCGCGGGCGGAGGGGGCGGTGGGGAGCGTGCTGCCGGCCCCCACGACGGGTGGCTGGCCCGCCGTCCGCCGCGACCAGCGCGGGATGGTCAGCGCCGAGTGGGCGGTGGGCATCATCGCCGCCATCGGCATCGCCGGGGTCCTGCTCGCGGTGGTGACCAGCGGCCCGGTGGAGAAGGCCATCCTGGAGTTCATCCTGACGGTGATCCGGGCCTTCGCGCGCGGGCTCTGACGGTCGACGCCGTGGTCTCCAGCGGCGAGGTCACGCGTTCGCGCAGCGGGCGCGGGATGGTGACGGCCGAGCTGGCCGTCGCCATCCTGGCGGCACTCAGCCTCTTCCTGCTGCTGAGCTGGGGGATCGTGCTCGTGGTCCAGCAGCTGCGCTGCGAGGACACGGCGGCGGCGGTGGCCCGTCAGGAGGCCCGCGGCGACCGGGTCGCGGCGGCGGTCGCCCGGGCGCAGGCTCCGGACGGGGCCGCGGTGCGGGTGAGCCGGCGGTCGGGGCAGGTGGTGGTGCGGGTGGAGGTCACCGTGCAGCCCTTCGCCGGTGGGCGGCTGGCCGTTCCGCTGGCGGCGGAGGCGGCCGTGGTGCCCGAGCCCGGTGGGCTGGGGCGGTGAGTGTCCCGGTGCCCGGGGCCGCCGGCCAGCGGGGCAGCGCCTCGATCCTGGTCGCCGGCGTGCTGGGGGTCGTCGTCGTGCTCGTCGGCGTCGCCCTGCTGGTCGCCGGCTACGCGATGGCCCAGCACCGCGTGCGGGCGGCCGCCGACCTGGCCGCGGTCAGCGGAGCCGCGGCCTTCGCCGGAGGTCGCGACGCCTGCGCGCAGGCCCGGCGGACCGCCGGGGCCAACGGCGCTTCGCTGCTGACCTGCAGCACCGTGGGGGACCCGGTCGAGTACGTGGTGAGCGTGCGGGTCGCACTGGGCGTGGGCACCCGTGTGCCGGGACTGCCGACGCGCGTCGTCAGCGAGGCGCACGCGGGGTCGGCGCCGTGAGGGGGCGTCGGCTAGGGGTGCTGCTCCGCCGCGTCGGCGGGGCCCGTGGGGTCGGCCGGTTCGGCGGCGTCCGCGGGGAGCTCGGCGTCCGTCGGCTCCGGGTCGGGGGCCGGGCGGCGGACGGTGATCTTGGCGACCCCGGCCTCGAGGTCGATGCCGAACGGCGAGCCGCCGCCGGGCGTGGGCTTGGAGACGAGCATCTTCTGGCGGTCCTTCTCTTCTCGGAGGTGTCGGAGCCCCGGCGGGAAGATCTCGCCGAAGCTCATCGGGATGACGGGTCGAGGGTGGCCTCGTCGGCCCCGGCCGGCTGTGCCTGCCGCTCACCGGAGGACCCCGCGGCCGCGGTACCGGTGGAGGTGGCGCCGGGGGTGGTGACGGCCGAGGAGCGCAGGGCCTTGATGCGGCGGCGCCGGGCCTGGCCCCGGCGCAGGCCGAGCAGCACGAGGGCCACGGCGAGGCCCAGCACCGCCATGGCGGCGGCGCCGGCCAGGAACACGCCGGTGCTCGTCACAGGGACGGTGGCCCCGAGGACGGCGAGGTCGTACGACGCCGGTCCGCCCAGCAGCACGGCGGCCGCGAGCACCAGCACCAGCACCACGAGCACGACACCGAGGGCGACCATCCAGCCAGTATGGCCGGGCGCGGCGGCGGGCGCCGGGCTACGCGCCGGGCCGCAGCAGCCGGAGCAGGTCGGCGGCGAGCGGCTTGTCCAGCCCCCGCTGCGCGTCGGTGCAGTCGGCGGCGACCACGCAGGCCGGGCAGCCGGCGTCGCAGCGGCACGCCTCGACGCGCGCCAGGGCCGCCGCCAGCCAGGCCGGCCCCGCGTCGAAGGCCTGCTCGGTGAAGCCGGCCCCGGCGGGCTGCTGGTCGTAGAAGCTGACGGTGAGCAGGCCGGTCGCGACGTCGGCGGCGCTCGAGTAGCCGCGGACGTCCCAGCGGTCGCAGGGCGCGTGCATCGGCAGCAGGGCCAGGGCGAGGTGCTCCAGCCCGTGGGCGCCCGCTCCCAGCCGCGCGAGCGGGACGGACTCCGCCACCGCGTCCAGCGGCAGGCTCAGCCAGGTCCCGCTGGTCACCAGCCGGCGCTCCGGCAGGTCCAGCGGGGTCGAGTCCCAGACGGTGCCGAGCACCTCGTCCCGCCGCAGGTACCCGGTGACCTGGCTGGTGACCGCGATCTGGCCGCGGTGCAGGTGCCCGCGTCCGAGGGTGCGCCGGTCGTGCTCGGCGAGGACCTCGACGGCGGTGCTGGTCTGCGGCTGGGTCAGGTAGCCGGGCCGGGCCGCCCGGACCAGGGCCTCGAGACCCTCGTGGTCCAGCTCCTCGGTCAGGAAGGTCTCGCCCCCGTGCAGGTAGACGGCGCCCGGGTGCACGGCCAGGTCGGCCGCGACCGGGTCGACGTGCCCGAGCACCCGGCCGGTGTCCACCTCGATGATCTCCACCTGGTCCGCCCGCGAGCCGCGCAGGTCGATGGTGTCGCAGGCCCGTTCGGGCCGCGTCCAGTACCAGCCGTCCCGGCGCCGGCGCAGCGCCCCGCCCGCGGCCAACCGCTCGGCGAGGGCCTCGGTGTGCGGCCCGAACCAGGCCGCGTCCTCGGCCGTGAGCGGCAGCTCCTGGGCGGCGGCCGCCAGCTGCGGCCCCAGCAGGTAGGGGTTGCCGGGGTGCAGCACCGTCGGCTCGACGGGCTCGTCGAGCAGCGCGGACGGGTGCTCGGTGAGGTAGGCGTCGAGAGGGTGGGCGCGGGTCACCAGCGTGACCCGGGCGGGCCGGCCCCGCCGTCCGGCGCGACCGGCCTGCTGCCAGAACGCCGAGCGGGTGCCCGGGAACCCCGCCATCACCACGGCGTCCATCCCGGCGATGTCCACCCCCAGCTCCAGGGCGTTGGTGGCGGCGACACCCGCCAGCCGGCCGTCCTGCAGCGCCTGCTCCAGCTTGCGCCGGTCCGCGGCGAGGTAGCCCCCGCGGTAGGCCGCGACCCGGGGGGCGGGGGAGGGCTCGCCGTCGACGGCCGGCCGAGCCCACGCGTCGAGCTGCTGCTGGGCCCGCCGGGCCACCACCTCGGCGCCGCGTCGGGACGGGACGAAGGCGATGGTCTGGGCGCCGGCCTGCACCGAGCGGGCCAGCAGGGCGGCCGTGTCGTCCTCGGTCGAGGAGAGCGGCTCCCGGAGCACCACCTCGACCGGTCCGCGGGACGAGCAGTCCTCGTCGACCGTGGTGACGGCCGCGCGCGGCACCCCGAGGAGCTCCGCCGCGGTCCGCCCGGGGTCGCCGGCGGTGGCCGAGGCGACGACGAACACCGGGTCGGCCCCGTACGCGGCGGCCAGCCGCCGGAGCCGGCGGAGGACCAGCCCCACCTGCGAGCCGAAGACCCCGCGGTAGCGGTGCGCCTCGTCGACGACGACGAAGCGGAGGGAGGAGAGGAACCCGGCCCAGCGGGCGTGGCCGGGGAGCAGCGAGAAGTGCAGCAGGTCGGGGTTGGTCAGCAGGTAGACCGCCTGCTCGCGCGCCCACGCCCGCGCGTCGGGCCCCGTGTCGCCGTCGACGGTGGCGATCGGCCAGCCGCTGAGGCCGAGCTCGGTGCAGGCGCGCAGCTGGTCGTGGGCGAGCGCCTTGGTGGGCGCGAGGTACAGAGCGGTGTGCGGACGACCGCTGACCCGCCACGCGGCGGTGCCCGTCGGCTCGGGCCGCAGCGGCCCGGCGGGGGGACGACCGGTCAGCGTCGCGGCGAGCACGGGCATCAGGTAGCCCAGCGTCTTGCCCGAGGCGGTGCCGGTCGACAGGGCGACGTGGCGGCCCTGCCAGGCGGCCTCGGCCGCCCGGACCTGGTGCTGCCAGGGCTGGTCGACGCCGGTCCGGCCGAAGGCGTCCCGGAGCTCCGCGGGGAGCCAGGCAGGCCACGGCGCGTGCGTCCCGGTCCGGGCCGGCAGCGCCCGGACGTGCCGGACGCCGTCCTCCTCCTCGTCCGTCTGGGCCGGCGCGGCGAGATCGCGCGCCGCCCCCGTCCCCGTGCTCATCCGGCCAGCCTGGCACGTCCGGGTGCTGGGACGCGCCCGCACCGCCACGCGGGACCTGGAGCGGACCAGTAGGGCATGTGGTTAGACTGCGCCCGGCTGATCCGAGGCCTTTGTTTCGCGTTCACATGGTCGAGGAGGACTTTGTATGCCCGTACTTCCAGTTCCTTTGGAAGTCACCGCCATCCCGGTTTCGGGAGGCAATCTGACCCTCGTCGCCATCGTCGGCGTGATTGCCGCGCTGGCTCTGGTGATGGCCGTGATCTTCCGCCGCGAGGTCCTCGCCGCGGACGACGGCACCGACCGCATGCGTGAGATCGCGCTCGGGGTGCAGGAGGGGGCCAGTGCGTTCCTGGGCCGTCAGTTCCGCACCTTGTCGGTCTTCGCCATCGCGGCCTTCTTCCTGCTCCTCGCGCTCCCCGCCCGGGGCAGCGACGAGTTCGCCGAGTGGACCCTGAGGATCTTCCGTTCCATCGCCTTCCTGGCGGGCGCGGTGTTCTCGGCCCTCATCGGCTACCTGGGCATGTCGCTCGCCGTCCGCGCGAACGTCCGGGTGGCCTCCGCCGCCCGCAGCGCGGGCCGCGACGTGGCCATGAAGATCGCCTTCCGGACCGGCGCCCACGTCGGCATGCTGACGGTCGGCCTGGGCCTGCTCGGCGCCTCGCTCGTCGTCTTCTCGTTCCGCAGCGACGCCCCGGTCATCCTCGAGGGCTTCGGCTTCGGCGCCGCCATGCTGGCCATGTTCATGCGGGTCGGCGGCGGCATCTTCACCAAGGCCGCCGACGTCGGCGCCGACCTGGTCGGCAAGGTCGAGCAGGGCATCCCCGAGGACGACCCCCGCAACGCCGCGACCATCGCGGACAACGTGGGCGACAACGTCGGTGACTGCGCCGGCATGGCCGCCGACCTCTTCGAGTCCTACGCCGTCACCCTGGTCGCCTCGCTGATCCTCGGCAAGGCCGCCTTCGGCGAGGCCGGGCTGGTCTTCCCGCTGATCGTCCCGGCGATCGGCGTGGTCACCGCGCTCATCGGCATCTACCTCACCAAGCCGCGCACGGGGGAGAACGGCCTCAAGACCATCAACCGGTCGTTCTACCTCTCCGCCGGCATCTCGGCGGTGCTCTGCGCGATCGCCTCGTTCGCCTACCTGCCGTCCTCCTTCGCGGGCCTCGGCGTGCCGGGTGCGCAGGAGTTCACGGGCCCGGTCGACGACCCGCGCGTGGTCGCCATCGGCGCCGTCGTCATCGGCATCGTGCTGGCCGTCGTCATCCTGGCGCTGACCGGGTACTACACCGGCACCGAGGACCGCCCGGTCAAGGACATCGGCCGGACGTCCCTCACGGGTGCGGCCACCGTCGTGCTGGCGGGCATCTCGGTCGGCCTCGAGTCGGCCGTCTACACCGCCCTCGTCATCGCCGCGGCCGTCTACGGCGCGTTCCTGCTCGGCGGCTCGGGCGTCGTGGCGCTGTTCGCCATCGCCCTGGCCGGCTGCGGCCTGCTGACCACCGTCGGCGTCATCGTCGCCATGGACACCTTCGGGCCCGTCTCCGACAACGCCCAGGGCATCGCCGAGATGTCGGGCGACGTCGACGGCGAGGGCGCGCAGATCCTCACCGAGCTCGACGCCGTCGGCAACACCACCAAGGCGATCACCAAGGGGATCGCGATCTCCACGGCCGTGCTGGCCGCGACCGCGCTGTTCGGCTCCTACACCGACGCCATCCGCGACGTGCTGGCGGACCGGTACGCCGACTTCGCCGCCGAGGCGGTCGTCTTCGCCCCGCAGACCCTCGTCGGCCTGATCCTCGGCGCGGCGGTGGTCTTCCTGTTCTCGGGCCTGGCCATCACCGCGGTCGGCCGCGCCGCCGGCGCCGTCGTCTACGAGGTGCGCCGTCAGTTCCGGGAGATCCCCGGCATCATGGAGGGCACGGGCAAGCCGGAGTACGGCAAGGTCGTCGACATCGTCACCAAGGACTCGCTGCGCGAGCTCGCGACGCCCGGCCTGCTGGCGATCTTCGCCCCGATCGCCGTCGGCTTCGGTCTCGGCGCCCCGGCCCTGGCCGGGTACCTGGGCGGGGCCATCGCCTCCGGCACCCTGATGGCGGTCTTCCTCGCCAACTCCGGCGGCGCCTGGGACAACGCCAAGAAGCTCGTCGAGGACGGCAACCACGGCGGCAAGGGCTCACCGGCCCACGAGGCCACCGTCATCGGTGACACCGTCGGCGACCCGTTCAAGGACACCGCCGGCCCGGCCATCAACCCGCTGATCAAGGTGATGAACCTGGTCGCGGTGCTGATCGCGCCGGCCGTGGTGGCCATGTCGCCCTTCAGCGAGACCCCGAGCGCCTGGCGGTTCGCCATCGCGCTGGCCGCGCTGGCCATCATCGTCGCCGCGGTCGTGGTCAGCAGCCGTCGCGGCATGGCGATGGCCGAGTCCCCGGACGCCCCGGCCGGTCCCAGCGGGCCTGCCGGGACCCTCGGCCAGCACGGGGCCGGGGACGACCTCACGGTCCAGCCCCGCACCGAGCACACCGCCTGACGAGTCGGCGGCCTCCGCCGTCCACAGGTCCACCCTCCACCGGCCCCGAACCGCGTCTGCGGTTCGGGGCCGGTGGCACACTGGCTCCGATGAGCGACCAGCACGGTGACGCCGGCCCCGCCCAGCCCGACCCCTCCGCCGCCCCCGGCCCCCAGCGCGCGCCGCTCCCGTACGCGGGCCCGCCGGACCCCGGCGGCCAGCACCCCCCGCAGGCCCACCAGGCCCAGCCGCCGTACCCGGCTCAGCCCTTCCCCGGTCAGCCGTACCCGGGTCAGCAGCCGTACCCGGTCCACCTCCACGGCGCTCAACCCCCCGGCTACCCGCCGCCGGGCCACCCGCCTCCCGGCTACGGCCCGGCCGTTCCCTGGGGGCCGCCGCCCCGCCCGCCCGCGCTCCCGCTGGAGGCCGTCCGGTACTCCCAGCTGCTCCGCGGGCCCCGGCACCGCTGGTGGAAGCCGCTGCTGACCGCCCTGCTGGCCGGCGCGATCGCCCTCGGGCTGAGCGTCGTCACCGTCATCCCGCCGCTCGTCGTCGGCCTGGTCACGGGCGTGCCCGACCTGGCCGGGTACGTCCTGCGGAGCCTGACCGAGCTCGACGCCCTGGGACCGGTGGGCTTCGTCGGGATCAACCTGTCGCTGGTCATCCTCATCCCCACCGTCATGTTCTCCATCTGGGCCGTGCACGGCGTCCGACCCCGGTTCAGCAGCTCGGTGACCGGTGGGATCCGCTGGGGCTGGATGCGGCGCTGCCTGCTCGTCGTCGTCCCGATCTGGGTGCTCTACGTGGGCATCACCCTGCTCGTCGACCAGCCGAGCGGACCCCGGCCGGGGCACTGGGTCCTCCTGCTGGTGGTCGTCGTGGTCATGACGCCGTTCCAGGCCGCCGGCGAGGAGTACTTCTTCCGCGGCTGGATCATGCAGGTGGTCGGCTCGTGGTTCCGCCGCCCCGTCGTCGGGCTCGTGGTGACCACCACCCTCTCCACCGTGGCCTTCTGCGCGGCCCACGGCAGCCCGGACCCCTGGATCCTCGGCAGCATCGGGTGCCTGGCCGTCGCGGGCTGCCTGGCCACCTGGCGCACCGGCGGGCTCGAGGCGGCCATCGCGATGCACGCCGTCAACAACGTCCTGGCCTTCTCCAGCGTCATCGTCTTCGGCGGCTGGGACAACGTCTTCATCGGCGCGGACAGCAAGGGCACCTTCCTGCAGTTCGTGCTGCTGGTGGTGGTGCACGGGCTCGCGCTGGCGCTGATCTGGCGCCAGGCCGGCAAGCTCGGCCTGCCGTACCTGACCCGCCCCGCCGCGCCGGCGCCGCCCGCCCTCCCCGTCGCGGCCTGGCCGCCGGTCCCGGTCGGCCCCCTGCCCCGCTGAGCCGGTCCCGGACCCGGCGGCAGCACGCCCGAGCTGGCGGCGTCCGCGGTCGTGACGCGCTCGACGGGCGTCGGTGCCCTGGTGGTGCTGGGGGTCGGCGTCGCCCGGTCAGCCGGCGGCGGCCGGCTGGGGCCGCTGCGGCAGGCCGGTGGTGTCGCTGAGCGCCCAGCGCAGCGTGACCACCGCCGAGCGGGCCAGCGGTCGGACGAGCAGCCGGTCGGTCGCCGGCAGGGTCGGCAGCCGCAGCGTGCTGCGCACCCAGGGCGGCAGCGTGGCGACGGCACCGGCCGCCAGCACGCCGAACCCCAGCCGGGCCGGCCCGGTGAGCGGCGGGTCCCGGAGCAGCAGGGTGGCGACGTCCCGGGCGGCGGGAGTGCTCCGCAGCTCGGGGCGGTAGGACGCCAGCAGCGCGAGGATCTCCTCCCACGTCTGCGGAGGGTCGACGACCCCCAGGCGCCCGGCCACCTCGCCGGACTGGGCGACGTACGCGTCGACCTCGGCGTCGGTCAGCCGCCGGTGGCCGAAGGCCTGGAAGGTGGCGACGAAGCTGTCCACCTGGGCGGCGTGCACCCAGCCCAGCAGGTGCGGGTCGCTGGCCGCGTAGGGCCGGCCGGCGGGCGTCGTCCCGGTCACCCGCTTGTGGATGGCCTGCACGATGCGGATGATCCGCTCGGCGTCCTCGACGGTGCCGTAGGTGGTGGTGGCCAGGTAGCGGCTGGTGTTCTGCAGCCGGCCCCAGGGGTCGCCGCGGAAGCCCGAGTGCTCGCTGACGCCCTGCATGGCCACCGGGTGCAGCGACTGCAGCAGCAGGGCGCGGATGCCGCCGATGAACATCGACGTGTCGGCGTGCACCTGCCAGATCACGTCGCTCTCGCTGAACCAGCGCTCGCCCTCGGTGAACCAGATCCGCTCGTGGCTCTCGTCGAACTCGGCGCCGCCGACCCGGTCCCGCAGCATCCGGGCCAGGCCGGCCCGCTGGCGCCCGATCAGCGGTCGGGGGTCCAGCGGCAGGGGAGACATCACGCGGATCGTACGCTGGGCCCACAAGCGCCCGGCGCGGTCCGCCGGCCGGCGCGACCCCGACGAGGAGGCCGCCGATGAGCGCGTACGCCACGGAGCACCGCCGCAGCCTGGACGACCCCGAGGCCTTCTGGGCGGAGCAGGCGCGGGCCGTCGACTGGTTCACCCGGCCGCGCACGGTGCTCGACCGCGAGGCACCGCCGGCCGGTCGCTGGTTCCCCGACGGGGTGCTGAACACCTGCTACAACGCACTGGACCGGCACGTGGTCCGGGGCCGCGCCGACGAGCCGGCGCTGATCTTCCACTCCGCCTACTCCGGGACCCGGCGCACCTACACCTACGCCGACCTGCTGCAGGAGGTCGCGCAGCTCGGCGGCGGGCTCCGCGAGCTCGGGGTCGGACCGGGCGACCGCGTCGTCATCTCGATGCCGATGGTGCCCGAGGCCGTCGTCGCCATGCTGGCCTGCGCCCGCCTCGGTGCCGTCCACTCGGTGGTGTTCGGCGGGTTCGCCGCCGCCGAGCTGGCCGCCCGGATCGACGACGCCCGACCCAAGGTCGTGCTCATCTCCTCCTGCGGCCTGGAGCCCGGTCGGGTGGTGGAGTACAAACCGCTGCTGGACGCCGCGCTGCAGCGGAGCCGCCACCAGCCCGACTACGTCGTCGTCCACCAGCGCCCCGAGGCGCCGGCCGAGCTCCACGGCGAGCGCGAGCTGGACCTCGCGGTGCTGATGCGCCCGGGCCAGTTCCAGCCGGCGGGCTGCGCCGAGCTCGCGGCCACCGACCCGCTCTACATCCTCTACACCTCCGGGACCACCGGGAAGCCGAAGGGCATCGTCCGCGACCACGGCGGGCACGCCGTCGCCCTGGCCTACTCGATGCGGGCCGTCTACGACATCGGCCCGGGCGACGTGATGTTCACCGCCAGCGACGTGGGCTGGGTGGTCGGCCACTCCTACATCGTCTACGCGCCGCTGCTGGTCGGCGCGACGACGGTGCTCTACGAGGGCAAGCCGGTGGGCACCCCCGACGCCGGGTCGTTCTGGCGCGTGGTCAGCGAGCACCGTGCCAAGGTGCTGTTCACGGCACCGACCGCGGTCCGGGCCATCCGCCGGGTCGACCCCGACGGGGCGCTGGCCCGCCGCCACGACCTGTCGAGCCTGCAGGCCCTGTTCCTGGCCGGCGAGCGGCTGGACCCCGACACCTTCCACTGGGCGGGCGAGCTGCTGGGCGTGCCCGTGGTCGACCACTGGTGGCAGACCGAGACCGGCTGGCCGATCGCGGCGAACCCCCGGGGGCTGGCACCGCTGCCCCTCAAGGCCGGCTCGCCGTCGGTGCCGGTGCCCGGCTACGACGTCCAGGCGCTGGGGCCCGACGGCGCCGTCCTGCCGGCGGACCAGGACGGGGCGCTGTGCCTGCGGCTGCCGCTGCCGCCCGGCACGCTGCCCACCATCTGGGGCGACGACGACCGGTTCCGTCGCAGCTACCTCGAGACGTTCCCCGGCTGGTACCTCAGCGGGGACGGCGGCCACCTCGACGCCGACGGCTACGTGTTCGTGATGGGGCGCACCGACGACGTGATCAACGTGGCGGGCCACCGGCTCTCCACCGGCTCGATGGAGGCCGTGCTGGCCTCCCACCCCGCGGTGGCCGAGTGCGCCGTGATCGGGGTCGCCGACGACCTCAAGGGCCAGGTGCCCCGCGCCCTCGTCGTGCTGACCGACGGCGTCGACACCCCGCCCGCCCAGCTGGCCGAGGAGCTGGTCGCCCTCGTCCGGGCCGAGATCGGCCCGGTCGCCTCGCTCCGCCGGGTCGACGTGGTCGCGGCCCTGCCCAAGACCCGCTCGGGCAAGCTGCTGCGCCGGACGATGCGCGAGATCGCCGACGGCGGACCCGGCACCGTCCCCTCCACGGTCGAGGACGCGGGCGTGGTCGAGCAGCTCCGGCCGGTGCTGCGGGGCGACCACCCAGCCTGAGCCGGTCGCCGCGCGGCAGACAGGCCGCTGAGGTCAGGTTAGGCTCCCCTTATGACGACGGTGGAGGCGCGGCCCGACCTGCGCCGGCGCCCGACCCGCCGGCCGCCGCGCGCCCGGCGGCTGCTCGGTCTGGTGCTCACCGCCGCCGTGCTGGCGCTGCTCGCCTACCTCAGCCTGGCCGTCGGCACCCGGACGACCGGCGCGGGAGCGGTGTGGGACGCCCTGACCCGCTACGACCCCGACAGCACCGACCACCTGGTCATCCGCGAGCTGCGGCTGCCCCGGACGGTCCTCGGCCTGCTGGCCGGGGCCGCGCTGGGACTGGCCGGGGCGGTCATGCAGGGCGTCACCCGCAACCCCCTCGCCGACCCCGGGCTGCTCGGCGTCAACGCCGGGGCGTCGCTGTTCGTGGTGCTGTCCATCACGCTGCTCGGGGTCACCAGCCCGCGCGGCTACGTCTGGTTCGCCTTCGCCGGCGCCGCGGCGGCCGCTGTCGTCGTCTACGGCGTGGCGGCCCTCGGCCGGGACGGAGCCAGCCCGCTCAAGCTCGCGCTGGCCGGGGCCGCGGTCGGCGCGGCCTTCGGCGCCGTCACCACCGCCTTCCTGCTGGTCGACCAGGCGACCTTCGACCAGTTCCGGTTCTGGCAGGTGGGGGCGCTGGCCGGCCGGGGGACCGACGTGATCGCTCAGGTCGCCCCGTTCCTGCTGGTCGGCTGCGTCGCCGCGCTGTTCCTGGGCCGGGTCCTCAACACCTTGTCCCTCGGCGACGACGTCGCCCGCGGCCTCGGCGCGCACGTGGCCCGCTCGCGGGCCGTCTCCGCGGCCGTCGTCGTGCTGCTCTGCGGTTCGGCCACCGCGGCCTGCGGGCCGATCGGCTTCGTCGGGCTGACGGTCCCGCACGTCGCCCGGATGATCGTCGGGCCCGACTACCGCTGGGCGCTCCCGTACTCGATGCTGCTGGCCCCCTGCCTGCTGCTGAGCGCCGACGTCGTCGGCCGCGTCATCGCCCGGCCGGGCGAGGTGCAGGTCGGCATCGTCACCGCCCTGATCGGCGCCCCCGTGTTCATCGCCCTGGTCCGCCGCCGGCACGTGAGCGAGCTGTGACCGCGGTCCGCGGGGCACCGACGGCGCTGCCGGCCGACCCCGTGCGGGCCGTCCGGCGCACCCTGCGGCGGCGCACCGTCCTCACCTGCGCCGGGCTGCTGGTCCTGCTGGTGGCCGCGTTCCTGGCCTCGCTCGTGGTGGGGGACTTCCCGCTGGGCCTCGGCGACGTCGTCGCGTCGCTGACCGGCCGCGGCAGCCGGGCCGCCGACTTCATCATCTACGACCTGCGACTGCCCCGGGTGCTCAGCGGCCTGCTGGTCGGCTTCGCCCTGGGGATGGCCGGGGCGGTGTTCCAGACCATGCTCCGCAACCCGCTGGCCAGCCCCGACATCATCGGCATCACGGCCGGCGCCAGCGCGGCCGCGGTGACGGCCCTGCTGCTCTTCGGGCTGTCCGGTGTGGTCGTGGCCGCGTCGGCCTTCGGCGGCGCGCTGCTGACCACCCTCCTCATCTACCTGCTCGCCTGGCGGCAGGGCGTCGCCGGCACCCGGCTGGTCCTGGTGGGCATCGGCGTGGGCGCGGTCCTGCTCTCGGTGGTCGACTTCCTGATGACCCGGGCCCAGGTGGACGACGCCCAGGTCGCCCTCGTCTGGCTGACCGGCAGCCTCAACGGGGCCGACGCCGCGGCCCTGCGCCCGCTGGCCGTGCTCGTCGTGGTCGTCGTCCCGCTCAGCCTGTGGGCCGGCCGCACCCTCGGCGGGCTGCAGCTGGGCGACGACACCGCGCGGGCCCTCGGCGTCGGCGTCGAGCGGTCCCGGCTGCTGCTGATGCTCTTCGCCGTCGCGCTCGCCGCGGTCGCGACCTCCGTCGCCGGCCCGGTCGGCTTCGTCGCCTTCGTCTCCGGGCCCATCTCGCGCCGGCTGACCGGCGGCGCCGGGGCCGGACTGGTCCCCGCCGGCCTCGTCGGCGCGGCCGTGGTCACGCTGGCCGACTTCGCCGGTCAGCACCTGCTGCCCCTGCAGCTCCCCGTCGGCGTCCTCACCGCCGCCGTCGGCGCCCCGTACCTCATCTACCTGCTGCTGCGCACCAACGCGGCCTCGGCCCGCAAAGGATGACGACCATGACCCTGCTCGACGCCCCCAGCACCACCCACCAGCTCGAGACCCGGGGCCTCAGCCTCGGCTACGGCGACCGGCTCGTCGTCGAGGACCTGAGCCTGCCGGTCCCCGCCGGCCAGGTCAGCGTGGTGATCGGGGCCAACGGCTGCGGCAAGTCGACGCTGCTGCGCGGGATGGCCCGGCTGCTGCCCCCCGCCGCCGGCGTGGTGCTCCTGGACGGCCGCGACCTGCACCGGATGCCCAGCCGCTCCGTCGCGCAGGTGCTGGGCCTGCTGCCGCAGGCCCCGACCGCGCCCGAGGGCATCACCGTCGCCGACCTGGTGGGGCGCGGCCGGCACCCGCACCAGACCTGGTTCCGCTCCTGGTCCGCCGCCGACGAGGCGGCCGTGACCGAGGCGCTGGTGCTGACCGACACCCTCGAGCTGGCGGAGCGGCCCGTCGACGAGCTCAGCGGCGGCCAGCGGCAGCGCGTCTGGATCGCCATGGCCCTGGCCCAGCAGACCGACCTCCTGCTGCTCGACGAGCCCACCACCTACCTGGACCTCGCCCACCAGGTGGAGGTGCTCGACCTGCTCACCGACCTCAACCGCCGGCGCGGGACGACGGTGGTCATCGTGATGCACGACCTCAACCTGGCCTGCCGCTACGCCGACCACCTCGTGGCCCTGAAGGACGGCCACGTCGTCGCCGCCGGCCCCTCGCACGCCGTCATCACCCCCGAGACCATCGCCGAGGTGTACGGCCTCACCGCCCGGGTGATCGACGACCCGGTCTCGCACACCCCGACCGTCATCCCCGTCGGGCGCCACCACTGCGGCTGACGCCGGTTTCCTGCGCCCGTCGAGCGGCGCCCGGCCGGCTCCCGCGACGAGCAGTGGGAGCATGGCGGGATGCCCAGCCTGAGCCCTGACCACGTGGACGCCCTGCGGGAGGCGTTCGTCCGCCACCGCTACGAGGTGGACGCCGTCGTCGAGCGGATGGGCACGGCGGCGCACGCGGCCCTGGGCCGCAACTCCACCGTCGCCGGGGCCCGGGCGCTGGGCGACGCCACCGACCCGCTGGCCGTGCTCAGCCGGCTGTGGTTGCTGCAGCGCACCGTCCCGCGCGCGGCGCTGGAGGCCGCGCTGCCGGGGCTGGTCGGACCCCTGGCCGCGGCGGGCGTCCTCGAGCGCGACGGTGAGGAGGTCCGGGCGGCGGTCGACGTCCGGCCCTACGCCAGCGACGACGGCGCGAGCGGCTGGGTGGTCTCCGACCTCTCGCCCAACCTCGACACCGACGTGCGGCCCATCCGTCCCGACTTCGTGCTCGGGGTGTCCTCGGCGTCGAGCACCCTCGCCCAGCTGACCCTCCGCCGCCCCGTCGGCCGCGCCCTCGACCTCGGCACCGGCTGCGGGGTGCAGAGCCTGCACCTCGCCCGGCACGCCGAGGCGGTCACCGCCACCGACCTCAACCCGCGTGCGCTCGAGCTGGCCGCGCTGACCGCGGCGCTCAACGCCGTCGACGTCGACCTCCGGCTCGGCAGCCTGTACGAGCCCGTCGCGGGGGAGCGGTTCGACCTCATCACCACCAACCCGCCCTACGTGATGTCGCCGCCGCGCAGCGACGCGGACCGGCTGGCCTACCGCGAGGGCAGCTGGACCTCCGACGGGCTGGTGGAGCAGGTGGTCCGCGACGGCGTCGGCCACCTCGCCGAGGACGGCACGCTGCAGGTGCTGGCCAACTGGGCGCACGTCCGCGGCCAGGACTGGACCGAGCGCCTCGGCGGCTGGTTCGCCGGCTCCGGCTGCGACGCCCACGTCGTGCAGCGGGAGGTGCTCGACGTCCACGAGTACGCCGAGCTGTGGCTGGCCGACGCCGGGCTGGCCGGGTCGCCGGAGTACCTGCCGCGCTACGCGGAGTGGCTCGACTACTTCGAGGCACTCGGCATCGAGGCCGTGGGGATGGGCTGGCTGCTGCTGCACCGGGCCGGCCACGACGTCCCGCGGGTCCGGCTGGAGGAGTGGCCCTACGCCGTCGAGCAGCCGCTCGCGCCGGCCCTGGAGCGTGAGCTCGTCGCGGTCTCGCTCGACCGGTCGCTGAGCGACGAGGCGCTGCTGGCCCGGCGGTGGGTGCTGGCGGCCGACGTCGTGGAGGAGACCATCGGCGTGCCGGGCGAGGCCGACCCGCAGCACCTGGTGCTCCGGCAGCAGCGCGGGTTCCGCCGGGCGACCGAGCCCGGCACCGCGCTGGCCGGGGTGCTCGGCGCCTGTGACGGCGACCTCCCGCTGGGTACCGTCGTCACGACCGTGGCCGGGCTGCTGGGCGTCGACGCCGCCGACCTGACCGCCGAGGTGGTGCCGGCGGTGCGCCGTCTCGTGGTCGACGGGTTCCTCGGCTGAGCCTGGGGAGGCAGGTCGGCGGCGTGGCCGGCCCCTGGCAGGCTGCGGGGCACGGCTGGACTTCGGTCGTAGAGTGAGCGCGCCGTCGCCGGTCCAGCACCGGCCGGCGGCAGTGGTGCGAGGGATGTCCGGCGAGCACGGCCCGACGGGGGCCGACCGGAGCCGGGAGAAGAGGGACAGCGTGGCAGGCAGAGCAGGTGGCAAGCGGCTCGTGATCGTGGAGTCGCCCACCAAGGTGAAGACGATCGCGGGGTACCTCGGCGACGGTTACGTCGTCGAGTCCAGCCGCGGGCACGTCCGCGACCTGCCGACGGGTGCTGCCGAGGTGCCGGCGAAGTACAAGGGCGAGAAGTGGGCCCGCACCGGCATCGACGTCGAGCACGGCTTCGAGCCGATCTACGTCGTGAGCCCCGACAAGCGCGCCACGATGCGCACCCTCAAGGACGCGCTCGCCGGTTCCGACGAGCTGCTCCTGGCCACCGACGACGACCGGGAGGGCGAGGCGATCGCCTGGCACCTCCTGCAGGAGCTCAAGCCGAAGGTCCCGGTGCGCCGGATGGTGTTCCGCGAGATCACCGCGAAGGCGATCGCCGACGCCGTGGCCAACCCGCGCGACCTCGACACCGACCTGGTCGACGCCCAGGAGACCCGGCGCATCCTCGACCGGCTGTACGGCTACGAGGTCTCCCCGGTGCTGTGGAAGAAGGTCATGCCCCGGCTGTCGGCCGGCCGCGTGCAGTCCGTCGCCACCCGCCTGGTCGTGGAGCGCGAGCGCGAGCGGATCGCCTTCCGCGCCGCCTCCTACTGGGACCTCGACGCCGTGCTGGACGCGGGCTCGCCCGCCGACCCGCCGCTCTTCCCGGCCCGGCTGACCCACGTCGGCGAGCGCCGGGTCGCCCAGGGCCGCGACTTCGACAGCCACGGCGTGCTGGTCGCCAAGGGCAGCGAGCCGCTCGCGCACCTGGACGAGACCACCGCCCAGCAGCTGGCCACCGGGCTGCGCAGCGCGACCTACGCCGTGCAGAGCGTGGAGTCCCGGCCCTACACCCGCAAGCCCTACGCCCCCTTCCGGACGACGACGATGCAGCAGGAGGCCGGCCGCAAGCTCGGCTTCACGGCGCAGCGCGCCATGTCGGTGGCCCAGGACCTCTACGAGGCCGGCTTCATCACCTACATGCGGACCGACTCCTCGGTGCTGTCCGAGACCGCGATCACCGCGGCCCGCAACCAGGTCACCCAGCTGTTCGGCGCGAACTACCTGCCGGCCAAGCCGCGCACCTACGCCAGCAAGCAGAAGAACGCGCAGGAGGCGCACGAGGCGATCCGGCCCGCCGGTGACACCTTCCTCACCCCGGCGCAGACCAACCTGAAGGGCGACCAGTTCCGGCTCTACGAGCTGATCTGGATGCGCACCATCGCCTCCCAGATGAAGGACGCCGAGGGCCAGTCGATCACCGTCCGGATCGACGCGACCCGTCCCGGCGAGGAGACCTGCCGCTTCACCGCCTCGGGCCGCACGATCACCTTCCACGGGTTCCTCAAGGCCTACGTCGAGTCCTCCGACGACGACTCGGCCTCCGACGACGCGCAGACCCGCCTGCCGCAGCTGACGCAGGGCCAGAGCCTGCGCCCGGACAGCGTCACGGCGTCCGGCCACGAGACCCGGGCGCCGGCCCGCTACACCGAGCCGTCCCTGGTGGCCAAGCTGGAGGAGCTGGAGATCGGCCGGCCGTCGACCTACGCGTCGATCATCCGCACGATCACCTCCCGTGACTACGTGTTCAAGAAGGGCTCGGCCCTGGTGCCGACCTGGCTCGCCTTCGCCGTCACCCGGCTGCTGGAGGAGCACTTCCCGAACCTCGTCGACTACGCCTTCACCGCCGAGATGGAGCAGACGCTCGACCAGATCGCCGGCGGCAACGCCCAGCGGCTGGCCGTGCTCAAGGACTTCTACTTCGGCTCGCCGGCCGGGGCGGGCGGTGAGGACGGCGACGCCGCGGCGCACGAGGGCCTGCAGCAGCTGGTCTCCGAGCTCGGTGACATCGACGCCCGGCAGCTGTCGACCTTCCCCGTCGGCGACCTCGAGGACAGCGACGCCATCGTGGTCCGGGTGGGTCGCTACGGCACCTACGTCGAGGACGCCGAGGGCCGTCGCGCCAACGTCGACGACGAGCTGCCGCCGGACGAGCTGACCGTCGAGCTGGCCCGCGAGCTGCTCTCGAAGCCGATGGGCGAGGAGCGCGAGCTGGGCACGGACCCGGAGACGGGCAACCCCGTCGTCGCCCGCAACGGCCGCTTCGGCCCCTACGTCACCGAGCTGCTGCCCGAGGACGCGCCGAAGAACGCCAAGGCGCGGACCGGCTCCCTCTTCGCCTCGATGAGCGTCGAGACGGTCACCCTGGAGCAGGCCCTGGAGCTGATGAGCCTGCCGCGCGTGGTGGGCGTCGACGCCGAGGGCGTCGAGATCACCGCGCAGAACGGCCGCTACGGTCCGTACCTGAAGAAGGGCACCGACTCGCGCTCGCTGACGAGTGAGGACCAGATCTTCGGGATCACCCTCGACGAGGCGCTGGCCATCTACGCCCAGCCCAAGCAGCGCGGGCGGGCCGCGGCGAAGCCGCCGCTGAAGGAGCTGGGTCCGGACCCGGTCTCGGGCGCCCCCATGGTGATCAAGGACGGCCGGTTCGGCGCCTACGTGACCGACGGCGAGGTCAACGCCACCCTGCGGCGGGACGACGAGATCGCCACGATCACCGCCGAGCGCGCCGCGGAGCTGCTCGCGGAGAAGCGGGCGAAGGGTCCGGCCCCGAAGAAGCGGACGGCGGCGAAGAAGGCCCCGGCCAAGCGCGCGCCCGCCAAGAAGACGGCGGCGTCCGGGGCGCCGGCGAAGAAGGCCGCGGCCAAGAAGGCGCCGGCCAAGAAGGCCCCGGCGAAGAAGGCCGCGGCGGCCGACGCCAGCCGCTGAGTGGGGCGCCGCGCTCCGCCGCCCGCTGTGACAGGCTGACCCCGTGCTCAGGACGGACGCGTGAGCCCCCGCCGGCGCGGCGGCGGGAAGGCCGACAAGGCAGGTGACGCCCGCCAGGCCGCTCGCGGCGGCAAGACTGCTCGTGGCGGCAAGACCGACGGGACCGGGGCGCGGCGATCCCGTGGGCGTCGGCCGGTGGCCGCCGTGCTGCCCGCCGCGGTCTCCGACGCCGGCGCACCGCAGCCCACCGGGCGGCCCCGCCCGCCCGGCCAGCGGCTGTACGACATGCCCTACAGCGCCGTCGCCCCCCGCCTGGTCAACCCCGACCTCGGACTGCACAACCTGGTGGCCCGGGCCGGTCACAACGCCGCCTACTCGATCGACGTCACGCTGCTCGACGCCCCCGACCACCGGCTGATCCGCTCGGGGGTGCTGCTGGCCCACCGGGTCCTCGACGGCCGCGGCGAGTGGTTCCTCACCGCGCCCGACTGGCAGCCGCTGCTGCCGAAGGACCGGATCGAGCTGATGGGGCACAGCGACCTGCCGGAGGAGCTGGCCGACCTGACCCGGCCGCTGCGCCGCCGGGCACCGCTGGGTCCCGTCGCCGCCCTGACCTGCGACCGCCGCGAGTTCGCCCTGCGCGACGAGGAGGGCGAGACGCTGGCCCTGCTGCGCGACGACAAGGTGACCGTCCGGCGGGGCGGGCTGACCACCGCGCGCTACCGCGAGGTGATGATCACCCCGGTCGGGGCGGGGCTGACCGAGGACCAGACGGCGTGGGTGGACCGCGCGCTGACCGGCGTCGGGTCGGCCGCGGTGGCCCGCTTCCCCCGGCTGGTCAGCCGCCTCGGCGCGCCGGCCACCGGCCCCACCGACGTGCCGGAGGCGGGCCCGGTCCTGCCGGAGATGGCGTTCAAGCGGTTCCTCGGGCAGCTGGTGGGGCGTCGGCTGCGCGAGCTGGTCGAGGCCGACCTGGCGGTCCGGGGCGGGGAGCTGGCGGCCACGGTCCGCGTCCGGGCCTCCGTCCGGACCCTCGCCGCGGAGCTCGACGCGCTGGCGGTCGGGGTCGACGCCGCCTGGCTCCGCGAGCTCGTCGACGAGCTGGAGTGGCTGGGCGGACCCGACCCCGAGCCGGCGGAGAAGCTGGCGGCCCGGCTGCGGGGCGAGCGCTACCTGGCCCTCCTCGACGCCCTGGTCGGGGCCGCCCGGGCCCCGCGTCTCGGTGACCGCAGCAGCGTCGCCGCCGAGGACGAGCTCGAAGGCCTGCTGGGTGCCGCCCTCGCCGCGTTCGCGGCAGCCGTGGAGACCGTCGACGTCGACAGCCCGGCGCAGGCGTGGGCCGACGTCGCCCGGCAGCTGCAACGGGCCGAGGCGCTCGCCGCGCTGGCTGGACCGGTGCTGCCCGCCCGCGCCGCGGAGGTCGGCCGGCGGCTGCGCAAGCCCCGGCGCCGGCTCGACGCCGTCGGCGCCGCCCCCCTCGACGAGGCGGTGGCCCTGGCCGCCGTGGCCGGCCTCGACCCGGCCGCCGCCTTCGCGGCGGGGCGGAGCTGGGAGCGTCAGGCCGGGGAGTCCCGACGGGGGCGGCGGGCCTTCCTCACCGCCGCGGCGCGCGCGACCCGGAAGCTGTCCGCCGCCGGGGACGCCGGGTGAGCCGGCGGGGCGTCTTCGTCGTGTTCGAGGGCGGTGACGGGGTGGGGAAGTCCACCCAGGTCGAGCGGCTGTGCACGACGCTGGAGACGGCCGGCCGTGCGGTGGTCCGGACCTTCGAGCCGGGCGACTCGGTGCTCGGGGCGAGGATCCGCCAGCTCGTGCTGGACCCGGAGACGGGCGACCTCGCCCCCCGGGCCGAGGCGCTGCTGTACGCCGCCGACAAGGCGCAGCACCTGCACGCCGTCGTCCGCCCGGCCCTGCGGCGCGGGGCCGTGGTGGTCTGCGACCGCTACGTCGACTCGATGCTGGCCTACCAGGGCGCGGGCCGGGTGCTGGCCGAGGCCGAGGTCGAGCAGGTGGCGCGCTGGGCCACCGAGGACCTGCGTCCGGACCTGACCGTGCTGCTCGATGTCGACCCGCGGCACGCCGTCCACACGAAGGTGGCCAAGGACCGGTTGGAGGCGGCCGGGGAGACCTTCCACGAGCGGGCCCGCGCCTCGTTCCTGGCGCTGGCCGCGCGCGAGCCGGCGACCTACCTGGTGCTCGACGCCCGGCGGACGATCGACGACCTCGCCGCCGCGATCGCCGCCCGGGTGAGCACCCTGCTGACCGACGACGGGACGGCACCAGGACTGTCGGAGGTCTCGGGCAGACTGACGCCATGAGCCGGCTGAGCGTCCCGCGGCGTCCCCGGTGAGCGCACCGACCGCGGCCGCCGCCCCCCTGCGCGGGGTCTGGGCCGACCTCGTCGGCCAGGAGGGGGCCGCGGAGACGCTCCGCCGCGCCGTCGCCGGCGACCCGCACGCGATGAGCCACGCCTGGCTCTTCACCGGACCACCCGGCTCCGGCCGGTCCAACGCGGCCCGGGCCTTCGCGGCGGCGCTGCAGTGCCCGCGCGGCGGCTGCGGTGAGTGCACCCAGTGCCGGACGGCGCTCAGCGGGGCCCACCCCGACGTCACCCTGGTGCGCACCGAGATGCTGTCGATCGGGGTCGACGAGGTCCGGGACCTGGTCCGCCGGGCGGCGATGAGCCCGACGCTGGGCCGGCACCAGGTGATCGTGGTGGAGGACGCCGACCGGGTGACCGAGCGCGGCGCGGACGCCCTGCTCAAGAGCATCGAGGAGCCGGCGCCCCTCACCGTCTGGGTGCTCTGCGCCCCGACCGCCGACGACGTCGTGGTGACCATCCGCTCGCGCTGCCGCAGCCTCAAGCTCCAGACCCCGTCGACCGACGCGGTGGCCCGGCTGCTGGAGACCCGCGACGGCGTCGAGCCCGAGCTGGCGGCCTTCGTGGCCCGTGTCGCGCAGGGTCACGTCGGCCGGGCCCGCGCCCTCGCCCGGCACGAGTCCGCCCGCGAGCGCCGTCGCCAGATCCTGCAGATCCCGAGCCAGCTCGGGGACCTCGGGGCCTGCCTCCGGGCGGCGGCGACCTTGGTGGAGGCCTGCGCCGCGGAGGCGACCGCGGCCACCGCCGAGCTCGACGCGAAGGAGCGGTCGGCCCTGGAGGAGGCTCTCGGGTTCGGGACGCGGGGAGCGCGCCCCCGCCAGGCCGCCTCGGCGCTGAAGGACCTCGACGACCAGCAGAAGGCGCGGGCCAAGCGCTACCAGCGCGACGCCCTCGACCGCGCGCTCACCGAGCTCACCGGCTGCTACCGCGACGTGCTGAGCGTGCAGACCCGGTCCGGCGCGCCGCTCGTCAACAGCGACCTCGAGCCGGCCGTCAACGTGCTGGCCCGGCGCTCGACGCCGGAGTCGACCCTCCGGCGGATCGACGCCCTGCTGGCCTGCCGGACGGCGCTCGAGGGCAACGTCGCGCCGCTGCTCGCGGTCGAGTCCACGTTGGTCGCGCTGGTGCAGGGTTGAGTGCGCGCTCCCCGAGTCGAGTTTTCCCCCGATCTGGAGTAGCGTGGCGCTCGGTTGCCGGAGGGGACGAACCCCCGAGCGTCCTCTCCGACAACTGAATCCGTTGAACCGTCAAGAGCCCCGCGCCCCAGGCGCGGGGCTCTTGTCGTCGGGCCCGGAGCCGGACGGGGTCGGGCCCAGCGCCCCGACCGGCCTGAGCGCACCCGCAGGCGTGGTGATCACCCGGGCCGGCGGGCGGGGCCGGCGGCGCGGACACCGGGGACGCCGCCGCTCCCGGCTGCTCCCCGCGGCTGGATCGCGCGGTCGGAGCGCCGGACGGTCACCGATCCCGCCGGATCGAGGCTGGCGGCGACGGATTCCGTCGCTGAGCAGCAAGCGCTTTCCGCCCGTTACGAGGCTATGGATCCTGAGTTGCGTCTGAGAGATCCATACCCGTACGGTGTACCCGGTTCGTGACCTCTCCGTGACCTGACGGTGTTGGAAGCGTGACCAACTGCACGGCCGGTCAGCGCTCGGGGCGCAGTCCGGAACGCGGTCCGTCGCGCCGAGCTTCGCTGGGCGGGCCCCTCGCCGGGACAGTCCCGGGCGCAGCGGAGGTGGAGGAACCACTCGGGAACCCGTCCGCGGGGACCCTGGGGTGAAGCGCTCGAGCCGTCCAGTTCGGCGAGCGCCGGGCACCTGACTCGCCCGAACCCGTCAGCTAACTTCACAGGCGTCGGTCAGGAAAGGTCTTGACGACGTTGTTGACGTCCACACTCATGAAGCGCCTCGTCGGCGCGCTGGCCTCGCTGGCCCTCGCCTTCGGCCTCGTCTCCCTCGCCACCCCGCCCGCCTCGGCCGCCAGCACGGTCTGGGACAAGGTCGCCCGCTGCGAGAGCGGCGGCAACTGGAAGATCAACACCGGGAACGGCTACTACGGCGGCCTGCAGTTCTCGAGCCGGACCTGGAAGGGCTTCGGCGGCGGCAAGTACGCCTCGCGGGCCAACTCGGCGAGCAAGGCTGAGCAGATCGCCATCGCCCGCCGGGTGCTGGCCAGCCAGGGCCCCGGCGCCTGGCCCACCTGCGGCCGCAAGGCCGGGCTCAGCAAGAGCAACGGCAAGGCCAGCAAGAGCGCCACGCCCTCGAGCAACCCCGGTGCGAAGTCGACCGCCAAGAAGTCGAGCACGAAGAAGGCGTCGAGCACCAAGAAGGCGTCGAGCACGAAGAAGTCGTCCAGCAAGGCCAAGACCGTCAAGGTCAAGAGCGGCGACACCCTGGCCAAGATCGCCAAGCGGCACGCCGTCAAGGGTGGCTGGAAGGGCCTCTGGAAGCTCAACAAGAAGGCTCTGAAGAACCCCAACCGGATCAAGGTCGGCCAGGTCCTCCGCCTGCGCTGACCACCTGGCACGGGTGGGACCTGCCCCCCAGAACGCCCACCCGAGGAAGCCCGGCAGACCCGCATCTGCCGGGCTTCCGCCCGTCCCGGACCACCGGGTGCCGCGAGCCGGGGCCGGCCGCGTCCCGCGGCGGTGGTCCTGCGGGTCGGAGGGTCCTAGGGTGAGCCCATGGCTCGGGTGATGGCGGTCTCGTTCGAGCGCTACGGGCGTCTGCACTACCTGGACCCCGGTGAGCGGGACTACCGCGTCGGGGACCACGTCCTCGTGCCCACCGAGGCCGGGCCCGAGGTGGCGGAGTGCGTGTGGGCGCCCGAGTGGGTCGACGACGACGGCTTCTCCGGTCTGCCCGTCTGCGCCGGACCCGCCGAGGAGGTCCACCTCGAGCGCGACGCGGACCACCGCCGCAAGCGCGCGCAGGCCAAGCTGGTGGCCAAGAAGCTGATCCGCGGGCACGACCTGCCGATGAAGGTCGTCGGGGTCGACGTCGTCGACTCCGGGGAGCACGACCTGCTGACGGTCCTCTACTTCACCGCGCCGCACCGGGTCGACTTCCGGGCCCTCGTGGGGGAGCTGGCCCGGGCGCTGCGCAGCCGCATCGACCTGCGCCAGGTCGGCAGTCGCGACGCGGCCCGGTTGACGGGTGGCCTGGGCAGCTGCGGCCGCGACCTGTGCTGCGCCACGTTCCTCAAGGACTTCGAGCCCGTCAGCCTGCGGATGGCCAAGGCGCAGGACCTGCCGCCGAACCCGCTCAAGATCTCCGGCGCCTGCGGTCGGCTGATGTGCTGCCTCAAGTACGAGCACCCGCTGTACGCGGAGTTCGCCGCCACCGCGCCCGCCGTCGGCTCGGCCGTCACCACCGACGAGGGGGAGGGGGTCGTCATCGGGCACTCGGTACCGGCGGACGCGGTGCTGGTCCGGATGAAGGACAGCGGCCAGGTGTCCAGCTGCTCCCGCGCCGGGGTCTGCGGCTCGCGGGCGGTCTTCGCCACCCGGACCGTCGCCGAGGAGCCCGAGCCCAGCGCACCGGAGGCAGACGTCCCGGCCGAGACCGGTCCGGCCGGCAAGCCCCGGACCCGTCGGCGCCGCCGGTCCGGTCCGCCGGCCTGAGCCCCCGCTCGGTCCGGGACTGGTTGCCGGGCGCCCGTACCCTCGCTGCATGCCCGCCGCCCGTCGACGCCGCTCCCTGGTGCCCGGGCTCGCCGTTCTGCTGCTGCTGCTCGTCGGCTGCTCGATCCCGGGCGGGGAGCGGGCCCCCACCTCGTCGCCGGCGCCCGCCACGGTGACGCCGACAGCCCCGTCGCTGCCGGCGGACGGCCGCCCGCTGACCCCGGTGCCCGCCGTGGCGCCGGCCGGGTTCGCGGACCCGCCGCCCGGCAGCGGGCTGGAGCGGTACCGGGCCCAGACGCTGACCTGGCGGCTCTGCGGCCGCGGCCTGCAGTGCGCCACGGTGCTGGCCCCGCTCGACCACGCCGACCCCGACGGACAGGCCCTCACGCTCGCGCTGGCCAGGCGGCCGGCCACCTCCGAGCCCCGGCGCGGCACGCTGTTCATCAACCCGGGTGGCCCGGGCGGCTCGGGCCGGAACTACGTCGGCTACTTCGACGCCGACGGCCTGGAGTCCTACGACATCGTCGGCTGGGACCCGCGCGGGGTGGGGGCGTCGACCCCGGTGCGCTGCTTCGGCGCCGGTGACCTCGACCGCTACCTGGCCGTGGACGTGTCGCCCGACGACCCCGCTGAGGAGCGGCAGCTGCTGGCCGAGAACTACGCGTTCGGCCAGGCCTGCCTGCAGCACTCCGGGCCGCTGCTGGAGCACATCAGCACCGAGGCCACGGTCCGCGACCTCGAGCTGCTGCGACAGCTCGTCGGCGACCCGCAGCTGCACTACTTCGGCGCCTCCTACGGCACCCAGATCGGCGCGCTCTACGCCCAGCTGTACCCCACGACGGTGGGCCGGATGGTGCTCGACGGGGCGGTCGACCTGGGCGACGAGGAGGTCAGCCAGCTCGAGGGCTTCGAGCGGGCCCTGGAGCACTTCGCCCGCTGGGCGGGGTCCCCGGCCGCAGGTCAACCGCTGGGCTCCAGCCAGGCGGCGGTGCTGGGCCGCGTCCGCCGGCTGCTCGCGGGACTGGACCAGAGCCCGATGACGACGTCCGGTGGCCGGGTGCTCACCCAGCAGCAGGGTGTCCAGGCCGTCGTCAACCCGCTCTACGGGCGCGAGCGGTGGCCGGAGCTGCTCCGGGCGCTGGCCGCGGCCGACGGTGGTGACGGCCGGGCGCTGCTGGCCCTGGCCGACCGCGGCAACGACCGGAACCCCGACGGCACCTACGGCCAGATCAACGACGCCTTCCCGGCGGTCCGCTGCCTGGACAGCCGGGAGACCAGCGTCGCCCGCGCCGAGCGGGAGGCGGCGCTCCAGGCGGAGCAGGCGCCCGTCCTCGGCCCGTTCTCCGGCCCTGACCTGATCTGCCCCCTGTGGCCCGTCGCCCCGGCGCCGGCGGCCCCGCGGATCACCGGGGCCGGCGCGGCCCCCGTCGTGGTGCTGGGGACGACGGGGGACCCGGCCACGCCGTACGAGAACGCCGTCGGGATGGCTGATCAGCTGGAGTCCGGCGTCCTCGTCACGCTCGAGGGCGAGGGCCACACGGCCTACGACCAGAGCGCCTGCGTCCGCGGGCTGGTGCTGCCCTACCTCGTCGGCGGGCCACCGCCCGCCGACGGTTCCCGCTGCGCGGCCTGAGGGTCAGGTGGGCTGGTCCCCGGTCGTCGCGGCGCCGGTGCCCGGGTCGGTGGTGCCGGGGTCGGTGGTGCCGGGGACGGTGCCCTGGTCACCGGAGCCGGGGGCGGTGCCCATCGGCCCCCCGCCGGGGAAGCCGTAGCCCCGCATCCCCCGGCCCTGGTTCTGGCCGGTGCCGGTGGTCGCGGGGTCGGAGGTGAAGGCGTAGGTCGCCCCGCTGCCGGCGACCAGCCCGACGGTGACGAGCATGGCGCCGGCCAGCCAGCGTCGCGCCTTCGTGCCACCGCCGGGAGGCGTCGCGCGGTCCTCGGTGGCGGCGGCCGCGCCCGCGGGCCGCACGGGCTGGGTGGTCGGCTGGGTCGGGACGGGGTGGGGGCTCTGCTGCTCGGTCATGGTCTCGCCTCTCGCCTGACGGCGCTCGTGGTCGGTGTGCGACCCACTCTCGGGACCGACCCTGTGCGCAGACTGGCCGTCGCCTGGGGATCCGCTGACCGTCCGCTGTGGCTCCCTGTGGAGCGCCGGTCTCGTCGCTTCGACGTGACGGCGCCCGGTCGATATAGTGGGCGACCGTGCGTGAGCGGCCCGCCGCCCGCGCACAGGCCGCCTTAGCTCAGATGGCAGAGCAACGCACTCGTAATGCGTAGGTCGAGAGTTCGATTCTCTCAGGCGGCCCCACTCGAAGCACCTGACCAGCCGGTCATCGCACCCCTCACACCTCTGGAACGCGCTGACGGGCTCATCCGGTCGATCCGTCCCCGCCACCATCATCGGCGCCCGGGCCGAGGTCGACGACGGTCGCGCTGGGAACGCTGGTGACGATCGCAGCGGTCCCGTCTTCGCCGGCCTGCTCGCTCTCGCCGCTCTCCGCGAGATCCCCACCCGAACCTGGATCACCGCCACGAGCCTCGGCGTCGTCGGCCTGAGCCTCCTGACAGCACGTGGGGCGACGCATCCTGCTGGTGGAGTCGGCCTGTTGCTCGCCCTGACCGCCGGTGCGGCCTACGCCGTCTGCACAGTCGCAAGCAAGCACATGATCGTGCGCGGCGAGGCGAGTGCCACAGTCATGGGATCGGCGTCCGGTCTCGGCGGCATCCTGCTCGTGCCCATCCTCCTCACTCAACCTCTTGCCTGGCTCAGCCAGCCCTCCGGCGTCGCGCTAGCCGCCCATCTGGGGGTCATGGCGACCGGGCTGGCCTACGCCCTGTTCGGACGAGGTCTGGCGATGCTGCCCGCGGGACCAGTGACGACGCTGATGCTCGCCGAGCCTGTCGCCGCACCACGCCTCGGAGTCACCCTGCTCCGGGAGCCGATCACACCCACCGGGTTGACGGGTGCCGCACTCGTGCTCGCCGGCCCCATCCTTCAAGGAGCCGTCGCCACGAGACGAACGAGCAAGGAGCGATCCCGCACCTAGCGCCAGGCCAGGCCCCATGCGGACCACGGGAGGGTCGCTCCTGGTCGCAGCGCGGTGCAGATCGCGCTCCGCCACGTCGTCGGCTCTGGCAGGGGGTGTCTTCCCGAGCCGAGAACGGGCGTCACCGCAACCGCGACCGGCAACCTTGACGTGCCCGGAACTGGCGAGGACAGTGTCGAAGAGAGACGTGCGCTTGCAGTAGGGGTGAGCCGACATGACGACGACTGGTCCGCCGCCGCTGACCGTTGTGCCGCCCGGCCAGGGGAGTTCGGGAACGTTGGGCTCGATCGGCGTCGACTTCAAGTTGTGGGGACGTGACACCGGCGGGGCCGTTTCCATAGTCGAGCACCCGTTCCCGGTTGGAGCCCTCGTCCGACCGCACTTGCACACCCGTGAGGATGAGTACTCCATCGTCACGGAGGGGGAGATCGGCTTCCGATCCGGGGACCGTGAGGCCGTGCTCGGTGCCGGTGGCTACATCACCAAGCCGCGTGACGAGCTCCACGCGATGTGGAACGCGGGTGCCGTCCCGGCGCGGATGATCGAGGTCATCAGCCCGGCGGGCTTCGAGAACTTCTTCCATGAGCTCTCCGAGCTCCTGTTGAGCGTGAGCCAGCCCGAGGTCAGCGAGATCGCCGAGCTCGCCGGCCAGTACGGGCTGCAGTTCGGGCAGCCGGACTGGCTCCCGGACGCCATCGCGCGGTACAACTTGACGCCACTCCCTGAGTAGTGACTCCTGATCGCAGTGCCACCTTGAACGCGAGTTCCCCCGGGAGGTCTGACGGCCAGATCCGATGTGCGCAGCGTGTCGTCGCTCGATGAGCGCGGTCTCGAGAAAGCACCAGGACACGCAGGTCCGTCGCGGAGAGGAGCCTCCGATGCTGGACCTGCTCCCGGCAGCCGTTCCGGGCTCGGAATCGATGGTCGTGCGCTCGGCGCTCGCGCACGATGACTACCTCATCACGGTGGCGCTGCCCCTCCGTTACGAGGATGAACCCGATCGGCTCTGGCCCGTGGTCTACGTCCTCGACGGCAACCTCCACTTCGGTCTCGTCGTCGACATGGTCCGGTTCATGAACATCCGGGTGGAGTTCTGCAACGAGCTCCCCGACGCGCTCGTCGTCGGTATCGGTTACCCGCCGAGCGGCACCCTGTCGGAGATGCACCACCGCGTCATGCACCTCCGGATGCGCGACTTCGTGCTCGAGCGGGAGGAGGGTGGCGAGGACTTCATGCAGGAACATTTCCCGATCGCCCGGCGCATCCCGTCCGGCAACGGGCTCCCCTTCATGCAGTTCATCCGGCAAGAAGTCCTGCCCCTGGTCGAGACGCGATACCGGGCCGATCCTGCCGACCGCACCTTGCTGGGCCACTCGATGGGTGCGAACTTCGCGCTCTGCACCCTGTTCCGAGAGCCGGGGCTCTTCCAGCGGTGCGTGGCGGCCAGCTTCGACGCCATCCTGCAGGAGGAGCAGGCCTTCGCCGAGCGTCACTCCAGCCTGCCTGTGCGCCTGCACCTGGTCTGGGAAGGGCGCAACGACGAGGAGCTCGCGCAGGCACGGCCACTCGTCGACCGGCTCGCAGGTCGCGGCTACCAAGGCCTCGTCATGACGCAGGAGGTGGTCTCCACCACGCACTGTGCCATGGTCCCCTACGCCTTCCAGTCCGGCCTGACCCACGTCTTCTCCTGAAGGAGGACCACGGCTCGGTTCGGGGGCGTCGAGCAGCCAAGCACGCAGCCGAGCCGGTGCACAACCTGGGCCCTGGCCAACTCGAGCAGGACGCTGGCGAGCGGGGGCGGTGGCGGTACGGACGCCGCGCTCGCAACTCGTGCTGCGGAGGTCGAGAGTTCGATTCTCGCAGGCGGCCCCACCCGACCGCCGGGTCAGAGCACCCGTCGCACCCCTCCGGTTCCAGGACCGGTGCCCCCCTGCTCGGAGCCGGCTACCAGGGCCGCCGGCACGCTGGCTCCGACCACGGCTGGACGGCTCGACCCGGTCAGGACGTCGACCGCTGGAAGAATCCTGCTTGATGCAGGCGCTCCAGCCGGCGCACCGTGAACGGGTGCGATCTCGGCAGCTGGGCGAGGCCGACCCAGAAGCCCCGCACCTCCGTGGCCTGCCGGAGCAGGTGAGCGACGTCCACGACGTCCTCGGTGTGGCGTCCCGAAGCCAGGAGCACCAGACCCGCCGCGCCGCTGGGCGACAGGTGGGCGCCGTGCCGGTCGCAGGAGTACTCGCGCAGCCGGGACAACGTCGGGTCCGAGCACCGGGATGAGCCCGGAGTAGGCGATCGCGACCTGGTACCACAGCGCCACGTGGTGCAAGCGGATGTGACCCAGCTCGTGCCCGAGGATGAAGTGCAGGCCCTCCCGGTTGCCGTCGTGGAGGTTGACGAACAGCTCGTTCGACAACACGACGTCGTCATGACCGGTGGCTTGGGCGGCAAACGCGTTCAGCGCGCCGTTGCCGTTCATGAGGAAGAGGTCCGGTCGCCGATCCAGGCCCAGCACGCGTGCGAACTCGTCGGCCGTCGCGTAGAGCTCCGGGAACTGGTGGGGTGACAGCTCGACGGCGGTCCCGCGCACCGAGGCGCGTTGGGTCTCCCCGATCACGATCAGCAAGGGGATGAGCAGCAGCAGACCGACGAAGGCGGTCCGGACGGCTGTCGCGACGCTCGTGTCCCGGTAGCGATCCGGGAGGAACGGCAAGAACAGGGCGAGGTTGACAATCATCGCGACGATGGCGATGTTCAGGACGACCATCACGACGAAGAGCGGCACCTCCGCCGGGTGCCGGAGCGACTGCTCCGGTCGTGGCTGCCGTGCTCGGGGCGACATCGATGGCTCCCGTCGTGCGGTTCGTCGGATGATCCAGGCCTTCCCAGCACCGGCTCCGACGGGCGCTCGAGCGCGGGGCCGATCATCAAGATCCGGTCAGGGACCGCGGTCCGTGGCGCTCGACACATCGTCACCGAGCCATGACGATTCTCCGACGAGGGGGTGCTGGCCGGCATCATGCAGATCGCGTGACGCCGCCAGGACGTCGCCCGGGTGGGCACCGGGTCCGCACCGCGTCGCACGCGGACCTGGCTGCTGCGGCACGGATCGGCCACAGTGGTCAGCATGAGCGGTCGCACGCCACCTCCCGACCTGTCCGCACGCCAGGCTCACGCCGAGGCCACCTACGAGCGCCTCTTCGGACCGCGCGACAGCGGGGCGCCCGACAGCGACCCGGAGCTGATGGAGATCCTGCGCCGCTTCATCTTCGGGGACGTCTTCGACACCGGGGTGCTCGACGACCGCTCGCGCGAGCTGATCACGGTCACGGTGCTCGCCTGCCTGCGGGCCCTGCCGCAGCTGCGGACCCACACGGCCGCGGCACTCAGGGTCGGCGTCCAGCCGGTGGAGATCCGCGAGGCCCTCTACCAGCTGGCGCCCTTCATCGGGTTCCCGGGCACGCTCGACGCGGTCGCCACCATGAACGCGGTGTTCCGCGATCACGGCATCGAGCTGCCACTGCCCGACCAGGGCACCGTGTCCGACGCCGACCGCTACGCGAAAGGCCTCGCGGAGCAGGCTCCGTTGTACGGCGACGAGATCAAGGCCGACCTGGCCGACCTCCCGCAACCGTTCGACGAGGCGCTGCCGCGGTTCCTGACCGAGTTCTGCTTCGGCGACTTCTACACCCGCGGTGGACTCACGCTGGCCCAGCGGGAGCTGCTGGTGCTGTGCGGCCTGGCCGCTCTCGGCGACACGTCGGCCCAGCTCGGACCCCACGGTCGCGCGTGCCTCCAGGTCGGCAACTCCAAGGCAGCCGTGGTCGCCGCGCTGGTCCACTGCTTCCCCTACATCGGGTTCCCGCGCGCCGTGGCCGCCATCCGCGCGGTGAAGGACCTCTAGCGACGTCGGTGGGGAGCCCGTCGCGGGCGGCTCTGCCACGCTCCGGACCTGAGCGGGACGCGGGACCAGCCGGCCTGGCACCACCGTCACGACGACCCGGACTCCGCGCTGTCCTGGCGGTTGCAGCGGGCGCTGCCGGCTGCTCAGTGCGACGTCGGCGGCACGTCCACGGTGGTCCCCTCAGCGGCGCTGCGGCGGGCCGCGTCCAGCACGGTCGCCGTCGCCACGGCGTCCCACGGGTCCACGGGGACGGCTGCCGTGCCGCGGACGGCAGCGGCGAACTGCTCGTAGAACTGGTCCCACCGGCCGCGCTCGCTGGGCACGGCCTCGCTGCCGGTGCTGCGGTGCAGGGTTCCCCAGGCCGTCTGCGGCTCGCGACCCCAGGCGGCACCCTCGCCTGCCGGGGTGCGGCCGGCCACCAGGGCGGCTTCCTGTCCGTCCATCGACGTGACGACGAAGGTGGCGTCACGCCCGCTCAGCCGGAAACGCGGCCTCGGCGCGCTCTGCCGCCAGGCCCCCGAGACCTGGGAGCGGACCCCGCTGGTGTGCTGCAGCAGCACCAGCACGTCGTCCTCCGACTCCGGACCCACCGCGTGCGTCTCGGCGTAGACCCGGCGCACCGGCCCGAAGAGGTGCAGGGCCTGGTCCACCAGGTGACTGCCGAAGTCGCGCAGCAGGCCGCCGCCGGCCGCCGGCGGCTCGGGCTCCGGCGCCCACCGTTCGAAGGCCGACTCGAAGCGGCGGACCTCGCCGAGGCGGCCGGCCTCCAGCAGCCGCCGGATGGTCAGCAGGTCGGAGTCCCAACGCCGGTTCTGGTAGGGGGTGACCAGCACGCCTTCGCGCTCGGCCAGCTCCACCGTCTGCCGGGCGGCCTGCGCGTCCAGCGCGAACGGCTTGTCGCAGACGACCGGGAGCCCGCGGCGGAGCAACCCTTCCGTCACGGCGGTGTGGGTCGCGGCGGGCGTGCAGACCGTGACGGCGGACACCCCGGCCGCGACCAGGTCGTCGACCGTGTCGAACACCGCCACCTCGGGATGGTCGTGCGCCAGCTCAGCGCGCCGGTCCGGTGAGCGGGTCACGACCCCGGCCAACGCGCAGCCTGGCGCGCTGGCGATCAGCGGAGCGTGGAAGTACCGCCCCCCGAAGCCGTAGCCGACGAGTCCGATCCTCACCACGGCGTCGCTCACGGCGGCATCGTAGGGCCACGCCCGCTCCGGGGCACGAGCGCGGGCCGTGGGGGCGCTCCGTGGGGGGCGGCGCTGAGGACCAGCTCCTCGAGCGCCGCCTCGAGCCCGGCCGGGACCGGGAGGGCCTGGTGGGCGGCTTCGGCCAGCAGCAGGGCGGTCAGCACGCGGAAGGTGTGGTGGAGGGCGGCGGGGTCGGTCGTGGGCGTCAGCGTCGCGGCCAGCTCGGCCCGGACGGCGGCGGGCAGTGCGTCGACGCCGCGGCCCTCGTGGGTCGGCAGGTCGTACCGCCGGCAGTACAGCGCGACGAGCTGGTTGCGCAGGCCCTCCAGCATCCAGACCGCTTGCCAGCTCCGGCCGCGGGCCAGGGCCGAGCGGGCGTGCAGCGCGTGCAGCCACCCGCTGCGGAGCGGCTCCATCGCGTCGGGACGCGACCGCGGGTCGGTGGTGGTGTCGTCGGCCCGGCCGAAGAGCAGCCGGACCGGCGCCCCGCCGGTGACCAGCCGGCCGTGCGGCCAGAACGACAGGTCGACCTGCAGCGTCGAGGCCAGCAGGAACACCCGGTACAGAGCACCCGAGGCGTGCACGTCGAGCTGGTCGACGACCGCTTCGTGCTGCCGCAGCTGCCGTGCCCACTGGTCGGCGACCTCGCCCGGGTCGGCCCCCGGGGTGAGCCTCAGGGCGAGGTCGATGTCGGACCAGCGGTCCTCCTCCCCACGAGCCGCCGAGCCGAGCAACGCGGCCGCGTCGACCTGCGGATCCTGGCGGGCCGCTGCGACCAGACGGGTGCGCAGCACCTCCCGGTCACCGACGCTGAACATGGCGCCCAGCCTGGCACCGTCACCCGTCCCCGGAGCGAGGGAGGTGGAGGTGTCGCGCCCTGCTCTCCGGACCCAGCGCTCCGCACCGCCCCTCGGGCCGGGTCGGTGAGGTCGGGGCGGGGCTGCCGGTGCGCAGCTGCCGGCCGGATCGACACCCTGGCGCCAGGCGACGGCCACGGGGGGCCGCCACCCTCACCGCGGGCGACGACGGAGGCGGCGCGGCCCGTGCACGTCACCGGTCGGGCGCCGGACTCCCACCCCGGGGTCGGTCAGAGGTTCGAGCAGTACCGCACCGCCGACGACGTCTTGACGTACTTCGCCCTGACCCACCTCGAGGTGCTGGTCAGGTACCACTTCTGCCCGGAGTCGGTGTAGCACTGGACCCGGAACCTCTGCCCCTTCGCGTAGGTGCCGGCGCTGGTGTCGGCGGTGGTCGGACCGAGCCGCTTCTTCAGCGCGGCGGTCGTCCGGGCCGAGAAGGTGCCGTCGCTCGGGTCGCAGGGCTCCGGGGCCGGCCCGACGTTGCGCACGTAGCGGGCGGACACCCAGTTGGCGTCGCCCTCGGCGACCACGAGGTACCAGCGCGGGTTCCCGCCGACCACGGGGCCGGGCACCTTGCAGTCCAGGGTCACCGCGGACCCGTTGGGGAAGGTGTAGTTGGCGGGAGCGTGGGTGCTCGGGCGGACGTGCCCGATCAGCCCTCCCTTCGCCACCACGACGCCCTTCGCGGACGGCTCGACCGGCGCTGCGGAGGCCGGGGCCAGGGGGAGGGCGAGCGTGGCCGCGACGGCGGCGGTCACGGTCAGGGCGGTCTTGACGGTGCTGCGGTACATGCCAGGTCCTCTCGACACGGCGCTGCCCGGGG
Organism: Friedmanniella luteola; assembly: GCF_900105065.1. NCBI lineage: Bacteria > Bacillati > Actinomycetota > Actinomycetes > Propionibacteriales > Nocardioidaceae > Friedmanniella > Friedmanniella luteola. The sequence continues at coordinate 309,571 of NZ_LT629749.1, forward strand.
CGAGCAGTGCACTGCTGACAGGAGCGCCCGCCCGGGCACCCTGATACCGCCCGTGGCTGCGTGGCTGCGTGACGCCCGCACCGCGGTCTTCCGTCCCGATCTGCCCGGCGATCGCACCGCCCGCTCGGCAGGGTCGACCCGCACAGCCGCGTACAGGGCGCGTGACAGGGGACGGACAGGCGGCCTTGGGACGGTGAGGCATGCGCCCGGTGGAGAACACGGACCCGGATCGACGACCGGCGACGCCGGACGCCAGTGGGGAGGCGATCAGCGGGCAGCGTCCCCCCGCGCGTGAGGCGTTGGACCAGCTGGCTGAGCGTCGCCACCGGCGGAGGGCCCTCGCGGCGGCGGGTGCGGCGAGGGCCGGTGGCGCACCCAGCCTGGCGGTGGTCCTGCTGGGGCCGAGCTGGTGAGCTGCTCGGGCCGGGCCGACGACGGCCTCGGGGCGCCCGGCCGCGCGCCGGGGCGTCGGGACGGACACGTGGCCCCGACGGGCCGGGGCGCGGTGCCGCTCACGCGCTACTCGGCACGACGGACCGCGCTCGGCGCGGCCGCTCGGATCGACGCCTTCGCCGAGCACGCCGGGCAGTTCGAGGAGGGACTGGCCCTGCTCGACGAGCTCGACCGGCGCTGGGGGCCCGGCGGAGAGCTCTCGGCGCTGCTCGCAGCGCCGGTCGGGACGGCGTCGAGGACCTCCTGGGACACCCTGCTCCTCCTCACCCTGTCCGGGGCCGGCCTCGAGCTCGACCTCGCCCACCAGGCCGTGCGACGCCTCCAGCCGGTGACGCCGCCGACGCCGGACGTCCAGCACCTGGTCGCCGCCCGGCTCGTCGAGCAGGAGCTCGGCGACGCGGGCTGCGTCTGCGCACGCGTGGCCGTCGGCGCTGCCGTGGCGGGCACCTCGCCGGCGGGCGACGCCGGACCCGGCGGAGATGCCTGGAGGCCTACCCGCTGAGTCAGGTACCGAACGGGTACCCCACCCCGAGATCCCCTCCGGGACCGCCGGCGGCCCTGCCGCCGCGGTCCTGCGCACCGCCCGAACGCACCGCCTCGTCCCCAGGAGCCCCATGACCACCGCTGAACCCGCCTCGGCTGCCGACCTCGACCGGACGGGGGAGTCGCCGTCGGTGCTCCGTTCCGAGGAGCAGCTGCGGGTCGGCGTGCGCACCCAGGCGGTGGGCCGACTGCGGATCCGCAAGCGCGTGGTCACCGAGGAGGTGACGCGGACGGTCACCGTCCGCCGCGAGGAGCTCGTGGTCGAGGAGGAGCCGGTCGAGCCGGGCGTGGGCGCCGACCACCAGGTGGGTGACCGCGACCTGGAGATCGTGCTGCACGAGGAGCAGGTCGAGGTGCACACCGTGGTCGTCCCCGTCGAGCGTGTGGTCGTCCGCGTCCGCCGGGTCGAGGGCAGCGCGGCGGTCGCCGAGGTGGTTCGCCGCGAGCGGGTCGACCTGGAGCAGGACCCACGGTGATCGACCAGGCCCCCGCCGTCCCCCGGCTGGACGGCGCCGCCGTGACGAGCCTGGCCGACGGGTCCTCCTCGACCCGCGAGGCGTGGCTGGAGGCGTCGGTCGAGCTCGGCGCGCAGCTGCTGCACGTCGAGGACGCCGTGGTCCCGGTCGTCCGGGCCGTCGTCGAGCACGTCTCGCGGTTGGTCCGGGCCCGCACCGTCACCTTCGTCGGCCCGAGCAAGATCGACGAGGGCCACTTCGAGGTCCGGCTGGCCGTCGGGGCCGGCGCCGACGACCTGATGGGCAAGACCTACACGAAGACGGGCACCCTCGAGGGACGCACGATGCAGGAGAACCGCGGCTTCGTCGGCTCGGCGGGGACGAGCCACTGCCACCACCAGGACACCCGCGACGAGCAGCCGGCCGGTCCGCTCCTCGCCGTCCCCCTGGACGGACCCGGCGGCATGCGCGGCGCGATCGTCGCCAGCCGCTGGGCCGGCCAGGCCGCCTTCAGCGAGTTCGACCTGGCCATGGCCCAGGACTTCGCGCGGCAGTCGAGCATCGCCCTCCGGCTGGCCCAGGGTCAGGCGAGCTCGGAGCAGCTCCGGTTCCACGAGCAGCGCGAGGCCGAGCTGCACCAGCTGCACGACGACCTCATCCAGCAGCTCTTCGGCCTCGGGGTCACGCTCGAGTCGCTCCGCAAGCAGGCCGGGACGCCGGCCGGCCAGCCGGCACCCGGACCCCGCTGGGACCAGGCCACCGGCCAGATCGACGGCCTCATCGCCCAGCTCCGCGCGACGCTCACCGCTGCCCCCGACGCCGACGGCTGACGCCCCGACGCCCGAGCCCGGCGCCGGTCAGCCCATCGTGCGCTGACCGTCGATCGTCTCGCGCAGGATGTCGGCGTGGCCGGCGTGCTGGGCCGTCTCGGCGATGACGTGCACCAGCACCCGCCGGTTGCTCCAGGACTCCTGCGCGAACCAGGGGGCCGGGGGCAGGGGGTGGCCGGCGTCCAGGTCGACGGTGCGGGCCAGCTCGGCGGCGCGCGCGGCGACGGCGGCGTACGCCTCCAGCGCCCCCGCGAGGGTCTCGTCGGGCAGCAGCCGGAAGCCGTCGGCGTACGCCGCGTAGGCCGCCTCGTCCGGCTCGCCCGCGTCCGGCCCGCCCTGGGGGGCCCCGTGCTCGACGAAGTCGAGCCAGCCGGCCTCGACCGCGGTGACGTGCTTGACCAGGCCGCCGAGACTGAGGGCGCTGACGGTCGGGGTCAGCCGGGCCTGCTCGTCGGTGAGCCCCTGCGTCGTCTGCAGGAAGAACCCGCGGTGCCGCTCGAGCAGGGCGACGAGCTCCTCCCGCTCGGCACTGCTGCGGGTGCTGGTGGTCGTGGTCTCGGTCATGGCGGTCCCTCCGGCTCGGTGGTCTGGTGCGTCCTACGCTAGGAGCGATCGCGGCCAGTTCCTGACCGCGATGTCGACGAGGATCAGGGCATGGCGAACACGAGCTCGCGCACCCTGCGGTTGCTGTCCCTGCTGCAGGCCCGGCGCTACTGGCCGGGCCCGGTGCTCGCCGACCGCCTGGAGGTCTCGCCGCGGACCCTGCGGCGCGACGTCGAGCGGCTGCGCGAGCTCGGCTACCCGGTCGACGCCCACCCGGGGGTGGACGGGGGCTACGCGCTCGCACCGGGTGCGGCGCTGCCCCCGCTCGTCGTCGACGACGACGAGGCGATGGCCCTGGCGGTGGCCATCCAGTCGCAGCTGGCCGGGGGTGACGGCGGCGACGCGGCGCTGCGGGCCCTGACCAAGGTCGTGCAGGTGATGCCACGCCGGCTGCGCACCCGGCTGGACGCCGTCCGCGTCTCGACGACCCCGGCCGCCTGGAGCACCGGCACCGGCACCGCCGTCGACCACACGGTCCTCGCGACCCTCGCCCTGGCCTGCCGCGACGGGGAGCGGGTCCGCTTCGACTACCGGGCCGCCGACGGGGCCCCGTCGTCACGGCACGTCGAGCCGTTCCGGCTGGTCCCGCTCGGCCGGCGCTGGTACCTGGTGGCCCACGACCTCGACCGGCACGCGTGGCGCACCCTGCGGATCGACCGGATCACCGACGCCCGGGGCACCGGCGTCCCCTTCGCCGTCCGCACCCCGCCCTTCGACGACGTCGCCGACTACGTGCGCAACCGGGTGCAGGGCACCGCGACGGGCGAGCAGCACCACGTCGAGGTGGTCGTGGAGGCGCCCGCGGAGCCGGTCCGGGCCCGGATCGGGCGCTGGGCGGAGATCCGGCCGCGGACGGACCGGACCTGCACGATGGTCATGGACACCGACGCCCTCGACTGGCCGCTCCACGCGCTCGGCGTGGTCGGGGCCGGGTTCACGGTGCTCAGCCCGCCGGAGCTCGCCGTCCTGGCGCAGGAGTGGGGCGCCCGCTTCGTCCGGGCCGGGGCCGCGGGGACCGGGTCCGGCGACGGCTGAGGGGGCCGTGATGACCGCCTCCGCACCGGCGCCGTCCCGGGCCGATGCGTCGGAGCGCGCTCGGCCGGGTACGACAGGGCTGTGGGCGCACCGAGCGACCCCGGAGACGAGGAGCTCGATGCAGCGGCTGGCGGACCGGTACCTGGCGGCGGTGGTGGACGGGCTCGCCGACGAGGAGCGCGGCCGGGACCTGCTGCCCGCGGTGCTCGCCCGGGCCTGCGTCGCCGTCCTGCCGGTCACCGGTGCCGGCCTCGGGCTGACGGAGGAGCTGCGCGTCCCGCTGGGCGGCAGCGACGACGCCGTCGGTCGCGCCGAGCGGTTGCAGACCACCCTGGGCGAGGGCCCGTGCCTGTCCGCCATCGAGGCGGGGAAGGGTCTGGTCGCGGACGCGGCCACCGTCGCGGCGCGGTGGCCCGCCTACCACCGCGAGCTGGTGCGGCAGACACCGTTCCGGTCGGTCGCCTCGCTGCCGCTGCGCGCGGCCGGGCAGCCGCCGATGGGGGCGCTCGACCTGTACAGCGACGCCGCCCGGATGGACCCGTCGGCCTGCGGGCCCGAGGTGCAGACCGCCATCGCCGACCAGATCAGCGGGCTGCTGCTCGACGCCCCGCTGGTGAGCACCGAGTGGACCGACGAGCCGGTGGCGGCGTGGCTGGCCGGCCCGTCCGTGGCCGACCGGATGGAGGTCTGGAAGGCCGTCGGCATGCTCATGCACAGCCTGGGCGAGACGCAGCGGGAGAGCCTCGCGCTGGTGCGCCGGTACGCGTTGGCGCACCGGAGCACCCTCGACGCGGTCGCCGTCCGGCTCACCGCCCTGGAGCTCGAGCCGTCGGACCTCGTGCCGGCCGGCGGCTCGTGCCCGACGCCACCGCCACCCCTGGACCTCGGCGCACGGCCGCGGTCCGGGGGTGGCGGCCAGGACGGGCTGCCGCCCGGGGTCAGCTCGCTGGACGCGCGGCGGCGCCGAGGGTCCGCGCACCGGAGCTCAGGCCGGCCTTGACGGCCACGTGCGCCGGCAGCGGCTGGGCGACCTCGGCCGTCCGGGACGCGATGCCGGCCCTGAGCCGGAAGCCGGCGTCGACCGGCGTGGTGGCCAGCGGGTTGATGCTGGTCCGCTCCTGCCCCGTGCTGTCCCGGTAGTCGTCCAGCAGGACGAACTGCATCGGCTGCTCCCCCTGCCGCGCCCAGGTCGCCGTCGCGTTCGGCACGCCCAGTGCGGTCTGGGAGAAGACGTTGCCGTTGCTCGTGATCTTGAGCTTGCCGGCGTCGTGCACCAGCGCATAGCTCTCGACGGCCAGCACCGAGGTCGCGTCGTGGCCCGCCGCGAGCACGTTGTTGCCGACCGAGCTGTTCCCGATCACCCACGGCATCGCGAGGTCGGGCTGCGGACGACGCGCGTCGTGGCCGGAGACCTGCAGCTGCTCGATCCGGCGGGAGTCCTGCGTGAAGGCGATGGCGCGGCGGTTGCGGACGATCGTGTTGTTCCAGATGGACACCTTGTCGGTGTTGGCCACCAGGACGCCGTCCGCGGCGTTGTCGGCGATCACGTTGTCCACCACGGTGCCGGTCGAGGAGATCTCGAGGACGATGCCGAAGCGGGTGCTGCCGATGATCTCGTTGTTCACCACGTCGACGTTGAACACCGACTGGTCGGTCCAGAACTGGCTGCCGTGGGTCCGCCGGATCTCGCTGTCCCGGAGGGTGATCCCGCGGGTCTGCGTGATCTTGATCCCGCCGGCGCTGGGAGCCGGGTTGAAGCGCTCGTCGTTGCTGTCCGTCACGGAGACGTCGTCGAGCAGCAGGCCGTCGGCCTGGTTCGCGTGGATGCCCACCTGGCCCGAGCCGTCGACGGTGGTGTTCCGGATCACCGAACCCGGCTTGAACATCCCGATCCCGCCGGTGGCGCTGTCGAGCACCGTCATGTTGTCGAGCGTCATCCGCTCGAAGTAGCTGGTGACCACGCCCTGCTGCCAGACCGAGTCGGCGTAGCGCCGGATGCCGAAGCCGCGCAGCACCGTGCCCGGGGCCCGCAGGGAGAAGGCCGACTGCAGGTCCGAGGAGCGCACCGACCTGCCGGCCGGGTCGCTGCCCAGGTACAGCTTCTTGCTGCCCCGGTCGACGAAGAACGTCCCGGGCACGACCTGCCCCAGGCTGGCCACCTGCTCCAGCTCGACGCCGTCCAGCCAGACCATGTCCGGGTGGGCGGCCATCGGGTGCTCCGGGTCGATCCAGCGCCAGCCGGGCGTGGTGCCGTCGGGCGCGCCCTTGGTGTAGGTCGGGCTGGAGTCGAGCGCGACGTCCCACGGGGCGACGAAGGCGCGGCCGCTGGGCGCGAAGCCGGTGACGGCGCGGGTGCCGTCGAACCAGACGGCCTCACCCGGGTAGGGCTGGATGGTCGCCGCGCGGCCCGGCGCCACCAGCACCGACTCGTGGTAGCTGCCCGCGCGCAGGACGATGGTCTGCCCCGACCAGTTCCGGGTCACGGCCTTGCCGAGGGTCCGGAACGGCTGGTCCTCGGTGCCCGGGTTGGTGTCGCTGCCGGTCGGGGAGACGAAGAGGGCGTCCGACGGCACGGGGTAGCGGGCGCTGCCGACCGGGCCGGCGCCGTGCCGGACCGCGAGCGGGGCGGCCGTGTCGGTGGTGTCCCCCTCGACGTGGGCAGGCGCCAGGTCGGCGGCGACGTCGCTGACCACGAAGGCCTGGGTCGTCAGGTCGACGGTGGGGTTGCCCGCGCCGTTGTAGGCCTGCAGGCCGGTGTGGCCGCGGCCGGTGATGGCGCCCGTCCGGTCGAGCGCGGTGACCTGCCAGCCGGGCTCGGTCGCGCCCTTCACGTACACCTTGGCGCGGGCGATGACCGGGTCGGTGCCGGTGGCGGACAGCTTGACCACCAGCTGCCGGCCCACCGGGACCTGGGAGGCCAGCGTCATCTCCTTCAGCACCGTCTGCCGGCCGGCGCCGTCGGTGCGGTAGAGGTCGACGTGCAGCACCCCGGCGGCGTCGATCCGGGCCCGCGCGGAGTAGGCGGAGCCGTCGGCCTGCCGGCGTGCCTCGATCGAGTACTGGAAGTTCCGGCTGACCGGGACGGTGAACTCGGCCCGCAGGACGGTGTCGCGGACCGAGACGGCGCCCTGGTAGGCCTTGAAGCTGCGGCCGCCCTGGATCTTGCTGACCCGGCCCTCGCTGCCGCCCACCGAGGTGGCGCTGCCGCCCGAGATCCCCGTCCAGGCGCTGCCGGTGTCGGGCTTGCCCCAGCCGGAGGCGACGGAGCGGTCGAAGCCGTCGACGACGAGCTGGGTGTCGGCCCAGGCCGCGCCCGGCAGCACCAGCAGCGGGGCGGCGCCGGCGGCGAGGGCGAGCGCGGCGGTGACGACGACGCGGGCGGCGCGGCGGAAGGGGGCGGGGGTGGCGGTGCGGGGCATGGCGGAGCTCCTGAGGGCGGTGGGGCGTGCGGCAGCCCGGGACGGGCTGGGCGGCCGTCGGTGGCCGGTGGCGTGGGACGCCGGAGGGGACCAGGTGCGGTCGGCGCCGCTAGCGGTGGAGCGGGGGGCGCAGCGGGTGGCGGGAACCGGACCGGGGCGACGACGGTCCGCGGCGGCCTGCGGGGCACGGCCGGGGCGCGGGGGTCATCGGGTCTCCTCGATCGTCGAGCTGGTTCCTGCCCCCGCGGTGATGACTCCATCCTCGCGCGCGAGCAGGGCCGGGCAGCAGGGGAGAAAGCACCCTGCTGCCCGGCCCTTGGTCCCGTGCCGGTGGGACGACCGGTCCGGGTCTTCGGGGCCCGGACGCCCTCGGCGGCGGCTCAGCCCTTGACGGCCCCCGAGGTGAGTCCCTCGACGATCAGCCGGCTCGCCAGGGCGAACATCGCCATGGTCGGGACGATCGTCAGCACCGCCGCCGCGGCCATCGGCCCCCACTCGATGTTGAAGCTGGAGATGAAGCCGTTCAGCGCCGTCGGGATCGTCTTGTTGCTGTCGGAGTTCATCAGCGTGACCGACAGGAACAGCTCGTTCCAGCAGTTGACGAAGTTGAAGATGAAGGCCGCCATGATGCCCGGCGTCATCACCGGCACGATCACCCGGAACAGGGCGCTGAGCCGCGAGCAGCCGTCCACCATGGCGGCCTCCTCGAGGGCGTCGGGGACGTTCTCGAAGAAGCCCCGCAGCATGATCGTGCAGAAGGGGATGCAGAGCGCGATGTAGAGCAGCACCAGCCCGCCCTTGCGGTCCACCAGTCCCAGGTCGACCATCAGCACGTACAGCGGTCCCAGGGCGATGAAGGCCGGGATCATCTGCGTCACGAGGAACGCCATCAGCAGCGCGCCCTTGGCCCGGAACTCGAAGCGGGCGAGGGTGTAGGCCGAGAGCAGGGAGATCAGAGTCGCGACGGCGGCGGCGACCACCGAGACCAGGAGGCTGTTGCCCATGTAGGTGCCGAACGAGGAGTTCTGGAACAGGCTCGTGTAGTTGGCCAGCGACCACGGGGACGGCAGGTAGCGCAGCGGGAACGCCGCGATCGTGCCGGGGTCCTTGAACGAGGTGACCACGATCCAGTACAGCGGGAACAGGGTGATCACCAGCCAGAGCCCGAGCAGGGCGACCTGCAGCGCGCGCAGCGGCGCCGAGACCTTGTCGATCACCGGGCGTCACGCTCCTTGAGGGCCAGCAGGTAGAAGCTGGCGAACAGCACGAGCACCGCCAGCACGATCAGCCCCAGGGCCGAGGCGAGACCGTAGTCGCCCTGGGAGGTGAAGTTGATCATCCAGCTGGTCACGATGTGGGTCTGGTCCGCCGGCCCGCCGCCGGTCATGCCGTAGATGATCTCCGGGAAGTTGAACACCCAGATCACGCGGAGCAGCACGGTCAGCAGCAGGGTCGTGCGGATGAACGGGATGACGATGAAGAACAGCGTGCGCGCCCGGCCGGCTCCGTCGAGGGCGCCGGCCTCCAGCAGCTCGTCGGGCACCGACTGCAGCGCGGCCAGGAGCATGATCGCGAAGAAGGTCACGCCGTACCAGACGTTCGCGATGATCACCGAGACCATGGCCAGCTGCGGGTCGGCCAGCCAGGCGATGTTGGTGTCGATCAGCCCGGCCTTGCGGAGCAGGTCGTTGACCACGCCGAACTCGCCGTTGAACATCCAGCGGAAGAGGATCCCGATCAGGAACCCGGAGACGGCCCAGGGGAAGAAGACCAGCGCCTGGTAGACGCCGCGGAAGCGGAACCGCCGGCGCAGCAGCAGCGCCAGCCCGAAGCCGATCAGCAGCTGCGGGACGATCGAGCCGACCACCCAGATCACCGAGTGCTGGAGCACCGTCCAGAACGTCGGGTCCGCCAGCAGCGTCGAGAAGTTGTCCAGCCCGACGAACGGGGTGTTGCGCAGGTCGAAGAGGTTCCACCGCTGGAACGCCATCTGGCTGCCCTTGAGCAGCGGGTGGTAGGTGAAGACGGCGACGAAGACCAGCGCGGGCGCGAGGAACGCCAGCAGGCCGAGGCCCCGCCGCACGGTGAAGGTCCGACGGCGGCGGCCCGCCGGGGCGGGGGAGCCGGCCGCGAGCGGGCGGCTCCCCCGCGGGGCCCGGTCGAGGAGGGTCACGCCCGCGTCAGCCCTTCCACTTCTCGGTCCAGTAGGCGTCCCAGCCCTTCAGCAGGTCGGCCGTCGACAGCTTGTCGATGAGCACCTTCTGGACGTCGCTGTCGGCCTTGGTCGACCACTCGGTCCACCAGGCCACCCCGCGCGGCTGCACCACCGTCAGGTAGGTGTCGGGGTTCTCGGTCATCGTCACGTAGGAGGCCCAGGGGCCGCTCTTGTAGAACGCGTCCGCGCCGGCGGTCTTCTGGATCGGCACCAGGCTGTTCTCCTTGGCGAACGTCGTCGAGGCGTCGCCGGACAGGAACTGCACGAGCTTCACCGCCGCCTCGGGGTTCTTGCTGGCCTTGGCCACCCCCCAGCCGGCGGTGGCCACCGGCTGCGAGGCCTTGCCGGAGGGGCCGGTCAGCAGCGGCGCCGTGTTCCACTGGTCGGCCTTCACCGTGCTGGAGGCCGAGATGGTGGCGATGACCTCGGGGTCCTGCAGCAGGAAGGCGGTGGAGCCGTTGTTGAAGCCCTCGACCATCTCGGGGTAGCCCCAGGCGACCGACGACGGCGGCGACGCGCGCCGGAACAGCTCGAAGTAGGTGTCCACCGCGGCCTGGGCCTCCGGCGCGGCGAAGATCGACTGACCGCCCTGGATCTTGAAGGCGTTCTCGCGGTCGATGCTGTCGCCGACGTAGGCCTCGATGGCAGCCACGACGTTGCCGTTGCCGTTCTTGCCGCCGCGGAAGGCGTAGCCGTAGCGGTTCTTGCTCGGGTCCTGGATCTTCGCGGCCTGCTCCAGCAGCTCCTCCCAGGTCTTCGGCGGCCCGGAGAACCCGGCCTCGGCGACCAGGTCGGTCCGGTAGAACAGGCTCAGGCCGTAGAAGCCGTAGGGGATGAAGTACGTCTTGCCGTCGCTGTGCTTGCTGTACTTCTGCGCCTGCTCGGTGAGCTGGTCGAAGCCCGACCAGGCCTCGGTGGCGGCGGTCATGTCGTAGAGCCAGCCGTTGTTGGCGAAGGGCCCGACGGTGAGGTCGCGGACCTCCAGCACGTCGACCCCGCTGCTGGCCTGCAGCATCTGCTGGATCTTCTGGTCGGCCTGCTCGGTCGGCGGGGACACCAGCTGCACCTTGATCCCCGGGTTGGCCGCCTCGAACTCCGCCAGCAGCTTCTCCAGCACCTTGGATCGGGCGGGGTTGGTCAGGCTCTCGACCATCTGCAGGGTGACGTCACCGCCCCCGCCCCCGCCGCTGCTGCCGGCGTCGGAGCCGCCGCTCGAGCAGCTGCTGAGGCCGGTGACGGAGACGGTGGCCAGGCCGGCCGTGCCGAGGAGGAACGATCTGCGGTTCACTGCTCTCTTCTTTCCTGGGGGTTGACGGTGGCGGGTGCGGGCGCGGCCTCGACGGCCCACGCGAGCAGCAGGGGGACGGCGCGCTCGACGAGGTCGAGGTAGTCGTCGGGGGTGTTGTAGGCGTGCGCCGACAGCCGGAGGTAACCACGGCCGGCGAAGGCGGTGAAGGCGGTCTCGATGCCGGCCTCGGCGAGCATCCGGTCGCGCATCGCGTTCGCCTCGAGGTGCCCGGTCGCGAGCCGGCCGGGCAGCCCCACCAGCCGGAGCGGACCCACCGGCATCCCGACCTGCGCGTGGCAGTCGACCCCCGACGCCTCACCGAGGGCGGTGGCGACGAGGTCCTGCGCCCAGTCGGCCAGGGCCGTCGTGTAGCGGCGCACCGCGTCCCAGCCGAAGCTCTCGTCGACCAGCTCCAGGGCGGTCGGGGCGGCGAGCCAGCCGGTGAGGTCGAGCGTGCCCTGGTGGTCGAAGCGCTCGGGGAAGGCCAGGCCGGCGCCCCAGGAGTCGATCAGGGGGTGCAGCCCGTCGGCGACCTCCGGCCGGGCCACCAGCACCGCCGTCCCGCGCGGGGCGCAGCCGTACTTGTGGAGGTTGCCCACCCAGACGTCGGCGTCGGCCTCGGCCACCGGGTCCTCGAGCAGCAGGGGCGCGTGCGCGCCGTCGACGAGGGTGGCGATGCCGCGGCGGCGCGCCTCGTCGCAGACCCGGCCGACGGGCAGCCGCCGGGCGGTCGGGGAGGTGATGTGGTCGAGCACGATGAGCGCGGTGCGGTCGGTGACCCCGGCCCAGATGGCCTCGAACGCCTCGTCCTCCGCCGCCGCCAGCGGGACCGCGGCGGTGACGAGCCGGCCGCCCGCGCGGCGGGCGGCGCGGGCGGCCCCGGCGGTGACGGCGCCGTAGCCGTGGTCGGTGACCAGCACCTCCGCGCCCCGCGGCAGGGCGAGGCTGCCGTAGACGACGCTGGCGCCGGCGCTCGCGTTGAGCACCAGGGCCAGCCGCTCGGGCTCCACGTGCAGCCGCGGGGCGAGCAGCCGGCGGGCGCCCTCGATCCGCTGCGGCAGGCCCGGGAACCAGGCGACCGGCGCCAGCTCCATCTGCTGGCGCAGCTCGGCCTGGTGCGCGAGCGCCGCCCGCGGCACGGCCCCGAACGAGCCGTGGTTGAGGTGCCGCAGGTCCGGGTGCAGAGCCCACAGCGACGCCGCGGGGTGGCCGTCCGGGGCGGTCAGCGGGGCCGGCGCGGCGACGTCGGTCGTGGTGGGCACAGATGCTCCTGGGGGTGGGATGCGCTCATCCTGTCTGATGAATGAACTCCTGGGAAGCACCAGATGTGACGATCACGTCAATTCGTCAGACACAGTCGGGCTGCGGCGGCACGGCCGGGCACAATGGCGCCGGGCCGCCCCGGCCCCGCGGGGCGACGGAGGGAGTGCGCATGTCGGCGGTCGAGACGGCCTTCCAGGGGCTCCGCCAGATGGTGGCGACGGGCCGGCTGCAGCCCGGGCAGCGCTTCCCGATCGAGAGCGAGCTCTGCTCCGAGCTGGGGGTCTCCCGCAGCTCGCTGCGCGAGGCGGTCCGGATGCTCGCCGCGCTCGGCGTGGTGGAGGTGCGGCAGGGCTCGGGCACCTACGTCGCGCAGCTGCGGGCCGCGGACATCGTCCGCAGCCTCAGCCTGACCCTGGGCCTGCTGCCGCTGGAGGGGCTGCTGGAGATCTACGAGCTGCGGCGGGTCCTCGAGGGGCACGCGGCCTCCCAGGCGGCGGCCCGGCGCCCGGACGGGCTCGTCGAGCGGATGGACGCCCTGCTGGTCGAGCTCGAGGCCAGCACCGACGCGGAGGCGAGCGGGGAGCTCGACCACCGCTTCCACTCGATGATCGCCGAGGCGGGCGGCAACCCGACCCTGGCCGCGCTGCTGGAGGTGTTCCGGAGCCGCAGCCGCAACTACCAGATCTTCGACTCCGACGCCGGGCCGGAGATCAAGCGGGTGAGCGACGACGGCCACCGCGCGATCGCCACCGCGATCGCGGCCCGGGACTCCGGCGGGGCCGAGACGGCGGCGGCCGCGCACGTGGCCGAGACGGAGCGGTGGCTGCGCCGGCTGCACCCGCACCCCTCCACCTCGGCGTGACCGGCCGTTGGGATCGGGCCGGTCGGGGTACAGGGGAGGCCATGACGGATCAGACGACGAAGACCGACCCCACCACGCAGTACGCCCAGCCCGAGGGCATGGACGACCAGATCGCGCACCCGGGTCTCAGCGGGGACATGACCGAGCAGCCCGACCACGGCGAGGACACCTACCGCGGTTCTGAGCGGCTGACCGGCCGTCGGGCGGTCATCACCGGGGGCGACTCCGGCATCGGCCGCGCCGTGGCCATCGCCTTCGCCCGCGAGGGGGCCGACGTCCTCATCAGCTACCTCCCCGACGAGGAGGCCGACGCGGACGAGACCGTCCGGCTCATCGAGGAGGCGGGCCGCAAGGCCGTCCGCTGCCCCGGCGACATCCGCGACGAGCAGGTATGCCAGCAGATCATCGACACCGCGGTCTCCGAGCTCGGCGGGCTCGACATCCTCGTGAACAACGCGGCGTACCAGATGGCGCAGTCGGGTGGCATCGCCGACATCTCCACCGAGCAGCTCGACCGCGTCATGAAGACCAACATCTACGCCCTGTTCTGGCTGTGCCAGAAGGCGCTCCCGCACCTCGAGGCCGGGGCGACCATCATCAACACCGCCTCCGTGCAGGCCGTCAGCCCCTCGCCCGAGCTGCTCGACTACGCGACCACCAAGGCCGGCATCCACAACTTCACCCGGGGCCTGGCCAGCCAGCTGGCCGAGAAGGGGATCCGGGTCAACGCGGTCGCGCCCGGCCCGATCTGGACGCCGCTGATCCCCGCGACGATGCCCGTCGAGCGGGCCTCCTCGCACGGCGAGAGCGCCCCGCTGGGTCGCGCCGGCCAGCCGGCCGAGCTCGCGCCGGTCTACGTGTTCTTCGCCTCCCAGGAGTCGAGCTACATCACCGGTGAGATGCTCGGCGTCACCGGCGGCGACCCCGTCAGCTGAGCCTCGCCGGGCCCTCGACGGGCTCAGGCCGCGGGCTTCGCTCAGGCCGCGGGGCCTGGTCAGGGTCGGGCCGCGGGCCTCAGGCCAGGGTGCCGAAGACCTGCGCGGAGTACCAGACGCCGTCGGAGCTCTGGGCGGCCCCGACGCCGATCAGCCTGAACTGCGCGTTGAGGATGTTGGCGCGGTGGCCGGGGGAGTCCATCCAGGCCTCCGTCACGGCGGCGCCGCTCGGGTAGCCGTAGGCGACGTTCTCGCCGACGGTGCGGAGGTCGCAGGCCTCGAGGACCGGCCGCAGCTCCTGGTGGTACATCCGCTCCTCGGCCGCCATCGCGCGGGCCTGCCTCTCGGCGTAGGAGTCCAGGCAGCTCTGCGCCGTGAGGGCGGCCAGCCCGCGGCTGGTCCGCTCCGGGTTGGTCGCGGCGATGACGTCGCTCTCGTACCGGTCGGCCGCGCTGGCCGTCGTCGCCGCGGGCTGCTTGAGCGTCACCGAGCAGCTCCCGAAGCCGTCGCCGTCGACGCCGAGGCTCACCACGACCTTGGCCCGCCCGGGGGCGCTCGGCGGGTTGACCGGGTTGCGCGCCCTGCTGGCCGCGCCGTCCTGGTAGTCGAAGGAGCCGGACCAGAGCAGGTCCTGCAGCCGCTCGCCGTCGCCGTCGTAGGTGCGGACGCGGGAGTCGGTGGGCAGCGGCCCGCTCGTCGACGTCGTCCAGCCCGCTCGGTCGAGGGCCACCTTCGTCGTCGTCCCGGAGGTGTACGGCGCGCCCCACGTCACCTGCACGTCCCAGCGGACGCCGCCGCCGTCGACGCACGACGCCCGCTGCACCGTGGCCGCCGAGGCCGGTGCCGGAGCGAGGGCGAGCAGGCCGACGGCCGTGCCGAGGCCGACGAGGGCGGCGGTCAGGCGTCGGGCGCCGGGGGAGCGGGACACAGGTCCTCCTGCAGCTGAGGTCCGACCGCGGCAGGGGGTCCGCGGTCGGACCGGTCGTCGGGGCGGCCGGCACGGCCAGCGTACGGACCGGACCCGACCCGGGGCAGGGGCTCAGGACCCGGGCCGAAAGCCCCTGCCCGGAGGGGTCCGCGACCAGACGGCGGTGTCCGGGGGCAGCCGACCGTCCGCCAGCGGCCCCGAGGCCAGCACGACCTCGCCGGCGGGCAGGGGCACGGCCGCCGGGCCGAAGTTCACCCAGCAGGCGATCTCGCCGCGGACGAAGGCGAGCACGTCCTCGTCCCCGCTCTCCAGCCAGCGCAGCGGGCCCGCGTCGACGAGCAGGCGCCGGCGGGCGGCCAGCAGCCGCCGGTAGAGCCACAGCGTGGAGCCCGGGTCCTGCTCCTGCACCTCGACGGCCAGCTCCGCCCAGCCGGCGGGCTGCGGCAGCCAGGGCTCCGCCGCGCCGGGTGGGGAGAACCCCGCCGACGCGGAGCCGACCGACCACGGCAGCGGGACCCGGGAGCCGTCGCGGCCGGGGTCCGTGCCGCCGGACCGCGCGTGGATGGGGTCGCGGCGGCGCGCGGCGGGCAGGTCCTCTACCTCGGGCAGCCCCAGCTCCTCGCCGAGGTAGACGTAGGCGGCCCCCGGCAGCGCCATGGTCAGCAGCACCGCCGCGCGGGCCCGCCTCCGACCCAGCTCCAGGTCGACCGGGTCCACCCCGAACCGGGCGCGCTGCTCCTCGTTCGACGCCCGCCGCTCGGGCTGCGCGCGGCCGTAGCGGGTGACCTGCCGGACGACGTCGTGGTTGGTCAGCACCCACGCGCTGGGGGCGCCGGAGACGGCGGCCGCCGCCAGTCCCTGCTCGACGACGGCGCGCCACGGCCCGGCCCGGAAGGTGACGTGCAACGGCTCGAACTCGAAGGCGGTGTGCAGCTCGTCGGGGCGCAGGTACAGCGGCAGCCGCTCGGGCCGGGCCACCCAGGCCTCGGCCACGAAGACCCGCGGCGGGTCGTACCCGTCGGCCAGCCGGCGCCAGTCGCGGTACACCTCGTGCACCTCGTCCTGGTCCCAGCCGGGGTGCTCCTCGCTCCGCCGGTCGCTGCCCAGCGCGTCGGGCAACCCGGCCTCCTTGACCAGACCGTGGGCGACGTCGATGCGGAAGCCGTCGACCCCGCGGTCGAACCAGAAGCGCAGGATGTCCAGGAACTCCGCGCGGACCTCCGGGTTGCGCCAGTCCAGGTCGGGCTGCTCGGGGGCGAACAGGTGCAGGTACCACGGCCCCGGACGACCGTCGGGCTCGGTGACCCGGGTCCAGGCCGGTCCGCGGAAGCAGCTCTCCCAGTCGTTGGGGGGCAGCGACCCGTCCTCGCCGCGGCCCTCCCGGAACAGGTAGCGGCCGCGGGCGACCGGGTCGCCGGCCCGGGCCCGCTGGAACCACGGGTGGGCGTCGGAGGTGTGGTTGGGCACGATGTCCAGCAGCACCCGCAGCCCCAGCGCGTGCGCCTCGGCGAGCAGGGCCTCCGCGTCGGCGAGGGTGCCGAAGACCGGGTCGACGTCGCGGTAGTCCGCCACGTCGTAGCCGACGTCGACCATCGGGGAGGGGTACCAGGGGTTGACCCAGACGGCGTCGACGCCGAGGGCTGCGAGGTGGGGCAGCCGGGCGCGCAGTCCGGCCAGGTCGCCCACCCCGTCGCCGTCGCCGTCGGCGAAGCTCCGCAGGAACACCTGGTAGATGACGGCGGTCCGCCACCAGGCGTCCTCGGCCGCCGGTCCCGGCCGGGCCGGGGCGCCGGCCTCCCTGCTGATGGTCTCGGTCAACCGACGTCCCTCCCGCGGCTCGTGGCTCGGGCTCGACCGCTGCCGAACCCTTGACAATCCTGCACGGCGTCAGTTGACTACGCAGTCAAGACCGGTTGACAGCGTAGTCAGAGGGGCGAGGGGTCGTGTGGAGACGGTGCCGGAACGGCTGGGGCGCACGCCCGTGATGATGGACGTCGCCCGCGCCGCCGGGGTCTCCCAGAAGACGGTGTCCCGGGTGATCAACGACGCGCCCCACGTCCGGGCCGACGTCCGCGCGCGGGTGCTGGCCGCGGTCCGCGAGCTCGGCTACCGGCCCAACACGGCAGCCCGTGCCCTGGTCACCCAGCGCACCCACGTCATCGGCGCCATCGCCGTCGGCACCCGCTACTACGGCCCCGCCACCCGGTTGCTGTCGATCGAGCACGCCGTCCGCGCCCGGGGCTACTCCCTCGCCATCAACTCCACGCCCGACCCCTGGATCGACGACCTGCACGGGGCCGTGGAGGCCCTGCTGCGACGGGGCGCCGAGGGCATCATCCTCGAGGTCCCGTCCGTGGACGTCCGGCTGGACACCGACCTGCTCCGCGACCTCCCGGTCGTCAGCAACGTCGGGCCGCTGCCGGGCGTCCGGCACGTCGCCTTCCTCGACGAGGACCAGGCCGACGTCGGCCGGGTCGCCGCCCGGCACCTCCTCGACCTCGGCCACACCCGCCTCGCCCACGTCGCCGGTCCCCAGCGCTGGGACGCGGCGGTGTCGCGTCGGCTGGGCTGGCAGGGCGAGCTCGAGGCCGCCGGCCACGACGGCTCCCTCGTGCTCGAGGGCGACTGGTCCGCCCGCTCGGGCTACGCGCTCGGGCTCGAGCTCGCCCGGACGGGGGCCACCGGCCTGTTCGTCGCCAACGACTCGATGGCCATGGGCGTGGTCCGGGCCCTGGTCGAGTCGGGCGTCGCCGTGCCGGAGGACGTCTCGGTGGTCGGGGTGGACGACGTGCCCGAGGCCGAGTTCCAGGTGATCCCCCTGACCACGATCCGGTTGGACCAGACGCGCTCGACCGAGCGCGCGCTGCACGACCTGGTGGCCATGATCGAGGGCGAGCAGCCCCTCGACCAGGCCGGCGACCCGCCGCCGCTGCTCGTCCCACGACGCTCCAGCGGGCCACCGCCCGCCGGGCGCCCCTGACCGCCCCCGTCCCTCCAGCAGCCCGCCGGCCACCGCGTCCCCGGGCCACCCCCGCACCCCTCAGCCGAGCGGTGCGGCCCGCAGCACCTCCCAACGAAGGCAGGTCCGCCCATGTCCACGTCCCTCTCCCGCCGCGGCTTCCTCGGCACGATGTCCCTCGCCTCCGCCGCGGTCTTCTTCGGCGCCTGCAGCGGCGGCGGCGACGACGGCCCCGCTGCCCCGTCCGCCGGTCCGCAGGTCAGCCAGGCCGACATCGACGCGGCCATGGCCAAGCCGACGACCCTCACCTTCTGGACCTGGGTCCCGGACATCCAGAACCAGGTGGACCTCTTCGAGAAGCAGTACCCGGCGATGAAGGTCCAGCTGGTCAACGTGGGTCAGGGCTCGCCGCACTACCAGAAGCTGCGCGCGGCCATCCAGTCCGGCCAGGGCGCGCCCGACGTCACCCAGATGGAGTTCCAGTACATCCCCTCCTTCACCCTGGGCGACAACCTGCTGGACATCTCCGGCTACGGCGTGGCCGGCATCAAGGACCAGTACCCCGAGTGGGTGTGGTCGCAGGTGAGCAAGGGCGAGGTCGTCTACGCCGTGCCGCAGGACGTCGGCCCGATGGGGCTGCTCTACCGCGACGACCTGCTCTCCGACGCCGGCGTCGAGGTGCCGACCACCTGGGACGCGTTCGCCGCTGCGGCCGCGGACTACCGCACGGCCAACCCGAAGAGCTACCTCACCAACCTGGCGCCCAACCAGCCCGGCCAGATCATCGCCTACCTCTGGCAGGCGGGTGCGCGGCCCTTCGCCTACGACGGGGACAAGACCGTCACCGTCGACCTGGCCAGCGACGCGGGCAAGAAGGTCCTCGGGTTCTGGGGCGAGATGCTCGCCGCGGGCAGCCTCTCGGTCGACCCCGACTTCACCGACTCCTGGTACCAGGGCCTGGCCAACGGCAAGTACGCCAGCTGGCCGACCGCCGCCTGGGGACCCGTCTTCCTCCAGGGGACCGCCAAGAAGACCTCGGGCAAGTGGCGTGCGGTGCCGCTGCCGCAGTGGGACGAGTCCGCCCCCGCCTCGGGCAACTGGGGTGGCTCGACCGACGCCGTGCTGAAGACCAGCGCCAACCCCATCGCCGCCGCCCAGCTGGCGCTGTGGATCAACACGGCGAAGGAGCCGGCGCTCAAGCTGGCCACCGAGCAGTTCCTGTTCCCGCCGTCGACCACGATCCTCAACGACCCCGAGGTGGCCGACCTCGAGTCGCCGTTCTTCGGTGGTCAGAAGGTGAACACGACGTTCAAGGACATCTCCGAGACCGTCACGCCGGACTTCGGCTGGCTGCCGTTCATGGACTTCGTCTACACCAACTTCAACGAGACGCTCGGCAAGGCCATCGCCGACAAGGGCGACCTGGTCGCCGGCCTGCAGAAGTGGCAGGACGCCGTCGCCGGCTACGCCAAGGACCAGGGCTTCACCGTCGCCTGACGTCCCCGGGTGCCGCCGCCGCGGCGGCGGCACCTCCCTCCTGCCGACCCCGTCCTGGAAGGGACATCCGATGGCCACCGCCACCGTTCCCGCTGCCCTGCAGCGCAAGCGTCACGGGCTCACCGTGGCGAAGAAGCGGCAGTACCGCGCCGCGTACCTGTTCGTCCTGCCGTTCTTCGTGATCTTCCTCGCGATGATCATCGTCCCGCTCGGCTACGCCGGCTACCTGTCGTTCTTCCGCCGCCAGCTGGTGGGCGGTGTCTCCTTCGTGGGCCTCGAGAACTACGCCAAGGCCCTCACCGACCCGAACTTCCTCGGCAGCGTGGCCCGGATGGCGGGCTTCCTGCTGGTCCAGGTGCCGCTCATGCTCGGCTTCTCGCTGTTCTTCGCGCTGGCCCTGGACAGCGGGATGACCCGGCTGTCCAAGGTCATCCGGCTCGGCATCTTCGTGCCCTACGCGGTGCCGAGCGTCGTCGCGGCGCTGATGTGGGGCTACCTGTACGGCCCCGACTTCGGCCCCTTCGCCCAGACCGCGGCGCTGCTGGGGCTGCCGGCCCCGCCGTTCCTCACGTCGACGGGCATGTTCTTCTCGATCATCAACGTCGTGAACTGGGAGTTCATCGGCTACAACATGATCATCATCTACGCCGCGCTGCGGTCGATCCCGCCCGAGCTCTACGAGGCGGGGCGCGTCGACGGCGCGTCGGAGGCGCGGATCGCCTGGTCGATCAAGATCCCCCACGTGCGGCCGGCCCTGGTGCTCACCGTGATCTTCTCCGTGATCGGCACGTTCCAGCTCTTCAACGAGCCCAACCTGCTGCGCACCGTCGCGCCGACGGTGATCGGGAACTCCTACACGCCGAACCTCTACGCCTACACGCTCGCCTTCGTCAACCAGGACGTGAACTACGCCGCCGCCATCGCCTTCCTGCTGGGCATCGTGATCATGGCCCTCTCCTACGCGGTGCAGCTCTGGAACCAGCGCAAGGAGACCCGGTCATGACCACCACCGCCGCACCCACCACCCCGCTGACGGCGCCGGCGAGCCGGCCGACCCGGTCCCGGGACGAGCCTCGGCGGCGCACCAGCCTGCTGCTCACCGTCGTCATGGTGGCCTGCCTGCTCTACTTCTTGTTCCCGCTCTACTGGCTGGCGGTCGCCTCCACCAAGTCCAACGCCGACCTGTTCAGCACCTTCGGGTTGTGGTTCGCCGACTTCAACCTCGTCGACAACCTGCGGAGCGTCTTCACCTTCCAGGACGGCGTCTTCTCCCGCTGGGCCCTGAACTCGGTGATCTACGCCGTGACCAGCGCCATCGGGGCCACCCTGCTGGCCACCGCGGCGGGCTACGCGTTCGCCAAGTACGACTTCCCGGGCGGCCGGGCGCTGTTCTCCATCATCCTCGGCGCGGTGATGATCCCGACGACGGCGCTGGCCATCCCCACCTACCTGCTGTTCGCCCGGGCCCAGCTGACCGACACCTACTGGGCGATCATCCTGCCCTCGCTGGTCAGCCCGTTCGGGGTCTACCTGATGCGGGTCTACGCCGCGGACGCGGTCGACGGCTCGATGCTCGAGGCCGCGAGGGTGGACGGGGCCGGTGAGTTCCGCATCTTCGCCACCGTCGCCTTCCGGCTGCTGGTGCCGGGCGCGGTGACGGTGCTGCTGTTCAGCCTGGTCGCGACCTGGAACAACTACTTCCTGCCGCTGATCATGCTCAACACGCCGCAGAAGTTCCCGTTGACGGTGGGGCTGGCCCAGTGGCAGTCCTCCGCCGCCGCCGGCTCCGGCTCCCAGGCCCTGTTCTCCACGGTGATCACCGGCTCCCTCGTCTCGATCATCCCGCTCGTCGTCGCCTTCCTGCTCCTGCAGCGCTTCTGGCAGTCCGGCCTGTCGGCCGGCGGCGTCAAGGCATGACGGTCCACCCCCCAGCTCCGGAAGGAACCCCCGTGTCCCCGCGTCCTGACCGCGTCCTCTTCGGCGCCGCGTACTACCACGAGTACCAGCCCTCGCCCCGGCTGGAGACCGACCTCGACCTGATGGTGGAGGCGAACTTCTCCGTCATCCGGGTCGGGGAGTCGGTCTGGTCCACCTGGGAGCCGGAGGAGGGCGTCTTCGACCTCGACTGGCTGCAGCCCGTCCTGGACGGCGCCCACGCCCGCGGCATCGCGGTCGTGCTCGGCACCCCGACCTACGCCGTCCCGCCGTGGCTGGCCCGGCGCCACCCGGAGATCGCCGGGGAGGTGCAGACCGGGCAGCGGATGCCGTGGGGCGGCCGCCAGGAGGTGGACTACAGCCACCCCGCCTTCCGCTTCCACGCCGAGCGGGTGGTCCGCCGGATCGTCGAGCGCTACGCCGGCCACCCCGCCGTCATCGGCTTCCAGGTCGACAACGAGCCCGGCCTGCTGCTGTTCCACAACGAGGGCGTCTTCCAGCGCTTCGTCGACGACCTGCGGCAGCGCTACGGCACCGTCGAGGCGCTGAACGAGGCCTGGGGGCTCGTCTACTGGTCGCACCGGCTGTCCACCTGGGCCGACCTGTGGCGCCCCGACGGCAACTACCAGCCCCAGTACGACCTGGCCTGGCGCACGTTCCAGGCCACGCTGACCACCGAGTTCATCGCCTGGCAGGCGGGCATCGTCCGGGAGTACGCCTCACCGGAGCAGTTCGTCACCACCTGCATCGCCTACGACCGGCCCGGCGTCGACGACGTCGGCCTGACCCGGGCGCTGGACGTCACGGCCGGCAACCCGTACTACGCCATGCAGGACGACCTCGCGCTGCCGGTGGGCCACGACACCCCGCAGGGCTGGACGACCAGCGGGGCCTGGACGCTGTTCGCCAGCGCCGACCGGATGTACGCCTCGAAGCAGGCGCCCTTCCTGGTCACCGAGACCAACGCCGGCGCGATCGGGGGCCCGGCCACGAACTTCCCCGCCTGGGACGGGCAGTGGCGGCAGGCGGCCTGGAGCCTGATCTCTCGCGGGGCGGAGATGGTCGAGTACTGGCACTGGCACACCAACCACTTCGGCACCGAGTCCTACTGGATCGGCGTCCTGCCGCACGACCAGCAGCCGGGCCGGGTCTACCGCGAGCTGGCCGCGCTGGGCGCGGAGCTGGCCGACCTGGGTCCGACGGTGACCGGGCTGACGCCGCACGCCTCCCTCGGGCTGGTCTACTCCGCGCGCTCGAAGTGGGGACTCGCCTTCCAGTCGCCGTTCCCCGCCCGGGACGCGGTCCTGACCCCGTCGGACACCGACCCGCGGGCCTTCCACCGGATCTACGAGGCCTTCTACCGCGGGGCCTTCGACGCCGGCGTCGGCGTCCGCGTCGTCCACGACGAGCAGCTGGTGGAGCGGACGCCGGCCGACGTCGCCGCCGAGCTGCCCGTGCTCGTCGTGCCGGGGCTGCTGGTGGCCGACGACGCCCTGCTGACCTGGCTGCGCGGCTACGCCGCGGCCGGTGGCCACCTCGTGCTGGGCATCCGCACCGGGTACGGCGACGAGGAGGGCCGGCCCCGGACCGAGCCGAAGCCGGCGCTGCTGGCCGACGCCGCCGGCGTCTCGTTCCAGGAGTTCTCCAACCTGCGGACCCCGCTGGACGTCCGGTCCCCGGGCGGTGAGCTGCCGGTCGGGCCGGACGCGCACGCCACCCGCTGGGTGGACCTGCTGGAGAGCGACGGGGCCAAGACCCTGCTGGAGTACGACCACCCGCAGTTCGGGCGCTTCCCGGCCGTGACCACGACCGAGCACGGCGAGGGCCGGATCACCACCGTCGGGACCGTCCCCGACCCCGCCCTGGCCCGTGACCTGGCGGCCTGGCTGGTGCCCGACCCGCGACCCGGCTGGGGGGCGCTGCCCGAGCCGGTGACGGTCAGCCAGGCCCGGACCCGGGACGGCCGCCGGCTGCACGTGGTGCACAACTGGGGTTGGGAGCCGCAGCAGGTGGCGGCGCCCGCCGGTGCCGTCGACGCGCGGCACGCCGACCGGGACCTCAGCGGGGGCCTGGCGCTGGGTCCGTGGGACGTGGCGGTGCTGCTCACCGACGACTAGAGGGGACGAAGGGCGCCCGGGTCGGACGCCCGGAGCCGGGGCACGCCGCTGGTTCGCGGACGGCCCGAGGGGGTAGTGCTCCGCCACTGCTGGTCGGGGAGGAGGGGGTGGGGTGCGGGTCGCGCTGGTCTCGGAGCACGCCAGCCCGCTGGCGGTGGTCGGTGCCGTCGACGCCGGGGGGCAGAACGTGCACGTCGACGCGCTCGCCGGCGCCCTCGCCCGCCAGGGTCACGACGTCACCGTGCACACCCGGCGTGACGACCCGGCGCAGGCCGAGCAGGTGCGCACCGACGCGGGCTACCGCGTCCTGCACGTCCCGGCCGGCCCGGCCGCCCCGCTCCCCAAGGACGCGCTCTGGCCGCTCATGCCGGCCTTCGCCGACGCCCTCACCGTGCAGCTCGCGACCCTGCGGACCGACGTGGTGCACGGCCACTTCTGGATGTCGGCCTGGGCCGCCGACCGCGCCGCCGACGCCCTGGACCTGCCGCGGGTGGTGACCTTCCACGCCCTCGGCACGGTCAAGCGCCGCCACCAGGGGACCGACGACACCAGCCCGCCCGAGCGGGTCGCCGTCGAGTTCGCGGTCGCGCGCGCCGCCGACCGGGTGGTCGCCACCTGCTCCGACGAGGTGCGGGAGCTCGGCCGGATGGGGCTCGCCGCCGACCGGACCACCGTCGTGCCCTGCGGCGTCGACGCCACCCGGTTCACCCCCGAGCAGGACGCGACCCCCGTCCCCGCCCGGACCCGGCGGCACCGCGTGGTCACCGTCGGCCGCCCGGTACCGCGCAAGGGGTTCGCCGTGGTCGTCGAGGCCCTCGCCGGCCTGCCCGACACCGAGCTGCTCGTGGTGGGCGGCGCCGGCGGCCGGGGCCCCGAGCCCGAGCTCGACCGGCTGCACCAGCTGGCCGACCGGACGGGGGTCGCCGACCGGCTGCACTGCGTGGGCCAGGTGCCGAGGGCGGCGATGCCGGCCCTGCTGCGCTCGGCCGACGCCGTGGTCTGCGCCCCCTGGTACGAGCCCTTCGGCCTGGTCCCGCTGGAGGCCATGGCCTGCGGCGTCCCCGTCGTCGCGGCGGCCGTCGGCGGGATGCTCGACAGCGTCGTCGAGGGCGTCACCGGGCTGCTCGTCCCGCCGCGGGACCCGGCCGCGCTGAGCGTCGCGCTCGGCCGCCTGCTGGCGGACCCGGACCGCCGGGCCCGGATGGGGGCCGCGGGACGGCAGCGGGTGCTGGAGCGCTACACCTGGCCGACCGTGGCCGGCGCCACGGCCGACGTGTACACCGCGGTCCTCGACCGGCGACCTCGCGCCGCCCGGCCCTACCGGCGAGGATGAGCGCCCACGGCCCGGCGGGGCGGGCCGGCACCCCGGAGGACGGAGAGCACCTGATGGACGCAGCCGCGAGCGGGCGACCGGGCGACGCCCCGGCGCCGGGGCCCGGGCTGCGCGCGGTGCTCTTCGACCGGGACAACACGCTGATCCACGACGTCCCCTACCTCGCGGACCCCGCGGGGGTGCGCCCCGTCGACGGCGCCCGCGAGCTGCTGGACCAGCTGCGGGAGCGGGGGATCGCCATCGGGGTGGTCAGCAACCAGTCCGGCGTCGCCCGCGGGCTCATCAGCCCCGACGCGCTGGCCCGGGTGAACGCCCGGGTCGAGACCCTGCTGGGCCCGTTCGACACGTGGCAGGTCTGCCCGCACGGCGAGCAGGACGGCTGCGGCTGCCGCAAGCCCGCGCCCGGCCTGGTGACGGCGGCCGCCGCCGCCCTCGGGCTGGAGCCGGCCGCGTGCCTGGTGGTCGGCGACATCGGGGCCGACGTGGCGGCGGGGCTGGCCGCCGGCGCCCGGGCCGTGCTCGTGCCGACACCGGTGACCCGACGCGCGGAGGTCGAGCGCGCCCGGCGGACCGCGGCCGTCGCCGGCAGCCTCGCCGAGGCCGTCGGCCTGCACCTGGCGGGGCTCCGATGAGGCCGGCGCCGCTCGGCGGACGGGTGCTGGTCGCCCGGCTGGACAGCATGGGCGACGTCCTGCTGGCCGGGCCGGCGGTGCGCGCGGTGGCCGAGACGGCCGCAGCCGTCACGCTGCTCGTCGCGCCCGGGCAGCGCGCGACCGCCGAGCTGCTGCCGGGCGTGGACGCGGTGGTCGAGTTCACCGCCCCCTGGGTGGTGCTGGACCCGCCGCCGGTCGAGCCGGCGGCCGTGCAGGCGCTGGTCACGACGCTGGCCGCCGGAGCCTTCGACGCCGCCCTCGTGCTGACGTCGTACCACCAGTCGCCGCTGCCACTGGCCCTGCTGCTGCGGATGGCCGGCGTCGGCTGGGTGGGGGCGGCCAGCGAGGACTACCCCGGTTCGCTGCTGGACCTGCGGCACCGGCCCGCCGACGGGCTGCCCGAGCCCGAGCGGGCTCTCCAGCTGGCCCGGGCCGCGGGCTTCGGGTCGGCGGCCAGCTCGGCCGCGCTCGCCGTCACCGGACCGCTGCCCGACCCCCGGCCGCTCGCCGGCCCCGGGCCCTACGTCGTCCTGCACCCCGGGGCCGCCGTGCCGGCGCGGGCCACGACCGCCGCGCACGCCCGCGCGCTGGTCGACGCGCTGGTCGCGGCCGGGCACCGGGTGGTGGTCACCGGCGGTCCCGGCGACCGGGCGCTCACCGCCACCGCGGCGGGGGGTGGCGGACGGGACCTCGGCGGCCGGCTGTCCCTGCGCGAGCTCGCCGGCGTGCTGGCGGGTGCGGAGGCGGTGGTCGCGGTCAACACCGGACCCGCCCACCTCGCCGCCGCCGTGGGCACCCCGGTGGTCTCGCTCTTCGCGCCCGTCGTGGCCGCCACCGCCTGGGCGCCGTACGGCGTGCCGGTGGCCCTGCTGGGCGACCAGGACGCGCCCTGCCGGGGCACCCGCGCCCGCACCTGCCCGGTCCCCGGGCACCCCTGCCTCACCGGCATCGCGGCGGCCGACGTCGTCGCCGCCGTCACCCGGGTGGCCGCCCCGGCCGCGGCCGTCGGACTCGAGAGGGAGGTGCCGGCATGAGGCGCACCGGACCCCTGGTGGTCGTCGGCGACTGCCTGCTGGACGTCGACCTGAGCGGCAGCGCGACCCGGTTGTGCCCGGACGCGCCGGTGCCCGTGGTCGACCTCGAGGAGCGCTGGGAGCGTCCCGGCGGCGCCGGGCTGGCCGCGCTGCTGGCGGCCCGCAGCGGCGTCGAGGTCGTGCTGGTCACGGCGCTGGCCGAGGACCCCGCCGCGGCGCGGCTGGCGGAGCTGCTCGGCCGGCACGTCACCGTCGAGCCTCTGCGCTGGGTCGGCGACACCGTGGTCAAGACCCGGGTCGGGGCCGCCGGGGTGCCGATGCTCCGGCTGGACAGCGGCGGAGGGTGTCCCGCCGACGGCGTGCTGCCGCGCGGGGCGCACGCGGTGCTCGGCGCGGCCGGCGCCGTGCTGGTGGCCGACTACGGCCGCGGCCTCACGGCGCTGCCCGCGCTCCGTCGTCGACTGCGCGCCGTCGCCGCGGAGGTGCCGCTGGTCTGGGACCCGCACCCGCGGGGTGCGGCCCCCGTGCCGGGCGCCACGCTGGTCACCCCGAACGCCGCCGAGGCCCGGCACTTCGGCGCCGGGGACGACGCGCTCGAGGCGGCCGGCTGGCTGTGCCGGCACTGGGAGGCGGACGCCGTCGCGGTCACCCAGGGCGAGCGGGGCGCGGTGCTGGCCCGGTCCGGAGCCGGGGCCGTCGCGGTCCCGCTGGTCGGGCCGGCCACCGGCACCGGCCACCGCCGCCCCGACACCTGCGGGGCCGGCGACCAGTTCGCCGCCAGCGCCACCGCCGCCCTGCTCGCCGGGGCCGACGCCGACGCCGCCGTCCGCGCCGCCGTGATGGAGGCCGCCGCCTACGTCGCCGCGGGAGCCGCCGCCACCGCGTCGGTCCGGGTGCCGGCCCGGCCCGACCTGGAGTCCGCCCGGCCGGAGAGCGGGGCCCGCCGGGTCGGTGGCTCCTGGTCCCCGGAGGTGTCGTGACCGACGGGCGCCGTCCCTGGGTCGGCGGACCCGCGGCACGCTTCCCCGACGTCCGCCGGATCGCGCTGCTGCGCGGCGGCGGGCTGGGGGACCTCGTCTTCGCGCTGCCCGCCGCCGAGGCGCTGGCCGCCGCCCACCCGGAGGCCGAGCTCACCCTGCTGGGCACCCCCGGCCACGCGGCGCTGCTCCGCGGACGGCCCTCCCCGTTCAGCGACGTCGAGGTGCTGCCCGCCCGGCCGGGCGTCCGGGACGGCGCGGAGGACCCGGCCGCGACCGCGGCGTTCCTCGCGCGGATGCGGTCCCGGCGGTTCGACCTCGCGGTCCAGGTGCACGGCGGCGGCGGCAACTCCAACCCGTTCCTGCTCGCCCTCGGCGCCCGGCACACCGTCGGGCTGCGGGCCGAGGGGGCGCCGCCGCTGGAGCGCACCGTCCCCTACCTCTACTACCAGCACGAGGTGCTGCGCGCCCTCGAGGTGGCAGCCCTGGCCGGCGCGCCCGCCGTCGACCTGGAGCCTCGGCTGCCGTTGACGCCGGCCGAGGAGGAGGTCCGCCGGGCGGCGGCGGGCGGCCCGCCCACCGTCGTGCTGCACCCGGGCGCGACCGACCCGCGCCGCCGCTGGCCACCCGCCGCGTTCGCCGCGGTGGCGTCGGCGCTGGCGGCCGACGGGGCCGCGGTCGTCGTCGTGGGCGACGCGTCGGAGACCGGGCTGGTGGAGGAGCTGCTCGCCGCGGTCGACCCCGTGCACGCGCACCGGGTCCGCTCGACCGCGGGCCGGGGGACGCTGCCCGAGCTCGTCGACCTGCTGCTCCGGGCCTCGCTGGTGGTGGCGAACGACTCCGGCCCCCGGCACGTGGCCGCCGCCCTCGGCACCCCGACCGTCGGCGTCTACTGGTTCGGCAACGCGCTCAACGCCGGCGCGCTCAGCCGCGGCCGGCACCGGCTGCAGCTGGCCTGGACGACGCGCTGCCCCGTCTGCGGGGTCGACGTGACCGTCGTCGGGGCGCCGCGCTGCCCGCACGACGACTCCTTCGTCGCCGACGTGGAGGTCGCGGCGGTGCTGGCCGACGCCCGGGCCCTGCTCGCCGGTCCGCAGCGGCCAGACTGAGCCCGTGCAGATCCTCGGCGAGCCCGACGGGCGACCGGAGCTGGTCGCCCTGCGCGCCCTCAAGCTGGGCGACCTGCTGGTCGCGGTCCCGGCCGTCCACGCCCTCCGGCGAGCGCGCCCCGAGCACCGGCTGGTGCTCGCCGTGCCCGGCTGGCTCGGCCCGGTCGTCGACCTGGTGGGCGGCGTCGACGCCCTGCTGCCGACCCCGGGACTGGATGACCTGCTGCCCCTGCCGCCGGGTCGGGTGGACACCGTCGTCGACCTGCACGGCGGGCCGGACAGCCGTCGCGTGCTCGAGGCGCTGGAGCCCCGGCACCGGGTGGGCCACGCCGCCCCCGGCTGGGACGGCCCGGCCTGGGAGGACGGGGTGCTGGAGCGGTACCGCTGGGCCCGGCTGGTCACCGAGCACCAGATGCCGGCCGACCCCGACGACGTCGGCCTCCGGCGCGGACCGACCCCCTCGCCCGCCCCGGGTGCGGTCGTCGTCCACGTCGGCGCCTTCTACGGTTGCCGGGCCTGGCCGGTGGAGCGGTTCGCCGCCGTCGCCCGAGCCCTGGTCGCCGACGGCGCGCACGTGGTGCTGACCGGCAGCGCGCGGGAGCGGGACCGGGCCCTGGAGGTCGGCGCCCTCGCCGGGCTGGCCGCCGACGACGTGCTGGCCGGCCGGACCGACCTGGCCGAGCTGGCCGCGCTGGTGGCCGAGGCCGCGCTGCTCGTCTCGGTCGACACCGGCGTGCCGCACCTGGCCTCGGCCTACCGGACCCCGTCGGTCGTCATCTTCGGTCCCGCCCCGCCGGAGGAGTGGGGGCCGCCGGCCGGCGGACCGCACGTCGTGCTCACCGACGCACGGCTCCGGGTGGGCGACACCTTCGGCTCCGTGCCCGACCCCGCCCTGCTCGCGGTCACCGCCGACGAGGTGCTGGCCGAGGCGCGGCGGCTGCTGGCCGCGGGCCGCGGCTGAGCTTCCCGCAGGAACCGCCACGGGTCGTCGCACCCGGACCCGGACCCGGAGCCGGGCGACCGCTCAGCGCCCGCGGCGGCGACGCCCGGTCCTGGGGCGATCTGCCACCTTGCCAGCGGCGCCGGGGCGGCGTAGGTCTCGTCGTGGGAACGGGGGTGCGCGGTGGTCGACGAGGACCGGGTCGCGGCGGGACGGCCGCGCCGGCGCGGACCTGCCCTGGTCGCGGTGCTGCTGGCTCCGCTGCTGCTGGGGCCGCTCGGGCCGCTGGTCCTCCCGGCCGGCGCGGCGACGGCGTGCTCGCCCGGGGCTCCGACCGACGTGGACGGCGGCGGGCCCGACGTGGTGCTGGGCCTGCCGTCCTTCGACCTGCCCGGGAAGCCGGACGCGGGCGCGCTCGTCGTGTTCTCCGACCTGGCCGGCCCCGGGGAGTCGGACCCGCGCGGGGCCACCCGGCGGACGGTGGTGACGGCCGCCGACGTGGGGCTGCCCACCCAGGCCGGGGCGCGGTTCGGGGCCGCCGTCGTCGTGGTCCGCCGGCTCGGGACCTGTGCCGCGCTGGTCGTCGGGGCGCCGGGCGAGGACGTGGCGGGACGCCGCGGCGCGGGCCGGGTGCACGTGCTGCCCGGGTCACCGCAGGGGCTCGGGTCGCCGCTGGAGAGCCTCGACGAGTCGCTGCTGCCGGGCCTCGGGGGCGCCCAGGCCGGAGCCGGGTTCGGCTCCGCGGTCGTCGCCGACGGGGCCGACTGGATGGCGGTCGGCGTGCCCGGCCGCGACCTCGGTGGGGCCGTCGACGCCGGCCGGGTGGTCCGGGTGGACCGCCGGGAGCCCACGGGCCAGCGCGTCGACGTCGTCCAGCAGGGCGGCCGCGGCGCCGGGACGCCGGAGCGGGGGGACCGGTTCGGCGAGGTGCTGGAGGTCGCCCCCAGCGGGGTCGGCCCGCTGCTGCTCGTGGGCGTCCCGCGCGAGGACGTCGGGACGCGCGGGGACGCGGGAGCCGTGGCCTTCCAGGCCGGCGACCGGCCGCTCTCGATGGTCACCCAGGACTCGCCGGGAGCCGGCGGCACGGCGGAGGCCGGCGACCGCTTCGGCGCCGCCCTCGACAGCTGGGCCACGCCCGCCGGCGACCACGTGGCCCTGATGGCGGCGGTCGGGGTGCCGGGGGAGGACCTCGGCCGCACCGTCGACGCCGGGCTGGTCGGGTACGTCGCCGTCGACCTCTTCGACACCTCCGACACCTCCGTCGGCCCGCTGGAGGGGCGGTCGCTGACCGTCAGCCAGGACTCCCGCGGCGTCCCCGGGGTGGTCGAGCGCGACGACCGGTTCGGGGCGGCGGTCCTGACCGGGGAGTTCGGGGTGGACGCCGGCCGGCTGCACCTGGTGGTCGGCTCGCCGGGTGAGGACGTCGGCCGGACCGCGGACGCCGGCCAGGTGACGCTGACCGGGATCAGGATCACCGACGGCACCCCGCTCTCGGCGTTCGGCGGCGGCTGGACGCAGGACACCCCCGGTGTCCGCGGCGTCCCCGAACGGGGCGACGGCTTCGGGTCCGCGCTGGCGGGCGTCCAGCTGGCCAGGGCCGAGGACGACGAGGACTCGGTGCACGTCGTCGTGCTGGTCACCGTGCCCGGCGAGGACGACGGCACGACCTCGGGCACGGGGATGGCGCACCTGGGCCTGCCGGGCGGCGGCGGGTCGGTGCCGCTCGTCCCGCCCGCCCGGCAGGCGGGGGCGGGCACGGGGATGCGGGCCGTGGACGGGCGCCTGGGCTGAGCCCACCTCCGGTGGCCGGCGTCCGGCGGCTAGGCTGGTCCCACGGGCGTCCGCACGCAGGACCCCCCACGCGACCGGGTCGCGGTCACCGGGCACACCGCCTGGACCGCGCCGTCGCCGAGCCGGTCGGCTCACCGAACCGAGGAGAACCCCCATGCTGTCCGTCCACGCCTACGCCGCGCCGAGCGCCACCGCGCCGCTCGAGCCCACCACGATCGAGCGCCGCGACCTCGGCCCGCGCGACATCCTCATCGACATCAAGTTCGCCGGCATCTGCCACTCCGACATCCACACCGCGCGCGGCGAGTGGGGCGACGCGGGCTGGCCCATCGTCGTCGGCCACGAGATCGCCGGCGTCGTCGCCGAGGTCGGCTCCGACGTGGACCGGCACACCGTTGGCGACCGGGTGGGTGTCGGCTGCCTCGTCGACTCCTGCCGCGAGTGCGACTCCTGCCTCAAGGGCCTGGAGCAGTACTGCCTGAACGGCAACATCGGCACCTACGGCGGCATCGGCCGCGACGGCAAGCCGACCGCCGGCGGGTACTCGACCCACATCGTCGTCGACCAGGACTTCGCGCTGCGGATCCCCGAGGGCATCGCCCTGGACGAGGCCGCGCCGCTGCTCTGCGCGGGCATCACCCTCTACTCCCCGCTCAACCACTGGAACGCGGGACCGGGCCAGAAGGTCGCCATCATCGGCCTCGGCGGCCTGGGCCACATGGGCGTCAAGATCGCGCACGCGATGGGGGCCGAGGTGACGGTGCTCAGCCAGTCCCTGAAGAAGCAGGAGGACGGGCTGCGCCTCGGGGCCGACCACTACTACGCGACGAGCGACCCCGCGACCTTCGAGGCGCTCGGCGGCACCTTCGACCTCATCATCAACACCGTCTCGGCCAACCTCGACCTCGACTCCTACATGGGCCTCCTCGCGGTCGACGGCACCCTGGTCGAGGTGGGTGCTCCCGAGCACCCCATGTCGGTCAAGGCCTTCTCGCTGCTGCCCGGGCGCCGCAGCCTGGCCGGCTCCAGCATCGGCGGCATCCCGGAGACCCAGGAGATGCTCGACTTCTGCGCCGAGCACGGCCTGGGCGCCGAGATCGAGGTCATCAGCGCCGACCAGATCAACGAGGCCTGGGAGCGGGTCGTCGGCAGCGACGTCCGCTACCGCTTCGTCATCGACACCGCGACGCTGGGCTGACGCCGGCCGGCCCGGTCCTCGAGAGCTGCCCCACCACCGGAGTCGGTGGTGGGGCATTTTTCTGCCCTTCCTGGCTGTGATCTACCTCACGTCACCGGAGGCCCGACAGCCGCGTCGGCCCGGGCCCGGTCGGTCGGTCACGGGCGGATCACGCTCAGATCACGGGGTCGTCGCGGCGGTCGTGTTACGCGGAGGTGAACCCGGGCGCCGGGTCGGGCGTGGTGACCGCCGTCGACGCCGGAGCGCTCCCGCCGCCCTCCGGTAGTCTCCGGAACCTCCCCCTCCCCAGCACGAAGATCCCCGTTCTCGGCCCGAAACCGGATGGTCCATGCGCATGCTCAGACGTTCCTCCCGCCCCGCCCAGCCCCTCCGCACCCTCGGCTCCCTGGTGGCCGTCGCGGCCCTCGGCCTCAGCGCCGCCCTGCCGGGGACCGCCTCGGCGGCCGTGCCGCCGGTGCTGCAGAAGCCCGCGGCCGCGGTGACGGCCGACGCGCTGCCGACCGCCCAGATCGACGGCATCGTCTGGAAGCAGGTGATCGCGGGCAACACGGTCTTCGCCGGGGGTCGGTTCGCCAGCGCCCGCCCCGCCGGTGCGGCGCGGGGGACCAAGAGCGTCAAGCGCTCCAACCTGATGGCCTACGACATCCGCACCGGCAAGATGACGACCTTTGCGCCGAAGCTCAACGGCCAGGTCCGGGCGCTGGCCACCTCGCCGGACAAGAAGGTCCTCTACGTCGGCGGTGACTTCACCAAGGTCGGGACGACGAACCGGCCGGCGTTCGCGGCGTTCAGCGTCTCCACCGGCAAGCTGTTGCCGCTCACCGGCAACTTCAACAACCGGATCAACGCGATCACCACCATCGGCATCCGGGTCTACGTCGGCGGCTGGTTCACCCGGGTCGGCCAGAAGCCGCGGGCGCGCCTGGCGGCGCTGTACTCCACGACCGGCAAGGTCGCCCCGTGGAACCCGTCGGCCAACGGCTCGGTGGAGGCGCTCATCCCCACCCCGGACAAGAAGAAGGTGGTCGTCGGCGGGTCGTTCAGCACGCTCGGGGGCAAGGTCAACCGGGGCATGGGCGCGGTCAGCACGATCGTCGGCACGCCGGGGACGTGGAAGGCCAACACCAAGATCAAGAACTACGGCGGCTCCTCGGCGATCCTGTCCCTCGCCGCCGACAAGGACACCGTCTACGGGACCGCCTACGGCTACGAGGCCGGCAACTTCGAGGGCGTCTTCGCGGCCAGCCCCAAGGACGGCACCATCAAGTGGCTGCAGGACTGCCACGGCGACCAGTACGACGTCGCCCCGATCGGCAGCCTGGTCTACTCCGTGGGCCACGCGCACTTCTGCAAGAACATCGGCGGCTTCGCCGAGATCGACCCGCAGCGCGCACTCGTGGTCAGCAAGGCCGCGAAGGGCACCGTCGCCACGAACACCCAGGCCGGCATCAACTACAGCAACTGGAAGGGCTACAAGGCGCCGGCCATCTACAACTGGTTCCCGAAGCTCAACACCGGCAAGGTCAGCGGGTCCACCCAGGGCGCGTGGAGCGTCGCCGGCACCTCGAAGTACGTCGTCCTCGGCGGCGAGTTCACGACGGTCAACGGGAAGCCGCAGCAGGGCCTGACCCGGTTCACGACGCCGGCCAACAAGGCGCCGCGGGACATGGGGCCGCAGGTCACGGGCGCGAAGGCCGCGCCATCGGTCTGGGGACGCGCGGACGGCAGGGGGCTGCAGCTGGGCTGGAACGCCAACTACGACCTCGACGACCGCTCGCTGACCTACCAGGTGCTGCGTGACGGCAAGTCGCTGAAGACCTTCTCCCGCTCGTCGACGTTCTGGAACCGTCCCTGGGTCACCCTCGCCGACACGACGGCCAAGAAGGGCAAGACCTACGTCTACCAGCTGCGGATCACCGACCGCGACGGCAACCGGGTGACCAGCCCGAAGGTGAGCCGCAAGGTCGCCTGAGCCGCGGTCACCGCGACCACGACGGGCCGTCGGAGCACTGCTCCGGCGGCCCGTCCGTCGTCCGGGGCACCCGATGAGTCGGGGCGCCGGGGGTGGTCGAAGGGGGAGGGCCCGCGCCGTGCGGCCCGACCACCTGGAGGACCTGTGCTGGAGAGCTCGCCCGCGTTCAGCGGCTTCTCGACCGACGACGTCGACGCCGCCCGCACCTTCTACGCCGACGTCCTCGGGCTGCGGGTCAGCGAGGAGAACGGGATGCTGCAGCTGCACCTCGGCGGCGGGCACCGCGTCCTCGTCTACCCCAAGCCCGACCACCGGCCGGCGACCTTCACCGTGCTGAACTTCCCGGTGGACGACCTCGAGGCGACGGTGGACGCGCTGGCGGCCCGCGGTGTCGCCTTCGAGCACTACGCGGGCACCGACGAGCGGGGCATCCAGCGCGGGTGGGGCCCGCCGATCGCGTGGTTCGCGGACCCGGCGGGCAACATCTGCTCGGTGCTCACGCCCTCCTGAGCCGGATCAGCGGCCGCCGGAGAGCTTGCGGCTCCGCTGCTGGACCCCCATCTCGCCGTAGGGGTAGTCGGCGACGCGCGGCCGGGAGACCTCCGCCAGCCGGGCCGTCTCCTCCCCGGTCAGGTGCAGGTCGGCGGCGGCGAGGTTGGTCTCCAGCTGCTCCAGCGTGCGGGCGCCCAGGATCGTCGACGTGACGCCCGGCTGGTCGGTCACCCACGCCAGGGCCACCTCGGCCATCGAGACCCCGCGCGCCTCCGCGACCGACTGCACGGCGTCGACGACGTCCCAGGTCTGCTCGGTGCCGCGCCGGTCCCACGCCTCCATGCCCCGCTGCGGGTTGTCCCCCAGCCGGGTGGCCTCCGCGGGACGCTCGTCACGCTTGTACTTGCCGGAGAGCCAGCCGCCGCCCAGCGGGCTCCAGGGCAGCATCCCCATCCCGGCGTCCTGCACGGCGGGCACGATCTCCCACTCGATCTCGCGGACCAGCAGGCTGTACTGCGGCTGCAGGGTCACCGGGGGCGCCAGGTGGAGGGCGGCGGCCAGGTGCACCGCCTTGGTCAGCTGCCAGCCGGTGAAGTTGGAGAAGCCGTAGTAGCCGATCTTGCCCGCGCGGATGAAGCCGTCGAGGGTGCGGAGCGTCTCCTCCAGCGGCGTCCAGGGGTCGAAGGCGTGCACCTGGTACAGGTCCACGGTCTCCAGGCCCAGCCGGGTCAGCGACGCGTCGAGGGCCCGGGTCAGGTGGCGGGTGGTCAGCCCGGCGCCGTTCGGCTCGGGCGACATCGGGAAGCGGCCCTTGGTGGCCAGCACGACGCGCTCGGTGACGTCGGCGGGGCGGCTGGCGAACCAGCGGCCGATGATCTCCTCCGAGGTGCCGCTGCCGTAGACGTCGGCGGTGTCGACCAGGGTGCCGCCGGCCTCGACGAACCGGTCCAGCTGGGCGTGCGAGCCGGCCTCGTCGGTCTCGGCGCCGAAGGTCATGGTGCCCAGGCAGAGGTTGGAGACGGCGAGGCCGCTGCGGCCGAGGGTGCGGTAGTCCATGCCCCGTTTCTACACGGTGGGTCGCGGCGTCGCGTCGGCGCCTCGGGGTCGGGCGGTGAGCCGCGGGGCCAGCACCACGACGAGCGCCCCGACGGCCAGCGCGGCGAGCGGCGCCAGCCACCAGACCTGCACGCGCCCCTGCGCGACCACCGCCCCGAGGAGGGCGACCAGCTGCGTGGCGGCCTGCACCGGCAGGTACCGGCGGAGCAGCACGAGCAGCACGGCGGGCTCCACCCGCACCGACCAGCCGAACGGCCCCAGCAGGGCGGCCAGCTGGACGAGGAGGTGGCTGGCGGCCAGGGCGACGAAGGCGCCGGGCCGCCACGCCCCGTCGCCGGCGGTCAGCTGCACGAAGGCGACGAACCCGACGACGGCGACCGGCCAGGCGCCGCGCGGCCGGACCACCGGTCCGAGGCCGAGCAGGAGCCCGATCCAGAGCAGGGTGGTGCCGGCGCCGGCGGCCGTGACGGCCACCCCGGTGAGCACCAGCAGCAGCCCGCGGAGCAGCCAGCCGGGCAGCGTCGGGCCCAGCCCCAGCTGGACGCGCCGACGCCGCGGCCGCAGGGACGGCAGGGCGCGGGGGGTGCTACGGGCGAGCTCGACCACCCGCTCCCGCAGCGGGCCGAGCCGCGAGCGGCCGACCACGGTGCCCGGCGGCCCGCTCATCGGCGGACCCGCCGGCGGGCGAGCACGCCCAGCTCGGCGGCGACGTCGTGCTCGGGGCCGAGGCTCTGCCAGGTGACGGTCTCCACGCCCGCGCGGGCGAGGTCGGCGATCCGGTCCACCCGGTCCATGGACACCACCCGGAAGGCGGTCCGCTGCCGGGCGCTCAGGTCGGCGGTCACCAGCGGCGGCAGGGTGTCCACGGCGACGACCCGGTGCCCCGACCCGCGCCACGCCGTCGCGAGCCGGGCCGGGTCGTCGTCGAGGAAGGTGGAGAACAGCACGATCAGGGCCCCCGACGGCAGCCGCGGCACCCGCTGCCGTCGCGTCGGCTCGCCCTCCGGGCGCGCCAGCGCCAGCTGCTGCGTGAGCCGGTGCAGGTGCGGCCGTCCGCCCGCGGGCGGGCTGGGCCGCCGCAGCCGGCCGAGGTCCTCCAGCCCCACCCGGTCGCCGGCCTCGAGGTAGCTGCGGGCGACCGAGGCGGCGGCGAACCGGGCCAGGTCCAGCGAGGTCGCCTCGTCCTCGTCGACGGCGGACGCGTCACCCCAGGTGTCCACCCGCGGCCCGACCTCGTCGCGGGAGTCGACGACGAGCATCACCGTCGCGTCGGCGGTGGCGAAGGTGCGGCGGACGTAGAGCTCGGAGACGGCGCCCGGCTGGCCGGCCCCGGCCGCCGCCTGGCCGTTGATCCGCGCGGTGACCCGCCAGTCGATGCGCCGCAGCCGGTCCCCGGGGCGGAACGGGGCCACGTCGTGCAGGTCGCCGCCGTCGCCGGCCCGCCGCGACCCGTGCGGCCCGGTCAGGCCCTGCAGCCGGAACGGCAGCGGCAGGGCGCGCAGCGCGCGGGTCGACGGCAGCACCGTCATCACGACCGCGGGCTGGGAGCTGACGGACCCCAGCAGCAGGGCCGACGCGTCGGCGGCGCGGGCGTCCAGCTGGAACAGCGGCCGGCTGCCCGTGCGCACCGACCGCATCCGGACGGCGACGACCCGGTCCCGCGCCAGCACCAGCGCCTCCCGCGGGCGGTGGCCGGGCGCGTCCACCCGGACGCCCAGCAGCGGCGCCCCCGGTGCGGCCTCGACGACGAGCTCGGCCTCGAGCTGCCCCGCGTTCGCCGTCTGGTCGGCGGCGCGCAGCCGGGCCCGCGCCCCCCCGGCCGGCCAGCCGGCGCGCGCGACCACGAGGCCCAGCAGCAGCGGCAGGCCCAGCGCGGCGACCTCCGGGCGTCCGGCCACCAGGCCGACGACGGCGACCAGCACCCCGCCCACGAGCCAGGCCGCAGCCGCGGGGGCCGGGACCAGGCCGGCCGCCGGGACCGCGACGACGGGCGGCCGGGCGGGGAGGACGTCGGGGTCGACCACCCGGGCCTCGGAGGTCGTCGCGCCGCCGCTCACGACCAGACCCGTCCCGGGTTCACCGGGCGCTCGCCGTCGCCGCCGGGCCCGGCACGGTGCTCAGCAGCGTCCCGACCACGTCGGCGGCCGCGAGCCCGCTGGCCCACGTCTGCGGGTTGAGCGTGATCCGGTGCGCCAGGGCGGCGACGGCCACCTGCTTGACGTCCTCGGGGGTGACGAAGTCCCGGCCGTCCAGGACCGCCCGGGCCCGGGCGACCAGCAGCAGGGCCAGCGAGCCGCGCGGCGAGGCGCCCACCTCCACCGACGGGTGCCGCCGGGTCGCGGCGGCGAGCGCGACGCAGTAGCGGACGACGTCGGGGTCGACCTGCACCTGCTCGACGCCGGCCTGCATGGCCAGCACCGTCGCCGGGTCGACCACGGCGCGGACGCTGGTCTCCTCGTGCTGGCGGGCCAGCCGGCGGCCCAGCACCTCCGCCTCACCCTCGGGGCTCGGGTAGCCGACGGCCAGCCGGACCAGGAAGCGGTCCAGCTGGGCCTCCGGCAGCGGGTAGGTGCCCTCGTACTCGACGGGGTTGGACGTGGCCATCACGTGGAACGGCCGGGGGAGCGGGAAGCTGCGCCCCTCGACGGTGACCTGCCGCTCGGCCATCGCCTCCAGCAGGGCCGACTGCGTCTTCGGCGCGGTGCGGTTGATCTCGTCGGCCAGCAGCAGCCCGGTGAACACCGGACCGGCGCGGAAGGCGAAGGCGGCGCTGCCGGGCTCCCAGACGTAGGAGCCGGTGATGTCGGCCGGCAGCAGGTCCGGCGTGCACTGCAGCCGGGTGAAGTCCAGGCCCAGCGCGCCGGCCAGGCTGCGGGCCGCCAGCGTCTTGCCGAGGCCGGGGACGTCCTCGAACAGCACGTGCCCGCCGGCCAGCACCGCGGCCAGCGCGGTGGTGAGGGCCTGGTCCATCCCGACGACGACCGTGCCCACCTCCGCGAGCACCTGGCGGCCCAGCCGGGCCACCTCCGGCACGCCCAGCGGTGCGGCGGTCGGGGCGGGTGCAGCGGTCTGCGGGTGGGTCACGGGGTGGTCCTCTCGGTCAGCTGCTCCACCGCCAGGACGGCGCGGGCGAAGGAGTCGTAGCGGGGTGGGGCCGCGGGGTCGGCGGTCAGGGCGGCGTGGGCGTCCGCCCCGAGCAGGGCGCGGGCCCGCTCGGCGTCGGCCGGGTCGTCGAGGTCGACGTCGCGCCAGCGCAGCCGGCGGGCCGCGATGCCGCGCAGGTGGGCGAGCGAGCGGCGGTCGACCCGGGACTCGAAGCCGTGCAGGCCCCAGGACAGCCGGTCGACCTCGCGACGGGCGCCGGCGTCGGTCCGGCCGTCGTCGTGCGGGGGCCAGCCGTCGTCGTCGGGCACCGCGGTCTCGCGCAGCAGCAGGAGCGCCACGGCTGCGAGCGCGAGCAGCAGGCAGTGCCCGAGGTCCAGCCCGATCACCAGTGCGGTCAGGAAGACCCCGACGGCCAGCACGGCCGCGCGGACGCCGTCGCCCGCCGTCACGGCGGCGGCCCGGCGTCGGTGGCGGAGAACCGCGACCAGCTGGCGCTCAGCACGCCCAGGCAGCGGCGGGCCTCGGCGACCGCCGCCGGACCCACGCCGGCGGCGGAGAAGCGGGCCCGGTGGTAGAGCCCCAGCAGGGTGGTGACGGCGTCCGCGTCGGCCTCGGTCGCCGCGAGCACCCGGGAGGTGAGCTCGGTGGGGGTGTCGGCCGGCCGCCGGGGGACGCCGGAGCGGGCTGCCGCGTCCTCGAGGGCGACCCACGCCGCGAGCACCGCGTCGGTCGGGTCGACGACGGTGTCCAGCAGCTCCTGGGCCTCCCGGACGCCCTGCTGGACGGCGGGTGCGTCGGGGCCGCCGTCGCCCGCCACCAGCCCGCCCGTGGCGGCGGTGGCCCGGCTCTTCGCCGGCGGCCGGGGCAGCACCCGCCAGACCCAGTAGGCGGCCGCGAGGACGCCCAGCACCAGCCCGGCCCAGAGCAGCGGGAGCACGAGGTCCCCGGCGCCGGAGTCCTGCAGCGGCGGCGGCGAGCCGGGGGAGCCGGTGGGGATCGGGGGGACGGAGCGCGGCTCGAACTCGGGCGCCCCGCCGAAGACGCCGAAACGGTCGGTCATGCCCCACGACGAGGCGGTGGCGGCGGCCAGCACGACGAGGACGCCGACGGCGAGGACGGCCGGCACCAGGGCCGCACCGGCTCCCGGTCGCCGCTCGTCGTCCGGGGAGGCCACGGGCTCAGGATAGGGCGGACCGGCCGCCCGGGAGCCGCCTAGGCTGCCGGGCATGACGCCCGCGGCCCAGCACGAGCGGCCGGCGCCGCGGCCCCGGCCGTCCCGGGGACAGCGGTGGGCGCGACCGGTGGCCCTCGGCCTGGCGGTGGTCTCCGTGTACGGGCTGTGCGG
This sequence comes from Friedmanniella luteola, assembly GCF_900105065.1. Classification (NCBI taxonomy): domain Bacteria; kingdom Bacillati; phylum Actinomycetota; class Actinomycetes; order Propionibacteriales; family Nocardioidaceae; genus Friedmanniella; species Friedmanniella luteola. The sequence continues at coordinate 349,913 of NZ_LT629749.1, forward strand.
TCCGGCGGCGGTCGGCCGGGCGACCCGCGACCGCGTCATCCCCCTCGACGCCCTGACCCTCGGCGTCGGCGCCGACGGCCGGGTGCAGCCGGTCCACGACGTCGCGGACCTCGTGCCGGGCAGCCGGGTGCTGGCCGGCACGCCGGCCACCGCGGACGCGCTGCGGGCCGAACGCGCCTGGTCGGCGGCGGGCACCGTCCCGTCGGTCCCGGAGCTGGCGGGCAGCACGCTGGTCAGCGACGCCCTGCTGGACCTGCGCACCCTGGGCCTCGGCACGGGCGTCCCGGTCGCCGGCTGGCCGCCGCCCTGGCGGCACGTCTGGCCGCGGGACTCCGCGCTGGCGGCGGCCGCGCTGGCCCGCACCGGGCACCCGGCCGACGCCGAGGCCGTCCTCACCTTCCTGCAGCGGGTGCAGCCCCCGTCCGGGGTGTTCGCGGCCCGGTACGCCCCCGACGCGTCGGGGGTCCCCGACGACCGCGGCGACCAGCTCGACGGGACGGGCTGGGCCCTCTGGGCGCTCGCCGTGGTCGCCGACGCCGGGCCGGCGGAGGAGCGGGCCGCGCTGGTGCAGCGGTACCGCGGCCTGCTGGACCGCTCCACGACGGCGGCGCAGGCCGCCGTCGACGACGGCCGGCGGCTGCCGCCGGCCGGGCCCGACTACTGGGAGCGGCCCGAGCGGCGGCCGACGCTGGCCACGGCGGCCCTGCTGCGGGCCGGGCTGGAGGCCGCCGGCCGGCTGTACGCGCTGGCGGGCGACGACCCGGCGGCGGACGCGGCCGGGGCGGCGGCCGGACGGCTGGCGGCGACCGTCTCCGCGCGCTTCGCCGACGACGGCTTCCCGCGCCACCCCGGCGGGCCGGCGTCCTCGGTCGACCTGGGGGTGGTGTTCCTGCTGCCGCCCTTCGCGGCCCATCCGGACCCCGACGCCGTCGCGGCCTACCGGAGCGCGCCGCGGGCGATGCTCCGCCCGGCCGGGGGGCTGGCGCCCGGTGGGTCCTGGCGCGACGACGGCATCAGCTGGACGACGTCCACCTCCAGCTACGCGCTGGCCGCGGCCTCGGTGGGCGACCGCGACACGGCGGTGGCCTGGCTGCGCTGGCTCGACGACCACCGGACCGCCGCCGGCTCCCTCCCGGAGAAGGTGCTGGCCGACGGCCGGCCGGCCGCGGTGGCCCCGCTGGCCTGGGCGTCGGCCGCCGTGGTGCTCAGCGCCGTCGCCCTGGAGGGCTGAGCGCCCTCAGAGCACCTGGGTCAGGTTGAGCGGGTCCTGCAGGACGGCGTCGCGGGCGGCCACCGCGGCGCCCAGGACGACGCGGTTCACGCCCACCGAGTCGAGGCTGACCACCTGGGTGGCGGCGAAGGGGCCGATCGCGATCCGGGCGTCGATCCCCTCCTGCAGCGCGTCCTGCAGCGACCGGCGGAGCAGCCCGAGGTAGCCGCCGAGCACCACCACCTGCGGGTTGATGGTCCCGATGATGCCGTCGAGGGCGACCCCCAGGGCCGCGCCTCCCTGCTCCAGCGCCGCCAGCACCCCCGGGTGGTCGGTGCGGGCCGCCTCGACGAGCATCTGCAGCGCGCGGAACGGCTCGAAGGTGGTGAGCCGGGTCGCCTCGGACGCCGAGACCAGCTCGCTGCGGGCCAGCAGCTGCTCCGGCCCCAGCAGCGACTCCAGGCAACCCCGACGGCCGCAGGCGCAGGCCGGCCCGTCCGGGTGCACCCGGACGTGCCCGAGGTCACCGGCGCCTCCGCCGTAGCCGCGGAAGATCTCCCCGCCCAGCACGACGCCCCCGTTGATCTCGCGCAGCCCGCCGACGTACACCGCGACGTGCGGCATGGGGGCGGGGAGCTCGGCCCGGACCGCCTGGAGGGCCGCGAGGTGGCCGTCGTGGTCGATGCCGACGGTGACGTCCTCCCAGCCGGCGCTGTAGAGGGTGTCGTAGACCGCGGTCTTCAGGGGCAGCCCGTCCCAGTCGAGGGTGGGGCACCAGCTGACGGTCCCCCCGTCCTCGCCGACGTAGCCGGGCAGGCCGATGTGCACCGTGACGAGCGACTTGTCCTCGGGGATCCGGCGCAGCTGGCCGCAGAGGGCGGTGTGGAAGAGCGCGAACCCCCGCTCCGGGCCGGAGTGCAGCAGCTGCAGGGGCACCTGCTCGCGCCACAGCTCCCGGCCGCCCACGGTGGTGCAGATGAAGGAGGCCTCGAGCATGTCCAGCTGGACACCGAGGACGCACCAGGTGTCGCCGTCGAGGGCGATCGGCTTGGTCGGCCGCCCGGCGCCCGGTCGGCGGACGGGCTCGAGCTCGCGGACCAGGCCGCGGGACCGGAGCTCGCCGACGAGGTCGGTCATGGTGGAGATGCCCAGGCCGCAGCCGTGGGCGATGTCGTGCCGGCTGCTGGGGCCGTGGTCGCGGACGAAGCGCAGGATCTGCGCCAGGTTGCCCTGTCGCAGGTCCCCGGATCCTCCGCTCCGCCGCACCGCGTGGACGGGATGGGTGCGACGCATGGCGGGATCTTAACTCATTCATTCGCTTTCAAAACGATGGAATCAAAAGGCTCTTTACAGCATTCTTGACGATCTCTCAGGTCAGGGACCAGATTCTTTTTAATCGGCCGTCCGTACTAATGCGTTCCCGGGGCCGTCGGCGGGCCCGCGGGTCCCGGGGCGCTGTCGGCCCGGACGGCTAGGGTTGTCGAGGCCCCGCGGCCCGGCCGGGACCGGGTGGAGGGGTCACCCTGGCGAGCCCGCCGGGTGCCGGCCCGACGAGGTGAGGAACGACCCTGATCACGACCGAGGAGGTGCCCCTCGCGTTCGACGAGGCGGCACCCAGCTACGACACCATGGTGGCCCGCAACCCCGGCTACCACGCCCACCTCGCCACCGCCGCCGAGGCGCTGCTGGCGGCGGTCCCGACGCCCGGTCCGCTCCGGCTGGTCGACCTGGGCTGCGGCTCCGGGGCCTCGACCCGCGCCCTGGTGACCGCGGCACGGCAGGACGGGCGGGCCGTCGCCGTGACGGGCGTCGACGCCTCCTCCGGGATGCTCGACGAGGCCCGGGAGAAGAGCTGGCCGGCGGGCGTCCGGTTCGAGCACGGGCTGGCCCAGGACCTGGCCGCCCGGCGCGGGGAGTTCGGGCTCGCCGGAGCCGTCGACGGCGTCCTCGCCGCCTACCTCTTCCGCAACGTCACCGAGCGCGACGAGGTGCTCCGCGACGTCCACGACCTGCTGGCACCCGACGGCGTCCTGGTGGTGCAGGAGTACTCGGTCGCCCACTCCCGGGCCGCCGACCTCATCTGGTCGCTGGTCTGCTGGCTGGTGGTGATCCCGCTGAGCTGGCTGACCTCGCGGCAGACCCGGCTCTACCGGTACCTGTGGCGCAGCGTCCGCGGCTTCGACGCGGTGCAGACCTTCGTCGACCGGCTCTACGGGGCCGGGTTCGTCGACGTCGAGGTCTCCACGGTGCCCGGCTGGCAGCGCGGCATCCTGCACACCTTCCGCGCCCGCCGGGCGGGGGACCGGTGAGCGCCGCGGGCTGGGTCCCGGGCCGCGACCCGCGGGCCGTCCGGCACCCCGCGGCCGCCGGGAGCCGGCGCAGCGACGGCCGGCGCCCGGTGCTGGTGGCCGGCGGCGGCATCGCCGGGCTGGCCGCGGCCACCGGCCTGGCCGAGCGCGGCGTCCCGGTCACCCTGGTGGAGGCGCAGCCCCAGCTGGGGGGACGCGTCCGGGCCTGGCCGGTCGAGCACCCGGACGCCGGTGGGCCGCCGACCACGATGAGCCGCGGGTTCCACGCCTTCTTCCGGCAGTACTACAACCTGCGCTCGCTGCTGCGCCGCTCCGACCCGGGCCTGGACCGGCTGGTGCCCCTGGAGGACTACCCGCTGGTGCTGGCGGACGGGCACCGGGACTCCTTCGCCAGCATCCCGCGGACCCCGCCGCTCTCCATCGCCACCTTCGTGGCGCAGAGCCCGTCCTTCACCGCGGCCGACCTGGCCCGGGTGGACATCCCGGCGGCCCTCGAGCTGCTGGACGTCGACTTCCCCTCCACCTTCTCCCGCTACGACGGCGAGAGCGCCGCGGACTTCCTGGACCGGCTGCGCTTCCCGGCCGACGCCCGGCACCTCGCCCTCGAGGTGTTCGCCCGGAGCTTCTTCGCCCACCCGACCGAGTTCGCGGCCGGGGAGCTGGTGGCGATGTTCCACTCCTACTTCACCGGGTCGGCCGAGGGGCTCCTGTTCGACGTCCCGCGCGACGACTACGACACCAGCCTGTGGGCGCCGCTGGGCCGTCACCTGCACGGCCTCGGGGTCGAGGTGCTGACCTCGACGACCGTCGAGCACGTGGCGGGCTCCGGTGACGACCTCGAGGTCACCCTCGGCTCGGGCGAGCAGCGCCGGGTCGGCGGCGTCGTCGTGGCCACCGACCCGGGCACCACCCGGCGGCTGGTCACCGGGTCGCCGCTGTTCGACGAGGACTACGCCGACCGGGTGGGGGCGGGCCGCAACGCCCCGCCGTTCGCCGTGTGGCGGCTCTGGCTCGACCGCCGCGCCGACGTCGAGCGCTCACCCTTCCTCGGCACCAGCGGCTTCGGCCCGCTGGACAACGTCTCGCTGCTCGAGCGGTTCGAGGACGGCGCCCGCCGCTGGTCGGACGAGCGGGGCGGCTCGGTCGTCGAGCTGCACGCCTACGCCCTGCAGGACCCGTGGGACGAGTCCGCCGTCCGCGCCGAGCTGCGGCACCACCTCGACGCGCTCTACCCCGAGCTGGCCGGGGCGGCGGTGCTGGCGCAGGAGTGGCTGGTCAGCCAGGACTGCCCGCTGGCCAGCACCGCACCCTGGCAGCTGCGGCCCGAGGTCGCGACGCCCGACCCGCGGGTGGTGCTGGCGGGCGACGGCGTCCGCTGCGACTACCCGGTGGCGCTGATGGAGCGCGCCGCCACCACCGGCTGGCTGGCGGCGAACGCCCTGCTCGCCCGCGAGGGCGTCGCCGGCCACGACCTCTGGACGGTCCCGATGCGGTCCCGCCACCCCGTCGCCGGCCGCGTCCGGCGGCTCCTCACCCGGACGGCCTGACCGGACCTCCGCGGTCGGCCGGCGGGCGGCTGCCCGGCGGGTGACCTGGGCCGACCCAGGTCCCCCACTTCACACCCCGTCGGTGGGCTTCACACCCCGTGGAAGGGGCGCAGCGACCACCGCAGGGGTGTGAAGTGGGGGACCGGGCTCGGCCCGGGGGTCGGGGACGCCGACGAGGGCGTCAGCACCACGAGGGCGTCCGCACCACGGCGGCGCCCGGGTGTGAGGCGGCGCCGCCGGAGCGGACGCCGACGCCGGGGCGGTCAGCCCGGGAACTCGCCCCGCTCGCGGAGGTCGTAGCGCCGCTCGGCGTAGTCGAGGTCGTCCACCCAGAGCTGGCGGGCGGTCCGGCGGATCAGCGGCTTGAGCACCGGGGAGAACCAGCGGGCGGCGGCGAAGCCCGGACGGTCGGAGTAGGCGATCGTCGCCTCGGTGATCATCGTCCGGGGCCGGCCCTCCGCGTCGAGGCCGAGCGGGGTGGCGTGCGTCTCCACGACGCTGCCCGTGCCCTCGCCCTCGACGATCCGCATGACGATGGTGCGGGTGTCCGGGCAGGTGAACTCGGCGCGGACCGGGACGCCCCAGGTGCGGCTCAGCCGGAAGGTCACGTCGACGACCATCGTGCGGTCGTCGCTGGCCTCGTCGTCGACGACGAGATGGCTGAAGGCGTACGGGTGGAACCAGGAGCCGTGCCAGGGGTCCAGCCGGTTGGCGATGACGTCCTGGGGCTCGCAGGTGCCCGGCTGGGCGATGACGGCGGCGACCGAGCCGAGCTGCGGCGGCCGCGGCGGCAGCGACGGCCGCTCCGTCGGCTCCTCGCCGGGCGTGGGCAGGCCCACCCAGACCAGCACGCCGTCGTCGAACGCGCGGTAGGGGCTCCAGCCGGGCTGGGGCTGGTCGGTGAACGCCAGCCCGTGCCAGCGGCAGTACATCGTGCCGTCCATCACCGGGCAGCGGTCCATCAGCGCGCCCAGGTGCGGGCAGGCGCCGGGCCCGGCGACCAGGGCGCCGTCGCCGTCGCGCCACAGCACGACCTCGCGCCCGGCGATGGTGCGCGCCACGGACTCCTTGCGGCCGACGTCGGTGCTGGCGCCCGCGACGTACCAGCCGCCCGAGTTCTGCGCCTGGGCGACCGCGAGCGCGGCGGCGATCCGCCGCGGGCGGGCCAGCCGCCAGGTCGAGATCATCCGGTCCTCGCGCGGCTGGGGCACCCGGTAGAGCGGGATGCGCTGGCGGACCGCGGCCGGCATCGGCAGACCGGGGACCAGGCTGGCCTCGGCCGCCTGCTGGCCGGTGGCCTGGCGGCCGGCGTCAGCGGGGGTACGGAGCGACATGGTCGGCGGTCCTTCCTGGTCCCGGGAGAGCGGTGCGGACGGGCGGCGTCGGCGGCCCCGCCACCATGATGCGGGCCGCGGTGGTGGCCTTGCGCCAGGTGGGCACCCGGGCGCGGGTGCTGAAGACGTCGTAGTCGGCGGCCTCGATGCGTTCGAGGATCTGGCTGTAGAGGACGCGGGCCGCGCCGACGCAGCGGGCCGAGCGACCGGGCAGCAGCGCGATGCCGGTGTCGGCCAGCGCGTACAGCTCGCGGTTGCGGGCGATCTGGAAGGCGAGGAAGGCGCGCCACTGCGGCGTCGCCCGGCGCCCGGAGCCGTCGGCGGCGGTGAGGTCGACGCCGAAGCGCCGCAGGTCCTCCTGCGGCACGTAGACCCGGCCGCGGTCGAGGTCCTCGTCGACGTCGCGCAGGAAGTTCGTCAGCTGGAAGGCCAGCCCGAGCGCGCGGGCGGGCTCCTGCGCCATCGGGCTGGTGGGCTCCAGGACCGGCAGCATCATCTCCCCGATGACGGCGGCGGAGCCCTCCATGTAGCCGCAGAGGTCGTCCCAGGTCTCGTAGCGGCTCGTGGTCAGGTCCATCGCCATCGCGCCGAAGAAGCGGTCGAAGCACTCGCGGTCGATGCCGCAGGCGACGACGGTGGCGGCGACGGCGGCCATCACCGGGTCGTCGCCGGTCGGGTCACCGGCCTCCTCGGCGGTGACGGCGGTCCGGAAGCGGTCGGCGAACGCCTCCAGCGCGGCGCCGGTGGCGACGGTGTCGCCGCGGTCGACGACGGCCTGGTCGTCGACGATGTCGTCGGCCAGCCGGCACAGGGCGTAGACCGCGTGCACGTGCCGGCGGCGGGCCTTGGGCAGCAGCGCCGCGCCCCAGTAGTAGGTGGTGCCGTAGCGCCAGGTGAGGCCGGCGGCCCGCCGATAGCCCTCCTGCAGCAGGGCCTCGCGGCCCGCCTGGCCGGCGGGCTGGACGGTGCGGCTCACCGTGCCGGTCCCGGCAGGTAGTCGCTGACCCGCTGGGCGGCCAGCTTGCCCGAGATCAGCACCATCGGGACCCCGACGCCGGGCACCGTGCCCGAGCCGGCGAAGAAGAACCCGGGAACGCGCTTCTCGACGTTGGGCGGCCGGAACGGGCCGGTCTGCGGGAACGTGTGGGCGAGCGCGAACGGGGTGCCGGCCGCCATCCCCTGGCGCTGCCAGGCGACCGGGTCGACGAGCTCCTCGGTGACCACGTCGTCGGGGTAGCCGTGGGCGCCGAGGAAGCCGTGCAGCCGGTCGCGCATCGCCGGCGCCTCCTGCGCCCAGTCGATCTTGCCGCCCGACAGGTTGGGCACGGGCTCCAGCACGAACAGCGAGGAGCAGCCCTCGGGTGCCGCGCCGGGCGCGTCGAGGGAGGCGATGGTGACCATCCGCGACGGGTCGGGCATCAGCTCACCCCGGTCCAGCAGGGCGTCGAACGCGGTGTCCCACTGCTCGCCGAAGTGGATGTTGTGGTGGGCGACGGGGGCGGCGGGGACCCCGCGCGCGCCGACGTGCCAGACGACGGCGGAGGGGGAGTAGTCGCCCCTGCCGGGACGCGCGGCCCGGGGCGGGGTCAGCTCGGGCAGCAGATGCTCGTAGGCCACCGGGGTGTCGAGGGTGCAGACCACGGCGTCGGCCCGGACGGCCTCACCGCCGGCGAGCCGGACCCCGGCCACCCGGCCCGTGGGGGAGCGGAGCACGGCCTCGACGGACTCGCCGTAGCGGAACTGCGCCCCGGCCTTCTCCGCGGCCTGGGCCAGCGCCAGTGGCACGGCGTGCATGCCGCCCTCGGGGAAGTAGACCCCCTCGATGCTGTCCATGTAGGTGATGACGGCGTAGAGGGCGAGCGCCTTCTCCGGCGCCAGCCCCGCGTACATCGCCTGGAAGCTGAAGATCCGGTGCAGCCGCGGGTCGCGGAAGTGGGAGCGGACCGCCGGGCCCAGCCGCCGGAAGGCGCCCAGCTGCAGCAGCTTCGCCGCGGCGCGGGGGTTCTTCAGCAGCCCCAGCGGGGAGTCGAAGTTGGTGTCGATGAAGTTCGGCATCTCGACGACGTAGAGCTTCCGCAGCCACTCCACGAAGCCCTCGAAGGCGGCCGCGTCGACGCTGCCGCAGGTGTCGGCGATCTCCTGCCGCATCGCCTCGCGGTCGCCGCGGACCATGATCGTGCTGCCGTCGGCGTAGACGGCGCGGTAGGCCGGGTCGAGCCGCTTGAGCGGGCCGAGCGCCGACAGGTCGCTGCCCGCGGCGCGGAGCACGTCCGCGATCAGGTCGGGCATGGTCAGCACGCTGGGACCGGTGTCGAAGGTGAAGCCGTCCCGGTGCAGCAGCCCGTTGCGGCCGCCGGGGATGTCCTCGCGCTCCACGACGGTCACGTCGTGGCCGCGGCCGGAGAGGTGGCAGGCGGTGGACAGGCCGGCGAGCCCGGCCCCGATCACGACGACGGAGCTCATGCGCGGGAGGCGGACGAGCGGACGGGGGTGCGGATGAGGTGCTCCTCGGGGCGGGGGGTGGGACGGGGGTGGCGGCCGGTCACCGGTCGCGCCAGGCGATGCGGTGGGCCATCTGGGTGAGGCCGGCGACGCCCTGGGGGTCCAGGCCGTCGGCGGCCAGCGCGGCCACGGCGGCGTGGACGTGGGCGCTGATCCGTGACTCCACGGCGTCGACCACGCCACCGGCCCGGAGCGCGTCCTGCAGGAACACGACGTCGGCCGGGCTGAGCTCCGGGGTGCCGACCCGCTCCAGCACGTCGCGGGCGGGACCCTGGAGCAGCTCGTGGGCGAGGGAGAGGATCACCGTCGGCTTGCCGGACAGCAGGTCGTCGCCGGCCGGCTTGCCGGTGCGGGCCGGGTCGCCCCAGACCCCGAGCAGGTCGTCGCGCAGCGCGAAGGCCTCGCCGACCTCGGCGCCGTAGGTGGCCAGCACGTCGAGGGTGCCGGGGCCCGCACCGGCGGCGGTCGCCCCCAGCTGCAGCGGCCGCCAGACGGTGTAGCAGCCGGACTTGGCCTGCGCGACCTGCCGGGCGTGCGCGAGGTCGCGCCGGCCGGCGGCGCTGCCGGTCAGGTCGCGGCTCTGCCCGCGGACCAGCTCGACCACCAGCACCCGCCAGATCGCCCGCAGCGCGGGCGGCAGGTGGCTGACCAGGTGGTCGGCCTCGGCGTGGGCCAGGTCGCCGACCAGCACGGCGATGCTGTCGCCGAACCGCGCGGCACTGCCGCGGCCGCCGCTGTGCAGGTGCAGCTGGGCGGCCAGGGTGTGCACCGACGGCTGGCCGCGGCGGGAGGCCGACTCGTCCATCACGTCGTCGTGGATGAGCGCGAAGATGTGCAGCAGCTCGAGGGCGGTGGCGACCTGGAGCACGTCGTCGGCCCCGTGGTCGTCCCGCCGGCCGCCGGCCACCACCCAGCCCCACAGGCACATGCTGGGCCGGATCCGCTTGCCGCCGGTGCCCACCAGGCCCCGGAGCAGCTCGGGCAGGTCGCGGTCGCTGAGGATGTCGACGACCGCGCCCGGGGTGGACAGCTCGTCGGTCCAGACGCGCTCGAGGTCGTCGACGACCTCGGCCATCCGGCTGTCGACGCGGGCGAGGAACTCCTCGTTCAGCTCGCCGGCGCGCCGGGAGGGCAGGGCGACCACCGCGGACGCACCGCGACGACGGCCGGGGCGCTGGGCGGGCGAGAGCTGGGAGCTCACCGGACCACCCCGGCCGGCCGGCCGCAGCTCATCCGGCCACCGCCAGCCGCTCGACCTGCAGCACCGACCAGGGGCTGAAGACGAACGGGGTCGCCTCCGCCGCACGCACCACGTCGTCCCATGCCCCCCACTTCCAGTCCATGACCTCGGCAGGGTTCGGCAGCGGGTCCGTGGCCGGATGCAGGGTCCGCGCCCGGTAGACGGGGCAGATCTCGTTCTCCACGACGCCGCTGGCGTCGGTGGCCGTGTAGGCGAAGTCGGGCAGGACGCACTCGAGGTCGCCGAGCACCAGCCCGAGCTCCTCGCCGACCCGCCGGCGGACCGCGTCCTCCACCGCCTCGCCGGGGGCCGGGTGCCCGCAGCAGGTGTTGGTCCACACGCCCGGCCAGGTTCGCTTGCCGAGGGCCCGCCGCGTGAGCAGCAGCCGGTCGTCGGCGTCGAAGAGGTAGAGCGAGAAGGCCAGGTGCAGCGGCGTCTCGGCGTCGTGCACCTCGGACTTGAGGCGCTGCCCGATGGGCTCGCCGGCGGGGCTGACCAGCACCACCGACTCCTCGGTCACCGTCATGGCGCTCCTCCTCCGCAGCAACGGCTGCGGAGGTCCCCGTGACCTGCCCGACCCGCGTCGTCCACCCGGTCACTCTAGCGAGGCCGCTGAGGGGCCGCCCGGCCCTGCGGAGCCCGCCGGGGAGCGGCGTGCGGCGCGGACGGAGGGGTGATATCGGGCACACCACGGAGGACGTCACGGCCCCCGTCCCGCGCTGATCCGGTCACGACTGTGCATCGGTTGGCGAAAAACGCCGTGCCGCAGCGGGGTCGGCGATTTCCGACCTCCCGCCGGCGAGGGGAAATGCCCTACGATGAGCCGCGGCGCGTCCCCCGGTGCCGAGGGATTGCCCTAGTGTCCGAGATTCGACTGCTCAGCATGCGTCGGCGGGGGACGGCGAGCGGCCAAGGGGGATCCCAGCAGCATGAGTGACGAGCGCATCAGTGTGCTCATCGCCAACCCGTCCCCAGACGTCTACGGTTCCGACCTGCAGATGCTGGAGAGCATCTCGGCGATGACGGCCCAGGGCTGGCGGGTGACCGTCGCCCTCCCCCGGGACGGCGAGCTGGTCCCCCGGATCCGGGCCCGCGGCGGTGAGGTCCACTTCTTCGACTTCCCGGTGCTGCGCCGCGCCAACCAGTCGGCGGCCGCCTTCGCCGGCATGGTCGGCTCGGCCGCCCTCGCCGTGCCCCGCCTGGTCGCGCTCATCCGCGCCCTGGCGCCGTCCCTGGTCTACGTCAACACCGTCACCCTCCCGTGGTGGCTGCTGGCCGCGCGGCTGACGCGCACGCCCACCGTCTGCCACCTCCACGAGGCCGAGAACGCCGACTCGGCCCTCGTCCGCCGGGCGCTCGTCGCGCCGCTGCGCCTGGCGCACGCCGTCATCGTGATCAGCGAGTCGGCCATGACCGCGATGGTGGAGGCCGACCCCGGGCTGGCCGGGCGCGCCCGGCTGATCTACAACGGCGTCCCCACCCCGCCCGACCAGCCGGCACCCCCCGCCCGCGACCTGCCGTTGCGCGCCGTCGTCGTCGGCCGGCTCTCCCCCCGCAAGGCGCCGCACCTGGCGCTCGAGGCGGTCGGCCGGCTCCGGCAGCGGGGCCTGGCGCTCGAGGTCGAGCTGGCAGGCTCCGCCTTCCCCGGCTACGAGTGGTACGTCGAGCAGCTGGAGCAGCGCGCCGCGCAGGATGACCTCGCCGGTGCCGTCACCTTCTCGGGCTACTGCTCGCCCATCTGGCCGGCGCTGGCGCGGGCCGACCTCGCCGTCGCGCCCTCGCTGCGGGAGCCGTTCGGGAACGCCGTCGTCGAGGCCCAGATGTCGCTGCGACCCGTCGTCGCCACCGCCGCGCTGGGCCACCTGGAGAGCATCACCGACGGCGAGACCGGCCTGCTCGTGCCCGCCGAGGACGTCGACGCCATGGCCGGCGCGATCCAGCGGCTCGTCGAGGACGCCGACCTGGCTGGTGAGCTCGCGGCCGCCGCCCGGACCAACGCGCTGGCCCGCTTCACCACCGAGCGCTACAACGCCGAGGTGGTCGCGCTCGTCCGCGAGCTCACCACCGGCGTCGAGGTCGCCCGGTGAGCGCCGTCGCCAGCCTCGCCGGCGTGCTGGACCGGCTGCCCGGCAGCCGCCGGTTCACCGCCACCCCCCGCCCGAAGACGGTGCGGATCCTCGGCACCCACGGCGTGCCGGCGAGCTACGGCGGGTTCGAGACCGCCGCGGAGAACGTCGCCCTGTTCCTGCGCGACCAGGGCTGGCGGGTGGTCGTGTACTGCCAGGTGCCCGGTTCCGGCCCGCTGCGCGAGGACACCTGGAACGGGCTGGAGCGGGTGCTCATCCCCGTCGACCGCGAGGGCTGGCTGGGGACGTCGCAGTTCGACTGGCTGTCGATCAGCCACGCGGCGAAGCACCGCGACGTCTGCCTGACGTTCGGCTACAACACCGCCGTCTTCAACACCGTCCAGCGGCTGCTGGGGATCCCGAACGTCATCAACATGGACGGCATCGAGTGGTCGCGGGCGCGCTGGGGCAAACTGCGCCAGGCCATCCTCTACACCAACGAGCGGATCGCCTGCTTCGTCGGCAACCACCTGGTCGCCGACCACCCGGTGATCGAGACCTACCTGCACACCCGGGCGCCGGCGCGGAAGGTCACCACCGTCACCTACGGCGCCCCGACCGTCCTCGACGCGCCGACCGACGTCCCGGCGGCCCACGGGCTCACCCCTGGGGAGTACCTGACGCTGATCGCGCGGCCCATCCCCGAGAACACCATCCTCGAGATCGTCGAGGGCTTCTCCCGCCGGCCGCGGGGCGTCGACCTCGTGGTGCTGGGCGACTACCGGCCCGAGGCCGACGCCTACCACCGTGCGGTGGTCGACGCGGCCGGGCCGGAGGTGAGGTTCGTCGGCGGCATCTACGACCCCGCCGCCACCGCCGCCCTGCGCTTCCACAGCCTCGGCTACGTGCACGGGCACACGGTCGGCGGGACCAACCCGTCCCTGGTCGAGGCCCTGGGCGCCGGCAACCCGGTGATCGCGCACGACAACGCCTACAACCGCTGGGTGGCGGGCGACGCCGCCCTGTACTTCAGCGCGGCCGAGGACGTCGACGCACGCGTCGAGGAGCTGGTCGGCTCGCCGGGCACCGCCGCCCGGCTCGGCGCCGCCGCCCGGGCCCGGCACGCATCAGAGTTCACCTGGGAGCACGTGGCCGGCCAGTACGAGCAGCTGCTGCTCCCCTACCTCGGCGACGACGCGGTCCCGGCGGTCAGCGTGGGGATGACCGACAGGCACGAGACCGGAGGGATGCCGGTGGTCCAGACCGCAGGGGCAACAGGAAGCGAGCAGTCGTGATCAGAGTCGGAGTCGTGGGGCTGGGCAAGATGGGCCTCTCCCACCTGTCCATGTTCAACGCGCACCCGGAGGTGGAGGTCGCGGGCATCTGCGACTCCGCCGGCTACATGCTCGGGGTGCTGAACAAGTACACCGGGCTGAAGACCTACGCCGACATGGACGCCATGCTCGACGACGCCGAGCTGGACGCGGTGGTGATCTCCACGCCGTCGAGCATGCACGCCTCGATGGTCCGCACCGCGCTGGAGCGCGGGGTGAACGTCTTCTGCGAGAAGCCGTTCTGCCTCGACCCGGCCGACTCGGCCGCCCTCACCGCGCTGGCGGAGGAGAAGGGCCTGGTCACCCAGGTCGGCTACCACTACCGCTTCGTCGGCGCCTTCGCCGAGGTCAAGCGGCTGCTGGACCTCGGGGCCATCGGCCGGGTGACCCACGTGCTGGCCGAGGCCTACGGGCCCGTCGTGCTGAAGCCGCAGGGCAGCACCTGGCGCAGCAAGAAGGCGCTCGGCGGCGGCAGCCTCTACGACTACGCGGCGCACCCGCTGAACCTGGTGAACTGGTACCTGGGTGAGGCCGCCCGCGCCGGGGGCTCCGTGCTCAACCCGGTGTTCTCCCGCGAGACCGACGACGAGGTGTTCAGCACCCTCTTCTTCGACCCGGCGACGCCGGGTGGCACGCCCGTGACCGCCCAGCTGTCGGTGAACTGGAGCGACGAGTCGCAGCGCAAGATGACCACCAAGGTGTCCGTGTGGGGCACCGAGGGACGGATCTCCGCCGACCGCCAGGAGGTGCAGGTCTTCCTCCGCGACGGCGCCCAGGTGCCCGACGGCTACGTCCCCGGCTGGAACGTCAAGTACACGACCGAGCTGACCGAGGAGGTCTGGTTCTACCTGCGGGGCGAGGAGTACAGCGCGCAGGTCGACACCTTCATCACCCGGGTGATCAAGGGCGAGACCGAGGGCGTCAACAACTTCGCGCACGCCGCGGCGACCGACCGGGCCATCCAGCTCATGGTCGACGACGCCAGCGGTGTGACGCGGGTGCCGACCACCAGCGCCCTCGCGGCCCCCGCCGGCCGCACCCGGTCGGGGGGCTCCCTGCCCGGCGCGGTGCGCGCCCGGGTCCGTTCGCTGCTGCAGAAGGTGGGGTCCAGCCGATGAGCACGACGACGACCGAGCAGGTCCGGATGGACCGGTTGCTCTTCGGGGACAACCAGTTCTTCGGCGTGAACCACATGTCGGAGGAGAAGGCCCGCGCGCAGGCCATGAAGTTCCAGGACATCGACGTCGTGCAGGCCGTCCTCGACGACGCCTACGACGAGGGCGTCACGACGTTCATGTGCACGACGCACGACCGGATCGCCCTCGTCGCGGACCACGTGCGGGCGAACCCCGCGCGCTACCCGGACATGACCTTCTACCCGTGCATGCCGTACGCCCACAAGTACGCGAACGCCATGACCGAGGACGGGCCGCTGGGAGCCATCAAGCGGTTCCTGCCCGACGAGGGCTTCCTCGACGCCGCCCTCCGCGGCAGCCGGTCGCTGGCCACGAAGGACATCGAGGGCATCGTCACGCTGCTCATCGACTCCGAGATGAAGATGTTCGCCGGGTTGCGCACGCCGGTGATCTTCCTGCAGAACGTGGTCGTCGACCTGCTGCTGGGGCTCGGCTTCAACGAGGCGTTCCTGATCTTCCACGACCACGTGCGGGCGCGCTACGGCGCCGAGCCCGGGTTCATCACGATGAACACCCCGGCCCTGCTCGACGTGCTCGACGGGCTGGGCATCGTGAACCCGGTCGTCTGCTCCAACATCAACAAGGTCGGCTTCCGGATGAGCGGCGGCATGGAGGCCTACCGCCGGATGCTGGCCGAGCGGGAGTTCCGGGCGATCGCCATGTCGGTCTTCGCCTCCGGCGCCATCGAGCCCCGCGAGGCGATCGAGTGGGTGTGCGCGCAGCCCAACATCGAGTCGATCGTCTTCGGCGCCTCGAGCCGCCGCAACATCGCGGGCACCAAGGCCCTCGTCGACCAGTACTGGGTCCGCTGACCAGTCAGGGGCACCGGGGTCACGAGGTCGTGATGTCGCGCTCATCTTCCACCTTTTCCGAGGGCATCCACGTCGCTCCCCGCTACGCTTCCGGCACCGGACGCGGGCGTGCCGGGGAAGACGTCCGCCACGGCCCGTGCGGGGAGTTCTGAGAACATGACGACCGGTTATCTCGCCCACAGCTTCGACCTCCTCAACGTCCGCGACCTCGACCTGGTCGCCCAGGCCGCCGACCACTGCGACGAGGTGGTGGCCGGCGTCCTCTCCGACGACCTGGTGGAGCAGCGCTACGGCCGCCGTCCGGTCGTGCCCGTCGCCGAGCGGATGGCCCTGGTGGCCCGGCTCCGCGGGGTGACCCGGGTGGTCGAGCAGACGGCCCCGGAGCTGCCGGAGGACCTGCCCGGCGCGACCCTCTTCGTGGTCGCCGACGAGCCGGCGGTGCTGGACGCCGTCGACGTCGTCGTCCTGACGCCCCGGCGCGAGAGCGCCTCGGAGGTGCTGCGGCACGCGCTGCAGGCCGCCGTGACCGACGAGGCGGTCGCCTCGTGACGGCCACCGCTCCCGCGACGGCCCGGGGCTTCGGCCCCGCCTACGCCCAGCTGCGGGCCGCGCAGAAGACCTCCAAGGGCGCGCCGGCCTACTCGCTCTACGTGAACCGGCCGCTGGGCCGGGTGCTGGCCGCCGCCGCCTTCCAGGTGGGGCTGACCCCCAACCAGGTCACCGGCCTCAGCGCGCTGGCCACCTTCAGCGGCATCATCTGGCTCGCGGCCGGCTCGCCCACCTGGCTGACCGGGGTGGGCGTCTGCCTGCTGCTGGTGCTGGGCTACGCGCTCGACTCCGCCGACGGCCAGCTGGCCCGGCTGCGCGGGGGCGGCAGCCCCGCCGGCGAGTGGCTGGACCACATGTTCGACGCCGCGAAGAACGCGATGCTGCACCTGGCGGTGCTGGTCATCGCGTTCCGGCACTTCGACCTCGCCCTGGGCTGGCTGCTGGTGCCCATCGGCTTCACCGTGGTCACCGCGGTGATGTTCTTCGGCATGCTGCTCAACGACTTCCTCGCCCGGGTGCACCGCGCGCAGCACGACCTGCCGGCCCCGCCGAAGGAGGGCTCGACGCCGCTCCGGACGCTGATGAAGATCCCCGCCGACTACGGCGTGCTCTGCCTGGTCTTCCTCGCCCTCGGCGCCCCGCTGGTCTTCTCCACGCTCTACGCCCTGCTCGGCCTCGGGACGCTGGGCTACCTGGCCCTGGCGCTGCCCAAGTGGTTCCGCGACGTCAAGGCCCTCGACGTCCCCGCCGGCCGGGTCAGCGCGTGACCGGCCCCGTCGTCGGCTACGTGCCCGGCGCGTGGGACATGTTCCACGTCGGCCACCTCAACATCCTGGTGCGGGCACGCGAGCACTGCGACCGGCTGGTCGTCGGGGCCGTCACCGACGAGGCGCTGCACGCCGCGAAGGCGAAGTACCCCGTGGTGCCGCTGGCCGAGCGGCTCGAGGTCGTCGAGGCGCTGGACATCGTGGACGAGGTGACCACCGACTTCTCCTCGGACAAGCTCGAGGTCTGGTCGCGGGTCCGCTTCGACGTGCTGTTCAAGGGCGACGACTGGCGGGGCACGGCGAAGGGCGACAAGCTCGAGGCCGACATGGCCACCGTCGGGGTGAAGGTGCACTACTTCCCCTACACGGTGCACACCTCGAGCACGCTGCTGCGGTCGCTGCTCTCCGAGCGCTGAGGGCCCCGGCCGCCTGCTCGCGGCGAGGGGCCGCGGGTCAGCGCGGCGCGGCCCCGCGGAAGGCGACCACCGGGGTGTCGACCGAGTAGTCCACCGTGATGAGGACCTCCGAGCGGTCGTCCTCGGGCACGGCGAAGACGAACGTGCCGGTGGCCTTCTCGCCGGCGCGCACCGCGGTGGGTAGCGCCTTCGTGCCGGGTCCGCTCAGCGCGGAGCCGGGCGTCTGGTCCGCGGTGTAGAAGAGGTTGACGACGGTGCTGCTGAGATCGACCTCCTCCCGGGACCGGTTGGTCAGCGTGACGGTCGCGCGGACGGCGGGACCCGACACCTCCCCCGGACCGCTCGCCTCGCCCTGCACCGCCTCGAGCCGGCTGACCCGCGCCGTCAGGCCCTCGTCGACCTCCTCGGGCTCGTCCAGCGGCACGGGCGGCTTGGTGCTGACCGCCGAGGTCGGGGCGGGGTCCTGCTCCGGCTGGTCCCGTCCCGACGCCGTCGCGGACGGTGAGGTCCGGCCGCTGGCGGTCGCCGTGGGCGTGCGCGCCGAGGACGACGGGGAGGCCGAGGGGGACGGTGCGGCCGAGGGGCTCGTCGACACCGCCGGCGTGGCGGCCGGGCTGGCGGGAGCCGACGGCCCGGCCGAGGCCGTCGGCACCGTCGGGGCCGGGGTCGCCGCGGGGTCGGCGCGCACCTGGCGGACCACCAGGACGGCGGCCACCAGCACGGCGACGGCGGCGAGGGCCAGCGCCAGCCGGACCAGCCACGGGCGGGGGGAGTCTGCCGCCATCGGAGGGTCTCCTGGGAGTCGGGGGAGCGGGCGGGCCGGGCGGCCCGCGACCCATCATCCCTGGCCGGCACCCGGCCCGGAGCCGTCCGCGCGGAGCGCCCGCCGGGCCGTCCCGCGGGCAGGTCTCGATTCGCTTGCGATGTCCTCGACGCCACCGGGTCCTGGAGGGTGCTCTGCTAACGTCGTCCGGACGGTGCCGCCGAGGGTGCGAGCCTGCCGCGGACCAGGGGAGAGCGCGTCGCGTGTCGTCGAGAGCACACCAGCGGTGGACGCGCGGCTCCGTCGTCGGCCTGGTCGTCGCGGCGCTGGTCCTGCTGCTCCTGCTCGGCGTCGTCCTGGTCGACCGCCGCTCCTCGGGCGGCGGCACCACCGCCGAGCCCACCTACCGTGACGGCCGCGTCGTCCTCTCCGACACCTTCGAGCGCAGCCTGGACACCGGCTGGGGCGACGCCGACGTCGGCGGCCCCTACGAGCTGACCAGCGCGTCCGACTTCTCCGTCGAGCGGGGCACCGGGCGGGTCACCCTGCCGCGGCCGGCCGTCGGGCACATCGCCGCGCTGACCAGCGCGCGGCCGCAGGACCTGACCGCCTCCGTCGACGTCATCGCCCCGGAGCCCGTCCGGCGCGGCAGCGGGGTGTACGTCGCCCTGCACCTGCGCACCAACGGGCCCTTCTACTACCGTCCGGTGCTGCGCTTCGGCCCCGACCAGAAGGTCTACCTCTCGCTGTCCCGCTTCGACGGCAGCGCCGAGGACCGGCTCAACCTGGCCAACGAGAAGGTCGTCGCCTCGGGCGTCCAGGCCGGGGCGCGGCTGACCTTCACGGCCGCCGTGACCGGCGTGACGCCGGTGACGATCCGGGCCGCCGTCGCGTCCGGCGGCCGCGCACCGTCCGGTGTCGAGGTCACCGACGCGAGCGCGTCCCGGCTGGCGGCCGGTGGCACGTTCGCGCTCTGGGCCTACGTCGCCGGCAGCTCCGACGCCGACAAGGTCGTCGGGTTCGACAACCTGAACGTGCGCCAGCAGGTCGCCGAGACGCCGGGCCGGGAGGACGGCACCGGCTCGATCGGCCGCGGCGGCGTCGTCGTCCCCGCCGGTCAGGACGGGACGGTGGACGCTGAACCCGCCGACGACGGCCGGGCGGACCGGCCGACCGGCTCGGCCCCGGTCGGCTCCACGCGACACCCCGTGCCGGCCGGCGCCCTGGTGGTCAGCCGGGGCGCGGCCGCCGGCGGCGACGGCTCCCTCGCGGCCCCGTTCCGACGCATCCAGGACGCGGTGGACCGGGTGGGGGCCGGGGGCACCGTGGTGGTGCGCGCCGGCAGCTACCACGAGAGCGTCGTGCTGCCCATCGACCGCACGGTGCACCTGCAGTCCTACCCGGGCGAGCCGGTGTGGCTCGACGGCAGCAGCGCGCTGCGGGGCTGGCAGCGCCGCGGCGACGCCTGGGAGGTCCGCTGGACCCACACCTTCGACTCCAGCCCCACCTACACCCGGGGAGCTGAGGAGCGGGACGAGCCCGGCTGGCGGTTCGTCAACCCGGCCCACCCGATGGCCGCGCACCCCGAGCAGGTCTGGGTCGACGGCCAGCCGCAGACCCAGGTGCGGACCCGGGCCGAGGTCACCGAGGGCACCTTCTTCGTCGACAGCCGCCGGCAGCGGCTGGTGCTGGGCACCGACCCGGTCGACGCCGGCGTCCGGGCCAGCACGCTGGCCAAGGGCCTGACCGTCGTCGGCAAGGGCGACACCGTCCGCGGGATCGGCGTCCGGCGCTACGCGACGTCGGTCTGGCAGCTCGGCGCCGCGACGGTCAACAACACCGGGGTGAGCCTGTCCGACATGGTGTTCGAGGACAACGCCACCACGGGCCTGTCCGTGTTCGCCGCCGACGTCACCCTGCGCGACCTCACCGCCTCCCGCAACGGCCTGATGGGGCTGCACGCCCACCAGGCCGACCACCTCGACGTCCGCAACGTCGTGGCCACCCACAACAACCTCGAGCTGTTCAACCGGGCCCCGGCCGCCGGCGGGATGAAGCTCACGAGCTCCCGGCACGTCCGCGTCGAGGGCAGCGAGTTCGCCGACAACCTCGGGCACGGGCTGTGGTTCGACGCCGCCTCCTACGACGTCGACATCGTCTCCTCACGCGCCGAGCGGAACACCGGGGCCGGCATGGTCGTCGAGATCTCCAGCCGGGTCCGGGTGGTCGACAACGTGCTGGTCGACAACGGCGTGCACGGGCTCTGGCTGATCGACACCGACCGGGTGCAGATCGCCAACAACACCTTCGCCCGCAACGACGAGGCCAACCTCGTGGTCGTCACGGACGGCCGGACCCCGCAGGAGCCCGGGCCCGGGGGGACCGACCTGCGGCACCCGGACGGCGGGGGGATGCCGTGGGTGTCCCAGGACGTGGCCGTCTACAACAACGTGTTCGCCGACGGCGGCGAGGGCTGCCTTGTCTGCGTCGTCGACCACACGGGGAAGCGGACCGGCGCGCAGCTCGACGTCGCGTTCGACCACAACCTCTACCACCTCGACTCCGTCCTGGCCCACCCGACGTTCGCCACCTGGCCGTCGGCGGAGCCGAACCCGTTCCTCTACGGCGACTTCACCGCCTACCGCGTGGCGACCGACCAGGACGCCGCCAGCCGGCAGCTGGTCGGCGGGGACCGGGCCGTGGACCGCGACGGGCGGGTCTCGTCCGAGGTCGCCGACGTCGCCGCCGAGGTCGCCCGCGACCTCGACCGGGACGCCGCCGACGCCGCGGCCGGAGCCGCCCCCGCGCGGCCCCGGCTCGGCGCCTGGCAGGGCTGACCGCCCGACCGGCCACCGGCCCACCCGGGGGACCACCGGCGGACCGCGTCCGGGTCCTCGGCCGGGAGGCAGCCCGTCAGCGGTCACCGGTCCGGTCGCGTCGGAGCACCTCGCACCGCGCCGTCGCGGACGCACGACGTCCCGCCGCCCCCGAGGGGACGACGGGACGTCGGGCTCGCTGGTCAGGCGCTGGGGGCGTCCCAGCTGACGGCGGTGGAGCCGCGGGCCGCGCGGGCGGCGCCCTTGTCGCTCTGCCGCGTCCGGCGGCCCTCGGAGCCGGTGTAGCCGGTGGTCGCGGGGAGCTCGCGCTCGGCGACCTCGTTGAGCACGACGCCCAGCACCGTCAACCCGGCGACGTCGGCCGTCTCCAGCGCCTGGTTCAGCTGGGCGCGGCGGACGGTGGAGGCGTCGGCGACCAGCACCGCGCCGTCGACCTGGCCGCGGAGCGCGGTGACGTCGGCGACGGCGAGGACGGCCGGGGTGTCGACCACCACGAACTCGTACCGGCCGCGCAGCTCACCGAGCAGCGCCGCGAGCGCGGGGGACGCCAGCACCTCGGTCGGGTTCGTGCTGGTGCCGCCGGCGGTCAGCACGTCGAAGTGGGCGTTGCGGACGGACTGCACGGACTGCCCGACCGACGCCGGGTCGCCGAGCACGGTGAGCAGCCCCGAGCCGCCGTTGGTGCCCGTGATCTCGGCGACCCGGGGGCGGCGGAGGTCGCCGTCGACGAGGACGACGCGGCGGCCGGCCTCGCCCAGGGCGGCGGCGAGGTTCGCGGCGATGGTGGACCGGCCCTCGTCACGGACGGCGGAGGTGACGGCGAGCGCGAAGCTGGCCCGGCCGCCGGCCAGCTGCTCGATGCTCGAGCGCAGGTGCCGGATGTCCTCGGCGCTGCGGCTGTCCGCATCGTTCAGGACCACGAGGTTGCGGTTCGCGAGGTTGGCGGCGTGCCGCACGGTGCCCAGCACCGGCTCGTCGGTGATCTCGGCGAGGGCCGCGGGGCTGTGCACCCGGGTGTCCATCCGGGAGCGGGCGATGACGATGGCGGCGGCGAGCAGCAGGCCGATCAGCAGGCCGAGCGCGGTGTTGCGGCGCGTGTCGGGCGAGGACTGGACCGTGGGCGGCAGTGCCGTCTGGATCGACTGCACGCTCACCAGGGAGCGGCCGTTGGGCAGCTTGGGCCCGACGGTGTCCACCGCGTTGCCCAGCTGGCTGCCGACGGCGTTGGCGATGGCCGCCGCGGTCTCCGGGTCGGCGTTGGCCACGTTGATCTGCATCACCACGGTGTTGCGGGGGGTGGTGATCCGGATGCTGCGGCCGAGCTGCTTGACCGTCATGGTGAGCCCGAGGTCGTCGATCACCGGGTTCAGCACGGCCGGCGACGTGGCCAGCTGGCCGAACGACGCCATCTGGTCCTGCACGTAGTTGGAACCCTGGGCCAGCTCGGCCGCCGAGTCGCCGACGCTCACCGTGAAGTACTGGGTGGCCGTGGCGGTGTAGAGCGGGGTCCGGGTGGTGGAGACGGCGTAGACGCCGGCGCCGACCAGCAGGGTGATGATGCCGATCAGGATCCAGTGCCGCAGCAGCAGCCGGACGGTCGAGGCGAAGCTCATGACGGGGGAAGACCTCTCGTGCGACGTGTGCGTGCGCGCGGGGACGGCGCACGGGAACGGGCCGACGCCGAGAGCACCCGGGACCCGGCCCCGGTGTCGTCGGATACTGTAATCCACCCGGACCGGCCTGCCGGGCGCATCGATCAGGTTCCGGCGCGCCCGCCGTCCGCGCGTCGGACCGGGTGCCGGGGCGCCGCCCGCGAGAGCGCGCAGCCAGGCCGTCGCGCCACCGCCCGCAAGGAGCCCCATGACGTCCCCCCAGCCCGCGGCCGCCGAGGTCGTCGTCGCCGTCCTCACCTTCCGCCGCGCCGAGCAGCTCGGCGTCCTGCTGCCCCAGCTGGTGGCCCAGGCCGAGGAGCTCGACGCCGACGGGTCCTGGTCGACCACCGTCGTGGTGGTGGACAACGACCCGGCCCGCAGCGGCGAGCCCGTCGCGGCGGCGCACGCGCCCCGGGTCCGCTACGTGCACGAGGAGGTCCCCGGCATCGCGGCGGGCCGGGCCCGCGCCGTCGCCGAGGCCGGGGACGCGGACGCCCTGGTGTTCATCGACGACGACGA
Source organism: Friedmanniella luteola (assembly GCF_900105065.1). Lineage (NCBI taxonomy): Bacteria > Bacillati > Actinomycetota > Actinomycetes > Propionibacteriales > Nocardioidaceae > Friedmanniella > Friedmanniella luteola. The sequence continues at coordinate 372,966 of NZ_LT629749.1, forward strand.
GGAGCCGACGCCCGGCTGGCTGGCCCGGCTGGTCGGCACCTGGCACGCGGAGGGCCGGCCGGCCGGCGTCGTCGGCCGGGTGAGCCCGACCTACGCCGGCGTGAGCGACCCGTGGGTCGACGCCGGGGGCTTCTTCCGGCGCCGGCGCCACGCCACGGGCACCGAGGTCGCCGCGGCGTCGTCGGCGAACCTGCTGCTGGACCTCCGGCTGCTCCGCGCGCTCGGCCTCACCTTCGACCGGGGGCTGGGCCTGCGCGGCGGCGAGGACACCCTGCTCACCCAGAGCCTGACGCGGGCCGGTCACCGGCTCATCTGGTGCGACGAGGCCGAGGTCGTCGACCACATCCCGCCGTCCCGGATGGACCGGCGCTGGGTGCTGCGGCGCGCCTTCAGCCACGGCGCCGTCGCCAGCCGCATCGAGCTCGGGTTCGCCGCCCGGGTGCTGCCGGTGCGGGCCCGGCTCGCGGTCGGGGCGGTGGCCCGGGTGGCCGCCGGGCTGCTCCGTGCCCTCCTCGGCCGGCTGCGCGGCGACCTCGGGCAGCGCGCCCGCGGCTGGCGGCTGGCGGCGAAGGGCGCTGGCATGCTCGTCGGTGCGCTCGGTCGGGACGTGGCCGAGTACCGACGGCCCTGAGACCTCGGTCACAGGCTGAGCGCAGCGCCCGGCCGCCCGGGCACGAACCGGACACGAACAGGTAACGGACGTCGGCGGGCGGCGGCGGAATTCCTTAGTCTTCCTCTGCGACAGGACCCACGGGGGGTGGGCCGCGCAACGATCGCTCGGGGACTTCCACATGGCGTTGACGCCTTCGCGTGCCAAGCGCGCGCTCATCACCCTGCTCTCGACCAGCATCCTCGCGGGTGCGCTGGTCGCCGCAGGTGCCGGCTCCGCCGCGGCGGCGGAGGCGGCGAGCGCGTACAACGTGGTCGACCGCAACGCCACCACCGGCGTGACGGCCGACGCGCTGCCGACCGTGCAGATCGACGGCGTCGTCTGGGACCAGGCCATCGTCGGGGACACGGTGTACGCGGGCGGCCAGTTCGCCAACGCGCGGCCGGCCGGCGCCGCCGCCGGCACGAGCCTCACGCCGCGGGGCAACCTGCTCTCCTACAACATCCGCACCGGGGTGCTGAACACCGGCTTCGCGCCGACGGTGAACGGCCGGATCCGCGCCATGGCCGTCTCCCCGGACAAGTCGCGGCTCTACGTCGTCGGCTCGTTCACGACGGTCAACGGGCAGAGCCGCAGCCGGGTGGCCGCCTTCAACACGAGCGACGGGTCGCTCGTCCCCACCTTCAAGCCGGTCGCCAGCTCCGACGTCTTCTCGATCGCCGTCTCGGACGACGCCGTGTACCTCGGCGGCTGGTTCGGCGCGGTCAACGGGGTCGCCCGGCAGCGGCTGGCCGCCGTCAGCCCCACCACCGGCGCCACCCTCGCCTGGGCGCCGACCAGCGACAGCACCGTCAACACCATGGCGCTGACCCCGGACCGGACGCGGCTGCTCGTCGGCGGCATCTTCGCCAACCTCAACGGCTCGCCGGCCATCGGCCTGGGCTCGCTCGACGCCACGACGGGCACCCTCTACCCGTTCGCCGCCAACCAGACGATCCAGAACTACGGCAACTCCGCCGGCATCTACAGCCTCAAGACCGACGGCACCAACGTCTACGGCGCGGCCTACTGGTTCGGCGGCACCGGCAACTTCGAGGGCATGTTCGTCGCCGACCCGATGAGCGGCGCCCTCAAGTCCATGGCCGACTGCCACGGCGACACCTACGACGTCTCACCGGTCGGCGGCGTCGTCTACACCGTGAGCCACCACCACGACTGCTCGAACATGAACGGCTTCCCCGACACCAACCCGCGCAGCCGCTGGATGCGGGCCAACGCGTTCACCGTCGCGGCGACCACGACGACCGGCCCCAACAACGCCGGGGGCTACTACAGCTTCCAGGGCCAGCCGTCCTCCTCGATCGTCAACTGGTTCCCCGACGTCTCCGTCGGCTCCTACACGGGCCAGTCGCAGGGCGGCTGGACCACCGAGGCCACCAGCGAGTACGTCGTCCAGGGCGGGGAGTTCCCGCTGGTCAACAACACCGGCCAGCAGGGCCTGGTGCGCTTCGCGATCCCCTCGATCGCCACGAACAAGCAGGGCCCGCGGGCGACGGCGGCCGAGAGCGCGCCCAGCCTGCGCGGCATCTCCGGCACCTCGGTGCGCGTCTCCTTCAAGGCGAACTTCGACCGCGACGACCAGCAGCTGACCTACAAGCTGTTCCGCACCGACCGGCCCGCCACGCCGGTGCTGACCAGGACCGTCACGTCGCAGTTCTGGAACCGGCCCACCCAGGTGTTCACCGACACCGGCCTGACCCCGGGCGCCGGCTACGGCTACTACGTCACCGCCACCGACCCGACCGGGAACACGTCCAAGAGCGCGACGACCACCATCACCACGGGCACCGCCGTCGTCGACGACAGCCCGTACGCCCGGGCCGTGCAGACCGACGGCGCGGCCCACTACTGGCGCCTCGACGAGGCCGCGGGCGCGACCTCGTCCGTCGACTGGGCGGGCGGCAACGACCTGGTGCTCGGCGCCGGCGTGACCAGCGGCGCGGCCGGGGCCGTGCAGGGCTCGCCCGACACCGCCGCCACGTTCGACGGCGGCGCGACCGGTGTGGCGGGGCAGAGCAGCACCGAGCACAGCAGCAACACCTTCAGCGCGGAGGCCTGGTTCAGCACCACCACGGCGACCGGCGGCAAGATCCTCGGTTTCGGGGACAGCCAGACCGGCTCGAGCGGCAGCTACGACCGGCACCTCTACATGGACAACAGCGGACGCCTCACCTTCGGCGTCTACCCGGGCAGCGTCCGCACGGTGACCAGCGCGGGCAGCTACAACGACGGCCAGTGGCACCACGTCGTCGCCTCCCTGTCGCCCTCGGGCCTGCAGCTGTTCGTCGACGGCCTGCGGGTCGGCATCGACACCGGCACCACCACCGGCCAGGACTACCAGGGCTACTGGCGGATCGGCGGGGACAACATCGGCAGCTGGCCCGCCCAGCCCTCGAGCAGCACCTTCGCCGGGACCATCGACGACGTCGCGATCTACCCGACCGCGCTGACCCAGACCCAGGTGCGGGACCACTTCACCAAGAGCGGCCGCACGGTCGACGTCCCGGCGGCCCCGACCGACGCGTACGGCCGGCAGGTCCACGGCGACGACCCGCTGTTCTTCTGGCGGCTCGACGAGACCACCGGCAGCACCGTCGCCGACGCCAGCGAGGCGCGGACGGCGGGCAACCTGGCCGGCGGCGTCACCCTCGGCGCGGCCAGCACCGTGACGGCCGGCAAGGCAGCCGCGTTCGACGGCAGCACCGGGACGATCGCGAGCAGCCGGACCTTCACCAACCCCACGGCCTACTCCGAGGAGGTGTGGTTCAAGACCACGACCACCAACGGCGGCAAGCTGATGGGCTTCGGGGACCAGCCGAGCGGCTTCTCGAACAACTACGACCGGCACGTCTACATGGAGAACAGCGGCCAGCTGACCTTCGGCGTGTGGACGGGCCAGGCCAACACCACGACGACCCCGGCGGCCTACAACGACGGCGCCTGGCACCACATGGTCGCCACCCAGGACGCCACCGCCGGCATGCGGCTCTACGTCGACGGCGTGCTCGCGGGCAGCAACGGCCAGACCTCGAACCAGGGCTACACCGGCTACTGGCGGGTGGGCGGGGACACCTCCTGGGGCGGCAGCAGCGCGTTCTTCGCCGGCTCGCTGGACGAGGCCGCCGTCTACCCCTACGCGCTGAGCGCCGCGCAGGTCGCGGCCCACCACGACGCCTCCGGCGCGGCGGTGGACGCCGCTCCCGTGGCCTCCTTCACCTCCTCCTGCACCGACGCCACCTGCTACCTCGACGGGTCCGCCAGCAGCGACCCGGACGGCTCTGTCACGGCGTGGGCGTGGGCCTTCGGGGACGCGACCACCGGAACCGGCTCGACGGCCTCGCACACCTACGCGGCGTCCGGCAGCTACGACGTCACCCTGACCGTCACCGACGACCAGGGCCGGAAGAGCAGCACCACCCGTCCGGTCACGGTCACCAAGCCGGTGCCGAACCAGGCCCCGGTCGCCGCCTTCACCAGCACCTGCGACGAGCGGGCCTGCACCGTCGACGCCGCCACCAGCACCGACGCCGACGGCTCCGTGGCGACCTACGCCTGGTCCTTCGGCGACGGGGACACCTCGGCGCTGCCCCGACCGACGCACACCTACACCGCCGACGGCACCTACCCGGTGACCCTGACGGTCACCGACGACCGGGGGGCCAGCGACACCGTGACCCACCCCGTCTCCGTGCAGCGGGCGAACGTCGCGCCGGTCGCGTCCTTCACCTCCACCGCGCAGGCGCTGGCCGCCAGCTTCGACGGCTCGGCCTCCACGGACGGCGACGGCACGGTCGACGGCTACGCCTGGACCTTCGGCGACGGCACCTCCGGGACCGGTGTCAAGCCCAGTCACACCTACCCGAGGGCCGGCAGCTACGACGTCACCCTGACCGTCACCGACGACCGCGGCGCCACCAACCAGGTGACCCGGCCGGTCGCGGTGACCGCGCCGGCCGCCAACGCGGCTCCCGTGGCCGCGTTCGGCTCGACGACCTCGGACCTGAGGGTCAGCGTCGACGGGTCGGGTTCGACGGACGCCGACGGCACCGTGGCCTCCTACGCCTGGACCTACGGTGACGGGTCGACCGGGACCGGTCGGACCGACACCCACACCTACGCGGCGGCGGGCACCTACAGCGTCAAGCTGACGGTGACCGACGACGGCGGGCTGACCGGCTCGCTGACCAGGAGCGTCACCGTCACCGCGGCGCCGCAGCCGCCGGCCGGCGACGTCCTCGCCGCCGACGCCTTCGGCCGCACGGGCTCCCGCTGGGGCACCGCGGACGTCGGCGGGGCCTGGACCGACTCGGGCGCGACCTACTTCTCCACCGCCGGTGGCAAGGGCGTGCTCGCGATGACCAAGGCCGGCTCCGGCCCGACGGCGACGCTGGGCACGGTCGCCGCCACCGACTCCAGCACGACCGCGGAGTTCACGCTCGACAAGGTCGCCAACAGCGGCGGGCTGCAGATCATCCTGGCGGCCCGCAAGCAGGGCACCTCGGAGTACCGGCTCAAGGCGCGGGTGCTGTCCGACGGCACCGTCCGGCTCGGCGTCACCCAGGTGGTCTCCGGGACGGAGACCTCCCTCAAGGAGGTGCTCGTCAGCGGCCTGACCATCACCCCGGGTGAGGTGTACGAGCTGCGCTTCGACGTGACCGGCACGGGCACCACGACGCTGGCCGCGAAGCTCTGGAAGGCCACGGCCTCCGAGCCGACGGCCGCCCAGGTCAGCGCGACCAGCACCGTCGCCGGGCTCCAGACGCCGGGTGCCGCCGCGGTCCAGGGCTACCTGGCCTCGACGGTCACCAACCTCCCGGTCACCCTGCGCTTCGACGGGTACGCGGTCGCCCGGGCGGGCACCACGCCCCCGCCGGCGGCGAACGTCAAGCCGGCCGCGGCCTTCGGCTCCTCGACCTCGGACCTGAGGGTCAGCGTCGACGGGTCGGGTTCGACGGACGCCGACGGCACCGTGGCCTCCTACACCTGGACCTACGGTGACGGGTCGACCGGGACCGGTCGGACCGACACCCACACCTACGCGGCGGCGGGCACCTACAGCGTCAAGCTGACGGTGACCGACGACGGCGGGCTGACCGACTCGCTGACCAGGAGCGTCACCGTCACCGCGGCCCCGCCCGCCACCACGGTCGTGGCCTCGGACGCCTTCGGTCGGACCGGCACCCGCTGGGGGACCGCCGACGCCGGCGGCGCGTGGACCGACTCGACGGCCTTCTCGACCGCCGGGGGCAAGGGCCTGGTGACGGTGGCCAAGGCCGGATCCGGTCCCCTCGCCGCCCTCAACGGCGTCTCGGTGCTCGACTCCTCGACCACCGTGACGGTGTCCGCCGACAAGGCGGCGACCGGCGGCGGCAGCTACGTCACCGTGGCGGCCCGCAAGCAGGGCACCTCGGAGTACCGGCTCAAGGTCCGGCTGGTCGCCGACGGCACGGTGCGGCTCAGCACCACCGTCGTCGCCAGCGGCACCGAGACGCTGCTGAAGGACAGCCTGGTCCCGGGGCTGACCTCCACCGCGGGCGACGTGCTGAAGGTGCGGTTCGACGTGACCGGCAGCGGCACCACGACGCTCGCAGGCAAGGTCTGGAAGGCCTCGGCCACCGAGCCGGCCGCCGCCCAGATCAGCAGCACCAGCTCCCAGGCCGGCCTGCAGAGCGCCGGTGGGGTGGCCCTGACCGGCTACCTCTCGGGCAGCACCACCAACGCCCCGGTGGTCTTCGCCTTCGACGACCTGGTCGTCACCCGGCGCTGAGCCGGGCTCCTCCCACCCGGCGGGCCGCCCGTCCGCGGACCCCGACCGGGTGGGAGGATCGGCGCCTGACCTCGGGGGAACGAGAGAGGCCAGACATGTCCCGCACCCCAGCCCGGCCGGTGGCCCGCGCCACCGCCGCCCTGCTGCTCGCCGTCCTGCTCGGCGGCTGCACCGCGGAGGCCGGCAGCGGCACCAGCAGCACCCCGCCGGCCGAGCCGCCGCCCGTCCCGGCGTCCAGCGCAGCGACCACGCCGGTCCCCGCGCCCACCCCGGGCAGCGCCGGGTCCACCGTCGCCGGCCAGCCCGTCCGCCAGCGCAAGGCCGTGCGGCTCGACGCCCCGGGCCAGGCCGCCGACGACGTCGCCGTCCGGCTGACGTCGGTGCGGGCGATCACCGCCAGGGCGAGTGGTCCGGGCGAGGTGGCGGGTCCGGCCCTCGCCGTCACCGTGCAGATCGAGAACGGCACCAGCCAGGCCGTCGAGCTCGGCTCGACCGTGGTCAACCTGACCGACAGCGAGGGTGCGCCCGGGTCGGTGATGTCGGCCGAGCCGGCCAGCCCGCTGCCCGCGGCCGTCGCGGCCGGAGCGCAGGTCGCAGGCGTCTACGTCTTCACCGTGCCGGAGGGCCGGCGCGACCCGGTCACCGTCGAGGTCGGCGTGACGCCCAGTGACCCACTGGTCGTGTTCCGTGGGCGACCGACCGGCTGACCCGGCGGCAGCCCGTAGCGTGCAGCCATGGACTCCGCCCTCCGGCTCGGGACGACCCTCGGGCAGCTGACGGACCGGGTGCTCGGGGCGTTCGGCTCCGGCGTCCGCCGCTTCACCACCTGGCGGTGGTGGCTGCAGGTGCTGGTGGTCTGGGCCCTCGGCCGCCTCTTCACCCTGCTGCTGGTGCTGACCGTGGCCCGGATGCAGGGACCGAACCCGTGGACCACCGAGCGGCCGGGCTACCTGGACTACATCGACGGCTGGGACGCCGGCTGGTACCACAAGATCTTCGACGAGGGCTATCCCCGCGTGCTGCCGCGCGACACCGCCGGGCAGCTCGACCCGAACCAGTGGGCCTTCTACCCGGTGCTGCCCGGCCTGGCCAAGCTCCTCAACCTGGGCACCGGCGTCTCGTGGCTGGTGCTGGGGCCCCTGATCTCCCTGCTGGCCAGCCTCGCCCTGTGCCTGCTGCTCCACCGGCTGTTCGCCAGCCGCGCCAGCGCCGGCACCGCCCTGATGGCCGTCGCCCTGTTCTCGTTCCAGCCGGCCGCGCCGGTGCTGCAGTTCGGCTACGCGGAGTCGCTCGGCCTGGCGCTCCTCGTCGGCGTGCTGCTCTGCCTGGTGCACGAGCGCTACTGGACCGCCGTCCCGCTCGTGGTCGTGCTCAGCCTCACCCGCCCGACGAGCGCGCCCCTCGCGCTGACCATGCTGCTGGTCGCGGTCGGCTGGTTCCTGCTCCGCCGCACGCAGCCGGTCGCACGCCGACGCTGGCTGGGGCTGGGCGTCCTCACCGTGGTGACCGGCCTGAGCACCTTCCTCTGGCCCGCGGTGATGGCGGTCGTCACCGGCGACCCGGACGCCTACTTCGAGACCGAGGCCGCCTGGCACGGCAACAGCGCCGTGCTGCCCGGCGAGCTGTGGGCCAACATCGGCATCCGGCTGTTCGGCAAGCCGCTGGGCCTCCTGGCCCCCGTCGTCGTCGTCCTCGGCCTCGTGCTGGTGATGGCCACCCGCACCGTCCGCCGGCTCGGTCCGGTGCTGTACCTCTGGACGGCCAGCTACCTGCTGTACCTGCTCGGGGTGGTCGCCCCGAACGGCGCCCTGCCCCGGCTGCTGCTGCCGGCCTTCCCGCTGCTGCTGGCGGCGGCGATGGCGTCCCGGTCGAGGGCCTACCGGGTCACGCTGGTGATCGCCAGCCTCGTCGGTCAGGTCGTCTGGGTGGCCTGGCTGTGGCACTGGTCCGGCGTGGGGCTGCACGGCGCCGCGGAGTCCAACCCCTAGTCGGGGCCGCGCCGACACGGCGTGCCGGGGCCGGGGCGTGACCGAGATCACACCGGGAGAGGTGTAACACCGAGCCCGACCGGTGCGTGCCGGGGCCGGGTCCGGGGGCCGCCAAGAAGCCCCTGACCAGGGGTCACGCCGCGATTTCCGTGACCTCTGGTTGACCGGAACGAGACCGTTCCGTGATTTCTGGCCTGGGGCAGGCTGTGCCACACTTCCTCGCAACGATCGCACAACAATTCTCAGCCCTCGCCCCCAGACTGCAGGAGTGCCCCATGCCATCGTCCTCTACTGTCGCGCGCCGAAGATGGGCCCTGCCCGTCGCCGGCCTCGCGTCGACGGTGCTCGCCAGCATCGCCCTGACGGCGGCGCCGTCGCTGGCCGCCGCGGCCACCACCATCGCCACGGACGGCTTCGACCGTTCCGCCGCCTCCGGCTGGGGCGCCGCGCCCAGCGGCGGCGCCTGGTCGGTCACGGGCGGAGCCAGCCGCTCGGTGGCCGGCAGCGCCGCCACCGTGGCCGGCGTGGGGGCGAACCGCTCCTTCCGGGCTTCGCTGCCCGCGGTCAAGCTGGCCAACGGCACCGTCCGCGCCGCGTTCACCGTGCCCAAGGGCACCCAGGTCTACTACAGCGCCGAGGCCCGCCGGCAGGCCAACGGCACCGCGTACGGCAGCCGCGCCCGGATCGACGCCAACCGCAAGCTGCACACCGAGGTCGTCCGCGTGGCCGGCGGCGCCGCCACCGTGCTGGCGTCGAAGGTGCTCGGCACCGTGGCGCCCGGCCAGAGCGTGACGGTCGAGCTCGACGTCGCCGGCACCTCGTCGGTCGTCGTCCGCAGCAAGGCCTACGTCACCGGGACGCGCGCTCCCGACTGGCAGGCCCGCGCCACCGACAAGGCCGGGTCGCGCATCGCGGCCGCCGGTGCCGTCGGCGTCAGCGGCTACGTCAGCGCCGGGCAGGCCGCGCAGACCTGGAAGACCCTGGCCTTCTCGGCCCTGAGCACCGGCAGCACCGCGGCCACCCCGCCGGCTCCGCCCGTCGTCGCGCCGCCGGCACCTCCCGTCGTCGCCAAGCCGACCGCCACGCCGGCCGCGTCGGGCAAGCACGGCGCCGCCGCCGTCGGCAGCACCGCCTACCCGGTGCCCAGCAACGCCGTCTTCGTCTCCACCTCGGGCAGCGACTCGGCCTCGGGCAGCAAGAGCGCCCCGGTCCGGACCGTGACCAAGGCCCTCACCAAGGTGTCGAGCGGCCGGACCATCGTGATCCGCGGCGGGACCTACCACGAGTACTTCATCGTCCCGCCCGGCAAGGCCGTGACGATCCAGAGTTACCCGAACGAGGCCGTGTGGTTCGACGGCTCCAGCAAGGTGAGCGGCTTCACCGCCTCCGGCAGCGCCTGGCGGGCCGACGGCTACAGCTCCTTCGACGCCAGCCCGACCTACACCAAGGGCGCCCCCGACGGCACGGCGGTCGGCTGGACGTTCCTCAACCCGGCCCACCCGATGGCCGCGCACCCCGACCAGGTGTGGATCGACGGCGCCGAGCAGAAGCAGGTCGGCGCGCTCAGCCAGGTCAAGGCCGGCACGTTCTTCGTCGACCGCGGCGCCAAGCGGCTCTACCTCGGCACCAACCCCGCAGGCCGCTCGGTCCAGGCCAGCACGCTGAGCCAGGCCATCTCGCTGCGAGCTCCCGGCACGACGATCCGCGGCCTCGGCTTCCGGCGCTACGCCTCCTCGGTCCCGCAGCAGGGCGTCATCACCGCCTACTACCCGAACCAGAAGCTCGAGAACGTCGAGGTCCGGGACAGCGCCACGGCGGGCGTGGGCATCTTCAAGCCCGGCTCCAGCCTCAAGAACGTGACCATCACCGGGAGCGGGCAGATCGGCCTGCAGGCCAGCTACGCCGACGGCCTGACGGTCGACAACCTGTCCCTGCGGAACAGCAACGACCAGAACTTCAACCCGACGCCCAGCGCCGGCGGGTTCAAGGTCACCACGACGCGTGGCTTCACCATGAAGAACAGCGAGATCACGGGGACGATCGGCAACCAGTTCTGGACCGACCAGTCGACCTACGACATCAACCTGACGAACAACACGATCACCAACGGCACCCGCTGGGGCATCGTCCTCGAGATCTCCTCCAAGGCCGTCATCGCCGGCAACGTCGTGGCCGGCAACGCCCACGACGGGATCATGATCTCGAACACCAACAACGTCAGCGTGTGGAACAACACGCTGGTGAACAACGGCCGCTCCGGGCTGGCGATCGCGCAGGACAAGCGGCGGATCACCCAGCTGTCGGTGTCCGGGCACGACCGCCGTCGCGCCCAGCCGGACATGTCCATGCCGTGGACGACCACGAACGTCACCGTGGGGAACAACATCTTCACCGGCGGGACCGGGAGCAAGTCGGCCATCTACCTGGTCGAGTCCTGGGACCGGGCGCTGAACGCGGAGCAGATGGCCACCTACTCCAACGGCAACGTGTTCAGCCAGAAGGCGGTGGGCACCCCCAAGCTCGCCACGGTCTGGGGCAACGCCGGGGCCTACTCCACGAACTTCGTGAAGTTCTCCGACTACGTGGCCGCCACCGGCCGGGACCGGAACAGCTACCACCACCTGGGCGCGTCCCCGGTGAACGGCAGCTACCAGGCCGTCGCGGCGATCTCCAGCCGGGACACCACGGTGGGCCAGCCGCTGCCGGCGGCCGTGGCGACCAAGGTCGGCCGGGCCGCCGGGACGCGGCACCTCGGCGCCTGGCGCTGAGCACCGCCCCACCCGGGCCCTGCGCCCACAGCACGACGCCACGAGCCGTGCCGGTCACCGACCGGCACGGCTCGTCCGCGTCCGGGCAGGGTCAGCGCGGCGCGCTGGGCGTGCCGGCGGGGACGTCGACGACCGCAGCCTGCTGGACCGTGCGCGGACGGCCGACGTGCTTGAGCCGCAGCACCGGCTTCTCCAGGCCGAACCAGCTCGCCGCGGCCAGCGGGAGCGTCAGGGCCAGCGAGGCGAGCGCGAAGAGGGGGACGCCCAGCGACGCCGCCCCCACCACGGCCAGCAGCTGCTGCAGCGGGAAGGCGTAGATGTAGGTGCCGTAGGACAGGTCCTGGCGGAACTGGAGGCGCGGGTGCCGACCGAGGGCGCCCAGCCCGAGCATCAGGTAGGCGAGCGGCAGCGCGCCGACGACGCGGTAGTCCGGGAGCAGGCACGACAGCAGCACCACGGCGGCCGCGAGCAGCAGGTAGCGGCCCCGGACGACGACCCGGTCGCGGTAGCGGTAGAGCAGGGCGCCCGCGACGAACGGCAGCCCGAAGCGCGAGCCCAGGGTCAGCCAGTAGTTGTCGACCGGGCCGTAGGAGGTGGCCACGGTGGTGACGGTGAGGACCACGAAGGCGACCGCCATGGTGTGGCGCCGCTTCAGCAGGCCCACCAGCCCCAGCCCGAGGACGGCCAGGTAGCAGAAGAACTCCCACACCAGGGTCCACATCGAGCCGTTCCACACCCCGGGGAACGGCACCCCGGCCGGGGTGCCGACGATGCCGTACTGGTGCACCCACAGCGCGGCGTTCGTGCCCACGTAGGAGGCGGCGTCGCGCCAGTAGCCCGCGGGCAGGCCGACCCCGCCGATGACCAGCGCCAGCGGGGCGATCACCAGGGCCGTCAGCAGCAGGCTCGCCCAGAACCCGGGGAAGATGCGCAGCACGCGGGCCCGCAGGAACGTCGAGACCTGCGGCGCGCGGAGCCAGCTGGAGACGATGAGGTAACCCGAGATGGTGAAGAAGCCGTCCACGCCCACGTGGCTGAGCAGCTGGCGCAGGGGGGCGAACGCGATGTCGCCGCCGGTGAGGGGGAAGGCGTGCCAGACGATGACCGAGACCGCGAGCAGCAGCCGGATGGCGTTCAGGGCGTTCTGGCGCGGGTCGAAGACGGCGGCGAAGGTGCGCGGGGCGGGCGGCGCCGTCGTCCGGTCGTCGGGCACATCACGGAGGGACACGAGCGTTGCCTTTGGTCGCCGGACGGACAGCTCTCGTCGTCGAGGTGCGCACGCATCATAACCGCCGGTCGCCGGCGCCGGTCGGGTCAGGCCCCGGGCGGGGCGCCGCCGTTAGACTGACCAGCCAGTGGGGCCGCCCCCGAGCCCCGCGGTGAGGGAGCTGGTGCCCGTGTCCCGTCTGCGCATGGTGCGCCGGCACTTCTGGAGCTACCTGCGGGGCGTGCTGCGCGGCCACCCCGGGGTGCGGATCGAGTCCCGCGTCAAGCTGCTGGGTCCCGGCACCTACGCGCTGGCGAGCGGCTGCACGATCTCCAAGGGTGCGCACCTGTGGGTCGGCCCGGGCGCCACCCTGACCGTCGGCAAGGGCGCCAAGATCGGCGCCCGCACCAAGGTCAACGTCGGCTCCGGGGTCACGATCGGGCCGGACGTCCGGATCTCCTGGGAGGTCCAGCTGCTCGACACCGACTTCCACTGGACGACGTCGCCGTCCGGCCGCCGGCGCGAGCACAAGGCCCCGATCGTGATCGAGCCGAAGGTGCTGGTCGGCACCCGTTCGCTGGTCCTGAAGGGCGTCACCATCGGACGCGGCTCGGTGGTGGGCGCCGGCGCGGTGGTGCGCCGCGACGTCCCGCCGGGGACGATCGTGGCCGGCAACCCGGCCGAGCCCGTCGGCGAGGTGTCCGACTGGGGCAGCGCCCCGGACTGAGCTAGCGCGCCGCCGGCTCGAGCGCCCGGGCGGGGCGGTGCCGGCGGACGGGCGGCCGGCGCAGCGCCGCCCGCTCGGCCCGGTGCTCGGCGTTGGCCAGCACCTGGGTGCTGACCGCCAGCCCGACCGCGAACCACAGCACGGCGGCGTACTGCGTGATGAGGGCGACGGTGACCAGGGCGGGGATCTGCGCGACGACGGCGATGGTCGCGGCCGTGGCCCGCCCGCGCAGCACGTAGAGGACCGCCGAGGCCAGCAGCAGCAGGACGAGGATGCTGGGCACCCAGCCGAAGATCAGGCCGAAGAGCAGCAGCGCGTTGTCGACGGAGCCGAACGCCCCGATCGAGACCTCCGACGTCGTCGAGACCGAGAAGTTGTCGGCCAGCCCGAAGGGCTGGATGTAGGTGAGCAGCTGCAGCAGCTCCGAGCGGTAGAGCGCGCTGCCCTCCGCCTCGGTGCCGGAGGCCACGAACACGTCCTGGACCAGGGTGTACACCAGGCCGGCGGCCACGAGGACCAGCAGCAGCAGGCCGACCCGGTAGGCCCGGGAGAGCGAGTCGCGGAGGAACAGGCAGGCCAGCACCACGGACCCGGCGGCGGTCACCATGCCGGTGCGGCTGAAGCTGACCACCGCGCCGAAGACCATCAGGACGACCATGGCCGTCTTCAGCAGGGGACGGAACCGGCTGCCCAGGGTGAGGGCGACCGCCACCCCCAGCGAGCTGCCCAGCGCGATGGAGTGCCCGAAGGCCCCCTCGGCGCGGAGGATGCCGCCGCGCGGCTGCAGGCCGCCCCACACCTCGTAGTTGGCGTTGTCCGCCGTGATGTAGGTGGTGAAGAGGTTGGTGCCGGTGGCGAACTCCAGCACGGCCAGCGCCGCCACCACCGAGAAGAACACCCCGACCGCGCCGTAGATCCACCGCGCGTCGAGCACCGAGGTGATGATCCGGCCGAGCAGGAAGGCGCCGGCCCAGGCGGTGGCGAGGTCGAACGTCGCGCTGAGGGTGGTCAGCCGCAGGAGGTACTCGACCACCGCGATCACGCCGATGGCGACGAAGAAGAGGTCGACGTAGGACCAGCGGATGCCGACGACCGTCGGCAGCAGGCTGGCCGCCGTCAGCAGGGTGATGATCGTGAAGGCCGGGAAGTAGGCGACCACCGACTGCCCGACCCACACCGGCACGAAGCAGATGACCGTCAGCCACGCGAGGACCGCGACCTTCGGCGAGCGGCGGAGGCCGGCGAAGACGACCGCCAGCACCAGGACAGCGGCGGCCAGCTGCAGGCCGCTGTCGAACTGCGAGCCGGTCACGAGGCGGTCTGCGGGGTGCGGGCTGACGCAGCCATGGGCGTGCTCCTCGTGAACGGTCCGGCGTCCCGACGCCGGCGGCCCGGGCCGGCGGACGCCCGGTGGTCCCCGGGCGTCGCGGACCGGGGACGGGTGGTCGCGGCCCACTCTAGGTGGTCCGGCCGGCTCGCGCCGACGACCACGCGGGCGGCCCTGCTCACGACCAGACCCTCACGACCCGGTCCCCGCGACCAGCGCCCGGGCCCGTCGGTAGGCGAGCAGGTGCAGGTCCGCGGCCGTCGACCAGTCGCGGGCGGAGAGGTCGGGGCGTCCCGTCGGGCCCCCGGCGAGCCGGGCCAGGGTCGACGTCAGGTCCTCCGCGGTCAGCCCGCCCGCGTAGGTGTGGATCCACCCCGGCCCCACCTCCGCGGCCAGCTGCGTGTTCACCTCGTTGTCGGGCACCAGGACCGGACGGTCGAGGGAGAGGGCGGCCAGCACGCCGCCGGAGTTGTGCATCTCCCGGTAGGGCAGCACCACCAGCTGCGCCGCCGACGCTGCCGCCACCAGCTCGGCGTCGGTGAGGAACTCCAGGTGCGTGCTGATCCGCGGGTCCGGACCGGCCAGTGCCGTCAGCTCCGCCCGCAGGTCCGGGCTGGAGGGTCGGCCCCCGACGAACAGGCTCAGCCCCGGGTCGGTCGCCGCGCGGAAGGCGGACAGCAGGGTGTCGACCGCCTTGTAGCGGCGGATGAGCCCGAAGTAGGCGAGCCGGCCGGGCACCGGCTCCGCGCGCGGGTGGGCGGCGAACCAGTCCCGGTAGTGACCGTGCACGACCGTCTCGTGGGGTCGCTCGGCCAGCTCGGTGCTCGTGTTGATCCGGATCAGCAGCGTCGTCCAGCGCTGGAACCAGCGCAGCAGCACCGTCTCGCGCCGGCTGATCCCCGAGGGCAGCTCGAGGTTGTGCACCGTCCGGACCACCGCGGTCCCGCGCAGCCGGAGGCGGAGCAGCAGGGCCACGAAGAGCAGCTGGCGGAGCGCCTTCTTCACCGGCGTGCTGCCGGTGACCAGGATCTCCGGCCAGTGCGCGTGGAACACGTCGTGGTCACCCGTCAGCGCCCGGCGCCAGCTGAAGGTGCTGAGCGTGACGTCGGGGTGGGCGTCCAGGCAGTCCTTGAGCATCCAGATGTAGGGGTTCGTCGTCGGCCGCGGGTCGGGGAAGGACTGCAGGACCCGCACCGGACCGGCGGCGTCCGCGGTGCGGGTCGTCCGGGCGGCCCGGCGGAGGAGGCGCAACCCGTCCAGGGTGCCCCCGACCATCGCCGTCCACGGGGCGGTCGAGGTGAGCAGCTGGCGCCGGCCGCCGCGCAGCACGATGGCGTACGCCTCGGGCAGCGCGGTCGCGACCCAGCGTCGCCGGTCGGCCGCGTCGAGGTGCTGACCGGCGAACAGCAGCCGGTTGCGGATGTTGTAGCGGTAGTAGGTGGCCGACTTGGCCCGGCCGCCGCCCTCGCCCTGGGTGCCGCCCTCGTCGTGGACGGCCTCGGCCTCGCGGACGACCCGCAGGGAGCCGCCCGCCTCCCGGACCCGGCGGGACAGGTCGACGTCCTCCCAGTAGAGGAAGTAGCGGTCGTCGAAGCCGCCGACGGCGTCCCAGAGCCGGCGGCTGAGCAGCAGGCACGCCCCGCTCAGCCACATCTCGACCCGGGGCTCCGGGTCGGTCGGGCGCTTGCGGGTGGCCCGCATGCTGCCGCGGTCGAGGTAGAGGTCGGTGCCGTCGGACCAGACCCGGCCGTCGACCGTCCGCACCACCGGCCCGACCATCACCATCGGGTCGGCGGCGACGACGCGCTGCAGCCGCTCCAGGGCCGAGCCGTCCAGGCGCGCGTCCGGGTTGAGCAGCAGCAGCTGCTCGGCGCCGGCGTCGAGCGCCGCCCGGGCCCCGAGGTTGACCCCGGAGCCGAAGCCGACGTTGGTCGGGCTGGCGACCAGCAGCCAGCCACGCGCGGCGCAGAGCGTGCGGACGGCGGCGAGCTCGGCCGCGGAGGTGAAGTTGTCGACCACCACGACGTCCAGGTCGGGCGACGCCGCGGCGACGGCCGTGAGGTTGGTCGCCAGCAGCGCCGACGAGCCGTAGTTGACGACGACGGCCGCGCAGCGGGGGAGGGGGCCGCTCACCGGTTCTTCCCCGTCCCCTTGCGGACGATCTGGAGCACCCCGGTGATGTCGCGGCGGAACATCGGCACCAGCAGGAACGCCAGCGCGTAGACGACGCCGGCGGCGGCGACGGCGACCGGCAGCTGCACCCAGCGGCCCCACTGCGCGGTCAGCTCGCAGGCCCCGAAGGCACCGGCCGCGAGGAACGCGGTCAGGACCAGGATCCGGCCCGCCCCGACGAACAGCGGACCCACGTCCACCGGCGCCTTGCGGGACAGCCACCAGAACGACAGCGGCCAGGCCAGCGCGGGGGCCAGCGCGTAGCCCCAGGCGACCCCGGTCACGCCCCAGGTGCTGCCGACCAGGATGCAGGCGATCTTGATCGTCACCGTGATCATCGTGTACTGCAGCAGCTCCTTGGTGAGCCCGTGCGACAGGTAGATCCACAGCCCGACGTAGGCGAGGCTCTGGAACACCCCGGCCACCGCCAGCAGCCGCAGGATCGGCTCGACCGACAGCCACTGCCGGCCCAGGAAGATCGACGTGATCGGTCCGGCGGCGCCGATGACCACCCCCAGCCCGGCCACCAGGGTCAGCCCCAGGGCGGACTGGCCGCGCTGGATGTAGGCGTTCGAGGCCGCCCGGTCGTCGCGCAGCCGGGAGAGCACGGGCAGGGCGACCTTCGTGGTGGGCGCTCGGAGCTGACCCAGCGGGGTCATCAGCAGCTGGAACGCCCGGTTGTACAGGCCCAGGGCCTCCGAGCCGAAGCGGGTGCCGATGGTGAGGGAGTCGATGTTGTTGCCCAGGTAGCCGACGAACAGCGAACCCGCGAGCTGCCAGCCGAACCGGAAGAGGTCCCGCATCGGCGCCCGGCGGGGCAGGCGGGGGATCCACCGCGCGGTCACGGCGTTGCCGACCAGCAGCACCACGGCCATGGTCAGCTGCTGCACGGCGAGGGCCCAGTAGCCGGCGCCCTGGACGGCGGCCACGATGGCGACCACCAGCGAGATCGCGGGGGCCGCGACGTCCACGACGGCCAGCGTGGTGAAGCGCAGGCGCCGGTTCAGGTCGGCCCGGTACTGGGTACCCATCCCGTTCAGCACGAAGACGAAGGCGAGCACGTGGGTGAGGCCGACGAGCTCCTCGTGGCCGTAGACCGCGGCGACCAGTGGGGCGGTGAAGAAGACCAGCACCGTGAAGGCCAGGCCCGCGCCGGTGTTGATCCAGAACAGGTTGTCGCGCTGGGCACGCGACAGCGTCTTGGCCTGCACGGCCGCCGAGGACAGCCCGAAGTCCCGGAAGATCTCGGCGACGCCGATGATCGCGGTCACCATCGCCACCAGGCCGTAGTCGCCCGGCGTCAGCAGCCGGGCGAGGACGACGACGCCGACCACCTGCAGCAGGATCTTGACGCCCTGCCCCCCGACCGTGATCAGGGCGCCCCGGGCGGCGGTGCGGCCGAGGGTGCCGCGCTGGGCCTGGGCGGCGGCCCGCTCGGCGGCGGCCTCGGCCTCGGCCTCGTCGAGCGGCGGCTGCGTGAGCGACGGGTCGGTGCTCATCGGCCCGCCCCGGGGGTGCTGCGGGCGCGCTGGACGCGGCGGAAGCTGCCCTTGGCCGTGCGGGCCGTCTCGCGCCAGTCGGCCAGGGCGAGCCGGGCCAGCCCGAAGCCGCGGTAGCGGGGGACCGGTCGGCCGGCGAGCCGGGCACCGGCGAGCCGCCCCAGCAGCGTGCTCCGCCGGGAGACCTGCAGCGGCTGGACGTCGGCGAGGGCGTCGAGGTCCAGCGACCGGCCGACCAGCACCCCCGCGGCGAAGGCGCGCTGCAGGACCTCGTGCCCGCGCGGGGTGCGGGCGAGCACGGCGCTGCAGCCGTCGCCCTCGGCGAACACGGGGTAGCCCCGGGCGTCGGTGTGCCAGAAGTCGGCGGCGGTGATGTCGCTGCTCTCACCCACCCCGTCGGGGCAGATCTTGCAGCGCCACTGGGTCGTCTTGCCGAGGTGCTGGCCCCACGACTCGTCGTAGGTGGTGCGGACGGTGCTGCCGTCCTCGGCCTCGGCGGTGAAGTGGCCGGGCCAGCCCCGACCGCGGTACCAGAGGTCACGGAGCGGGGCGCCCGCGGGCACCCCCAGCTGGGCGACCAGGGCGTCCGTGGCGTGCTGGCTCGGGGTGCCGGCGCAGAAGAAGGAGAGCAGCAGCGGCGGCGACCCGGCGTCGGCGGGGGCGCCGTCCAGCAGGGCCCGGGCGGCGGAGATCTCGCAGGGCTTCCCGACCAGCCCGGTGCCGGGGGCGAGCGCCCCCGGGGCGGCGACCGAGGCCACCGGGGCGTAGCGCGACCCGGCGGAGGCCAGCGCCTCCGCGCGGCTGGTGATGGTGACCGACACGGTCCGCCGGGGCTCGGCCGCGGCGGCCCGGGCGCCGGTGAAGGAGGCCTGCTCGCCGTTCTCGGTGAGCCAGGCGACCAGAGCGGTCAGCGTCCCGCCGCTGCTGCCGCGGTGCCGGATCTCCGGGTCGGCGGCCCAGGCCTCCCAGCCGCTGACGACCGGGCCGAGCGTCGGGTGCACGGTGGCCCCGGCCGGCCGCGGGGAGACGACGCGGCGGCCCGGGCAGATCCGGTCGAACGTGGCGTCGGCCCCGGGCTCCGGCGCCGGTTCGCGCGCGCTGCGCACCGGACGGGCGTAGCCGTCGGCCGACAGGGCCATCTCCAGACCCGGGTCCAGCAGCGTGCAGGCCCCGCAGCCCGAGCAGTTCGCGGTGTCCACGACCCGGCTGACGGCGCGGTCCAGCGCCTCGGCGGTGGCCGCGACCATCAGCGCCGCCCCGCCGCCACCGCGTCGACCCGGCCGGCCAGGGCCCCGGTGGCCAGCGCGAGCGTGCTCGCGGCCCGCTCCCGGACGGCCACGACCTGCGCCCGCAGGTCGTCCCGGGCGGCGATCTCCGCCACCACGGCGGGCGCCTCGTCGGCGGAGGTGCGCAGGTCGACGACGTGCTCCCAGCCCAGGTCGGCCATCAGCGGGGCGAACTTGCGCGAGTAGGCCAGCGGGATCGCCGGGGTGCCGACCGAGAGGGCGTTCAGGCAGGCGTGCATGCGGGAGCCGATGACCAGCTCGGCCCCGGCCAGCATGGTGCGGATGTCGGTCAGCGACATGGGGACGAGCACCTCGGCGGTGGGCGCGTGCGCGTCCCGGAACTCCTCGACGGCCGGCACGTCGTCGTCGGGGTTGTCCGAGGGCAGCACGTGGGCGAGCAGGCTGACGGTCCGCCCCGCGGCCACCAGCCGGTCGTGCACGTCGGTGACGGTGCGCCGGTAGGCGGCGGCGTCGACGTGCGGGCCCGGCTGCCACAGCAGCCCGGAGACGTTGAGGACGACGTCGCGACGCGTCGTCGGCTCGGGCACGTCGAGGGCGAACACGACGTCGGTCGTCAGGACGTCCACCGGGCGCCCGAGGTCGGCCGACGCCTGCGCGCTGATGCTGTCGCGGGCCATCACCACCGACGCGGTGCGCAGGGAGCGCTGCGCGAGGGCCCGCGCCCGGCGGGAGCCGAACGGCCCGATCGTCTGCGGGCTCAGCACGACGGGCACGCCGACGCGCGCGGCGAACTCGGTCGTCGCGCACATCGCGGAGAGCCGCTTGAGGCCGTAGATGTCGGCGAAGGAGTCACCGGCGCGGGTGTCCATCACCAGGTCGAACCCGCGGAACCAGTCCGCGAGGCCCCGCTGGCGCAGCACCGCCTCCTTGGCGACCTCGGCCACCGAGCCGAGCCGGACCGGCGCCGTCCGGGCGCCGTAGTTGTAGAACACGAACTCGGCGTCCGGCCAGACGCGTCGCGTCAGCGCCTCCGTGCCCGCACCGAGAACTCTCACCCCGAGGTTTGGGGACCGGTCGTCGGCCCAGATGACCAAAACTCTCATCACTGCCCGTCCTTGCTGGTAGGCGCATCACTGTACGGGCCGGATGAGACGGTCGTGTCACACACGTCAGTGCCCGGTGGTGCGCTCGTGGCCCCCGAGGCCAGCGGGCGGCGCCCCGGTGCGCCGCCCGTCGTCGTGCCGGTCAGGTGCCCGTCAGTTCCCCGTCCGCCGAGCCGTGAGCTCGCTCACGGAGAGGCTGACCGGGGCCGTCGAGGTGCCCGACAGGTAGGCCCGGACGGCCACACCGGCCGGCGCCTGCAGGCTCGCCGTGGTGTCCGTCGCGGTGGCGGCCCACGCCGTCGGCTCGGTGGTGCCGGCGGCCCAGACCTTGGTCCGCAGGTTGGTCGTGCCGCTGCCCCAGGCCTGGATGCGCACCGCGTAGTCCTGCCCCGCCACGAAGGTCCCGGGCAGCACCTTGCTGGCCAGGCTGGTCTCGGTACCGGCCTCGTTGCGGTTCAGGTAGACCACCATCGTGCCGCTGGCCTGGACCCAGATCTTGGCGTGGTAGCCGTTCGTCTGGTCACCGCGGACGATCGCCCGGGTGTACTGGCCGCCGCCGGTCGGCGCCTTGTCGAACGCGAAGGTCAGCTGCAGGTCGGTGTCGGTGGAGGAGATCGGCAGCCGGGCGGTCGGGCCCGAGCCGGCGGCCGCCATCTTGATGACGCCCTGGCCGGCGCCGACCGTGAACAGGGTGGTGCTGCCGCTGTAGGTCCAGGCGCCGCCCGTCTCCGCGCTGCCCCAGCCGGAGGCCGAGGTGCGCTCGAACGTGTCGGCGGCCAGCACGTCGTTGGCCGGCGGCGCCGCCACGGTCAGCTGCTTCGTCACGGTGCCGGTCGCGCCCTGGTCGTCGGTCACCGTCAGCTTGACGCTGTAGGTGCCCGCGGCGGCGTAGGTGCGGCTGGCCGTGCGGCCGGTCGCGGTGGAGCCGTCGCCGAAGGTCCAGGCGTAGGAGGCGACGGTGCCGTCGCTGTCGGTCGAGCCGCCGCCGTCGACGCTGACCGTCAGCCCGGTGGCGGTGCTGGTGAAGGCCGCCGTCGGGGCGGCGTTCGCCGGCGGGGCCGACGCCACGGTCACCGACCGGGTGGTGGTGCCGGTGGCGCCCTGGTTGTCGGTCACCGTCAGCCTGACGCTGTAGGTGCCCGCGGCCGCGTAGGTGCGGCTGGCGGTGCGGCCGGTCGCGGTGGAGCCGTCGCCGAAGGTCCAGGCGTAGGAGGCGACGGTGCCGTCGGCGTCGGTCGAGCCGCCGCCGTCGACGCTGACCGTCAGCCCGGTGGCGGTGCTGGTGAAGGACGCGGTCGGGGCGGCGTTGCCGCTGGCCGAGACGCTGTTCGAGACCGGGCTGAGCAGCTCGTTGCCGAACGGGTCGGTGACCCGCACCTGGTAGGTGTGGCTGCCCGCCGGGGCGGTCCGGTCGTCGACGGTCTGCGCCGGCAGCGTCCAGAAGTTGCTGTCCACCGTCCGGGTGTCCACCAGGGCCTCGGCCGCCGTGCCGCGGTCGCGGTACAGCTGGTAGGTCAGGCGCTGGTTGTCCTTGTCCCAGGCCGCGCCGTAGGTGACGCGGACGGTGCCGGCTGCGGGCACGGAGGCGGTGGTGGCCGGCGGGGCGCTGCGGACCGGCACCGTGCCGAGGTACTGCGGGCCCACCTTGTTCGGGGCGACGCCGGGCGCCGTGTCGGGCAGCGCGTAGCGGGTCAGGCCCTGCTGGGCCTTGCCGTTGACCGTGGGGAACTCGCCGCCGAGGGCGATGTAGCGCCCGCCGCTGACGACGTTCCAGGCCGCCTGGTACTGCTGGCTCGCGGTGCCGATGCCCAGCTCGGGGTACCAGTGCAGCATGGTCGGCGCGGGCCGGCCCTTGTAGTTCCAGCCGTAGGCGTTGGGCCCGTTGTTGAGCCCGGTCGGCGCGGTGGTGAAGGCGCCGGCCGGCTGCCAGCGGGTCCGCGGGCTGGTGTCGCCGAAGCCGCCGATCGAGCGGCAGTCGTGGGTGTGGCTGACCGTGTACGTGACGTCGCCGACCGGCTCCACGTCGTAGGTGTCGCCCAGGCAGTCGACCATCCAGCGGATCGCGCCGTTGGCCGGGTTGAGGGAGAAGCTGCCCTCGAACAGGCCGCCGGCGCCGAAGGCGAAGCCGCTGCCGTAGACCCAGGTGCCGTCGTTCGTCAGCGAGTTGATCGCCCCCTTGCCGGAGTCCCGGAGGGTGCCGCTGGCCGCCCAGGGCAGGTTGGTCCCGGAGGTCGCCCCCACCGCACCGAGACCGTAGACGGCGGCGCTGTTGAGCGTCGAGAACTGGCCACCGATGACGACCTTGGTGGCGTCCGGGGTGGTGGTCAGCGACCAGACGTAGCCGTCGTCGGCCTTCGGCGCCCAGGACAGCAGCGCGCTGGTGCTGGTGCTGAAGGCGGCGAGCCGCTTGCGGGGGGCGACGACCGTGCCCGAACCGGCGCTCTCGAACGCGCCGCCGACGTAGAGGGTGCTGGCCGTCGCCGTCAGCGCCTTGACCTGGCCGTTGGCGATGGGCGCGAAGCCGGGGGCCAGGGCCCCGGTGGCGGTGTCGAAGGCGGCCAGGTGCTGGCGTGACTGCCCGTCCACCGTGGTGAAGTCGCCGCCCACGTAGACGCGCTTGCCGTCGGGCGAGGCCGTGATGGCCAGGCCCGCCGCGTTCAGGGTGTGGTTGAAGGAGGCCACCCGCTCACCGGTGGTGATGTCGTAGGCGAAGAGGTGGCCGACGCTGATCTCGGTCGGTCCGCCCGCCCACATGCCCGGCGGCCGGGCCTTGGTGAAGTCGCCGGTCGCGTAGACGGTGGTGCCGACGACGACCTGGCTCCAGACCACGCCTGTCAGCTGCCAGGTGGGCAGCGGGTCGACCGAGACGGTCGTGGGCAGCGTGGCCGCGACCGGCCGGGTGTCCGCCGTGGCCGCCGGCGCCGCGCCGAGGCCGAGGGCGACGACGGCCGTGGCCAGCCCCCCGGCGGTGAGCCTGGACACGCGGGACCAGCGGCCCTGCAGGATTCCCATCAGATGATTCCCCTCGAGTGATGGCCGTCCGTCGTCGGCGACGGGCGGGTCGTGCACGAGCCGGCTAGCCGGCGTCGCCTTCGAACGTCGCGAGACCGTGCCGGGCGTCCAGGTCGACGGTCAGGGCGACCGCCGATCGTCCCGATCGCGGCACGGAGAAGGAGTAGCGCGCGTCGGCGCTCCGGCCGGGCGCGATGCGGGTGCCGAAGTCGGCCGCCTCGTCGTCGTACACCGGGGTCGCCAGCCGGCGGTCGGACCGGCCGTAGGTCAGCGTGGCCACCACCTGCGTGGCGTCGACCGGGACCTCCGAGCCGTTGGTCAGCCGCAGGGTGAAGGAGGTGACGGGGCCGTTGACCGCGCCCGGGCCCTTGGCCTCCAGCACGGCGTTCTCCACGTCCCGCACCTCCAGCCGCAGGCCGTCGGACCAGCGCAGGTCGGCGTCCAGGTCACCCTGCACGGCAGCCAGCCGCTCGGCCTGGCTGGCACGGGCCACGGGTGTCGGGCTGACGGGGGCCTCGGGGTCGGGCGCCGGAGCGGCCGACGGGGTGCCCGAGGGCGACGGGGCCGCCGACGGCGAGCCGGTGGCCCGGGGCGTGGACCCGCTGGCGGTCGGCGGGCCGGAGGCCGTCGTGGCGGGGCTCGGCGCGGCGGAAGGAGCCCCCGTCCCGGCGGCGGACGGCGTCGGCGAGCCGGCCGGCGCGGTGGCCCCGGGCGGGGGGCTGTCGGGCGTGCCGCAGGCGGTGGCGACGAGGGCGCAGCCGAGCGCCATCGTCGTCAGAGCGAGCCGCAGCCCGTGAGCACCCACCGTCAGCATCCCCGAGCAGGTCTCAGTACGCGCCGCGGCGGGCGACCACGGCGAAGAAGGTCTTCCACAGGATGAGCAGGTCGAGGGTGAGCGTCCAGTTCTCCACGTAGCGCAGGTCCAGCCGGACCGTCTCCTCCCAGCTCAGCAGCGAGCGGCCGCTGACCTGCCACAGGCCGGTCAGGCCGGGCGTGACGAGCAGCCGGCGGCGGGCGTGGTCCTCGTAGCCGTCCACCTCCGACTGCAGCGGCGGGCGCGGCCCCACCAGCGACATGGAGCCGGAGAGCACGTTGAACAGCTGGGGCAGCTCGTCGAGGGAGAACTTGCGGAGGAACTTCCCGACGCGGGTGATGCGCGGGTCGTCCTCCATCTTGAACATGTGCCCGATGTCGGGGTTGCCGGCGCGCAGCTCGGCCAGCTTGGCCTCGGCGTCGACGTGCATCGAGCGGAACTTCAGCATGGTGAAGGTCGAGCCGTCCAGGCCCACCCGGGTCTGCCGGAAGATCACCGGGCCGCCGTCGTTCAGCTTGACCGCCAGGGCCAGCGCCGCGAGGAGGGGGGAGATGACCAGGACGCCGGCGCCGGTGAGCGCCAGGTCGGTGGCCCGCTTGACGAAGCGCCGCCAGCCGGTGAAGTGCGGCTGCTCGACGTGCAGCAGCGGCAGGCCGACGTAGGGCCGGATGTGCATCCGGGGACCGGCGACCTCGACCAGGCCGGGGTGCACCAGCAGCTCGACGCCGGCACCCTCGAGCGCCCAGGAGAGCTCGCGGAGGTAGTTGTGCCGGGTGGCGTCGCTGCCGGTGACGGCGACCGCGTCGGCGGCGTAGGCGTGGATCAGCTCGGGCACCTGGTCCAGGTCGCCGATGACGGCGAGGCCGGCGTCGCGCGCCCGGGCGACGTCGGAGCGGGGCACGCAGACCCCGATGACGTTCATGCCGGCGTGCGGCTCGCGGGTCAGGACCGAGGTCAGGTCGGCGGTGGCGTAGGCGCTGCCCACCACGATCACCCGGCGGACGTTGCGCCCCGCCCGCTGCTGGCGGTGCAGGTTCTTGCGGGCCGCGAAGCGGACGGCGATGCTGCCGAGACCCGCGAGCGGGACGGCGATCACCGAGAGGGCGACCACGCCCAGGCTCTCGGTGATGGCGGCGGGCACCGCGCCCACCGCGACTGCGAAGACGACGGCCCGCATGACGGCGCGCATCTCGTCGTCGCCGACGCCGATGTTGCTGCGCTCGTAGCCGCGGCTGATCGCGATGGCCAGCGGCCAGGCCAGCGCGGCGCCCAGCACGATGATCACCGTCTTGACGGTGCCGAAGGGGATGTCGAGGACCGGCAGGGCCAGCAGGACGGCGGCCATCCCGACCAGGACGTCGGAGCCCACCACCCCGAGGGTGTAGCGCCGCGTCCAGGCGGCCAGACCCGGGGTGTGGACCGGGGTCGGCTCCAGGGCGGCCTGGGTCCGGGGGTCGCGACGTGCGGTCTCCCCGGCGGAGTCGGCCGGGCGTCGACGGACGACGTCCAGCGAGCCGGTGTCCGGGCTGACGTCGTGCGATCCGTGGGTGGTGCTGGCCGCGAGGGCGTCGTGGCTCTCGGCGGTGTCGCGGGCGCGCAGCTCGCGCTCCGCCCCCAGCCCCTCGGCCCCGTCCGGCCCAGGCCGCGCGGCCGTCCTCGGCGCCGTTCGGCGCCGCGGAGTACTCAGGTGATGCCATGCAGATGTCCCCCGTACGTCTTGTCGCCCCCCGACAAGCCCAAACCCGGTGCCGACCACAGCCACGAGGTATCCGAGCCGGCGATCTGCTCCACCGTGGTGGAGTTGATACGCCGTCTGCTGATACGCACTGTGAACAACCGGGCTCCGGCAGGCTATCAACAGGGAACTTTCCGGGCGTCGGACCGAGACGAAATCGTGATGAGACTCTCGACACAAGGATCAGAGGGGCCACTTCTGCCCCGGGAGCCTCCTGGAGCCCACACCAGCCACGCCTGCCTCTGGCGCACCACGGGTGTGGTCAGGCCGGGGGGAGCAGGCCCGCGATGTTCGAGGTCATCAGGCCCTGGCAGCCGAGGCGCAGGGCGCGGGCGCGGTCCTCGTCGCTGGTCAGGGCCCACATCACGGCCGGCTTCCCGTTCCGGACCGCAGCGTCGGTCACGGCGCTGACGAAGGCATCCGGCTGCTCCCGCGGGACCCCGAGCATGTCGATGTGGGCCGCCGCCGCGTAGCGCTCGAGGTTGGCCCCCAGGTGGCTCGGCTGGTCCAGCACGTAGCCCCAGGTGCCGAACCCGTTCCCCTTCGCCCGCTCGAACAGGGCCGAGTTGACGTACTGCTTCCACACCACCCGCTCGGGCTGGCCGAGCCCGACGAGGCGGGCCATCAGCGGCTCCGCGGCCGCCGGGACCTTCGGCTCGACGAACAGCACGAAGCGGTCGGCGTAGGCGTCCACGACATCGTCGAACCTGGTCAGGGGCCTGCTGGGCTGCGTCGGGTCGGTGGTCCGGGCCGCGCTCACCTGCAGCGCGGACAGGGTGGACCAAGGCGTCGTGGCGATGTCGTGGTCGACGCCGGTGACCCGGGCGGTGCTGGGGTCGTGGCTGCAGACGAGCACCCCGTCGGCGCTGAGGCAGACCGAGATCTCCAGGGCGTGCAGCCCCGGGAGCCGGCTGGACTGCTCGTAGGCGTAGGCCGTCATCTCCGGCCAGTTGCCGCCGCCCCCGCGGTGGGCCACGTAGAACGGGCGCTGGGCCAGCAGGTCCTTCACCGTGGCGGCCGGGCCGTCACCCCGCGACGGCGCGCAGCCGACCGCGGCGGTCGCCGCCCCCGCCAGCAGCCCGCCGAGCAGGGCGCGGCGGGACAGGGACCCGGGCGGACGGGTCGGGGCGCTGGTCATGGAGGTCCTGTCGGCGGGAGATCGGACAGCCATTCTAGGGAAGGCGGCCGACCGGCGATTTCCGTCCGGGTCCCGGTCGTGTCACCGAGGTCGTTTCCCCGCCCGGCCGAAATGCGCGGGAATGCGCCATTTCCGGACGGCGACGCGCGGAAGTCAGACGAAATGCTGGCCGTCGGCCCCGGCGGGGAGCCGGACCTCGACCAGGACGGCGGAGCTGGGGTCCGCCCAGCTGCCCGCCACCTCCAGGCGGGCCAGCGTGGCCGGCGGGAAGCGGTCGGCGACGGCGGCGGAGGCCGCCGGGGACGAGCTGCCGGGGTCGGCCACGTCGTAGACCACGCCCGGTACGGCGGGCGCGTGCCCGACCACGAGGACGGTCGCGACGTCGGCCGCGGCCACCAGCTCCAGCACCTCGTCCGAGCCCGCCTGGTAGAGCAGCGGGACCAGCTCGACGGGGGCGTCCAGGCCCAGCCGCTCCAGCGTCTGCCGGGTGCGGACGGCCGGTGAGCAGAGCACCCGGTCGACCACCAGCCCCTGCTCGCGCAGGAACGCGCCGACACCGTCGGCCTCCGCCTCGCCCCGGGAGCTCAGCCGGCGGTCGGCGTCGGCGTGCCCCGGTCGGGCCGGCTCGGCGGTCGCGTGGCGCAGCAGCAGCAGGGTGCGGGTGGTGGTCACCGCCGCAGGCTACGACCTGGCCGGGCGGCCGGGCGGTCCTCGTCCTAGACTCCGCGACCATGGCCATGTTCGACCTGCCCCTCGCCGAGCTCGAGTCCTACCGCCCCGACGTCGCCGAGCCCGACGACTTCGACGACTTCTGGACCGGAACTCTCGCGGAGGCCCGCGCCTTCGACCTCGCGCCCACCCTCGAGCCGGTGGACAACCGGCTGGCTCTCGTCGACACCTACGACGTCAGCTTCGCCGGTGCGGGCGGCACGCCGGTCCGGGCCTGGCTGCACGTCCCGGCCGGGGCGACGGGCCCCCTGCCGACCGTCGTGCAGTACCACGGCTACTCCCACAGCCGCGGCTTCCCGCACAGCAGCACGATCTGGGCGCAGGCCGGCTACGCGCACCTCTCGATGGACACCCGCGGCCAGGGCTGGCGGGTCGGGGGCGGCAGCAGCACCGGCGACGCCTCGCCCGACGCCGGCCTCAACCACGCCCCCGGCTTCATGACCTCCGGCATCCTCGACCCGTCCACCTACTACTACCGTCGCGTCTACACCGACGCCGTCCGGCTGCTCGAGCTGACCCAGGACCACCCGCTGCTGGACGCCCGCCGCGTGGTGGTCACCGGGGGCAGCCAGGGGGGCGGCCTCGCGATCGCGGCCGCCGGGCTGGCCCCGCTGGCCGGCGTCGAGCTGGCCGGCTGCGCGCCCGACGTGCCCTTCCTCTGCCACTTCGCCCGGGCCGTCGCACTCACGGACAACCACCCGTACCGGGAGATCGCGGAGTACCTCGCGGGCTGGCGCGACCACGCGGAGGCGGCGTTCCGCACCCTCTCCTACGTCGACGGCGTCAACCTGGCCAAGCGGGCCCTCGCCCCGGCCCTGTTCTCCGTGGCGCTGATGGACGCCACCTGCCCGCCCTCGACGGTGTACGCCGCCTACAACCACTACCGCGGCGCGGACAAGTCGATCAACGTCTACCCCTACAACGACCACGAGGGCGGCGAGGGCTACCAGGTGGCCGCGCAGCTCGACTGGTTCGCCGAGCGCTTCGCCGGCTGACCCCCGGCCGGCCCGGCCGGGGCCCCCGCGTGGTCACCGGGCTTGTGTAATCTCCGTCACACCGGCCGCCCGGCCGGGGAGCGGAGGGGCGCGATGACGACGAGCGCGACGAGGGCGACGACACCCGGCCGGCGAGGCTGGACGGGGCTGCTGGGCGTGGCGGTGACGGGAGCCGCGCTGGTCGCGGGCGGGCTGGCCCCGGCGGCCGCGGCGCCGGCCCCCGCAGCCCCGGCCGCTCCGGCGAGCGCGTCCGGCCCGGCCCCGGCAGCCGCCCGGCAGACGGAGAAGAACGCCGTCGCCTTCGGCACCGGGGGCGCGGTGGCGAGCGTCGACCCGGAGGCGACCGAGGCCGGGCTGCGGGTGCTGAGGGCGGGTGGCAACGCCGTCGACGCGGCCGTGGCGACCGCAGCGGCGCTCGGGGTCACCGAGCCGTACTCGGCCGGGGTCGGCGGGGGCGGCTACCTGGTCCACTACGACGCGCGCACCCGTCGGGTCGCCACGCTGGACGGCCGCGAGACCGCGCCGGCCGGCGCCGGGCCGGACACCTTCCTCGACGACGCGGGGAAGCCGTACACCTTCGCGCAACTGGTGACCAGCGGCCGTTCCGTCGGGGTGCCGGGCACCCCGGCCACCTGGGAGGAGGCCCTCGACCGCTGGGGCACGCTGAGCCTGCGGCAGGCGCTCCGGCCCGCCGTCAGGATCGCGCGTCGCGGCTTCGTCGTCGACGAGACGTTCCACCGGCAGACCGTGGAGAACCAGACCCGGTTCCGGGACATCAGCACGACGGCCGATCTCTTCCTGCCGGACGGGGACGCCCCGGCCGTCGGGTCCGTCTTCCGCAACCCCGACCTGGCCGCCACCTACGAGGCGCTCGGCCGCGAGGGCGCCGATGTCCTCTACCGGGGCCGGATCGGCCGCGACATCGCCCGCACCGTGCAGGACCCGCCGACCGCCGTCGGCGCCGCGCTGCCGGTGCCTGCCGGCACCCTGGCCCGCGCCGACCTCGCCCGCTACCGGGTGCTGCGGCAGGCCCCGACCAGGGTGCGCTACCGCGGGCTCGACGTCTGGGGGATGGCGCCCTCCTCCAGCGGCGGCACCACCGTCGGGGAGGCCCTGAACATCCTCGGCACCCAGCGGCTGGCCGGGATGGACGACGAGCAGGTCCTGCACCACTACCTCGACGCCTCGGCCCTGGCGTTCGCCGACCGGACCGCCTACGTGGGCGACCCGGCGTTCGTGGACGTGCCGACGCGGACGCTGCTGAGCCGGCGGTTCGCCCGCACCCGGGCCTGCCTGGTCGACCCGGTGCGCGCCCTGCCCACCCCGACCCCGCCCGGTGACCTGGACGCCCGCGGCTGCCGGACCGCGCCGCCCGCCGGCGCCGAGGGCGCGGGCACCTCGACGACCCACCTGGTCACCGCGGACCGGTGGGGCGACGTGGTCTCCTACACCCTGACCATCGAGCAGACGGGCGGCTCGGGCATCGTCGTGCCCGGCCGCGGCTTCCTGCTCAACAACGAGCTGACCGACTTCACCACCGCCTACGACCCGGACGACCCCAACCGGATCGAGCCCGGCAAGCGCCCCCGCAGCTCGATGGCGCCCACCATCGTCACCCGGCGCGGCCGGCCCGTGCTGGCTCTCGGCTCGCCCGGCGGTTCGACGATCATCACCACCGTGCTGCAGACGCTGGTCAACCGCGTCGACCTGGGGCTGACCCTGCCCGAGGCGGTGGCGGCGCCGCGGGCCAGTCACCGCAACAACGCGACGGTCAGCGCCGAGCAGGCCTTCATCGACCGCTACGGCCCCGCCCTCAGCGCCGTCGGGTACACGTTCACGCCCAGCGGCGCCGCGGGGACCAGTGCGGCCGAGATCGGGGCCGTGACGGCGCTCGAGTTCTTCCCGCGGGGTCGCGTGCAGGCGGTCGCGGAGCCGGTCCGCCGGGGCGGCGGGGACGCGGGGGTGGTGCGACCGCGCAGCCGTTGAGGGGCTCAGCCCGGGCGACGGACCGCGTAGGTGCCGACGACGATGCCCGTCGGGGTGGCGACCGTGCGCTCCACCTCCAGCTCGGTGTACCGGCCGTCGAACAACCGGGCGCCGAGGCCGAGCACGACGGGGACCACGGTCAGCACGTAGCGGTCGACGAGGTCGGCCGCGGCGAGCGCGCGCACCAGCTGCCCGCTGCCGAGCAGGACGAGGTCGCCCTCGCCGTCGGCCTTGAGCCGGCGCACGCCCGCGACCGGGTCGGGGCCCAGCAGGGTGGTGGCCGGGTAGGGCAGCGGGTCCGCCAGCGTGCTCGACGCCACGTGCTTCGGGGTCCGCAGCAGCACCTCGGCGAACGGGTTGGGCTCGGGGGTGCTGGTCCAGTGGCCCAGCAGGTCCAGGTAGGTGCGCCGACCGAGGACGAGGCCGGTCGTGGCGGCCAGGCCCCCCGTCGAGGCCTGGGCGGCGGCCGGGTCGGCGGCCAGCGCCGCGGAGGCCCAGCCGCCGTGCGCGAACCCGCCGCGGGTGTCCTCGTCGGGCCGGCCGGGCGCCTGCATCACCCCGTCCAGCGAGACGTTCTCGACGGCGACCAAGCTCCTCATGCGTCCTCCACGGCTTCGATGTCCACGCCCGTCCGACCCGGGCCGGGGTCGGAACTCGTCGGGGGGACCCGCGGAACTCGCGCGGCCGGGCTCAGGCGTCCTTGACCGCGACGAAGACGTCGCGGTGGATGGAGGCGTCGACGCGGTGCCCGAACTCCAGGTAGGGGCCGGACTCCAGCGGGCGCAGCCCGGCCTCGGTCGCCAGCGCGGAGAGCCGCTCGCGGGTCAGCCCGTAGGTGTTCCAGGACAGCCCGAGCGCGCCGCCGACCTTGAGCTGCCCGGCCCACACCCCGAGGGCCTCACCCAGCAGGGCGGCGGCGGAACGGTCGCGCTTGCCGGACAGCGGCTGGCTGCCGTGCACGATCCCGTACGGCGCGTCGGTGACCACCGCGTCGAACCGCCGCTTGCCGTACAGGGCCGCCGACTGCCGGGTGTCACCGGAGAAGACGGACAGGTTCTGGGTCCGTCCGCCCGCGTCGGGGGTGACGGCGAGGTCGAGGCGGCGGCCCAGGCTCTTGCCCTCGCGCCGCACCGGGGTCATGTCGATGGTGTGCTTGAGGCGCTTGCGCCGCAGGTAGGTCTTGAGGAAGGCGGTGTACGCCTCGACCGCCTTGAGGTCGGACTCCACCCCGGCGGCGTCGTGGCCGAGGATCAGCGCGGTGCTCAGCGTGGTCCCGCGGCCGCACATCGGGTCGAGGACGGCCCGGACGCCGTCGGCCGGCCGGACGACCGAGGCCAGCGTCACGTTGGTCAGCAGCCGGGTGAACTGCTCGTTCGTCTTGCCCGGGTACTTGGGGATGGTGACGAGGTCGTCGTCGAAGCGGTCCGGCCGGACCAGCGGCACCGGCCGCAGCAGCTCGCCCTCGCGGCGGTACACGGCGAAGGCCGCCGACAGCCGGCCCAGGACGTCGGAGGTCCGCTCGTCCAGGTCGTCGAGCGCCACGGCCAGGTAGTCGACGCCGGCCACCTCGACCGGCTGGACCAGCCCCGGGTCCTCCGCACCCAGCAGGATGCGCAGCTCGGCGGCCACCAGGGCGTCGGCCGCGCCGGCGTAGACACGGTTGGCTGACGGCGACAGCAGCAGGAGGTGCCCGCTCACGAGGCCACCACCGTCCCGGTCCGGTCGTCCTCCGCCACGTGCCCCACCCCTGTCACCGCGTACCGCATGGGCGACCACTCTAGTGATCGGCCGGCGGCTAGCGTGACCGCGTGACGACGACCCGGCCCGTGCACCTGCGGCCCCGGAGCGTCGGCCTCGTGTTCGTCGGGGGCGCGGCCGGCACCGCGGTGCGCGCCCTGGCCGCCGCCGCCGTCCCGCCGCGGTCCGGGGTGCCCGTCACGGTGCTGGTCGTCAACGTCGTCGGGGCCTTCCTGCTGGGGCTGCTGCTGCAGCGGCTGCAGCACGCCGGCCGGGACGACGGCCGCCGCCGCGACCTCCGGCTGCTGCTGGGCACCGGGGTGCTCGGCGGCTTCACCACCTACAGCGCGCTCGCGGTGGACACGGCCGGGCTGGCCGCCGACGGCCGGGCGGGCGCGGCGGCCCTCTACGGCGGCGGCACCCTCGTCCTCGGCCTCGCCGCCGCCCTGCTGGGGCTGCGCTGCGGCGGGCTCGGGCGGGCGGCGCGGTGACGCCCGCCCTGCTCGTCGTCGTGGCGCTGGCCGGCGGCGCCGGCGCGGCCGCCCGCCTGGTGCTCGACGGCGAGGTGCGGCGCCGGCTCGGCGACGGCCTGCCCCGGGGCACGGCGCTGGTGAACCTCAGCGGCTCCCTGCTGCTCGGGCTGCTCACCGGGCTGGCCGCGGGCGGGCTGCTGCCGCCGACGGCCCGGGTGGTCGTGGGCACCGGGTTCCTGGGCGGCTTCACGACCTTCTCCACCGCCGCCGTCGAGACCGTGCGGCTCGCCCTGCAGCGCCGCACCGGGGCGGCCGTCCTGCACGGCGCCGGACAGCTGGTGGCCGGTGTGCTGCTCGCCGGGTCCGGCCTGGCCGCCGGCCTGGCCCTGGCCGGCTGAGTGACCGCCAGACTGGCGCCCATGACCTCACGGCTGACCTCGTTCACCTCCGGGAACCTCACCTTCGACGTCCGTGACGAGGGCCCGCTGGACGGTCCGGTCGTGGTCGCCCTGCACGGCTTCCCGCAGACCTCCGCCTGCTGGTCGGGCGTCATCCCACCGCTCGTCGCCGCGGGCCACCGCGTGCTCGCTCCCGACCAGCGCGGCTACTCCCCGGGCGCCCGGCCGTCGGACGTGGCCTCCTACGCCACGGCCCGGCTGGCGGGCGACGTGCTGGCGCTCGCCGACGCCGCCGGCGCGGACCGCTTCCACCTGGTGGGGCACGACTGGGGGGCGGCCGTCGGCTGGACGCTGGCCGGTCGGCACGCCGACCGGGTGGCCTCCTTCACCGCCGTCTCCGTGCCGCACCCGGCCGCGCTGGCGCGCGCCCTGCGCGGCACCCAGGCGCTCCGCTCCTGGTACATGGCCGCCTTCCAGGTGCCCGGACTGGCCGAGCGGGTGTTCCGGGCCCGCGGCGGGGACGTCGTCCGGCGGCTGCTGACCCGCAGCGGGCTGCCCGACCCGGAGCCGTCGGTCCGGCTGCTCGCCGACCCGGCGGCGGCCACCGGGACCGTGAACTGGTACCGGGCGCTGCGGCTGCCGGGCAACCTCCGCGCGGGGCGGACCCGGGTGCCCACCCTCTACGTGTGGAGCGACCGCGACGTCGCCCTGGGCCGACGGGCGGCCGAGGGCACCGCGGCCTTCGTCGACGGGCCCTACCGGTTCGTCGTGCTGGCCGGCGTCTCGCACTGGGTGCCGGAGGAGCGGCCGGCCGAGCTGGCCGCCCTGCTGCTCGAGCACCTCGCCGCGCACCCGTCGGACCGCTGAGCGGGCGCGGCGGGGCGGGCGGGCCCGGCCCGCTTACGCTCGCCCCCATGAGCACCTCGATCGAGGAGGACCTGCCGCGCTACGACGAGGCCGCGGTGGTCGTCCCCGCGCCGGCGACCGGCCCCGGCAACTGGGCGGGCGCCGCCACCGCCGTGCTGGAGGACGGGGTGTTCTGGCTGGCCTACCGGGTCCGCCGCCCGCTGGACGAGGGACGCGGCGTCAGCGTCGTCGTGGCCCGCTCCGACGACGGGGTGGCGTTCACCCCGGTCGCCGAGGTGCACCGGGACGCCTTCGGCGCCGCGTCGTTCGAGCGGCCGGTGCTGCTGCGCCGGCCGGACGGCGGCTGGCGGCTCTACCTCAGCTGCGCCACCCCCGGGTCGAAGCACTGGTGGATCGAGGCGCTGGACGCCGACCGGCCCGAGGACCTCGCGGCGGGCGTCCGCCACCGCGTGCTGCCCGGCGACGAGTCGTGGGGGGTCAAGGACCCGGTGGTCGTGGTGGACGAGCGCGGCTGGCGGATGTGGGTGTGCTGCCACCCGCTGGCCGAGGCCGGTCACGAGGACCGGATGGTGACCCGCTACGCGACCAGTGACGACGGGCTGACCTGGACGGACCGCGGACCCGTGCTGCGCGGCCGGCCGGCCACCTGGGACTCCCGCGGCGCCCGGGTCACCGCCGTCCTGACCGAGCAGCCGCTCACCGTGCTCTACGACGGCCGGGACAGCGCGGCCGCGAACTGGTTCGAGCGGACCGGGGTCGCCCGCGAGCAGGACGGGATCCTGGTGCCGCTGGGCGACGGCCCCGTCGCGGAGTCGCCGGAGAGCGACGGCGCCCTGCGCTACGCCAGCGTCGTCGCCCTCCCGGACGGCGGGCACCGGTTCTACTTCGAGGCGGCCCGGGCCGACGGGTCCCACGACCTGATGACCTCGCTCAGCCGGCGTTGAGCGGCTGACTCAGGCGGTCCCGGTCCGCTCGGAGAAGGAGCCGCGGCCCGCGCCCGAGCGCCAGTCGGCGAACGACTCCCCGAGGACCTCCTCGAGCACGTCCACGTCGTCGGCCACGTCGGCCAGCAGCGCACCCCGCTGCTCCGGGGTGAGCCGCGGCCGCCGGGAGGGGCCGCCCCGCTGCAACGCCGCGACCAGCGGGCGGCTGGCCCGCCGCCAGACCTGGGGCGGCGCGAAAGCCCCGGCCGCCGCCCCGGCGCGCACCGCCAGGGCCAGGGCCCGGGTGCGCGGCCCGTCCTCGACGAAGCCGCGGGAGTTGTCGGGCGGCACGGTGCCGACGCAGCCCGCGTCAACGCCGAGGAAGCGGCTCACCCGGTCCAGCGTGGCGACCGGCTCGGACACCAGCTCCCGGTAGCGGAGCACCAGCACGCGCTCGCGCTCGACCCGGCTGAAGAGGTCGGCGAGCTGCTCCCCGTAGCGGCCCATCCGGCGGTAGTGCCAGAACGGCGCCCAGCCCGCGTCGACCCGACGGTCCTCGTCCCGCCAGGCCCGGACGAAGTCGGCCTCGGGCTCCAGCCCGTCGGCCCAGAGGTGGGTCCAGTTGGAGTAGGCGCGGTCGACGGGGTCGCGGACGACGACGACCAGCTTGGCGTCCGGCAGCTCCTCGGCGATCCGCCGCCGGGCGTCGGGGGAGTAGAGGTAGAAGGGTGTGCTCTCCAGCCGGACGCTGGCCGGCGGCGCGTCGGCGAACAGCGCCTCGTAGTTCCGCCGGCGCCACACCCACTCCTGCTGGCTGTGGGCGTCACCGGGACCGCGGTAGGCCGGCGGCGGCGCCTCGCCGCACAGGTAGAACTTGGGCTCCTTGACCGGCGAGGCCCAGATCTGGGGGTGAGCCCGGAGGGCGGCGTGCAGGGCGCTGGTCCCGGCCTTCGGCGCGCCGACCAGCAGCGCGTCCGGACGGGGTTCCCGAGTGCTCATGCCGGGAATTGTAGGAGAGCGAGCACGGAGAGGGCCGACGAGCCCACCACCATCGGTCACGGCGCGGCCGGCCCGGCCAGCGTCGGGGGCCAGGAGCCCCGTCCGCGTCCGAGCGGAGCGAGGACCGACAACGCCGCTAGGGTCGGCGTCCATGCACCGGATCCTGCTGCGCGAGGTCATCGTCGACGTCCCGTCCGCCGCCCTGGACGCGTCCCGCCGCTTCTGGGCCGAGGCCCTGGCCGCCTCGCCCCGGGTGGTCGGCGACGCCGGTGAGTTCACCTCGCTCGACGACGCGGCCGCCCTCCCGCACGTCGCCGTCCAGGACGTCGGCACCACCCCGGCCCGCTACCACCTCGACCTGGAGAGCGACGACGTCGACGCCGAGGTCGCCCGCCTGGTCCGCCTCGGCGGCACGGAGGTCTGCCGCGGCGACGGCCTCGTCGTCGTGGCCGACCCGGCCGGCCTGCTGCTCTGCGTGCTGCCCCCGGAGAGCGACGAGTTCGCCACCCGCTCCCGTGCAGTGGAGTGACAGCAGGATCTGACCACCGCTAGCGAGGACGGCGGACCGGCGCCCACTCACGTCGCGACCACGGTGGGCCGGCCCCGATCACTCGACCGACACCGGACGGGGTCAGGAGGCCCGTCCGCGTCCGGGCGGAGCGAGCACAGACAACTCAGAGCCCCGTCCGCATCTGAGCGGAGCGAAGATCAGTAGTTCTGCTCCTTCGCCCTCGCGAAGCTGGCCTCGACCTCGGCCTCGGCCTCGGAGCGCCCGGTCCAGGTGGCACCCTCGACGGACTTGCCGGGCTCGAGGTCCTTGTAGACGGTGAAGAAGTGCTCGATCTCGAGCAGCAGGTACTCGCGGACGTCGGTGATGTCGCGCAGGTGGTCGCGCCGGTGGTCGGAGGCGGGGACGCAGAGCACCTTGTCGTCGCCGCCGGCCTCGTCGGTCATCCGGAACATGGCGATCGCCCGGCACTTGATGAGGCAGCCGGGGAAGGTCGGCTCGGAGACCAGCACGAGCGCGTCGAGGGGGTCGCCGTCCTGGCCGAGCGTGCCCTCGATGAAGCCGTAGTCCGCCGGGTAGGCGGTCGAGGTGAACAGGGTGCGGTCGAGGCGGATGCGGCCCGTCGCGTGGTCGACCTCGTACTTGTTCTTCTGGCCCTTGGGGATCTCGACCAGGACGTCGAACTCCATGCCACTGAGCGGGGTCGCCTGGTGCTCGGCGTTGGGTGCGGTCACAGATCCTCCTTAGGATGGGCTGCGTCGCGGGAGCAGGGGGTGCGGCCAGCCAAGCGTGAGCCTAGCGTCAAGGGAGCGTGCCGTCCGATGGGTCCCAGGCGGTTCGCCGTGGCCCTGGTGGCCATGCTCGCGGTGGTCGGCGTGATCCTCGGCCTGGTCAGCGGCTTCTTCGCCAGCGCGGCCGGGAGCGGCCTGCGCGCGACCGGGCTGTGGAGCGACGGCGGCGCCTCGACTGTCAGCCCCGGCACCTTCGACTCCCCGGCCGCCACCGGGACGCCGTCCGCCACGGCGGCGGCCGACGGGCTGCCCCGACCGGTGCTGCCGGCCGCGACCGAGACGCGCGTGCCGTCGGCCCGCCAGGTCGCCGCCCGGGTCGCCGCCGTCGACGACGCCGCGATGGGCGGCCGCTTCTCGGCCCAGGTCGCCGACCTCGCGACCGGCGAGGTCCTCTACGCCCACCGGGCCGCCTCGCCGGCCATCCCGGCGTCGACCACCAAGCTGCTGACCTCGACGGCGGCCCTGTCGCTGCTCGGGCCGGAGCACGTCTTCACCACCGAGGTGGTGCGCGCGGGGGCCGGGAAGGTCGTCCTCGTCGGGGGCGGTGACCCCTACCTCGCGAGCCGAGCACCGGAGGCGGGGGAACCGGCGTCCGCCTCGCTCGCCGCGCTCGCCGCGACCACGGCGAAAGCCCTGCGGAAGGCGGGCCGCACGGAGGTGGCCCTCGGCTACGACGCCTCGCTGTTCTCCGGACCGGCCTGGAACCCGCGCTGGCCCGCCGGCTACGCCGACCAGGTCACGCCCGTCTCGGCGCTCTGGGTGGACGAGGGCCGCACGGCCGGCGTCTCGCCCGGACCGCGGGTGCCCGACCCGGCCCGGGACGCGGCGGAGGCCTTCGCCGCAGCGCTGGAGAAGAAGGGCGTCGAGGTGACGCGCACGGCGAAGGCCGAGGCGCCGGCCTCCGCCAGGCCGCTGGCGCGGGCCACCTCGCTGCCGCTGGAGCAGGTCGTCGAGCGGCTGCTGCTGGCCAGCGACAACGACGCCGCCGAGGTGCTGCTCCGCCACGTCGCCCTGGCCGCCCACGCCGACGGCAGCTCGGCCGAGGGCACCCGCGCGGTCCGCCGCACGCTGGACCGGCTCGGCCTGTGGCCCGACGACGCGCGCCTGCAGGACGGCAGCGGGCTGGCCCGGGAGACGCGGGTGCCGGCCGAGGCGCTCGTCGACCTGCTGCGGCTGGCGGCCGACCCGGCGCACCCGGAGCTGCGCCCCGTGCTGACCGGGCTGCCCGTCGCCGGCGTCGAGGGCAGCCTGCGGAACCGCTACGGCGACGAGGCGAGCCGCGCCGGCCGCGGCCTCGTGCGCGGCAAGACCGGGACCCTGACCGGTGTGCACGCGCTGGCGGGCTACCTGCGGACCGCGGACGGCACCCAGCTGGCCTACGCGTTCCTGGTCAACGACGCGACGGACGACTTCGCCGCCAAGGTGTGGCTCGACCGGGTGAGCGCCGCCCTCAGCCGCTGCGGGTGCTGAGACCCGCCCTGCACCGCGACCCGGGCGGGGAGCGGCGGAATACCCTCGCTGCATGACAACCTCCATGGTCGACTGGACGGTCGCGGCGAGCACGGCCCGCAGGCTGGTCAAGCCGGGACCCGAGATCAGCCTCCGCGGCGCCGAGCAGGCCGTGGCCCAGCTGCGGGCCAGCGCCGTCCGCGCCGAGGCCTACGTCGTGGAGGTGACCGGGCTGCCGGTCCCCAGTGCCACCGCGCCGGTGCTGGTGGTGGACCGACCGGGGTGGATCCAGGCCAACGTCGACGGGTTCCGCCAGGTCCTCGCGCCGCTGGAGGCGCGGTCGGCGGAGAAGCTCGGCGCCAGCCCGGGGATGGCCGCCGTCGGGAGCCGGGTCACCGGGGCCGAGCTGGGCGCCCTGCTCAGCTACCTGGCCCCGAAGGTGCTGGGCCAGTTCGACCCCTTCTTCCCCGGCGCGCCCGGCGAGCCGGGCGGGCGGCTGCTGCTGGTCGCCCCGAACATCGTGTCCGTGGAGCGCGAGCTCGACGTCGACCCCGCGGACTTCCGGTTGTGGGTCTGCCTGCACGAGGAGACGCACCGCGTCCAGTTCACCGCCGTGCCCTGGCTGCGCGACCACCTGAACGCCCAGGTCGCCGAGATCGTCGGCTCCACCGAGCTGGACGCCGGTGCGGTGCTGCAGATGCTCGGCGACGGCGCCAAGCGGGTCGCCGCGGCCCTGCGGACGGGGGAGGAGCTGTCGATCGTCGACCTGGTGCAGACCCGCGCGCAGCGCGAGACGGTCGACCGGATCACCGCCGTGATGTCGTTGCTGGAGGGCCACGCCGACGTGGTGATGGACAGCGTCGGTCCGTCGGTGGTGCCGAGCGTCGCCACCATCCGCCGCCGCTTCACCAACCGTCGGGAGGGCCAGGGCTTCGACAAGGTCGTCCGCCGGCTGCTGGGCCTGGACGCCAAGATGCGGCAGTACCGCGACGGCGCCCGGTTCTGCCGCGCGGTCATCGACGCCGTCGGGATGACCGGCTTCAACCGCGTCTGGACCTCACCGAACACGCTGCCGAGCCGCGAGGAGATCGCCGACCCGACGCTGTGGCTGGCGCGGGTCCCCAGCGTCTCCTGAGCCGGCCGACCCGGTGGCCCGTCGCGCGCTCGGCCCGGCGACGCTCGCCGTCGTCCAGGCGGTCGACGCTGCGCTGACCCCCGCCGACGCCCGGCTGCTGGTGGCCTGCTCCGGCGGAGCCGACTCGCTCGCCCTCGCCGCGGCGGCCCGGCACGTCGCGGAGCGGCGCG
This sequence comes from Friedmanniella luteola, assembly GCF_900105065.1. Classification (NCBI taxonomy): domain Bacteria; kingdom Bacillati; phylum Actinomycetota; class Actinomycetes; order Propionibacteriales; family Nocardioidaceae; genus Friedmanniella; species Friedmanniella luteola. The sequence continues at coordinate 413,300 of NZ_LT629749.1, forward strand.
GCCTGCCCTGTGCCGCCGTCGTGGTGGACCACCGGCTGCAGGACGGGTCCGACGCGGTCGCGGCCCGGGCGGCGCACGCGGTGCGCGGCCTCGGACTGCCCGACGTCGCCGTCGTCGCGGTCACGGTGGGCACCCGGGGCGGCCCCGAGGCCGCGGCCCGCGACGCCCGCCACGCCGCGCTCCGGTCCGCCGCGGCCGGGGCGCCGCCCGCGACCGTCCTGCTCGGCCACACCCGCGACGACCAGGCCGAGAGCGTGCTGCTGGGGCTGGCCCGCGGGTCCGGCCCGCGCTCGCTGGCCGGGATGGCGGTCCGCACCGGCGGACTGCTGCGGCCCCTGCTGGACCTGCCGCGGACCACGACGGAGCAGGCCTGCGCCGAGCTGGGACTCGTGCCCTGGTCCGACCCGCACAACGTCGACTCCCGCTTCGCCCGGGTCCGCGTCCGCCGGCAGGTGCTGCCCGTGCTGGAGGAGGCGCTCGGCCCCGGGGTGGGCGCCGCCCTGGCCCGCACGGCCCGGCTGGCCCGCGACGACGCCGACCTGCTCGACGCGCTGGCCGCCGAGGCCGACCCCGGCACCGACACCCTCGACTGCGCCGGTCTGGCCGTCCTGCCGGCTGCGCTGCGCAGCCGGGTGCTGCGCCGCTGGCTGGCGGGCCGCGGCGCGGAGGACGTCGGCGCCGAGCACGTGCAGGGCGTCGACGCGCTCGTCACGGCCTGGCACGGGCAGCGCGGGGTGGACCTCCGGGGCGGGACGGTGGCGCGCCGCGAGGGTCGGCTGCTGTGGCAGGCTGTCGGCCGTGGATGACACCCAGCTCCCCGGCGACCTCACCCGCGTGCTCTACAGCAAGGAGGAGGTCGCGGCGCGGATGCGGGAGCTGGCCGCCCAGATCGACGAGGACTACGCCGATCAGGACCTGTTGCTGGTGGGGGTGCTCAACGGCGCCGTGATGGTGATGGCCGACCTGTCCCGGGCGCTGAGGATCCACTGCCGGATGGACTGGATGGCCGTCTCCTCCTACGGCTCCGGCACCCAGTCCTCGGGCGTCGTGCGGATCCTCAAGGACCTCAGCACCGACATCACCGGCGTCCACGTGCTGGTGGTCGAGGACATCATCGACACCGGCCTCACGCTCTCCTACCTGATCAGCAACCTGCGCTCGCGCAACCCCGCGAGCCTCAAGGTGATGACCGCCTTCCGCAAGCCCGAGGCCGCGCAGAACGCCGTCGAGGTCGCCTACGTCGGCTTCGACATCCCCAACGAGTTCGTGGTCGGCTACGGCCTCGACTACGACGGGCACTACCGCAACCTCACCTCGGTCGGCACGCTCAGCCCGCACGTGTACTCGTAAGTGCCGGGCGCGAGCGGCGACAAGTTGCGCCCGGTCGCGGCGACGCTCGCCGGGGCACGCGCGAGCGTCGGCAAGGACGGCCCGGACGCTGTCTGGACGACGAGGCCGGAGTCGACACGTTCTTCGTCGGCTCCGGGCGAGGAGGAAGACAGCGTCTTGAGGGTCGGCCGGGCGCGAGCGGCGACACGTTGCGCCCGGTCGCGGCGACGCTCGCCGGGGCACGCGCGAGCGTCGGCAAGGACGGCCCGGACGCTGTCTGGACGACGAGGCCGGAGTCGACACGTTCTTCGTCGGCTCCGGGCGAGGAGGAAGCCAGCGTCTCGAGGGTCGGCCGGGCGCGAGCGGCGACAGATTGCGCTCGACGCTAGCCTTGGCCGCTAGAGGGCGCGTCTGTGCTCCCACACTCCTAGGCAGGTCATGAACTTCAAGCGCATCTTCCGCGGGCCCCTGATCTGGATCCTGCTCGCCGTGCTCGCCATCGGCGTGCTGGTGGACTTCAGCGGGCGGCTCAACGGGGGCTTCCAGACCGTGCCGACCTCGCAGGTCGTGTCGATCATCAACGGCAACGACAAGCTCGAGAAGGTGGAGCTGATCGACGGGGAGCAGCAGATCCGCGTCACGGTCGACGCGTCGACCAAGTACGAGGCGATCTGGGTCGGCGACCAGAGCCAGCAGCTGATCGACCGGCTGAACCAGCGGGTCGACGACCAGACGCTGAGCAGCTGGGACGGCGACAACCCGACGCCCGGGTTCTTCTCCTCACTGCTGGGCACGCTGATCCCGTTCATCATCATCGGTGTCCTCTTCTTCTTCCTCCTCAACTCCGTCCAGGGCGGCGGCAGCCGCGTCATGCAGTTCGGCAAGTCCAAGGCCAAGGTGGCGAACAAGGACACCCCGAAGACCACCTTCGGCGACGTCGCCGGCTGCGAGGAGGCGATCGAGGAGCTCGAGGAGATCAAGGAGTTCCTCGCCGAGCCGGCCAAGTTCCAGGCCGTCGGCGCGAAGATCCCCAAGGGCGTGCTGCTCTACGGCCCGCCCGGCACCGGCAAGACGCTGCTGGCCCGCGCGGTCGCCGGTGAGGCCGGGGTCCCGTTCTTCTCCATCTCCGGCTCCGACTTCGTCGAGATGTTCGTCGGCGTCGGCGCCAGCCGCGTCCGCGACCTGTTCGAGCAGGCCAAGGAGAACGCGCCGGCCATCGTCTTCATCGACGAGATCGACGCCGTCGGCCGGCACCGCGGCGCCGGCATGGGCGGCGGGCACGACGAGCGCGAGCAGACGCTGAACCAGCTGCTGGTGGAGATGGACGGCTTCGACGTCCGCGGCGGCGTGATCCTCATCGCGGCCACCAACCGGCCCGACGTGCTGGACCCGGCCCTGCTGCGGCCCGGCCGCTTCGACCGCCAGATCGCCGTCGAGGCGCCCGACATGAAGGGTCGCCTGGCGATCCTCAAGGTGCACTCCGAGGGCAAGCCCGTCGCGCCCGACGTCGACCTCGCGGCCGTGGCCCGCCGGACCCCCGGCTTCACCGGCGCCGACCTGGCCAACGTGCTCAACGAGGCGGCCCTGCTGACCGCCCGGCAGAACGCCCGGGTGATCTCCAACGAGTACATGGACGAGGCGATCGACCGCGTCATCGCCGGGCCGCAGAAGCGCAGCCGGCTGATGAACGAGAAGGAGAAGCTGGTCACGGCCTACCACGAGGGCGGCCACGCCCTCGTCGCCGCGGCGCTGCCGGGCACCGACCCCGTGCAGAAGGTGACGATCCTGCCCCGCGGCCGGGCCCTCGGCTACACGATGGTGCTGCCGGAGAACGACAAGTACTCCAACACCCGGGCCGAGCTGCTCGACCAGCTGGCGTACATGATGGGCGGCCGGGCGGCGGAGGAGCTGGTGTTCCACGACCCGACCACCGGGGCCAGCAACGACATCGAGAAGGCCACCAACGTGGCCCGCGCCATGGTCACGCAGTACGGCATGACCGACCGCCTGGGCGCGGTCAAGCTGGGGTCGGGGGAGTCCGAGCCCTTCCTCGGCCGCGACATGGGTCACGGCCGGGAGTACTCCGAGGACGTCGCCGCGATCGTCGACGAGGAGGTCTCGAAGCTGATCGGCAACGCCCACCAGGAGGCCTTCGACATCCTGACCGCCAACCGGGACGTCCTCGACGACCTGGTCCGGGCCCTGTTCGAGCGCGAGACGCTGGACCGGGCCGAGGTGGCGGAGGTCTTCCAGTCGCTGCGGCTCTGGCCGAAGCGGCCCGCCTGGACCGGGTCGGACAACCGGGTGCCCTCGTCGGTGCCGCCGGTCATGCCGCCGGCCTCGGTCAACGGCAACGGGCACGCCCCGAACGGCCAGCTGCCCGGCTCGACCGGTCCGGGCGCCGAGCTCCCGCCGGGCGGGGCTCCGCTCCCGCCCGGGCACCAGGGCGTCCCGCCGCAGCTGCCGGGCCAGCACCACGGGGCCGGCACGCTGCCCCCGCAGGGCGCCATCGGAGACGGCCAGCCGCCGCGCGGACCCGACTTCCGGTGACGGGCGGCTCCACGACGGGACGGCGGCGGTGAGCGCGGACCGGATCGTCGACGTCGACGGCGTCGGTCAGCGCGGCGTCTCCCCGGCGGAGGCGCCGGCCACCGTGCCGCAGTCGATCGCCCCGTTCGACCACGCCCGGGTCTCCGCCGCGGTGCGCGAGATCCTCATCGGGATCGGCGAGGACCCGGACCGCGACGGCCTCCGCGAGACCCCGGACCGGGTCGCCCGGGCCTACGCGGAGATGTTCGCCGGCCTGCACCAGGCGCCCGACGAGGTGCTGGCCAAGCGGTTCGACCTCGGCTTCGACGAGCTGGTGCTCGTCAAGGACATCGAGGTGTGGAGCTGCTGCGAGCACCACCTGGTGCCCTTCACCGGCGTCGCGCACATCGGCTACATCCCCAGCAAGGACGGCACGATCACCGGCCTGTCCAAGCTGGCCCGGCTCGTCGACCTGTACGCCAAGCGCCCGCAGGTGCAGGAGCGGCTCACCACCCAGGTGGCCGACGCCCTGGAGCGGATCCTGCAGCCGCGCGGGGTGATCGTCGTCTTCGAGTGCGAGCACCTCTGCATGACCATGCGCGGCGTCCGGAAGCCGGGCTCGAAGACGGTGACCAGCGCCGTCCGCGGCCACCTGCGCAACTCCGCCACCCGGGCCGAGGCGATGGGCCTGATCCGCAGCTGACCGCCGCCCGGGGGCGGGGCGCCGCGCCCTAGGGTGAGGTGGTGAGCTCACCCCCGGTCGTCCGCGGCCTGCCCGCGCCGGGCCGCACGCTGGTGATGGGCGTCCTCAACGTCACCCCCGACTCCTTCTCCGACGGCGGCCGCTGGTTCGACACCGACGCGGCCATCGCCCACGGGCTCGCGCTGGCCGCCGAGGGCGCCGACCTCGTCGACGTCGGTGGGGAGTCCACCCGTCCCGGGGCCGAACGGCCCGATCTGGGCGAGGAGCTGCGCCGGGTCGTCCCCGTGGTCGAGGCCCTGACCGCGGCCGGCGTCGTGGTCAGCACGGACACCATGCGCGCCGAGGTGGCCGCCGCCGCGGTCGGCGCGGGCGCCCGGCTCGTCAACGACGTCTCCGGCGGGCTGGCCGACCCCGAGATGCTGGCGTGCGTCGCTGGCCTCGACACCGCGTACGTGTGCATGCACTGGCGTGGCCACGCGACGGTCATGCAGGACCGGACGGCCTACGCCGACGTCGTCGACGACGTGGTCGCCGAGCTGGGGGCCCGGCTGGACGCCGCCCGGGCGGCCGGCATCGCCGACGACCGGCTGGTGGTCGACGTGGGGTACGGCTTCGCCAAGACGGCCGAGCACAACTGGCAGCTGCTGCGCCGGCCCGACGCCCTCGCGGGCCTCGGCGTCCCGCAGCTGGTCGGCGTCTCCCGCAAGGCCTTCCTGGGTGCCCTGCTGCCGGACGCCGACGGGCGCCCCCGCCCGGCGGCCGGCCGGGAGGACGCCACCACCGCGCTCACGACGCTGCTGGCGCTGCAGGGCGTCTGGGGGGTGCGGGTGCACGCCGTCCGCGCCGGCCGGGACGCCGTGGCCGTCGTCGGACGCCTCGGGGGCCGTTGGTCCGCCTGACGTCTCGAGGTCGCGGGCCCGTTGCCCGGTGGCGGTAAGGTGCCCCCTTCCAGAGGAGGTGGGGGATGGTCGACGACACGCGCTCAGCCGGGCCTGCCCGCGACCGGGTCGCCCTGCGCGGCCTGGCCGGGTTCGGGCACCACGGCGTGTTCGCCTTCGAGCGCGAGCAGGGTCAGCGCTTCGTGGTCGACGTGGTGTGCACGCTGGACCTCGCCCCCGCCGCCGAGACCGACGACCTGGAGCGGACGGTGGACTACGGCGTCCTCGCCGCCGACGTCGTGGCCGACATCGCGGGTGAGCCGCTGGACCTGATCGAGGCGCTCGCCGACCGGATCGCCCGCACCTGCCTCCGCCGGCCCGCGGTGGAGAGCGTCGAGGTCACCGTGCACAAGCCCGACGCCCCGATGCCGGTACCCGCCACCGACGTGGCCGTCACCCTGACAAGGAGCAAGGTATGACCTCCCCCAACCCGTACGCGATCGACACCGACACCCTGAGCGGCATGAAGCCGCTGCGGAAGGTCGTCTACTCGATCGGCTCCAACCTGGGCGACCGGCTCAGCAACCTGCAGGGCGCTGTCGACGCCCTCCGCGACACCCCCGACGTCATCGTCGTCGACGTCTCCTCGGTCTACGAGACCGCGGCCGTGGGCGGGCCGGAGGACAGCCCGGCCTTCCTCAACATCGTGCTCGTCGCCGAGACCACGCTGGAGCCGCGCACCCTGCTGGAGCGCGCCCAGGCCGTCGAGGACGCCTACGGCCGGGACCGCAGCACCGGCCGCTGGAGCCCGCGCACGCTCGACGTCGACCTGATCCTCGTGGGCGCGGCCGAGGTCGACCAGCCCGACCTGACCCTGCCGCACCCGCTGGCGGGCGAGCGCGGGTTCGTGCTCGTGCCGTGGGCCGAGATCGACCCCAAGGGCACGCTGCCCGGTCGCGCGGGAACCGTCGGCGAGCTGGCCGCGGCCGTCGACACCGACGGCGTCAGCCGTCGCGACGACCTCAGCGTCGAGAGCGACTGAGGCCGGTTGGCCGAGCAACCGGGCGGCGGGTCCGTCGACCTCACCCCCCGCCGTGCCCTGGTGGTGGCCGCGCTGTTCGGCGGACTCGTGGGCTGGCTGGTCGTCGTCACCGCCAACGCCTTCGACCTGATCCCGCCGCGCATCGCGTGGTCGGCGCCGATCGGGCTGGTCGTGTTCGCGGCGCTCGTCGGGGCGCTGGCCTGGACCACCCACCAGCGGATCCAGGTGCGCCGCGAGCGGATGGACCCCCAGCGGGCCGTCGCGTTCCTCGTGCTGGGCAAGGCGTCCGCCCTGGCCGGTGCGCTGGTCGCCGGCGGCTACCTCGGGTTCGCCCTGAACTTCGTGACCAAGCTGGACGCCTCGACCCCCCGCGACCGGGTCATCCGCTCGGCCGTGGCCGTCGTCGCGGGCCTGGCCCTGATGGTCGGCGGGCTGCTGCTGGAGCGGGCCTGCAAGGTCCCGGACTCCGACGACGACGACCCCGAGCCGGACCCCCGCTGACCCTGCGGACCCTCCCTTCGACGAGCTCGGGGCAGGCTGGCTCGGGGCAGGTTCGGGGCGCGCCGTTCCCGGGCCGCCGCCCGCTCCGCCACTAGGGTGACGCCGTGACCTCCGTGCGCGCCTCCGCCTCCCGATCCGCCCCGACCTCCCGGCTGCGCCGGGCGTCCGAGGTCGTGCTCGTGGTGGGGACGGTGGTGGCGGTCGCCGCGGCCTTCGGGCCGGCCTGGGCCACCCGCGTCGGCGTCGCGGTCGCCGTGGCCGCGGCCGTCGTCGCCTGCGTCTGCGCCTGGCGAGAGCTGTTCAACGCCGAGCGCCGGCACGCCCGCACGCTGCTCCAGACCTCGCAGCGGCACGGCGCCCAGCTCCGCGAGGAGCGCCGGCGCAACGCGGAGGTCGTGGACACCCTGACCGACCGGGTGCGGGAGACCGTCGCCGTGGTGGACGGCCAGCGGGTGACCATCGCCGGCCTCCGGCACGAGGTCTTCGCCCTCGAGGGTGACCGGACGTCCCTGCGGACCGCCGTCGCCGACCGCGACCGCACCATCACCTCGCTGCGCACCGCGGTGCAGAAGCAGGAGGTCCAGATCACCGGCCTGGAGGCCCGGGTCGCCGAGCTCGTGCACGAGCTGGACGAGGACGGCGCCCAGGTGCACCGGCTGCCCGCCCTGGCGCAGGACGAGCTGGACGCCCTGACCGAGCGCGAGGACTCCCTCGTCCTCGACCTCCGCACCCTGGAGACCATCCGCGGCGTGCTGCCGAACTACGAGGCCGACCGCCGCCTCGCCTGACCGCCCACGGGGCTGGGCCTCGCGCAACCCCCCGAGCCTGTCCCCACGCGCCCTGAGCCTGTCTGCACGCGCCCTGAGCCTGTCCCCACGCGCCCTGAGCCTGTCGAAGGGCAAGGGCTCAGCGGTCGATGTCCCCGACGACGTAGCCGACGGAGGCCAGCGCGAGCTCGAGGTCCGCGACCGGCACGCCCACCAGCACCCGCTCCAGCGCCGCCGCGTTGCTGAAGGACGGCGTCCGCAGCTTGAAGCGCCACGGCGTCTTCTCCCCGCGGGAGACGACGAAGAAGCCGGCCACCCCGAGCGGCGCCTCGAGGGCGAGGTAGCCCTCGCCCTCGGGCAGCTTGACGATCTTGCCCAGCCGCACCTCGACCGGCCCGTCCAGGTCGGCGAGCCGGGCGGCGCACGCGTCGACCAGCGCGCAGGCGTCGACCACCTCGGCGAGCTGGGCCGCCCACCGGGCGCGGGCGTCGCCCGCCGTCGAGGGCGCCGGACGGAGCAGCGCGGCGAGCCCGGCGTAGGGGAGCGGGGACGGTGCGCGGCGCAGGTCGAGGGCGACGCCGCTGGCCCGGGCCAGCACCCCGCCCAGCCCGAAGGCGGCGACGGTCCCCGCTTCGAGCGGCGCCACCCCGCTCCCGAGGCTGGGGTCGGCCGCCAGCAGGGCGGTGGTCCGCTCCGCCGCGGCCCGCACCCGGGCGGTCAGCGCCGTCTCCCCGGCCAGCCAGTCCACGTCGGCGTCGACGGCGAGGCCGCCGATCCGCGCCACCATCGGGTGCACCCGGTTCCCGGTCAGCCGCCGGGTCTGCTCGCGCAGGGCCTCCCGCAGCGGGGCGAGCGCCGGGGCGCCCGGGAGGCGGGCGGCGAGGGCGGTCAGGAAGCCGAGGTGGCTCAGCAGCCGGGTGTGCTCGGCCAGCAGCAGCCGCAGCCAGGCGGCCCGCACCGGCACCTCCAGGCCGAGCAGCTGCTCGCAGACCAGCGCGACGCCGAGCTCGCCGAAGAAGGGGGCCTGCCAGTCGTGCCGGTCGGCGAGCATGCCGATCTGGCGGTAGTCGCGGACCTCGAACAGCTTCTCCGCCCCGCGGTGCAGGGCCCCGACGACCACCCGGGCGCTCGTGACCACACCGTCCTCGGTCCAGAGGTCCAGCTCGACGAGGCCGGTGCTGCTGGGGTGGTCGGCCCCCAGGTCGAGGACCACGGTGCCGTCGGCAGGTGCGGTGGCGGCGTCCGGCAGCACCCCCACCGCCGGTGAGCCGACGAGGACGCGGAGCGGGACGTGCACCCGCTCAGGTTGTCACAGCGCGCGGTGGCACCTCCTGCAGCAGCCAGTGGTGACCACCCCAGCCGGTCGGTGCGGTGAGCGCGTGCCGCCGGCTCCGGCCCGCCAGCCCCGTCAGCGGGTCCGCGCCCGGGTCGGCCGGGGGGAGCAGCCCGGGCAGCACCCGGGCCTGCCGGCCCGCCAGCGCGGTGCGGGCCCCGACGGCGACCCCCGCAGCCGCCACGGCGTCGACGGCCACGTGCGCGGTCAGGTTGCGGTCGGCCCCCGGCGAGGGTTCGACGGCGCGGCCGTCCCGGTACGCGGCCAGCGTGCCGGTGCGCGGACGGCCTCCCGCCGTGTGCCCGTAGTCGACCAGCAGCGCCGCCCCGCCGCCCGCCGCCAGCCCGCCGACCACCGACGCCCAGGCCGCGTCCCGGGTCCGGCCCACCTCGACCCGGACGCCGTCCGGCCACCAGCGCCGCAGCCAGGCGTCGTCGGCCGCGGCCAGCGGCCGGAGGGGCGTGCGGTCGGCGTCGAGCTCGTACCACCGCCCGTCGGTCCGGTCCGCCAGCCGGCAGGGCAGGTCGTCCAGCCACTCGACCGCCAGCACCAGCGTCGGGACCCCGTCGGCCAGCAGCGCCGGCACCGCCCCGGCCACCCAGACGTCGGCGCGCACGTCCCACCGGTCGGTCCGCCAGCCGACGGCCGGGTCGAGCTCGGGCGGACGTCCCCGCAGGTCGACCCCGACGAGGTCGAGCCCGGGGCGCACGGCCCGGAGCGCCGTCAGCAGCCGGCCGTCCCCGGCGCCCAGCTCCAGCACGCGGTGCAGCCCGGGCCGCTCCCGCAGCAGGGTCGCGACGGCCTGCGCCAGCTCGGGGCCCAGCGTGGACGCGGTGCGGAAGTGGGCCGACGGCACTTGCGTCGTCCAGAAGCCGTCCGGGCCGGAGGCTGCGCTCACCCACGCGTCGAAGAAGGAGCCCGGATGGGGGAGCATGGGCGCCATGGTGCCCGACGCTGCTCTCCAGCAGCCCTCGCCCGCCCGCACGCCGGGCGGGCTCCCGGCGCTGCCCCCGCTGCCCGACCTGCCGGGCCGACTGGCGTCGGAGCCGCCCGGCTGGACCCACGAGGTGGACGTCGTCGTCGTCGGCTCCGGGATCGCCGGGCTGACCGCCGCCCTGGAGTGCCGCGAGCTGGGCACCGTGCTGGTGGTCACCAAGGACGTCGTGGCCGCCGGCTCCACGCCCTGGGCCCAGGGCGGGATCGCCTCGGTGCAGGGCGAGGGGGACACGGTGGAGCAGCACGTCGAGGACACCCTCGTGGCCGGGGCCGGGCTCTGCGACGAGGCCGCGGTCCGGGTGCTGGTCAGCGAGGGACCCGACGAGGTCGCCACCCTGATCGCCCGCGGCGCCGAGTTCGACCGGGACGCCGCCGGCGCGCTGGCGCTGACCCGGGAGGGCGGCCACCACCGCAACCGGATCGCCCACGCCGGCGGCGACGCCACCGGCGCCGAGATCGAGCGGGCCCTGGTGACGGCCGTCAAGGCCGACCCGGCCATCGAGGTCGTGGAGCACGCGCTGGTGCTGGACCTGATCCCCGCCGCGACCGCTCCGGGCGAGCCGCCCGCGGTCGCCGGGGTCACCCTGCACGTGATGGGCGAGGGCAGCCGCGGCGGCGTCGGCGCCGTGCACGCCCGGGCCGTGGTGCTGGCCACCGGGGGCATCGGCCAGATCTACGCCGTCACCACCAACCCGCCGGTGGCCACCGGAGACGGCGTCGCCGCCGCCCTGCGCGCCGGGGCGGTCCTGCGCGACGTCGAGTTCATCCAGTTCCACCCGACGGTGCTGTTCATGGGTGCCGGCGCCCGCGGCCAGCTCCCGCTGGTCAGCGAGGCGGTGCGCGGCGAGGGCGGGCTGCTGGTCAACGGCCGCGGCGAGCGGTTCATGGTGGGCCAGCACGACCTGGCCGAGCTGGCGCCCCGCGACGTCGTCGCCAAGGGGATCATGAAGGAGATGGCCCGGGAGGGCTCCGACCACGTCTTCGTCGACGGCCGGGCGCTCGGCGAGGAGACCTGGCGGGTCCGGTTCCCGACCATCCTCAACAGCTGCCGCCAGCTGGGCCTCGACCCGAGCGTCGACCTCATCCCCGTGGCCCCCGCCTGCCACTACTTCTGCGGCGGCGTGCGGACCGACCTCGACGGGGCGACGAACCTCGGCGGTCTCTACGCGTGCGGCGAGGTGGCCTCCTCCGGCGTGCACGGGGCCAACCGGCTGGCCTCCAACTCGCTCCTGGAGGGCCTGGTGTTCGCCCGCCGGATCGCCGCCCGGCTGCTGGCCGACCCGCCGCCCCGGCGCCGGCCCGCCGCCGTGGACGGCCGGGTCGCGGGTCTCGTGGGCGCCGCCGTGGTGCCCGCGCTGCAGCAGACGATGAGCCGGCACGCCGCCGGTCTCCGGGACGCCGACGGCCTGACCACGTGCCTGGCGGACCTGGCCCGGCTGGCCGCCCAGCCCGCCGGCGAGCCCGTGCTGTCCTCCTGGGAGGCGACCAACCTGCTCACCGTCGCGACCGCCGTCACCGCGTCGGCGCTGCTCCGCGAGGAGTCACGCGGGGCCCACTGGCGCGACGACCACGAGGGCCGCCGCCCGGGCTGGCAGGGTCACCTCGAGGTGCGCGCCGACCCCGCCGCCGGCCTCGCCCACGCCTACGTCCCCACGCCCCAGGAGCAGCCGTGACCGCAGCAGGACCCATCGGGACCGCCGACGCCGCCGATCTCGCGAGGGTCACCACGCCCGCCGGGGCCCGGGAGCGCCTGGTCGGGGCCGGGCTGGACGCCGACGCCGTCGAGACCGTCATCGCCGAGGCGCTGGACGAGGACCTCGGCGGCCGGGGCGTGCTGCCCGCGGGGACGGGCCACGGCGTCGACGTCACCTCGGTGGCCACGGTCGCCGCCGACGCGACCGCGAGCGCGGCGTTCACCGTCCGACGACCGGGCACGGTGGCGGGGCTCGACGTCGCGGCGGCCGTGCTGGCCCTGGTCTGCGCGCCGGTCGGCCCACTCGAGGTCGTCCTGCACTCCTCCGACGGTGACCGGGTCGAGCCGGGCGACGTGGTGATGACGGTGCACGCGGGTGCGCGGGCCCTGCTGACCGCCGAGCGTGTCGCCCTGAACCTGCTCACCCTGATGTCCGGCACGGCCACGGCGACCCGCACCTGGGTCGACGCCCTGGCGGGCACGGGCACCCGCGTCCGCGACTCCCGCAAGACGCTGCCGGGGCTGCGGATGCTGCAGAAGTACGCCGTCCGGGTGGCGGGCGGGGTCAACCACCGGATGTCGCTGGCCGACGCCGCGCTGATCAAGGACAACCACGTCATCGCCGCCGGCGGGGTGGTGCCCGCCTTCGAGGCGGTCCGGGCGGCCTTCCCCGACGTCTGGGTGCAGGTGGAGGTGACGTCGGCCCAGCAGGCCCGCGACGTCGTCGCCGCCGGCGCGCAGGACGTGCTGCTGGACAACATGACGATCGCCGAGATGACCGCCGTGGTGGCCGAGCTCCGGGGCCGGGCGACCTTCGAGGCGAGCGGCGGCCTCACCCTGGCCAGCGCCGCCGCGGTGGCGACGACGGGCGTTGATTTCGTCGCGGTGGGGGCGATCACGCATTCCGCTCCGATACTCGATATCGCCCTCGAGTTCAACTGATCCGTTTTGGCCGTTCTGCGCTATGTTCATTGTGTCCGACCACGAACGAATAGCGGAGGTAGCCATGGCGCAAAGGGTGCAGATCATTCTGGAAGACGATTACGACGGCGGCGAGGCCGACGAGACCGTGTCCTTCGCCCTCGACGGGGCCGAGTACGAGATCGACCTCAGCTCGGAGAATGCGCAGAAGCTGCGCGACGAGTTCGCGGCGTGGATCGGGCACGCCCGCAAGACCGGTGGCCGCCGCCGCCGGGTCACCAACGGCGCGAGCGCCAAGGCGGCGGACTCCGACGGCGCCGGCAGCACCAGCGAGATCCGGGCCTGGGCGCAGGCCAACGGCCACGACGTGAGCAGCCGCGGCCGGGTCTCCTCGGAGGTCCGCGAGGCCTACGAGCGCGCCCACAGCTGAGCCGGGACGCTCCTCGCAGCTCCCGCACGGGCCCGGGCTGTGCGCTCTGGGCGAACGCTGCCGGCCCCGTGGACGGGCCGGCAGCGCGGATCCGAGGGCGGAAACCGGAATCTGGCAGGCGGGAACGCGGTTGTAACCCTCGAAGGCTGTGGTCGTCACCGCCGGCGGAGGCCGTGGTGCCAGACTCGACCCCGGGTCTCGGGCCCGTGCGGCCTACTACAGTGAACAGCGACGGTGCCGGCTTCTCCCACGAGGGCGAGGGCCGCGCCGCAGGCGAGGAGCAAACATCATGTTCGAGCGGTTTACCGACCGAGCCCGTCGTGTCGTGGTGCTGGCACAAGAAGAGGCTCGCATGCTCAACCACAACTACATCGGGACCGAGCACATCCTGCTCGGCCTGATCCACGAGGGTGAGGGTGTCGCCGCCAAGGCCCTGGAATCCCTCGGCATCTCCTTGGAGGCGGTCCGCCAAAAGGTCGAGGAGATCATCGGTCACGGGCAGCAGTCCCCGAGCGGCCACATTCCTTTCACCCCGCGCGCCAAGAAGGTCCTCGAGCTCAGCCTCCGCGAGGCCCTGCAGATCAACCACTCCTACATCGGCACCGAGCACATCCTGCTCGGTCTGATCCGCGAGGGCGAGGGCGTCGCCGCGCAGGTCCTGGTCAAGCTCGGCGCCGACCTGAACCGCGTCCGCAACCAGGTCCTGCAGCTGCTCAGCGGCTTCCAGGGCAAGGAGGCCGCGACGTCCGGCGCCCCCGAGACGGGCGGCACGCCGTCCTCGTCGATGGTGCTCGACCAGTTCGGTCGCAACCTCACCCAGGCGGCCCGGGAGAACAAGCTGGACCCGGTCATCGGACGTGAGAAGGAGATCGAGCGCGTGATGACCGTGCTCTCCCGGCGCACCAAGAACAACCCGGTGCTGATCGGTGAGCCCGGCGTCGGCAAGACGGCCGTCGTCGAGGGCCTGGCGCAGGCCATCGTCCGCGGCGACGTCCCCGAGACGCTCCGCGAGAAGCAGATCTACACCCTCGACCTCGGCGCCCTGGTCGCCGGCAGCCGCTACCGCGGTGACTTCGAGGAGCGCCTGAAGAAGGTGCTCAAGGAGATCAAGACCCGCGGCGACGTGGTGCTGTTCATCGACGAGATCCACACCCTGGTGGGGGCGGGGGCCGCCGAGGGCGCCATCGACGCGGCGAGCATCCTCAAGCCGATGCTGGCCCGCGGCGAGCTGCAGACCATCGGCGCGACCACCCTCGACGAGTACCGCAAGTACGTCGAGAAGGACGCCGCGCTGGAACGCCGCTTCCAGCCCATCCAGGTCGCGGAGCCGACGATCGCGCACACGATCGACATCCTCCGCGGTCTGCGCGACCGCTACGAGGCGCACCACCGGATCACCATCACCGACCAGGCCCTGGTGGCCGCGGCGCAGATGGCCGACCGCTACATCTCCGACCGGTTCCTGCCCGACAAGGCGATCGACCTGATCGACGAGGCGGGCGCCCGGCTGCGGATCCGTCGGATGACGGCGCCGCCGGACCTCCGCGAGTTCGACGAGAAGGTCGCGGCCGTCCGGTTGGAGAAGGAGGCCGCCATCGACGCGCAGGACTTCGAGCGCGCCGCCGGGCTCCGCGACGACGAGAAGAAGCTGCTCACCGCCCGCTCCGAGCGGGAGGCGCAGTGGAAGTCCGGCGACCTCGACGTGGTCGCCGAGGTGGACGAGGAGATCATCGCCGAGGTGCTGTCCGCCAGCACCGGCATCCCGGTGTTCAAGCTCACCGAGGAGGAGTCGGCCCGCCTGCTCAACATGGAGGAGGAGCTCGGCAAGCGCTACATCGGCCAGCACGACGCCGTCCGCGCGCTCTCCCGCTCCATCCGTCGCACCCGCGCCGGCCTCAAGGACCCGAAGCGGCCCAGCGGCTCGTTCATCTTCGCCGGCCCGTCCGGCGTCGGGAAGACCGAGCTGACCAAGGCGCTGACCGAGTTCCTGTTCGGCGACGAGGACGCGCTCATCTCCCTGGACATGAGCGAGTACTCCGAGAAGCACACCGCCTCGCGGCTGTTCGGCTCGCCTCCCGGCTACGTCGGGTACGAGGAGGGCGGTCAGCTCACCGAGAAGGTGCGCCGCAAGCCCTTCAGCGTGGTGCTGTTCGACGAGGTCGAGAAGGCCCACCCGGACATCTTCAACTCGTTGCTGCAGATCCTGGACGAAGGTCGCCTGACCGACGCCCAGGGCCGGGTGGTCGACTTCAAGAACACCGTCATCGTGATGACCACCAACCTGGGGACCCGGGACATCGCCAAGAGCGTGTCCCTCGGCTTCAGCGGGGCGGGCAACGGCGGCGGCTCGTACGACAAGATGAAGGCCAAGGTCGCGGACGAGCTGAAGCAGCACTTCCGCCCCGAGTTCTTGAACCGCGTCGACGAGATCGTCGTGTTCCGCCAGCTCACGCAGGAGGACATCGAGCGGATCGTCGACCTGATGGTGGCGCAGATCGAGCTGCGGCTGAAGGACCGGGACATGGGCATCGAGCTCACGCCGGCGGCCAAGAGCCTGATCGCCCAGCGCGGGTTCGACCCGACGCTGGGGGCGCGTCCGCTGCGGCGTGCGCTGCAGCGCGACATCGAGGACACCCTCGCGGAGAAGATCCTGTTCTCCGAGCTGCACGCCGGGCAGATCGTCGTCGTCGACGTCGCCGACCCGGGCTCCGAGGAGCCCTTCACCTTCGCGGGCATCGACCGGTCGGCAGCTCCGGACGTCCCGCCGGTGGAGTTCGGCGGCATCATCGAGGGCTTCAACGACGGCACCGAGGCGACCAGCAACGACTGACCGCTGACGTCGGAGGACGGCCAGGCCACCACCCCGCGGGGTGGGTGCCTGGCCGTTCGGCTGTCCGGGGGCACCCCGGTCGAGGTGGTGCCCGGGACGCGCGGGCCGTGCGCACCCCACGGGCCGGTCCGGCTGGTCCGCCCGCCCGGGACGGACGCGGCGTACCCGGCCCGCTGTGGAAGGGTGAGCCGGTGACCGCGGACGCCCCCTCCACCACCTCGGCCCGCGCCTGGTCCCTGGAGCGCATCCCGGCCGTCTGGCTGGTGGTCGCGGGGATCGTCTCGGTGCAGTTCGGCGCGGCCATCGCGAAGCAGCTGTTCCCGCTGGTCCCGCCGACGGCGATGGTGTGGCTGCGGCTCGTCACCTCCGCCGTCGTCCTCTGGCTGGTCGTCCGGCCGCGGCTCCGCGGCCACCGTCGCGCCGACTGGGCCGTCGCCCTGCTCTTCGGCGTGAGCCTCGCCACCATGAACTGGGCCATCTACCAGTCCTTCGCGCGGATCCCGCTGGGCATCGCCGTGACCATCGAGTTCCTCGGTCCGCTGGCGGTGGCCGTGGCGGGCTCCCGGCGTCCGCGCGACCTCCTGTGGGTGCTGCTCGCCGCGCTCGGCGTCGGGCTGCTCGGGCTGTCGCGGACCCGGCTCGACCCGCTGGGGGTGCTGTTCGCCCTGCTGGCCGCGGCCGGCTGGGCCTGCTACATCCTGCTGAGCGCCCGGACCGGCCGCCGCTGGCCGGGCATCTCCGGTCTGGTCGTGGCCAGCCTGGTGGGGGCGGTGGCCCTCGGCCCGCCTGCCGTCCTGGAGGCGGGCACCCGCCTGCTGGAGCCGCGGGTGCTGCTCCTGGGGCTGGCCGTCGGGCTGCTCAGCTCGGTGATCCCCTACAGCCTGGAGCTGGTGGCCCTCCGGCGGATCCCGCCGCGGGTGTTCGGCATCCTGATGAGCCTCGAGCCGGCGGTGGCCGCCCTGGCGGCGATGCTGCTGCTGGCGGAGTTCCTCAGCCCCGTCCAGTGGGTCGCGATGGCCTGCGTCGTGCTGGCCAGCGTCGGCTCCACCCGGACCGCCCGCGAGCCCAGCGGTCCGGCCACCGTCTGACTCAGCCCGGCAGGGCCACGTGCTCGGCCGTCGGGGCGACCACCAGGCCGTCGGCCACCAGCGAGGCCAGGCAGCGGGTGCGCTGCGCCTCGTCCGGCCACGCCGCCGCGAGCTCGCCCAGCGCCACCGGCTCGTCGCTGGAGCGGAGCACCGCCAGCAGGGCTCCCCGGCACTGCCGGTCGGTGCCGTCGTAGCTCTGGCCCTTCCGGGGCGGGCCGTCCCAGGCCGGGTGCCCGGCCGCCCGCCAGGCGCAGAGGTCCTGCACCGGGCAGGCGTCGCAGCGGGGGCTCCGGGCGACGCAGACGAGGGCGCCCAGCTCCATGACGGCGACGGCCCAGCGTGCGGCCCGCTCCGGCTCGTCGGGGACGAAGGCGGTGGCGGCGGCGACCTCGGCCACGGTCTGGCTCGCGGCCGGGAACGCGACGCCGCCGTCCACCCGGGCCAGCACCCGCCGCACGTTGGTGTCCAGCACCACCTCACGGCGGCCGAAGGCGAAGCTGGCGATCGCGGCGGCGGTGTAGGCGCCGATCCCGGGCAGCCGCAGCAGCGTCTCCCGGTCCGCCGGCACCTGGCCGTCGTGCTCCTTGGTGATCGCCACCGCGGCCCGGTGCAGCCGGAGCGCGCGCCGGGGGTAGCCGAGCCGGCCCCAGGCCCGGACCGCCTCGCCGGAGGGGGCGGCGGCCAGCGCCGCCGGGCTGGGCCAGCGCTCCACCCAGACCCGCCAGGGTTCGCGGACCCGTTCGACCGGCGTCTGCTGCAGCATGAACTCGCTGACCACCACCTGCCACGGGGTGGCCTCCGGGCGGCGCCACGGCAGGTCCCGCGCGTGCACGGCGTACCAGTCCAGGACCCGCTCCACGACGGTGGCGTGCCGGGTGGCGGGGTCGACGGTCACGGCCGCCACCGTACCTGCGCCCCCGGCCGGCGGCCCGGCGTGGCGGCCCGGTGCCCGGGTCCGCGCTGCTTACACTTCGGCCATGACCAGCGTGCTGCACCCGGTGGGGCCCGAGCCCGCGGAGACGTACTGGGCGCGTCGGGTGGCCCTCCTCATCGCGCTCGTCGTGCTGGTCGGCCTGGTGGTCGCCGTGGTCGTGAACAGCACCAGCAGCGGGTCCGCCGTGTCGGCCGACCCGGTGCCGCCGCCGGTCACCGCGCCTCCCGCGACCAGCCCCTCGCCCTCGGCCAGCCCGTCCCCGTCCCCGTCGCCCTCGACCAGCCCGTCCGCGACCGCGAGCGCGTCCTCGTCCGCCCGCACCGCGGCCACCCCGGCGCCGAAGGCGTCGAAGGCGGCCAGGGCGCCGGCCGGCGCGAGCCCCAGCCCGAAGCCGACCCCGACCGGGCCGGTGGCCTGCCGGCCGAAGGAGCTGCGCGCCACCCTGACCGGCAAGCAGCGCCTCAAGCCGGAGCAGAAGTCGACGTTCACGCTCTCGCTCATCAACGGCAGCGACGCGACCTGCGTGGTGTCGGTGACGCCGGAGAACTTCGAGCTGAAGATCTACTCGGGCACCGACCGGATCTGGACCACCGACGACTGCTCGACCGCCGTCAAGAAGCGCTCGACCACGGTCAGGGCCGAGGACGCCGTGGTGTGGACGATGACCTGGGACGGGGCCCGGTCCCGCCAGGACTGCAGGACCCGGCCGGAGGTGCCGCGCCCGGGCACCTACTTCGCCACCGCCCAGCTCGACGGCGCCGAGCCCGTCCAGCTCCGGATGATCCTCGGCGGCTGAGCCCTCCGGGGCCTGAGCGCTCCTGACCTGCCGACGAGCGCAGGGAGCGTGGACGCGTGTCCGCCGAGGTGCCCAGGATCAGTCGACGCGGTCGTCGTAGGCCGCGTCGGCCAGCCGGAGCAGGCCGTCCCGGATGGTGCGGGCCCGGCTTTCGCCGACGCCCTCGACCGCCTGCAGCTCCGGTGAGGTGGCGCCGAACAGGGCCTGCAGGGAGCCGAAGTGCTCGATCAGCCGGGCGCCGAGGCCGACGGGCAGCCGGTTGATCTGCGCGACCTGGCGGTAGCCGCGGGCCGCGACCCGGGTGTCCAGGTGGTTCTGGCCGCCGAAGCCCAGCGTGCGGGCCACGGCGAGCGGGTCGAGCAGCTCCGAGAGGTCCAGGTGGGCCAACGAGGCGAAGGAGAACTCGCTGTCACCGTCGGGCCGGTAGTCGCGCTCCAGCAGCTCGCGCAGGTCGTCCAGCCCGGCGCTCAGCTCGTACAGCTGGAGGGCGAGCAGCCGCCCGTCGGTGCCCAGCTCGACCACGTAGCCGTCCAGCTCGGCGTTCAGCCGGCGGACCATCTCCAGCCGCTGGGCGACCAGGGCGACGTCGGAGACCGTGACCTGATCCTGCACCTCGAGCGAGGACAGCCGGGCGGTCACCTCGGAGACCCGGGCGCGGTAGCGCTCCAGGGTCTGGAGGGCCTGGTTGGCCCGGGACAGGATGGCGTCCGACTGCTCGAACACCCGTCGGTGGCCGTCGAGGAACAGCGAGATGGTCGACATCGAGGCCGAGACCGAGACGACGGGCAGCCCCGACTGGCGCGCCACCCGGTCGGCGGTGCGGTGCCGGGTGCCGGTCTCGACCGTGCCGATGGAGGCGTCGGGCATCAGCTGGACGCCGGCGCTGACGATCCGGTCCGACTCCAGGTCGAGCACGATGGCGCCGTCCATCTTGGCGAGCTCGCGGAGCGCCGTGGGGCTGAACGGCACGTCGAGGGCGAACCCGCCCGTCGACACGGCGTCGGTCACGTCGTTGCGGCCCAGCACCACCAGGGCACCGGTCCGGCCGCGCAGGATCCGCTCGAAACCGTCCCGCAGCGGGGTGCCGGGGGCCATCCGCGCCAGGTGCTCGAAGAGACCGCTCCGCTGGTCCGCGCCCGCCATCTCCCCCACCTCTGTCCGACTGCGGCACCATCCTAGGGGCGCGGGCTCAGCCCACGTCCGCGCTGGGCGCCGGTCCGGACCCCCGGCGGGGGACCAGGCCGACGGCGTCGAGGGCCTGCTGCAGCGTGGCTGCGGCGTGCACCCGCAGGCCGTACCGCATGGTCGGCATCCGGTCCCGCGCCTGCCCCGTCTCGGCCGGCACGACGGCCTCGGTGAACCCCAGCCGGGCCGCCTCGGCCAGCCGGCGGTCGGTGCCGGGCACCCGGCGGAGCTCACCGGCGAGCCCGACCTCGCCCAGCGCCACGACGCCGTGCGGGATGGTGTGGCCGGTCGCGGCGGAGGCGATGGCCAGGGCCGCGGCCAGGTCGGCGGACGGGTCGGCCACCTTGGCGCCGCCGACCGTGGAGACGTAGACGTCCCGGTCGTAGAGCTTCACGCGGCAGCGCCGCTCGAGCACCGCGAGCACCATGGCCAGCCGGCCGGTGTCGACCCCGTGCATGGTCCGGCGGGCCTGGGGGAGCGGGGACGGGGCGACCAGCGCCTGCAGCTCGGCCAGCAGCGGCCGGCGACCCTCCATGGTCACGGCGACGCAGGTGCCGGGCACCGGCTCCGCGTGCCGGGAGGTGAACAGCCCCGAGGGGTCCGGCACCTCGACGATGCCCTGCTCGCCCATCTCGAAGCAGCCGACCTCGTCGGCGGGGCCGAACCGGTTCTTGGTGGCCCGCACCATCCGGAAGCCGGAGTGCCGGTCGCCCTCGAACGCCAGGACCACGTCGACCAGGTGCTCCAGCAGCCGCGGCCCGGCGATGGCCCCGTCCTTGGTGACGTGGCCGACGATGATGACCGCCATCCCGCGCCGCTTGGCCACCCGCACCAGGGCTCCGGTCACCTCGCGCACCTGGGTGATGCCGCCGGGCGAGCCGTCGGCCTCCGCCGTGCCGATCGTCTGCACCGAGTCGAGCACCATCAGGGACGGCGCGACCTCCTCGATGTGGCCCAGCACGGTGCCCAGGTCGGTCTCGGCCGCGAGGTAGAGCTCCTCGGCCAGGGCGTCGGTGCGGTCGGCCCGCAGCCGGACCTGCGCGGCGGACTCCTCGCCGGTGACGTACAGCGTGCGCCGCCCGGCCTTCGCCCACCGGGCCGCCACCTCCAGCAGCAGCGTGGACTTGCCGACGCCGGGCTCCCCGGCCAGCAGCAGGACCGCGCCCGGCACCACCCCGGCGCCCAGCACGCGGTCGAGCTCGCCGACGCCGGTGAGGGTGCGGGCGGCCGCGTCGGCGCTCACCTGGCTGATCGGCACGGCCTTGGCCACCGGGATCGACGAGCGCACCGAGGCCAGCTTGGGCGCACCCTCCTCGACGACGCTGCCCCAGGTCATGCACTCGTTGCACCGGCCGACCCACTTGCCGGAGGTCCACCCGCACTCGGTGCACTTGAACGCGGGACGCGTCGTCGTCTTGGCCATGGCTGCACCGTAGGCGGCCCCGCTGACAGTTCCGGCCAGGCCGCGCCGCGGTCCGATCAGGGCCGGGGCAGCCCCGCCGCCAGCTCGAGGACCCGGGCGTTCGCCGCGTCCTCCCCGACGGTGATCCGCACCCCGTCACCCGGCTCCCCGGCGGCGTAGGGCCGCACGACGACCCCGCCGGCCGCGAAGGCCTCGCCGTGGGCGGCGGTGAGCGGTCCGGACGGCAGCCAGACGAAGTTGCCCTGGGCGGCGGGCACGTCGAAGCCCAGCCCGCGGAGCCCGTCCCGCAGTCCCGCCCGGGCCCGGACCAGGGCGTCGACCCGCTCCCGCAGCGCCGGCTCGGCGTCGAGGCTGGCGAGCACCGCGGCCTGGGCGGCGACCGAGATCCCGAAGGGCAGCGAGACGGCCCGGACCGCGGCGGCCAGCGCCGGCTCCGCGACGCAGTAGCCGACCCGGAAGCCCGCCAGCCCGTAGGCCTTGGAGAAGGTCCGCAGCACGGCGACCTGGGGCCGGCCCTGCAGCGCCTCGAGCCCGCGGACCGCGGCCGGGTCGTCGACGAACTCGACGTAGGCCTCGTCGACCATCACCAGCACGTGCTCCGGCACGGCGTCCAGGAAGTGCTCGAGCTCGTCGTGGGCGATCGCCGGCCCGGTCGGGTTGTTCGGCGTGCAGAGCATGAC
The DNA here is from genome assembly GCF_900105065.1 of Friedmanniella luteola. Lineage (NCBI taxonomy): Bacteria > Bacillati > Actinomycetota > Actinomycetes > Propionibacteriales > Nocardioidaceae > Friedmanniella > Friedmanniella luteola. The sequence goes on from NZ_LT629749.1 coordinate 435,358, forward strand.
CACCCGCGTCGCGGGGGTGATGGCCGCGCGCAGGGCCTCCAGGTCGTGGACCGCGCCCGGGCCGAGCGGCACGGGGACCGGGGTGGCCCCGGTGATCTGCACGGCGATCGGGTACGCCTCGAAGCTCCGCCAGGCGAAGACCACCTCGTCGCCGGGCTCGCAGACGGCGGCCAGCAGGTGGTACAGCACCGCCACCGAGCCGGTGCCGAAGGCGAGGCACTCCGGGGCGACGCCGAGCCGGGCGCCGACCGCGGCCGCCATCGCCGTGTTGGCCAGGTCCGGGTAGCGGTTCATCCCGGCCACCGCCGCCTCCGTGGCGGCCAGCACGCCGGGCAGCGGCGGGTACGGGTTCTCGTTGCTGGACAGCTTGTACGCGGGTCCCGCCGCGCCCGTCGGCGCCGGTCGGCCGGGCTTGTAGGCGGGCAGGGCGGCGACGGCAGGGCGGATGCGGACCGGCATGGCGCCCATCCTCCCAGGACCGCCGGGTGGGACCCCGAGGCGGCAGGACGACGAGACGTCGCACCGACGGCGACGGGACGTTGCACCAAACGGTTCAGTGTCGTATGGTGAACCACATGGTTCAGTCAGAGGTGCTCGACCGGGCGTTCGCCGCTCTCGCCGACCCGACCCGCCGCGGTGTCCTGACCCGGCTCGGCGAGGGTCCGGCGACCCTCGGCGAGCTGGCGGCCCCCACCGGGATGACGCTGACCGGTCTGAAGAAGCACGTCCAGGTCCTCGAGGACGCGGGCCTGGTCACCACCGCCAAGGTGGGCCGCACCCGGCAGTGCCGGCTCGGCGGCGAACGGCTGGACGAGGCGATGGCCTGGATCAGCCACTACCAGCGCCTCTGGGAACGTCGCCTCGACGGCCTCGAGGCCTACCTCACCCTCCAGGAAGGAACGACGCCATGAGCACTGCCCGTACCGACGAGGGGCTCGCCCTCCGGCTCAGCCGACAGCTCCCCGCCCGCCCCGAGGTGGTCTTCGACGCCTACACCGACGCCGAGCAGCAGAAGATCTGGTTCGCCATCCTCGACACCGAGCCCGGGGTCGTCGAGATCGAGGTCGACCTCCGCGTCGGCGGCCGGCAGACCGCCGTCTGGGGCCCCGACCGCGACACCCTGTTCCGCGAGACCCAGACCTTCCTGGAGATCGACCGGCCGCACCGCCTGGTCACCGAGTCGGTCGGCTCCGACCCGGAGGGGTCGACGCTGACCACCCGCATCGAGGTGACCTTCGAGTCGGTCGACGGCGGCACCCTGATGACCGTGGTGCAGAGCGGGTTCCCGACGCCGGAGGCCCGCGACTTCTTCGCCACCCACGCCTGGGTGGGGGCCTTCGACCGGATCGAGGCCTACCTGGCGCAGCGCCCGTGAGCGCGGCCGTGGCGGGCGCCGTCACGGCTCCCGGCCGCGTGCCGGTCCGGACGGCCCTCGGGGTCGTCGCGGTGGCGGTGCTGGTGGCGGTGGCCGCGGACCTCGCCCTCTACGGCCTCGGCCGGGCCGCCGGCGGGAGCTTCGTGTTCACCGCCCCGGCCGGGGCCACCCGGGTGGACGCGGCGACCGTGGCCGGGTTCGCGGCGCTGCCGCTGCTGGTCGGGCTGGCGCTCGCGGTGCTGCTGGCCCGCCGCTGGCCGCGGGTGCTGGGCGTCGGCCAGGTGGCGGCGCCGGTGCTCGCTCTGGGCACCGTCCCGCTGATGACCCTGCCGGCCGACCTCGACGCGGTCAGCACGGTCGCGCTGGCCCTGGGCCACGTCGTGCTGGTCCCGGTCAGCGTGCTCGCGCTGCGGGCGCTGCGCGGCGACCCGGGCTAGATCCGCACCTCGCCCCGCGGGGTGCTGAACAGTGCCGCGCTCAGGCCGGGCTGGCCGTTCGGGGCGATCCAGTCGACGTCCACGTCGAGCAGGATCGTGTCCGAGCGGCCACCCAGCCAGTCGTCGACCCGCTCGCGGTCGCCGGCGATCTCGATCTTCAGCAGCTCGACCTCCCGGCCCCCGTGCGAGGGGTGCACGGACGGGTCGCTCCGCCAGCGGACGAAGAAGGGGAGCTGCGGGTCCGACTGCAGGCCCTTGATGCCCAGCTGCTGCCACTCCAGCCGGGTGCCGTCCTCCAGCACCCGGTGACCCTCCACCGCGGCGCGGCCCAGCCGCTCCTCGACGGGGGCGATGTCGTCGACGGCGACCACCCAGCCCAGCCAGCCACCGCCGTCCTCGGACCGGGCGCGGACGGCCTGGCCGAACGGGGCCTTGTCGGCGGCGGGGTGGTCCAGGACCTCCACCACCTCCAGGTACTGGCCGTCGGTCATCGGCAGGATCTTGTTGCGGGTGCCGAACCGGGGGTGGAAGCCGCCCTCGCGGAAGGGCACCCCCAGCAGGGCGCTGAGCCGCTGCGTCGTCGCGTCGAGCCCTTCGGGCCCGACGGCGAACGACAGGTGGTCAAGGTGCATGGGGCTCATCGTGCCTCACCCCCGCAGAATCACGAACCGGGCCCGGACGGGCGCGCGGGGTCGGCGGCGTGCCGCAGCAACGGGCTGCGCCGGCTGTCGAAGTCCTCGCAGTAGGTGACGAGCAGGGCGTAGGCCGGCGCACCCATGAGGGCGACGAGCTCGTCGCGGCTCGACCGGTAGACCGGTTCCGGTCCGACGTGGGCCTCGGTGTTGGAGGTGCAGTACCAGTCCAGGTCGTGCCCGCCCGGCCCCCAGCCGTCGCGGCCGTACTCCCCGATGGACACCTCCGTGTAGGTGCTGTCGTCGGTCCGGGTGACGGCCCGGTACTGCCGCCGCAGCGGCAGCTGCCAGCAGACGTCGGGCTTGGTCTCGGTGATCGGCCGGCCCTCGTCGAGGGCGAGCCGGTGCAGGGCGCAGCCGGTGCCGGCGGCGAAGCCGGGCCGGTTGAGGAAGACGCACGCCCCGTCGACGACCCGGGTCTTGCGGCCGGGCGACTCACCCTCGGCCACCGACTCCGCGCCCTCCAGCTCGGCCCAGCCGCCCGCGCCCTGGGCGTGCAGCTGCCAGACGTCCGGGGTCAGCCGGCCCACCGCCGCCGCCACCCGGGACTCGTCGTCCGCGTCGGCGAAGTGCGCGCCCAGGGTGCAGCAGCCGTCGTCGGGCCGGTCGGCGTAGATCCCCTGGCAGCCCTGGCCGAAGATGCAGGTCCAGCGCGAGGTGAGCCAGGTGAGGTCGCAGTGGAACACCTGGTCGTCGTCCGCCGGGTCGGTGAAGTCCACGAAGGCGCGGGGGAAGCCGATCAGCACTTCGGGCACGGTGGCCAGCCTAGGGGCCGGCCGGCGCGCCCCGAGCCGGCCCCGGGAGGTCCCCGGGCCGAGCCCGTGGGCCTGGCCCGGCGATCGGTCGCGCGCACTACGCTGGGGGGCGTGCCTGACGACGCCGAGCCCTCCGCGGGCCCCTCCGGTGAGCAGGTGAGGGTCCCGTCCGCCAAGATCGGCCTCTCCACCTCCTCCGTCTACCCCGAGACCACCGCCAGCGGCTTCGAGCTGGCCCGCCGCCTCGGCTACGACGGCGTCGAGGTGATGGTGGGCATCGACCCGGTCGCCGCCGACATCGACGCGGTCGAGAAGCTCCGCGACTACCACGGCATCCCGGTGCTGGCCATCCACGCGCCCTGCCTGCTGATCACCCAGCGGGTCTGGGGCACCGACCCGTGGGCGAAGCTCGAGCGCTCGGCCGAGGCCGCGCACCGCCTCGACGCCGACGTGGTCGTCGTGCACCCGCCGTTCCGCTGGCAGCGCGAGTACGCCCGGAACTTCGTCGACGGCATCCGCCGGCTCACCGAGAGCACCGGCATCCTGTTCTGCGTCGAGAACATGTACCCGTGGCGGACGCCGGCAGGGGAGCTCAAGGCCTACGTGCCGGGCTGGGACCCCACCGAGCTCGACTACGCCGACCTGACGCTCGACTTCTCCCACGCCTCCACCGCCGGCCAGCAGTCGCTGGACCTGGCCCGGGCCTGGGGCGACCGGCTGCGGCACGTCCACCTGACCGACGGCAGCGGGTCGGTGAAGGACGAGCACCTGGTGCCCGGCCGCGGCGACCAGCACGCCGGCGCGGTGCTCGAGCACCTGGCCGAGCAGAACTTCTCGGGTCACGTCGTGCTGGAGCTGAACTCGCGGAAGAACCCGACCCGGGCCAGCCGCGAGGAGGACCTCGCCGAGTCGCTGGCCTTCGCCCGGCTCCACCTGGCCGCGCCCGCGCAGCCGTCCTTCGCCACCGACGGCGGCGGGACCACCGAGAGCCTCTAGCGCTCCGGGGCCCGGGTGGCCACGAGCCCGGCCAGCCGCTCCGGCGACCTCGCGACCCAGCCGGGTCCGGCGTCGTCGAGGGGCACCAGACGGCCCGCCGGCAGGGCCGCCGCGAGCCGGGCGGCCGCCCACCGGTCGAGCGGGTCGCGGCGCCCCCAGGCCACCCGGCTCGGCTGCGGGACCCGGGCGGCGAGGGGGCGGACGTCCTGCGGCCGGACCAGGTCGAGGGTCTGCAGCAGCAGCCGCTCTGGCGCGTGCAGCCGCTGCAGGACCGCGAGCGGCAGCAGGTCGGCCGCCGCCCGGTGCAGCACCAGGACCGGGCGCGGTCCCGACGGCCGGCGTCCGGTGGCGAGCACCAGCCCGGCCACCCGGTCCCCGGCCTCGGCGGCCACCCGGAGCGCCAGCACGGCGCCGCTGCCCACGCCGCACAGCACGACCGGCGAGCTGGTGCGCCCCAGCGCGGCGCCGGCCTCCGCGGCCGGGGCGGCGAGCAGGTCCGGCGCCGTCCGGTCGATCGCCCAGCCGGGCGCGGTCACCGGGCCGACGAGGGCCAGGGCCGCGCGCAGGCCGTCGACGTCGGCCGTCCGGGCCAGCGGGCTGGTCAGCAGCAGGATCGCCGGGCCCGCGGCGGTCACAACCAGCCCACGTGCGGGGCGACCAGCGCGTAGCCGACGAAGGCGACGACGTCGAGCAGGGTGTGCGCGACGACCAGCGGCCCCACCCGTCGCCATCGGAGGTGCACGAGCCCGAAGACCAGCCCCATGATGAGGTTGCCGACGAAGCCGCCGAACCCCTGGTACAGGTGGTACGAGCCGCGGATCCCGGCGCTGAGCAGCAGCACCACCCACGGCTGCCAGCCCAGCTGGCGGAGCCGGGTGAAGAGGAAGCCGATCATCACGACCTCCTCGAGGGCGGCGTTCTGGAACGCCGAGAGCACCAGGACGGGGATCGTCCACCAGGCCCCCGCCAGGGCCGAGGCCTGGACGTCGGTGTTGAGGCCGAGGGCGCGCGCGCCGAGGTAGAGCCCCAGGCCCGGGATGCCGATCACCGCCGCCAGCACCGCACCGGCGCCGAGGTCGAAGCGGGGCCGCCGCAGGTCGAAGCCGATCAGGGCGCCGGCGGGCCGGTGCGTCAGGTCGAGCAGGTACAGCACCAGCAGCACGGGCACGAAGGCGAAGGCGATGTTGGCCAGCTGGTAGGCCAGGTCCAGCCAGGGCCGGTCCGGCGTCGTCGACGCGTTGAGGGTGGAGGTCTGCGCCGAGAGGGGCACCTCCCGGGTCAGCCGCTCGATGATCCGCAGGACGGCGTAGACGGCCGACTGGCCCAGCGAGAGCGCCAGCACCAGCACCACCTCGCGGCCGATCCGGGTCCGGTCCATGGTCGCCACCCCGGGCTGCGCGCTCACCGGACCATCTTGCCCCGGCCACCCGGGCGCCCCGAGGCGGTCAGCACGGGAGAACTTCTCGTGTCCCCGGGCCTGGAGGCCCCGCGGACGGGAAGATCCACGGCCTGGAAGTCGGTCCTCGAGTCCGCGGGGAGGTCTTAGGCTGGGCCCATGCGCGTTGGTGTGTTCGGAGCGACCGGTCAGGTCGGCGGAGTGATGCGGGCCCTGCTGGCGGAGCGCGGCTTCCCGGTCACCGAGCTGAGGTTCTTCGCCTCCGCCCGGTCCGCCGGTCGCACCCTGACCTGGCAGGACCGCGAGGTCGTCGTCGAGGACACCGAGACGGCCGACTTCTCCGGCCTCGACCTGGCCCTGTTCTCCAACGGCAAGGCCGCCTCGAAGGCCACGGCGCCGAAGGTCGTGGCCGCCGGCGCCCTCGTCATCGACAACTCCTCGGCCTGGCGGATGGACCCCGACGTGCCCCTGGTCGTCGCCGAGGTCAACGGCGAGGACGCGCTGCGGCCGGCCAAGGGCATCATCGCGAACCCGAACTGCACGACGATGGCGGCCATGCCCGTGCTGGCGCCGCTGCACCGCGAGGCCCGGCTGACCCGGCTGCAGGTGGCGACCTACCAGGCCGTCTCCGGCTCCGGCGGGGTCGGCGTCGCCGAGCTCGACGGTCAGGTCCGCGCCGTCGCCGACCGCGCCGCCGGCCTCGCCTTCCGCGGTGACGCCGTCGAGTTCCCGGCCCCGCAGACCTACGTCAAGCCGATCGCCTACAACGTGCTGCCGCTGGCCGGCTCGATCGTCGACGACGGGTCCGGGGAGACCGACGAGGAGCAGAAGCTCCGCAACGAGTCGCGCAAGATCCTGCACGCCCCCGAGCTGCTGGTCGCCGGCACCTGCGTGCGGGTGCCCGTCTTCACCGGCCACTCGCTGGCCGTGCACGCCGAGTTCGCCGAGGACCTGAGCCCCGAGCGCGCCACCGAGCTGCTGGGCCGGGCGCCCGGCGTCGCGCTGATGGCGGTGCCGACCCCCCTCGACGCCGCGGGCGCCGACCCGAGCTTCGTCGGCCGGATCCGGGCCGACCAGTCCGCGCCGGCCGGCAAGGGGCTGGTCCTGTTCATCTCCAACGACAACCTCCGCAAGGGCGCCGCCCTCAACGCCGTGCAGATCGCGGAGCTGCTCGCCGACCAGCTCGTCGCGGACCGGGCCTGAGCGCCGTGACGTCCACCGGGGCGGTCCTCGACGACGGCGTCGGACTGCCCGGCGGCGGGCTGCGGCTCGCCATCCTCGGCGCCGGGGTGATGGGGGAGACCGTGCTGTCCGGCCTGGTCCGGGCCGGCTGGACGCCCGACCGGATCCTCGCCACCGACCGTCGGCCGCAGCGGCAGCTGGAGCTGACCGCCCGGTACGGCATCACCATGTGCGAGAACGGGGAGGCGGCGGCCGCCGTCGACACCGTCGTCCTCGTGGTCAAGCCGCAGGACATGGCCGACCTGCTGGCCGAGATCGCGCCCGCGCTCCGGCCCGGCACGCTCGTCGTGTCCCTCGCGGCCGGGGTCGACACGGCCTCCATCGAGGCGGTGCTGCCGGCCGGCACCCCCGTCGTCCGGGTCATGCCGAACACCCCCGCGCAGGTCGACGAGGGGATGGCGGCCATCTCACCCGGCTCGGCGAGCACCGACGAGCACCTCGACCGGGTGACCGAGATCCTCTCGGCCACGGGGCGCGTGGTCACCCTGCCCGAGCGGTACCAGGACGCGGTGACCGCGATCTCCGGCTCCGGCCCGGCCTACCTGTTCTTCGTCGTCGAGGCGATGATCGAGGCCGGGGTGCACCTCGGCCTGCCCCGTGACACCGCCACGGAGCTGGTGGTGCAGACGATGCTCGGCTCGGCGAAGCTGCTGCGCGAGACCGGGGAGCACCCGACCGTGCTCCGCGAGCGGGTCACCTCCCCGGGCGGCACCACGGCCGCCGCCGTCCGCCAGCTGGAGGACCACAAGGTGCGGGCCGCGTTCCTCAGCGCGATCGAGGCCGCCCGCGACCGCAGCCGGGACCTGGCCGAGGCCGCCCGGCAGCCCGGGACCCGGCCGTGAGGGGCCGGCTGGTCCACTCCGAGGACCTCAGCCGCTACGACTTCGGCAGCGACCACCCGATGGCGCCGGGCCGGGTCCGCAACACCGTCGAGCTGGCCCGCCAGCTGGGCGTGCTGGACCGCCTCGACGTCGTCCCGCCGCCGCCCGTCGACCTCGAGCTGCTGGCCAAGGTGCACGACCCGGCCTACATCGCGGCGGTCCAGCGCGGGGTGCCGGACGCGGAGTTCGGCCTGGGGACCAGCGACAACCCGGTCTTCGAGGGCATGCACGACATCGCGGCCCTGGTCACGTCGGCCAGCGTCGAGGCCGCCCGCAGCGTCTGGTCGGGCGAGGCCCTCCGGGCCAGCAACATCAGCGGCGGGCTGCACCACGCCATGCCGCGCGCGACGAGCGGGTTCTGCGTCTACAACGACATCGCGGTGGCCATCCGCTGGCTGCTCGACGCGGGCTGCGAGCGGGTGGCCTACGTCGACGTCGACGTCCACCACGGCGACGGCGTGCAGGCGATCTTCTACGACGACCCGCGCGTGCTCACCGTCAGCCTGCACGAGACGCCCGCCTGCCTGTTCCCGGGCACCGGGTTCCCCGACGAGATCGGCGGGCCGGGCGCCGAGGGCACCGCGGTGAACGTCGCCCTGCCCCCGGGCACCACGGACGCCGGCTGGCTGCGGGCCTTCCACGCCGTCGTCCCGGACGTGCTGGCGGCGTTCAAGCCGACCGTCCTGGTGACCCAGCACGGCTGCGACTCCCACGAGCACGACCCGCTGGCCGACCTGGACCTGTCCCTCGACGGGCAGCGCGCCTCCTACCTGGCGCTCGCCGAGCTCGCGGACCAGCACTGCGAGGGACGCTGGGTGTCCACCGGCGGGGGCGGCTACGCGCTGCTGCACGTCGTCCCCCGGGCCTGGACGCACCTGCTGGCCATCGTCAGCGGGGAGCCGGTGCCGCCCGCGACCCCGACGCCGCAGGCCTGGCGCGACGCGATCGGGCCGTGGGCGCCCACCTCCATGTCCGACGGCGCGGACGCCGCCTGGACGTCGTTCGAGGACGGCATCAACCCCGAGAGCCGGGTCGACCAGGCCATCCTCGCCACCCGCCGGGCCGTGTACCCCGAGCTGGGTCTTGACCCCGGTCTCTGACCCCTCGGAGACCGGTGAGCGCGAAGTGTGCGTCTCGATTCGAGCACGGTCAACTATTGACGCGGCGTGTCGTCCTGTGAGTCGAAACTCGTACTATCGCTGACGCCCCTCCAACCACTAGCCTCACTGCAGTACCCGGCACCGCGCGCTGCGCGAGGCGGGCCGACAGAGATGGGTGTGGCATGACGAACGAGTCCCAGCCCGGGGGAGTCACCCCGATCGGAGGCGACCTCACGGGGGTGCGCTTCCTCACCGTGGCCGAGGTCGCGGCCCTGATGCGCGTGTCCAAGATGTCGGTGTACCGGCTCATCCACAACGGCGACCTCGAGGCCGTCCGCTTCGGTCGCAGCTTCCGGGTCCCCGAGAAGGCCGTGCACGCCTACCTCCGCGACGCCTTCTTCGAGACCGGCTAGGAGTCGTGAGGAGTGCGGGGTCGTCGTCGAACCCGGACTCACCACACCACCCGGCGGCACCGCCGGCAGCGCTGCACCACCTCGGTCCAGCCCCGGGCCGTGATGACCGTGCCGACCTGCTGCGCGATGTCGCAGGGGAGATCACTCACGTCGTGCCAGCCGTAGCGCAGCGTGACCAGCGAGCGCACCGCGAAGTCGTCGTCCCGGCGGAAGTCCCTGAACCGCCCGCCGTCGTCAGCGTGGCCCAGCCGTCCGTCGAGTTCGACGAGGACCCCGTAGGCGTCGTAGCCGACGTCGCTGCGGTGACGAAGCCCGCCCCGGTACTGGTTGCGCCGGCCCTTCGGGAGGCCGTGGGCCCGCTCGACGTCGCGCAGGTGGGCCAGTTCCAGCGGTGACTCGAGGCCCTCGGCGACGTCCTGCAGCAGGTCCGTGAGGCGTTGACGGCAGGAGGGGAGCTTGCAACGGTCCAGAGCGCCGAGGAGCTCCTCGGGTCGCGCCACCCGCAGTCGAGCAGCCCGGGTCACGAGTCGACGACCTCGCCCGGTCGTCGGACGGCGCACAGGTCCAGCAGGGTGTCGACCGCGGGTAGCCGGGGTGGTGCCCCGACGAGCGTCCGGAGCGGACACCCGGCCGCTCACGATGGAAGGTGCAGGGACTGCTGGTCGTCGGTCGGCCCGAGATCGGGCCGAGGACGTCCACGAGCTCGGGCGCCTCGGGCCGCACCCCCCAGAGGTGCCCCGAGGCCTCCGGCCCGAGCCGAGCACGGTCTCCGGCGGCGAGCACGCCCGCCCACGCCCAGGCGCGCCACGGCGGTGCGGCGGGACCCACGAGGAGGAGACCGCGCCCGAGCCGCTGCCAGGTCCCCTGGGCGCAGAGCCGCTTGACCACGGTCGGGGTGACCCCCAGGGCGGTCGCCTGCTCGAGGGTGACGACACCCTCCTGGAGGCCGGCGAGCTGCAGGAGGTCGTCGGAGATCCGCGTCCGTGGGTGCATGCCGGCACTCCCAGGATGTGCGGCACCTACCGAACACCGCCGTGGCTCCCTGGGGACGCGACTGCTCGGGTTCCTGTGGTGACTTCGGGGTCGTGCTCGACCCCGAAGTCACCACGCCGTCAGGCGGGGTCCTCGAAGACCAGCGTGAGCTGGTGCGCGCCGGGCCACAGGGCGTGCTCGGGGAGCACGTCGGGGCCGCAGGCCCGGCTGCCGACGCCGTGCACGGCAGCGTCGAGGAACAGGTACGTCCGGTCGCTCGACGGCAGCTCGTAGGGGTGGCGGGCCCGGTCGACCTGCTGGGGCGTGTGCCGGCTCAGCGTGAAGCCGGGCCGCCGACCGGCGGTGTCGGGTGCGGTCCGGAGCCGCAGGACGGCGCCGTCGGACCCGCGCAGCTCGAGGCGCCGCAGCCCGGACCGGTGGCCCGTCTCCTGCGGCCGCGAGTAGGGCACGGACAGCTCGTCGAGGCCGGCCGAGAACCGGCCGGTGCGGGCGGCGGCGAGGCTGTCGGGGTACGACTCGGCCGGACCGGTGCCGAACCAGTCCGCCCGCTCGACGCCGGCCGGCAGGTCGAACCGGACGCCGACGCGCGGCCAGGTGCAGTCCCAGCCGACGGAGGGGACGACGTCGACGAAGCAGCCGAGACCGCCGTCGACCAGCTCCCACCGCGTCCGCACCTCGACGGACAGCCCGCTGTTCGCGGTGCCGACGCGGACGGCGCTGACCACCGCGTCGGGACCGGCGCGGAGCTCGAGCAGCCGGTGCACCAGCCGGTCGAGACCCCGGGCCCGCCAGCGCTGCTCCGAGGACGGCCCCGGCTCGCCGGTGCCGTACGGGGTGTCCTCGGGCCGGGCGGTCTCGTAGGAACCGAAGCTGGCGCCGCGGTCGTTGTCGGTCGGCGCCCGCCACAGCTCCAGCCGCGGGCCGTCCAGGGCCAGCCCGTGCAGCCCCGTGAGCCGGCCGGTCCGCGCGTCGAACGTGGCGGGACCCAGCGTCAGCGGGTCGCCCGCGGTGACCAGCGGCGGCGCGGCGGCCGGCCGCGGCAGGACGGCGGCGGCGGGGGTCTGCACGGGCCGGGCCGCCTGCGCCCGGCCGAGGACGTGGCCCGCCGGCGCCCACGGCTGGTCGGCGGCCAGCTCGACCCGGACGTCCCACCAGCCGCCGTCGGCGCCCTCGACCAGCGCGTCGGGCAGCAGGACGGTGGCCGAGGCCCCGGGCGCCAGCACCGGCACGTCCAGCTCGGTCTCCGCGCTCAGCGTGCCGTCGGTCCCGGAGACGACCGCGGCCACCAGGCGCAGGTGCGCGGTGTCGGCGGTGTGGTAGCGGTTGCGGACCTCCAGCGCCCGGCCGGCGAGCGTCAGCACGACGGGCGTGTGCACGGCCGCGAACTCGGCGACCGACGGCGTCGGGGTGTCGTCGGGCAGCAGCATGCCGTCCATCACGAAGTTGCCGTCGTGCACGACCTCCCCGAAGTCGCCCCCGTACCCGTGGAAGGGGGTGCCGTCGGCCGCGCGGGTCGCCAGGCCGTGGTCGCGCCACTCCCAGACGAAGCCGCCGTGCAGCCGCGGGTAGCGCTCGGTCAGCGTGTCGTAGTCGGCGATGGCGCCCGGGCCGTTGCCCATCGCGTGCACGTACTCGCACATCAGGAAGGGCATCGAGCGCACCCGCGCGCCCTCGGCGGGACCCGTGTGCCGGACGGGTCCGACACCGCTGCCGATCGCCTCCACCTCGACGAGCGCCGGGTACATCCGCGAGTACACGTCGGTGTACTGGCCGGTGTAGTCGCCCTCGTAGTGCACGGGGCGGCCGGGGTCGCGGCGGTGCACCCACTGCGCCATGGCGGCCAGGTTGCGGCCGGTGCCCGCCTCGTTGCCCAGCGACCACAGGACGACGCAGGGGTGGTTCTTGTCGCGCTCGACGGTCCGCTCGATCCGGTCCAGGTAGGACGCGGTCCAGCGCGGGTCGTCGCTCGGGTTGTCCTGCCAGCCCTGGAACTCGAAGCCGTGGGTCTCCAGGTCGCACTCGTCGACGACCCAGAAGCCCAGCTCGTCGGCCAGGTCGAGGACGCGCGGGTGCGGCGGGTAGTGGCTGGTCCGGATCGCGTTGACGTTGGCCCGCTTCATGGTGACCATGTCGGCGCGGGCGTGGGCCTCGTCGAAGACGCGGCCGCGGACGGGGTGGGTCTCGTGCCGGTTGACCCCGCGGAACGTCACCGGCTCCCCGTTGACCAGGAAGCGGTCACCGACGACGCGGACCTCGCGGAAGCCGACCCGGACGGTGACGGTCTCCCCGGTCGAGGCGACCTCGACGGTGTAGAGCCGCGGCGTCTCCGCCGTCCAGGGCTCCACCTCGCCCACGGCCACCTCCGCCAGGGCGGCGGCGTCGGGGAAGGTCTGCTCGACGCCCAGCTCCGGCACCCGGACCGTGACCGGGTAGGCGGTCGGCGCCGCCTGCAGCACCGGCCGCAGCGTGCCGCGGAACCCCACGCCCTCGTCGTCGGCGACCAGCCCGGGCTGCAGCCAGACGTCGTCCAGCGCGCCGGCGGGCCGCCCCAGCAGGGTGACGCTGCGGAAGATGCCGGGCAGCCACCACTGGTCCTGGTCCTCCAGGTAGCTGGCCGAGGACCACTGGGAGACGCGCACGACGAGCTCGTTCTCGCCGAGGCGCAGGGCCGCGGTGACGTCGAACTCCTGGACGAGCCGGCTGCCCTTGCCCACGCCCACCTCGGCGCCGTTCAGCCACACCTGGTAGACGGACTCGACGCCGTCGAAGCGGAGCAGCACCCGCTCGACGTCCCACCCCGGGTGGTCGAAGGTGCGGCGGTGGTCGGCGGTCGGGTTCTCGTCGGGCACGAAGGGCGGGTCCACGGGGAACGGGTACTGCACGTTGGTGTAGATCGGCCGGCCGCGCTCGGCGCTGGTGGGCACCCCGTCGGGCCCGAGCACCCAGTGCGACGGCACGGTCACGGTGCCCCAGTCGCCGTCGCTCGCGGGCGGCTCCGCCAGCCCGCGGTGACTGGCGTGCAGCCGGAACTGCCACTCCCCGTCCAGGCCCAGCGAGGGGGCGTCGGTGGGCAGCCACGCGCGGGGCGTGCTGCGGGATCCGGATCCGGTGCTGAAGTCCTCGACATGGTTCGCCACGCTCGCCGACGCTACCGTCCGCGCCCGGTGCGGGGGTGGCCACGGTCGCCGGTTGGCGCCGGGTCGGGCGCGCCGGGTAGTCTGCCAGGGTTGTCCGGCGGTCGACCGGACGTGTTCGTAGCAGCCCGAGGCCGACGGCGTCTCGGTAGTCGAGAGGTTGTTCATGGGTTCGGTCATCAAGAAGCGCCGCAAGCGGATGGCGAAGAAGAAGCACCGCAAGCTGCTCAAGCGCACCCGCATCCAGCGCCGCCGCGCCGGCAAGTAGGTCCGGGTCCGGCAGCGCGATGACGCGGGTCGTCCTGGTCACGGGGGTCTCCCGTGGCCCGACGGCCCGCGTCGACCGCTCCCGCCCCACCACCGGGCTTCGCGCGGGACCGCGATCGAGGCGGCACCCATGACCTGGGCCCTCGTGCTGGTGGTGGCCGCGACGGCCGCCTTCACCGCCCTCGTCGTCCGCCGCACCCCGCGCCGCGTCGCGCCCGGCCGCCCCGACCTCCGCAGCCTGCTCGACGCCGGCGCCGCCGTCCTCGGGGTGCTCGCGCTCGCCGTCGCGGTCACCGTGGTCATCACCGACCGGCCCGACCAGGGCGCCAAGCTCGCCGTGCTGGGGCTGCTGTCCTACCTCGTCTACGTCGGCGCCGCCGCGGTCATCACCCGCGGGCGCTGAGCCGCCGCGCGCCCGCGCTGGGAGCCCGCGCCGAGCTCAGCGGCGCAGCATCCGCCGCAGCACGACGCCGACGGCGAAGGCTCCCGTCGCGCCGCCCGCGGCCCCGGCCCCGAGCAGCCCGGCGCGGGCGGCCCTGCGCCCGCGGCGGAAGTCGCGGACCGGCCAACCCTGCTCCAGGGCGTGCCGGCGCAGCCGCTTGTCCGGGTTGATGACAGTGGGGTGGCCGACCAGGGACAGCATCGGGAGGTCGTTGGAGGAGTCGGAGTAGGCGGCGCAGCGGGTCAGGTCCAGGCCCTCCGCCTCGGCCAGGGCACGGACGGCGTCGGCCTTGGCCGCCCCGTGCAGCAGCTCGCCGCGCAGCCGGCCGGTGTAGACGCCGTCGACGTGCTCGGCGGTGCTGCCCAGCGCACCGTGCAGGCCCAGGCGGGCGGCGATGATCCCCGCGACCTCGATCGGGGCCGCGGTGACCAGCCAGGCCTGCTGCCCGGCGTCGAGGTGCTTCTGGGCGAGCGCCCGCGTGCCCGGCCAGATCCGGGGATGGATGGCGTCGTCGTAGGTCTCCTGGCCGATCTCCTCGAGCTCGGTCACGGTGTGGCCCTCGATGAAGGAGAGCGACACCGCCCGCGCGTCCTCGATGTGGGTCGGGTTCTCCCGGCCCACGACGCGGAACCACACCTGCAGCCAGACGGCCTTGGCGATCACCCGGCTGCCGAAGAACCCGTGCCGGTACAGGCCCTTGGCGAGGTGGAACATCGACGCGCCCTTGATCATGGTGTTGTCGAGGTCGAAGAAGGCGGCAGCCTGCGGGTCGCCCTCGGTGCTCAGCGGCGCGACCTCGATGGCCGAGGCACCGACACCGGGCAGCGGGCGGACGTCCTCGTCGTGGACCTCGAGCCCACGACCGGTCCCCGACGCCGGGGCCGAGCCGTCAGCATCGCTCATCCCGCCACCCTAGCTCCGCCCCACCGGTGTTCAGCCGCGGTCGAGCCGGGTCGCTGTGCCAGACTCGGCGCGTGCAGAGCGAGCAGGCGTCCGGCCCGCCGGCTGCGGTCGCGCCGGGGCCGGTCGCGGCCTGCTCGAACCTCGCGGACCTGGTCGCGGCCCGCGCCGCCGAGCGCCCGGACGCCACCGCGCTCGTCGAGCCCGGCCCGCCCGCGGGGCCGGGGCCGCGCCGGACCCTCAGCTGGGCCGCCCTCGACGCCCGGGTCAGCGCCGTCGCCGCGGGGCTGACGGCGCAGGGGCTCCTCGCCGGCCAGCGGCTGGCACTGCTGGGGCCCGGCTCGGCCGCCTGGGTCGTCGCCCACCTGGCCGCGCTCCGGGCCGGGGTGGTCGTCGTGCCGCTCGACCCGCAGTCCACCGCCGACGAGACCGCCGTCGTCCTCGCCGACTCCGGGGCCCGCGTGCTGCTGAGCGCCCGGGGACCAGGACCGGCGGGCGTCACCACGCTGCCGCTGACCGAGGACGGGCTGGCCGCGCTGGCCGCCGACGCCGCCCTGCTGACCTCCCCGCCCGACGCCGAGAGCCTGGCGGTCCTGCTCTACACCGCCGGCACCTCCGGGCGCCCCAAGGCGGCGATGCTGACCCACCGGGCGCTGCTGGCCCACGTCGAGCACGTCGGACGGCTCGGCGTGCTCACACCCGACGACGTCGTGCTGGCGACCCTGCCGCTGTTCCACGTGTTCGGGCTGAACGCGGTGCTGGGCAGCTGGGTCGGCTCCGGGGCGCGGCTCGTGGTGGTCGACGGCTACCCCGAGGGCATCGGCGCCCTGGTCCGCGACGAGGGGGTCACCAACCTGCCGCTGGCGCCGCCGACCCTGCACCGGCTGCTCGCGGAGCCCGACCTGGACGCCGGGCTGGGCCGGCTGCGGACGGTCGTCGCGGGGGCGGCGCCGCTGCCCGAGGAGCTGGCCGCCGCCTTCACCGCCCGGACCGGGCTGCCGGTCGAGCGCGGCTACGGGCTCACCGAGGCCGCGCCCGGCGTCACCGCCACCTTCGGCGGCACGGGGTCCGGACCCGGCCACGTCGGGCCACCGCTGCCCGGCGTCGAGGTGCGGATCGGCGACGGCCGCGAGCCCGGGGAGCCCGCGGAGATCGCCGTCCGGGGCGCCAACCTCTTCTCCGGCTACTGGCCCGACGGGTCGGACGGCCCCGACGCCGACGGCTGGTTCCCCACCGGGGACATCGGGTACCTCGACGCGGGCGAGCTGGTGCTGGTCGACCGGGCGCGCGAGCTGGTCGTCGTCAACGGCTTCAACGTCTACCCGGCGGAGGTGGAGCAGGTGATCGCGGAGCTGGCCGAGGTCGAGGCCGTCGCCGTGGTGGGGCGCCCCGACCCGCGCACGGGGGAGCAGGTGGTCGCCTTCGTCGAGGGCAGGGCGCTGTCGGCCGACCGCGTCGAGGCCCACTGCCGTCAGCGGCTCGCACGCTTCAAGCGGCCCTCGGCCGTGCACGTCGTGGACGCGCTGCCGCGGGGCGCCACAGGGAAGATCCGGAAGGGGATGTTGAGAGAGATGACACGAGCCGAGCAGGAGCAGCGATGAGCGCGGACGAGCGGGTGCTGGTGCTGACCCGCCCCGGCTGCCACCTCTGCGAGCAGGCGGTCGAGGTCGTCTCCCGGGTGTGCGCCGAGACGGGGACCGGCTGGTCGACCCAGGACATCACCACCGACGCCGAGCTGCTGCGGCGCTACACCGACGAGGTGCCGGTGACGTTCGTGGACGGGGCGCAGCACGACTTCTGGGCCGTGGACCCCGCCCGGCTGCGCGCGGCGCTGGCCGGCTCGACCTAGCCGATTCGTTTGTGCGGCCCGGTCGCGACTCCTAGAGTTGGTCCGATCCGACCGCTGCCGCCCCGGCAGCACGGCCCCACAGACCAGGAGAGGTGTGTCTTCCGCCGAGACCTTGCGTGAGGCTCGTGACGACGCACACCCGACCCCCGCGGAGGCCGCCGCTGACGTCGGGGCTGAGCCGACGACCGCGACGAAGGGCATCCCCCGGGCCACCGTCGCCCGGCTGCCGGTCTACCTCCGGGCCCTCGCCCAGCTGTCCGGCAGCGGCACCGACACCGTCAGCAGCGGTGCCCTGGCCGAGGCGGCCGGCGTCGGCCCCGCCCAGCTGCGCAAGGACCTCTCCCACCTCGGCTCGTACGGCATCCGCGGGGTCGGCTACGACGTCGCCTACCTCCGGTTCCAGATCGCCCGCGAGCTCGGTGAGGCCGAGGAGTGGCCGGTGGTCATCGTCGGCCTGGGCAACCTCGGCACCGCGCTGGCCAACTACTCCGGCTTCCGCTCCCGCGGCTTCCGGGTGGTCGGCCTGGTCGACCCCGACCCGGCCCTGGTGGGCCAGACCCTCCACGGCCTCGCCATCACCGACCTCCGCGACCTCGAGGACCTCCTCGCCGCGACCGGCGCGGTGATCGGGGTGGTCGCGACCCCGTCCGAGGCCGCGCAGGAGGTCACGGACCGGCTGGTCGGCCACGGCGTGACCAGCATCCTCAACTTCGCCCCGGTCGTCCTGGCCGTGCCCGACGGCGTCCACGTGCGGAAGGTGGACCTGGGGCAGGAGCTGCAGATCCTCGCCTACCACGAGCACCGACGGGTGGAGGAGCCCGCCGGGACGCGCGACGACCCGGTCGTCGCTCCGGGCATCATCGACGGGGCGCCCGCCGGGCTGCCCCCGGCACCCGTCCTCGTGCCCACGCACGGCCATCTCGAAGGTGAGGACTGATGAGCATTCTGGTGGTGAGCGTGTCGCACCGCTCCACGAGCGTCGGCATGCTGTCGCGGCTGGCCATGGGTGCCACGGCGACGGCGCAGCTCGCCGAGCAGCTGGTGGCGTCGGACCACGTCGACGAGGCGGTGGTGCTGTCCACCTGCAACCGCACCGAGCTCTACGCCTCGGTCTCGCGCTTCCACGGCGGCCTCGACGACGCCGTCGCCGCGCTCGCCGCGCTGGCCGGGCTCAGCGTCACGGAGCTGCGCACGCTGTGCGCGGTCTTCTTCGACGAGGGTGCCGTCGCCCACACCTTCTCGGTGGCCGCCGGGCTGGACTCGGTCGTGGTGGGGGAGAGCCAGATCCTCGGCCAGGTGCGCACCGCGCTCAGCGTCTGCCAGGACGCCGGCACCGTCGGCACGGTGCTCAACTCCCTCTTCCAGCAGGCGCTCCGCGTGGGCAAGCGGGTGCAGACCGAGACCGGCATCGGCTCCGCCGGACGCTCCCTGGTCACCGCCGCCTACGACCTGCTGGCCACCGAGCGGGGCAGCCTCGAGGGTCGCCGGGTGCTCGTCGTCGGGGCCGGCCAGATGGCCGGGCTCGCCGCCCGCACCGCCGCGGCGGCCGGGGCCCAGGTCAGCTGCGCCAACCGGACCCTGGTCAAGGCCGAGCGGCTGGCCGAGTCGGTCGGCGGCCGCGCCGTCCCGCTGGACCAGCTGGACGCTGCCCTCGCCGACACCGACGTGCTCGTCACCTGCACCGGCGCCCGCTCGATGACCATCGGGGCCGGCCAGCTCGCCGGCACCCCGGTCACCGGCGTCGTCGACCTCGCGCTGCCGCCGGACGTCTCCGAGGACGTGCACACCCTCGGGATCAGCCTGGTCAACCTGGACCGGCTGGTGGCGGGCCGCGACGACGACACCGGCTCCAGCGAGGTGGCGGAGGCCCGCGCGCTGGTGCGCGCGGAGGTCCGCGACTTCCTCGGGCTGCGCCGCGCCGCGCAGGTCGCCCCCACCGTCGTCGCCCTGCGCTCGATGGCCTCGGAGGTGGTGGCGGGGGAGATGTCGCGGCTCAGCAGCCGGCTGCCGACGCTCGGCGAGCGGGAGCGGGACGAGGTCCAGCGGACCGTCCGCCGGGTCGTCGACAAGCTGCTGCACCAGCCGACCGTCCGGGTGCAGGAGCTCTCCACCGACCCGGACGCCGTGGACTACGCCGCCGCGCTGCGCGAGCTGTTCGCCCTGGACCCGCAGAGCGTGGCGGCCGTGATGTCGGCCGAGGTCCCGTCCGC
Organism: Friedmanniella luteola; assembly: GCF_900105065.1. Taxonomy (NCBI): domain Bacteria; kingdom Bacillati; phylum Actinomycetota; class Actinomycetes; order Propionibacteriales; family Nocardioidaceae; genus Friedmanniella; species Friedmanniella luteola. The sequence goes on from NZ_LT629749.1 coordinate 454,440, forward strand.
GTGACCTCGGCGACCGGCTCCCGCGTGCTGCGGCTGGGCGCCCGCACCTCCCCGCTCGCCCGGGCCCAGGTGGAGCTGGTCGCCGGGCTGCTGGCCGCGCGCGGCGTGCCCTCCAGCTTCGTCGGGGTCACCACCCGGGGCGACGTCGACCAGCGGGCGCTCACCGAGATCGGCGGCACCGGGGTCTTCGCGGGGGCGGTCCGCGACGCCCTGCGGCACGGCGAGATCGACGTGGCGGTGCACTCCCTCAAGGACCTGCCCACCGCGCCGGACCCGGACCTGGAGGTGGTGGCCGTGCCGGAGCGCGAGGACACCCGGGACGTCCTGGTCGGCCGCCGGCTGGCCGACCTCGACGACGGCGCGCGCGTCGGCACCGGCGCCCCGCGGCGGGCGATCCAGCTGCAGGACTGGGCGGAGAAGGAGGGCCGCCGGGTCGTCGTCGTCCCCGTCCGCGGCAACGTCGACACCCGGCTGGGCCTGGTCCGCAGCGGTCAGGTCGACGCAGTGCTGCTCGCCGCGGCCGGTCTGCGCCGGCTGGGCTACCTGCAGCCCGGGACCACCGACGGGGCTGAGCAGCCTCCGGGCCCCGGTGCCAGCGCGGCGGTGGTGAAGGACCTGCCGGCCGAGGTCCTGCCGCTCGCGCTGATGCTGCCCGCGCCGGGGCAGGGCGCCCTGGCGCTGGAGGTCGCGCACACCCTCGACGAGGAGCTCAAGGAGCACGTCCGGGCGCTGGACCACGCCGTGAGCCACGCCGAGGCGCTGACGGAGCGCGCCTTCCTCGGTCGGCTCGAGGCCGGCTGCACGGCCCCGGTGGGTGCCCGCGCCGTTGTCAAGTCCGTCCGTGGTACAAGTCACGATTTGACTCTGAGCGCGGTAATTGGGAGAACGTTACTGAGCAGTGTGGAGACACCTGCCGGGAGTGGTCCTCCGCTTCGTCTCGAGGTCGAAGGGTTTGCAGAAGATCCTGCAGATTTCGGGACGAAACATGCCAGTGGGGTACTGGCCACTCTGCAGTTCCCCTGACCGATCTGCCCCGCTCCACCTACTCCACCCGCCCGTCACCCTGGCGGCCCAGGACAACAGAACGCGAGACGTCCGTGAGCACATCTTCGGTGCAGCACCCCGGCACCTCCTCCACCGCCGCCCCCGCGGCCCGCGGCCGCGTCATCTTCGTCGGCACGGGCCCGGGTGATCCCGACCTGCTCACCCTGGGCGCCATCGCCGCGCTCGCGGACGCCAGCGCCGTCATCCTGGACACCGAGCGGCAGACCGAGATCCTGGCCCACCCGGCCGTCAAGGTGGCCGAGGAGGCCGACGTCTCCATCCTGGGCACGACCGAGACCGGGCGACCGCTGTCGCCCTCGGTGCGGGCCAAGTTCGTGCTCAAGCACGCCTCCGCCGGCTCCCGGGTGGTCCGCCTGGTCACCGGTGACCCCTTCCTGGACAACGCCGTCGCCGACGAGGCCGCGGCCTGCGTCAAGGGCGGCATCGACTTCGAGGTCGTGCCGGGCGTCTCCAGCCTGACGGCCGTGCCCGAGTACGCCGGCATCGACCTCATCCACTCCGGCGGCGTGCAGTTCGCCGCGGTCACCGACGGCAAGTTCAGCAAGGCCAACACCTCCCAGTGGGGCGGGGCCGCCACCGTCGTCTGCAGCACGCTGGTCTCGATGGTCGGCTCCCTGGTGGACGCGGCCAAGGCTTCCGGCCGGCCCGGCGGCGACCACGTCGTCGTCACCCTGCACGGCGGCAGCACGGAGCAGATCACCCTGCCCAGCACGCTCGACGAGCTGGTGCTGGCGGTGGAGTCGATCAAGGCCCCGGCCAACGACCCGCTGCACGTGATCATGGGCGCGGCCGCCGAGCAGCGCCGCGAGCTCAGCTGGTACGAGACCAAGCCCCTGTTCGGCTGGAAGGTGCTGGTGCCCCGCACCAAGGACCAGGCCGCCCCGATGGTGGCGCGGCTCCGGACCTACGGCGCGCACAGCGAGGAGGTGCCGACGATCTCCGTCGAGCCGCCCCGGAGCCCGCTGCAGATGGACAAGGCCGTCCGCGGTCTGGTCGAGGGCCGCTACGAGTGGGTCGCCTTCACCTCGGTGAACGCCGTCAAGGCCGTCCGCGAGAAGTTCGAGGAGTACGGCCTCGACGCCCGGGCGTTCTCCGGGCTCAAGGTCGCGGCCGTCGGCTCGGTCACCGCGCAGGCGCTCCGTGGCTGGGGCATCGAACCCGACCTGGTGCCGCAGGGTGAGCAGTCCGCCGCCGGCCTGGCCGCGGAGTTCCCGCCCTTCGACGAGGTGCTGGACCCGATCAACCGGGTGTTCCTGCCCCGCGCCGACATCGCCACCGAGACGCTCACCGCCGGCCTGACCGGGCTCGGCTGGGAGGTCGAGGACGTCACCGCCTACCGGACCGTCCGGGCCACCCCGCCGCCGGCCCCGGTCCGCGAGGCGATCAAGACCGGCAAGTTCGACGCCGTCGTCTTCACCTCCTCCTCGACCGTCCGCAACCTGGTGGGCATCGCCGGCAAGCCGCACCCCGCGACGGTGATCGCGGTCATCGGCCCGGCCACGGCGAAGACCTGCGAGGAGCACGGCCTGCGGGTCGACGTCGTCGCGGGCAAGCCGTCGGTGGTCGACCTGGCCGACGCGCTGGCCGCCTTCGCCGCCGAGCGGCGCGACGCCTTCCTGGCCGAGGGCGAGCCCGTGCTCAAGCCGTCGCAGAGGCGCACGTCACCCCGTCGGCGGGTGTGATTCCCGGAGGCGGGCGCTAGGTTTGGTGGGCGACGAAGACTGACCCCAGCGAGGTATCCCACGCCGGATCGCGCGCCCATGTCTGGACGACTGAGCGAGCGGGACACGCTTTTCGTCCCGCGAGCGAAGGAGGAAGACATGGGCCAGGAGCGCGATCCGCAGCGAGCGGAGCGAGCCATCCGACACCGTCCTCGGCGGCTCCGGACCAGTCCGGTGATGCGGGCGATGGTGGCGGAGACGGCGGTGGCACCCCGGCAGCTGGTGCTCCCCGTGTTCGTCGCCGAGGGCCTCGCCGAGCCGCGGCCGATCAGCTCCATGCCCGGCGTGGTCCAGCACAGCATGGACACGCTGCGGAAGGCGGCCGTCGCCGCGGCCCAGGCCGGGCTGGCGGGCGTGATGCTGTTCGGCGTCCCCGCCCACAAGGACGCGCAGGGCAGCGGTGCCGTGGACCCGGACGGCATCCTGACCCGGGCCATCACCGCGGTGCGCAGCGAGGTCGGTGACGACCTGCTGGTGATGACCGACGTCTGCCTGGACGAGTTCACCGACCACGGCCACTGCGGGGTGCTGACCCCCTCGGGGGCGGTCGACAACGACGCCACCGTGGAGATCTACGCGCAGATGGCGGTGCTGCACGCCGAGTCCGGCGCCCACGTCGTCGCGCCCAGCGGCATGATGGACGGCCAGGTGGGCGCCATCCGCGAGGCCCTCGACGCCGCCGGGTGGCTGGACACCACCGTGCTCGCCTACGCCGCCAAGTTCGCCTCCGCCTTCTACAGCCCCTTCCGTGAGGCCGTCGGCTCGTCGTTGCAGGGCGACCGCAAGACCTACCAGCAGGACGGCGGCAACGTCCGCGAGGCGCTGCGCGAGGTGGCCCTCGACCTGGCCGAGGGGGCCGACATCGTCATGGTGAAGCCGGCCCTGGCCTACCTGGACGTCATCCGGGCGGTCGCCGAGGCGGTCGACGTGCCCGTCGCGGCCTACAACATCTCCGGCGAGTACGCCATGGTCGAGGCCGCCGCGGCCCACGGCTGGATCAACCGCGAGCCCGCCATCGCCGAGACCCTCACCTCCATCCGCCGAGCCGGAGCCGACATCGTGCTCACGTACTGGGCTCAGGAGTGGGCCGAGCGCTACCACCAGGGGACCCACCGATGACCACGACCTCACGGCCGGACACCTCCACCGACACCCGCTCGGCCGCCGCGTTCGCGCGCGCCCAGCAGGTCACCCCCGGCGGGGTGAACTCCCCCGTCCGCGCGTTCCTGTCCGTCGGCGGCACGCCGCGGTTCATCGCGTCGGCGAAGGGCCCCTACCTCTACGACGTCGACGGCAACGAGCTCGTCGACCTGATCTGCTCCTGGGGTCCGATGCTGCTGGGGCACGCGCACCCCGAGGTGATCGGGGCCGTCGCCGAGGCGGCGTCCCGCGGCACCTCCTACGGCGCCCCGACGACGGCTGAGGTCGAGCTGGCCGCCGAGATCATCGACCGCACGCCCGTCGAGCAGGTCCGGCTGGTCAACTCCGGCACCGAGGCGACGATGTCGGTGCTGCGGCTGGCCCGCGGCATCACCGGCCGCGACAAGGTGGTGAAGTTCGCCGGCTGCTACCACGGTCACGTCGACGCCCTGCTGGCCGCCGCAGGCTCGGGCGTCGCCACGTTGGCGATCCCGGGCTCGCCCGGTGTGACCGAGGCGACCACCGCCGACACGATCGTGCTGCCCTACAACGACCGGGCCGCCGTCCGCGAGGCCTTCGCGACCTACGGCGACCAGATCGCCTGCCTCTTCACCGAGGCCGCCGCCGGCAACATGGGCGTCGTCCCGCCAGGCGTCGAGGACGGCGTCGGCTTCAACCGGTTCCTCGCCGACCTGTGCCACCAGCACGGCGCCCTGTTCGTGTCCGACGAGGTGATGACCGGCTTCCGGATCGACCGCTCCGGGCAGTACGGCCTGGACGGCGTCGTCCCGGACCTGATGACCTTCGGCAAGGTGATGGGCGGCGGCTTCCCGGCCGCCGCGTTCGGCGGCCGCGCCGAGCTGATGCAGAGCCTCGCCCCGGTCGGCGGGGTCTACCAGGCCGGCACGCTGTCCGGGAACCCGGTGGCCAGCACGGCGGGCCTGACGACGCTCCGGCTCGCCACCGACGCCGTCTACGCGCACGTCGACCGGGCCTCGGCGCGGCTGCAGGCCGAGGTGGCCACGGCGCTGGCGACCGCGGGCGTCCCGCACGTCATCCAGGCCGCCGGGAACTTGTTCAGCGTCTTCTTCGTGCCCGAGGGCGTGACCGCCGTCCCCGACTACGCCACCGCGGCGACCCAGGACACGGCGGCCTACGCGGCCTTCTTCCACGCCATGCTCGACGCCGGCGTCTACCTGCCGCCCAGCGCGTACGAGGGCTGGTTCCTCTCCGCCGCGCACGACGACGCCGCCCTGGACCGGGTCGTCGACGCCCTGCCGCGGGCCGCGGCTGCCGCGGCGGCGGCCGCGGGCGGGAGAGGATGAGCCAGTGACCACGTCTCCCCCCGCGTCCCCCGCCGGCACCCGGGCCGTCGTCCACCTGGTCCGCCACGGCGAGGTGCACAACCCCGCCGGACTGCTCTACGGACGGCTGCCCGACTACCACCTGTCCGAGCTCGGCCGCGCGATGGCCGGCCTGGTCGCCGAGGACCTGCGCTCCCGCGACGTCGTCCACCTGCGCTGCTCCCCGCTGGAGCGCGCCCAGGAGACCATCGAGCCCCTCGCCGAGGCCCTCGGGCTGCCGGTCACCACCGACGACCGGGTCGTCGAGGCCGACAACCAGCTGCAGGGGCTCAAGGTCACCGCGAGCGCCCTGGCCCGCAACCCGAAGACGTGGTGGCTGTTCCGCAACGCCCTGCGGCCCACCTGGGGCGAGCCGTACCGCGAGATCGTCGCCCGGATGCGGCTGGCGGTCCGGGACGCGGCCGCGGCCGCGGCGGGGCACGAGGCGGTCATCGTCTCCCACCAGCTGCCGATCTGGATGGCCCGCTGCGACGCCGAGGGCCGGCGGCTGTTCCACGACCCGCGGCGCCGCGAGTGCCGCCTGGCCAGCATCACCTCGGTGACCCTCGTCGACGGCCGCGTCAGCGCCGTCGCCTACCGCGAGCCCGCCGCCGCGCTGTACTCGGCCCCCGTGCCGAAGAAGTTCGTCGCAGGCTCCTAGTGCCCAGCCCTCGTCGCCCGCACGCCGCCCCGGCCGCTCTGCTGCGCGCCGCCGTGGCCGCGGTGCTGCTCGTCGTGCTCGCCGGGTGCTCGGCGACCGGCGCGGACGAGGGCACCCGGAGCGCCGGGCAGGAGGGCTACGTCGGGGTGCGGCGCAACCTGACCCAGATCGCCCCGGCCGACCGGACCGTGCTGCCGGTCGTCAGCGGCACCTCGCTGGACGACGAGCCGCTCTCGACCGAGGACTACCGGGGCGAGGTCGTCGTCGTCAACGTCTGGGGCTCCTGGTGCGCCCCCTGCCGGGCCGAGGCCCCCGCCCTGGCGAAGGCCAGCGCGAAGACGGCGGGTCGCGCCCAGTTCCTGGGGATCACCACCCGCGACAACGACCCGGCGCAGGCGCGTGCCTTCGTCCGGGCCTTCGGCATCGGCTACCCGAGCATCTACGACCCCGACGGCAAGGCGCTGCTGGTCTTCGCCGGGACGCTGCCGCCCTCGGCCATCCCCTCGACGCTGATCATCGACAAGGAGGGCCGCCTCGCGGCGCGGGTCCTCGGCGAGATCTCCGAGCTCACGCTGGTCACCATGATCGACGAGGTGGCGGCGGAGTGACCCCGCTGGACCTGGCCGGCTGGGCCGAGGCCGCCGTCGGCGGCTCCATGGTGCTCGCCGTCCCCGTCGCCCTGCTGGCCGGGCTCGTCTCGTTCTTCTCGCCGTGCGTCGTGCCGCTGCTGCCCGGCTACCTCTCCTACGCCACCGGGCTGGGGGCCGCCGAGGTGCTCGGTGGCACCGCCCGGCGCGGTCGGATGCTGGCGGGGACGTCGCTGTTCGTGCTCGGCATCGCCGCCGTGTTCGTGGCCACCGGCACCCTGGTCGGCAGCCTCGGCGCCGCCCTCCTCACCCACGCGGAGCTGATCAGCCGGGTGCTGGGCGTCGTCACGATCGCCCTCGGCCTGGTCTTCGCCGGCGTGCTGAAGCTGGGCCGCCGCGAGCTGCGCCTCTCCCGGCTGCCCGCCGCCGGCGTCGCCGCCGCTCCGCTGCTGGGCGTCGTGTTCGCGCTGGGCTGGACGCCCTGCATCGGGCCGACCCTGGGCGTCGTCTACAGCCTGGCCTTCTCCGAGGCGACGGCCCTGCGCGGCGGCCTGCTGGCCTTCGTCTTCGCCCTCGGCCTCGGCGTCCCGTTCGTCGTCGCCGGCCTCGTCTACACCCGGATGGCGCGTGCCGTCGGGTTCCTGCGCCGCCACCAGCTCACCCTGCTGCGGGTCGGCGGGATCGCCATGGTCGTCGTCGGCGTGCTGCTGGTGACGGGCCTGTGGACCACCCTGACGGCCGACCTCCGCCAGACCTTCGCCTCCTTCGTCCCGGTGATCTGATGACCGACACCCAGGTCCGCGAGCCCGCGGCCGCCGCCGACCCGCCGCCGCCGGACAGCCCGGGCGGCGCTCCCCGGCTGGGCTGGCGCGGTGGCGCCCGCTTCGTCTGGACCCAGCTGACGTCCATGCGGACGGCGCTGGTGCTGCTCTTCGCGCTGGCCCTGGCGGCCATCCCCGGCTCGCTGGTCCCGCAGCGGGCGGTCTCCCCGGTCCGGGTCGCCGACTTCATCCGCGACAACCCGACGCTGGGCCCGCTGTACGAGCGGGTGGGGCTGTTCAACGTCTTCACCTCCGCCTGGTTCTCGGCCATCTACCTGCTGCTGTTCGTGTCCCTGGTCGGCTGCATCGTGCCGCGGGTGGGGGTCTACGCCCGCGCGCTGCGGGCCCGGCCGCCGCGCACGCCGCGGAACCTGGCCCGGCTGCCCGCCTACGCCCGCACCGAGGTCACCGACGACGCCGGCGTGCTGGACCGCGCCGCGACCGAGCTCCGTCGTCGCCGCTACCGGGTCGACGTGCGCGACGACGGCTCGGTCGCCGCCGAGCGCGGCTACCTGCGGGAGGCCGGCAACCTCGTCTTCCACATCAGCCTGCTGTTCGTGCTGCTCGGCGTCGCCCTGGCCAGCCTCTACGGGTTCCGGGGCACCAGCGTCGTCATCGTCGGCCAGGGGTTCGCCAACAACCTCACCCAGTACGACGACCTGCAGGCCGGCGCGCAGTTCGACGAGTCCGACCTGCAGCCGTTCAGCGTGGTGGTCAAGAGCTTCGACGTCGCCTTCGAGACCGGCCCGGTGCAGCGCGGTGCCGCCCGGCTGTTCCGCGCGCAGGTGGAGGTCACCGACGCGCCGGGCCAGGCGCCGCACGCCGAGACGCTCGAGGTCAACAAGCCCCTGCAGATCGGCGGCACGACGGTGCACCTGGTCGGCCACGGCTACGCGCCGGAGGTGACCATCCGCGACGGCAACGGCGACGTCGCGTTCTCCGGCCCGGTGCCCTTCCTGCCCCAGGACGGCCAGTTCACCTCCGCGGGCGCGATCAAGGCCCCCGACGCCCGGCCCGAGCGGCTGGCCTTCGAGGGCTTCTTCCTGCCGACGGCGGTGACCACGAACGGCAGTGCCCCGACGTCGGGCTTCCCGGACGCGCTCAACCCGGCGCTGTTCATCAACGGCTGGTCAGGCCCGCCCAAGGTGGAGACGGGGGAGCCCGAGAACGTCTACTCCCTCGACACCACCGGGATGACCGAGATGGTCGACGCCGACGGCGCGCCGTTCCGGATCGCGTTGCAGGAGGGCGCCACCGTCGAGCTGCCGGACGGCCGCGGCACGATCACCATGGACGGCTGGCAGCGCTGGGTGAAGCTGCAGGTCGGCGACTCCCCCGGGGTGCCGATCTCCCTGCTGGCCATCGCCTTCGCCGTCCTCGGCCTGTGCTTCTCGCTGTTCATCCGGCCGCGCCGCGTCTGGGTGCGGGTGGTGGACGGCCCCGACGGCGGCCGGCTGCTCGAGGTCGGCGGCCTGGACCGCGCCGACGCCCGCGGCGGGCTGACCGAGGACGTCGACGAGCTCGCCGAGACCCTCGGCGGTGCCCCGCCGGGCGGCGCGGACGCATCCCCCGACGCCCCGGACCGCGAACCCTCTCCAGCAGCACCACCCCTGAGGAAGCAGTGAGATGAACCCTGAGCAGCTCTCCAGCATCGCGCTGGTCACGTCCGTCGTGGTCTACATGCTGGCGATGTTCGCCCACGCCGCCGAGTGGGCCTCGGCCCGCGGCGTGGCCCCGGCCGGCGCGTCCACCCGGACCCGCGGCGAGCTGGTGGGGGTCGGCGCGCGGGGCGAGACCGTCTTCGGGGGCGTCGAGGCCCCGGCGGGGACCGGTGCCGCCGACGCGGTGGCCGACGACCCCGCCGACGAGGCGCCGGGCAGCCGGCAGCGCGTCGAGCAGTTCGGCCGGATCGGCGTCAGCCTCACGGTGGTCGGCTTCCTGCTCAGCCTGGTGGGCGTGCTGGCCCGCGGGGTGGCCGCCGGCCGGGCGCCGTGGGGCAACATGTTCGAGTTCACGACGACGGCCATGGTCTTCGTCGTGGCCGCCTACCTGCTGATGGTGTGGAAGGCCGGCATCCGCTGGCTCGGGTTGCCGCTGACGCTGCTGGCCGCCGTCGCGAACGGCCTGGCCGTCACCGTCTTCTACGTGGCCGTGGCCCCGCTGGTCCCCGCGCTGCACTCGGTCTGGTTCGTCATCCACATCGTCGCGGCGGCCATCTCCGGCGCCGCCTTCAACGTCGGCGGCCTGATGTCGATCCTCTACCTGGTGAAGAAGCGGGCCGAGGACCGCGGCACCGTCCGCGGGTACCTGGCGCTGCTGCCCACCGCCCGGCGGATCGACCTGCTGACCTACCGCTTCCACGCCTTCGCGTTCCCGCTGTGGACCTTCACCGTCGCCGCCGGCGCCGTCTGGGCCGAGTACGCCTGGGGCCGCTACTGGGGCTGGGACCCCAAGGAGACCTGGGCGCTCGTCACCTGGGTCATCTACGCCTGCTACCTGCACGCCCGCTCCACGGCCGGCTGGCGGGGCAGCAAGGCCGCCGCCATCGCGATCCTGGGCCTGGCCTCGTTCTGGTTCAACTTCGTCGGCATCAACCTGCTGGTGTCCGGCCTGCACTCCTACGCCGGCGTCTGACCCGCTCCCGCACGACGAACTCCGCGCCGCCCGTCCTGCAGGGCGTGCGGGAGGGAGTTGATCGTGCGGCGTGGTGTCGTCGCCCTGAGGGGCAGGCGGCGGCCGCCTCGCGCGGACGGCTCAGAGCAGCTCGCGCCAGGCGGCGAAGCCGCCGACGACGTCCGTGGCCCGGTGGACGCCCAGGTCCTGCAGCGCGGCGGCGGCGAGGCTGGAGGTGTAGCCCTCCTGGCACAGCACGATGACCTGGAGGTCGTAGGAGGCGATCGGCAGGGCGGCGTCGCTGGCCGGGTCGAACCGCCACTCCAGCACGTTGCGCTCGACCAGCAGGGCTCCGGGCAGCTCGCCCTCGGCGGCGCGCTGCGCCGCCGGCCTGATGTCCACCACGACCGCACCGGCCGTCCAGAGGATCCGGGCCTGTGCTGGGGTGAGCCTTGCGAGGCGCCCCCGGGCCGATTCCAGCACTTCTTGGATGGTCCTGCGACCGGTGCGGGTCGTGATGGCTGGCGGGATGAGGACGCTCACCAATTCACCCCGGCCAGTTGCGATCCGGACGAATGTAGCAGCGATCCGTGCCGGGTGTACTCCGTCATCTCGGTCAGTGACGGGGCGTAGACATGGACGCTGACGGCTGGTAGTGCGTCGGCGTTGACGACCTGGTGGACGTGCCGCGGCCCGAAGGGGCGGACGCCGCCGGCGACCAGCCGGCGGGCGCCGGGCACGACCCTGGCGGGCTCGTCGTCGCGGGCCGGGGTGGCGTGCTGCTCGGTCAGCACGCCCTGCACGGTGGCGAAGGCTCCGGCGCTGCCGCCGTGGTCGTGCCACGCGGTGCCCTGGCCCGGCAGCCAGGTGAGCAGCCAGACCTCGTGGTCGTCGGCGGTGGCGGGCAGCCGGGTGGCGAACCGGCTGTGGGCGTCGAAGCGGACCAGCGGCCGCCAGAGGGCCGGGGTGTCGGCGATGCGGCGCGCGATCTGGGCCGGGACCGGGCGGCGGAGCCGGGCCGACGGCAGGGTCGGCTGCGGACGGGCGGTGATGGACATGCGGGGTCTCCTGTGATCCGGCGCAGGGCCGGCGGACGTGCGGGTGGAAGGGGTCGCGGCGGGCGCTCAGCCGAGGCTGGGCGCGGCGGGACAGGCCATGCTGGTGGTGCGGCACAGGTCGACGTGCAACCGCCCGTGCAGGTGCTGGTTCACCCGGGGACTCCTCCGACTGGACGCTTGCCGACGCCCGAGGGGGTCGCCGACCTGGTCGTCACCCGGAGCACCCCGCCGTACCGGAGGGTTGCTGGCCAGCGAGCCGGGGCTCGTGCAGCTGGCACTCATGACCTGGGCGTCAGCGTAGGCCGCCAACGGCATTCCCGACAAACCCTTGTCTCACAATGGGGAATGCTCAGCCGCGGCGGCGGGACCCCGGGGACATCACCGTCGACAGGTCGGGGGCGGTGAGGAAGTGCCGGTGCTCGGCGGCGAAGGCCGCGAGGATCCCCTTCTTGTTGCGCGTCCGGCCCGGGTGCGGCACGTCGTGGAACTTCTCGTTGAACTGGATGGCCGCCTCGGTGGCCCGGTCCTTGAAGCCGCGCAGGCTGCCGGGCTCGACGCCGAGAAGCTCGGCCACCCGGGCCATGTCGCCCGCGGCCTCGCGCAGCGCGCCCCAGATCCGCACCCACGAGGCGTCGGCCAGCAGCGAGTCCAGCAGCGGGGACCACTGCAGCCGGCGCTGCCAGGGCGTCGGCGTGGGGTTCTGGCCGATCCGCAGGGCGGTCAGGTAGTGCATGAGGGTGTGCGGGTCGTTGCGGGTCTTGTCCAGCAGCGCCGCGGCCCCGAACCAGTGCCGGGCGGCGGCCGCGTACAGCGTCCGACCGCTCTCGGTGAACTGGCTGTAGGTGACGATCTGGGTGCTCGGGCGCTCGAGGTGGAGCCGGAGCAGCGCCGTCAGGCCGGTGCTGGTGCGCGAGCTGAGGTTGAAGTCGACGAAGGCGACCTCCCAGCTGTGCCCCGTCCGGAGGAGCTCGTTGAGCTGGTCGACCCCGGGGGCGACGGTGAGGCCGCGGCCGAAGGCGCGCTCGAAGTTGGCCCGTTCCCCGGGCACGTCGTCAACCAGCAGCACCCGGCCCGCCGACGTCGTCGTCGTGGTCGTCGCCCTGCCTCCTCTCGGCCGCGGCGCCCTGGGGCACCCACCGGGCCCGGACCGTCTTGGTCCCGGCCTCCTCCTCGCACGTCAGCGACCCCTGCAGCCCCGCCAGCCGGGTCTGCAGCCGCGCCGAGCTGGTCCCGGGGCTCTTCCACACCCCGACGGGCATCGGCGGCGCGTCGTCCTCGACTTCTATCACGAGCAGTCCCTGACGCTGCGCCAGGTGCACCGCGATCAGCCCTGCGCCGGCGTTCACCGCGTTGCCCACGAGGTCGCTGAGCACGATCCGGGCCAGCTCGCGGTCCTCGCGGCCCAGGTGGTCGGCGTCGATGTCGACGTTCACCTCGGCCCCGACGGCCCGGGCCAGGGTGAGCACGGAGGCGGCGAGGCTGGCCGGGGTGGTGGAGCTGACCTCGCCGATCCGGGCCAGTGTCATCGTCTCCCGCAGCCGCGCGTTGGCGCTGACGGCCAGCTCGTAGAGCGTCGGGGCGCTGGACCGGACGCCGCGGGCCTCCTGCTCGAGCAGCCGCAGGTGGGTCGACAGCGCGCCGTGCGTCTCGCTGATCACCAGCTCCCGGCCCGCGTGGGCCTCCTCCGCGACCAGCGGCGCGAGGTGGGCGAGGGCCAGGTCGGCGTCGCGGACCCGCAGCGAGACCAGCAGCGGGGTCAGGCAGACGACGACGGCGGCCAGCCAGGTGCTCTCCGGCCAGTCGGCGGGCAGCGCCAGGACGCTGACCAGCCCGGCGGTCAGCGGGCCGGACACCCAGCGCAGCATCTCGTGCCACACGGGCCGGCCCCGCTCGTCCGGGTTGAACCAGGCGTGGTCGGTGAAGATCGCGCAGGCGGTGCTGGTGAAGTGCCCGACCGCGGCCGCGAGCATGACGAGCCGCAGCAGCGGCGGCAGGTCGGTCGCGACCCAGGACGCCAGCACGACGAGCAGCAGCCCGCCGACGATCTCGGCGTAGGTCTCCACCGCGATGGCGTGCCGGCCGTTCTTGCGGCTCAGGTCGGCGTGCAGGGCCGTCGCCGGCCACCGGCGGGGGAGGGACTCCGCGCGCTCGTGGTGGGCCTGCACCAGCTGCAGCACCACGCACACGGCCGCGGGCAGCCACAGCAGGAGCGCGGACGGCCACCGGTCGCTGTGCAGGGCGCCGGCACCGACCGTCGCGACGGCCACGCACCGCACCGCGGTCGCGCGCAGGTTGTAGGTGCTGGAGCGCCGCAGCATGGTCAGGTAGGCGAGCCGGCCGCGCCGCCCCTGCCCCCACTGGCTGCCCCACCCCGTGCTCACCAGCACATGGTGCCGTCCGTCCCGGACGGCGGCAAGGAGGCCCGGCCGCCAGCGGAGGGGCGTCTGCGGCGGCGGACGCGGCCCCGCCTGGCACCATGGCGGGGTGCAGCACTTCGACCTCGTCATCATCGGCTCGGGCTCCGGCAACTCCATCCCCGACGAGCGGTTCGCCGACCTCTCCATCGCGCTGGTCGACAAGGGCGTGTTCGGCGGCACCTGCCTGAACGTCGGCTGCATCCCCACCAAGATGTTCGTGCACCCGGCCGACCTGGCCGCCAGCCCCGGGCACGCGGCCCGTCTCGGCGTCGACCTCGAGCTGCGCGCCGTACACTTCGCGGAGATCCGCGACCGCATCTTCGGCCGGATCGACCCGATCTCCGAGGGCGGGCTGAAGTGGCGCTCGTCCAACGAGAACGTCATAGTCTTCCGCGAGCCCGCCCACTTCCTCGACCCGCACACGCTGCGGGTGGGGGACGAGACGATCACCGCGGACCGCTTCGTGCTGGCGGCGGGCAGCCGCCCGATCATCCCGGACGTCCCGGGCCTCGACTCGGTCCGCTACCACACCTCTGACACCGTGATGCGGCTGCCGGAGCTGCCCCGCTCGATGGTCATCGTCGGCGGGGGCTACATCGGTGCGGAGTTCGCCCACGTCTTCTCCTCCTACGGCACCCGGGTCACCGTCGTCGTCCGCGGCGACCGGATGCTGCGCGGGGAGGACGCCGAGGTCTCCGAGCGCTTCACCGACCTGATCCGGCGCCGCGTCGACCTGCGCACCGGGACGGCCGTCACGGCGGTCCGCCCGGCCGGCGGCGGGTCCGGCGTGACCGTCAGCCTCGACGGACCCGACGGCGCCGCCGAGGTCACCGCCGACGTCCTGCTGGTGGCCACCGGCCGGGCGCCGAACGGCGACACGCTGGCCCTCGACGCGGCCGGGGTGGCGGTGGGCGAGGACGGCTACGTCGTCGTCGACGCCCACCAGCGCACCACCGCCGAGCACATCTGGGCGCTCGGCGACGTCGCGTCGCCCGACCAGCTCAAGCACGTGGCCAACCATGAGGCCCGGGTCGTGCAGCACAACCTGCTGCACCCTGACGCCCTCGTCGAGGCCGACCACCGGTTCGTCCCGCACGCGGTCTTCTCCGACCCGCAGGTCGCGTCGGTCGGGCTGACCGAGGACCGGGCCCGGGAGCAGGGCCTCGACGTCGTCGCCGTCACGCAGCAGTACGGCGACGTGGCCTTCGGCTGGGCCATGGAGGACACCGACCACTTCGTGAAGCTGGTCGCGGACCGGCGGACGGGGCTGCTGGTCGGGGCGCACCTGATCGGCCCGGAGGCGTCGTCGCTGATCCAGACGCTCATCCAGGCGATGAGCTTCGGCCAGCACCCGCACGCCGTGGCCCGCGGCCAGTACTGGATCCACCCGGCGCTGGCCGAGGTCGTGGAGAACGCCCTGCTCAAGCTCCCGGCCTGACCAGGGTCCTGCCGGCCGCCCGGGCCGGTTGGGGCGCCGTCAGCCCGCGCGGAGGAGCCGGTGCCGGAGCCGTTCCAGTCGGGCCGCGCGCGCCTGCTCGTCGGCGGCCCCGGCGATCCAGCGGTGGTACTCCTGGTGCTGCTCGGCGGTGAGCGCCGCCCAAGCGGCCCGGGCGGCGGGCTCGGTGCCCAGCAGAGCGGTGAGCCCGGCCGGCTCGGGCACCGCCGGCTCGGGCTCGGGCGCCGCGTCGGGCACCTCGGTGAGGTCGACGTCGACGGTGTCACCCGCGTGGACCTCGAGCCGGCGCAGCAGGGCGGCGGGCAGCCCGAGGTAGGTGCGCCCGGCGTGCACCGCGAGCCGTGAGCGGTGCTCGACGCCGCCCAGCACGGCCAGCACCGCCACCTTGCGGCTGGAGAAGGTGGCGGTCACCTCCGCCGGCACGACGACCGCGTGGCCGCCGCGCCCGGCGGAGCTGACCTCGGCGGAGAACCGCACCATGGTCGGTGGGGCCGGGGCGCCGTCAGCGGCGCTGGCCGACCAGCTTCCAGGCGGCGGGCAGCAGGCCGGCGGCGAGGGCGATCTTGAGGGCGTCGCCGACGAGGAACGGGACCACGCCCACCAGCAGGGCCTTCTCGAGGCTCATCCCGGTGATCAGCACGAGGCCGGGCACGCCGACCGCGTAGATGGCGAGGTTCCCCAGGACCATCAGGCCGACGCTGCTGGGGACGGTGCGGTCGGCGCCGCGCTCGGCCAGCCGGCCGACCAGGTAGGCGGCGATGACGAAGCCGACGACGTAGCCGAACGACGCGAACGCCCAGCCGCTCTGGTGCTGGGCGAACCACGGCACCCCGGCCACGCCGGCGAGCAGGTAGAGGGCCATCGAGGCCACCCCCCGCCGCGAGCCGAGGACCGCGCCGACCAGCAGCACCGAGAAGGTCTGCAGGGACAGGGGGACCGGGCTGAACGGCAGCGGGACGAAGACCTGGGCGGTGAGACCGACGAAGGCCGCCCCGCCGACGACGAGGGCGATGCTGCGCGCGACCCCCCCGGGGATGACGTCCGCGAGGGTCCGCGGGCTCACGCTCGTGATGCTCGACATCTAGGTCGGTCCTTCCACACGTCGGCCGGCGCGCGCGGGAGCGGTGTCGCACCCGGCGCAGGTTTCGGCCCCACCTTAGGGCGCGCGCCCGCGGTGCGGCCAACGGAGGCTCGTTGATGGAACAGTTGCCCCGGGAGGTCTCACATGTCGTCATCGATGCCCGTCCGCCGCCGCCTGCGGCCCGGGCTCACCGCGCTGGTGCTCGGTCCGCTGCTGGTCGGGCTGGGCTCCTGCGGGGTCCTCGGCGCGGCGCCCGCGCCCAGCACCTCGAGCGCGGCCGCTCCGACGGGCGCGAGCCCGGCAGCCCCGTCGTCGTCCCCGGCCGGAGGGCCGTCGGCGTCCGCGTCGGCCAGTGCGGGCGGTCCGGCCGGCCCGGCGTCCACGCCGAGCGGCACGCCGTCCTCCGGGGCGACCCCCGCCGGGGACGCGGCCGGCCGCTGCGCCGCGCTGGTGCGACGGCTGACGCCGGAGGAGCGGGTGGGGCAGCTGCTGATGGTCGCGGTCACCTCGACCGGGATGACCGCCGAGCAGGCCGCCGCCGTCGGCCGGACGCAGGCCGGCAGCGTCATCCTGCTGGGCAACTCCACGGCCGGGTTGAAGGCCGTCCAGGGCGTCGTCGCGGACGTCCGCGCGGCCGCGGTCCGCCCGCAGCGGGTCAACGTCCTGCTGGCCGCCGACCAGGAGGGGGGGCTCGTCCAGCGGCTCGCGGGCGAGGGCTTCTCCGACATCCCGTCCGCCCAGCAGCAGGCGAGGCTGTCGGACGAGGAGCTGGCGTCGAAGGCCGAGACCTGGGGCGACCAGCTGGACCGCGCCGGCATCAACGCCGACCTCGCGCCCGTCGCCGACGTCGTCCCGCGCGAGCTGGCGGCGGTCAACGAGCCGATCGCCGGGTTGCGCCGGGGCTACGGCTCCTCGCCGTCGGTGGTCGCCGCGAAGGTCGACGCCTTCACCAGCGGCCTGGGGGAGGCCGGCATCGCCACCGCCGTCAAGCACTTCCCGGGGATCGGGAAGGTGCGCGGCAACACCGACACCGCCACCCGGGTCGTCGACACCACGACCACCCGTCGCGACCCCGGCCTGGCCGGCTTCCGGGCGGCCGTCGACGCCGGCGTCGACATGGTGATGGTGTCCTCGGTCGTCTACACCAAGATCGACCGCGCCCGGCAGGCCGCGTTCTCGGCCACCGTGGTGGACGGGATGATCCGCGGCGACCTCGGATTCGACGGGGTGGTCATCTCCGACGACCTCGCCGCGGCGGCGGTGCAGGACTTCACACCCGGCCGGCGGGTCGTGGGCTTCGTCCGGGCCGGCGGGGACCTCGCGATCGTCGGCGACCCGACGGAGGCGACGACCATGGCGCAGGCGCTGGTGGAGCGCGCGGCGGCGGACCCGGCGTTCGCCACCCGGGTCGACGAGAGCGCCGCCCGGGTGCTGGCCCTCAAGGACCGGAGGGGCCTCGCGGACTGCTGAGCCGCCGCCCGCCCCGGGGAGCCGTCAGCCGTCGACCTGCAGCTGCGCCAGCGCGTCGCGGGCCGGCTGGACCAGCTCGGGGCGGGTGTCGGGGATCGAGGCGTAGTACAGGCCGGAGGTCGCGCCGGCGGAGACGATGGCCACGAGCAGCAGCTCGCCCTTGGTCTGGAGGCCGTCGATCTCGAAGCTCAGCTGGGACTCCACGACCCAGGCGTCGTGCCCGTCGATGGTGGCCTGCTGGTTGACCTTGACCTCGCTGGTCACCGGGGCGTCGCCGTAGAAGGCGCCGAGGATGCACTTCACGACCACCTGCGAGCCCTGCTCGGGGGAGAAGAAGCCGTCCCCGGCCTGCAGCTCGGCGACCAGGATCGAGGCGACCCAGCTCGACCTGGGCTGGTACTCGGCCTCGACGGTGATCTGCTGCACCTTGGTGTCGGTGCCGAAGGGCACCCGGTCGTCGTACTCCGGGGGCGACCAGGGGGCACCCAGCCGCGGGTAGGAGACGGGACCGCCGTGCACCCGGCCGTCGGCGGGGTCGGGGGTGGCCGTCGGGTTCTCCTCGGGTGTCGGGCAGGCGTTCTGGCTGCCCTGGCCGCCGGGGATCGGGGAGAACCCGCCGCCGGAGCCGGTGGCGGCCCGCACGGCCACCACGGCGAGGACGACCAGGACCACGACGACGGCGGCCCCGGCCAGCCACCAGCCCAACGGGCTGCGCTTGCGGGCCGTCTGCTGGTACTGCGGGTAGGCGTGACCAGCGGCCCCGGAGGTCGCGTAGCCGGCGCCCGGGCCGGCCCCCGAGCCGCCGGTGTGGCCGCCGCCGTAGGCCTGGCCGGAGCCGTAGCCGGTGCCGGTCCCCGGCTGAGCACCGAGCGGTTGGGCGGACGCGGGAGCGGGCGCGTTCACGAGGCCCTGGGCGGGCGCCGGGGCGCTGGGGTTGGGGGAGGTCGCGGCGGACCAGGCCCGCCCGTCCCAGTAGCGGTAGAGGTCCTGCCCACCGCCGGGATCGGGGTACCAGCCTGCCTGTGCGCTCACGCCGGCGAGTCTAGGCGGTGGGTGGGGTGCGACCAGGGTCGTTCACGGGGTCGTCACCCAACCCACAGGCCTGTCTCAGGACGTGTGGCTGCCGACCCCCCAACCAGGCACACGGAGCGCGGTCCGCGCCCGAGCGGAGCGAGGGCAACTCAGCCGAAGCGGCCGGTGATGTAGTCCTCGGTCGCCTTCTCGTTCGGGTTGGAGAAGATCTTCTCCGTCGAGCCGATCTCCACCAGCCGGCCCGGCTTGCCCTGGGCGGCGAGGTTGAAGAACGCCGTCTGGTCGCTCACCCGGGCGGCCTGCTGCATGTTGTGGGTGACGATCACCACCGTGTAGTCCTCCTTCAGCTCACCGATCAGGTCCTCGATGGCGAGCGTGGAGATGGGGTCGAGCGCCGAGCACGGCTCGTCCATCAGGATGACCTCGGGCTGGACGGCGATGGCGCGGGCGATGCAGAGCCGCTGCTGCTGACCACCCGAGAGGCCGGAGCCGGGCTTGTCGAGCCGGTCCTTCACCTCGTTCCACAGGTTCGCGCCCTGCAGCGAGGTCTCCAGCAGCTCCTTCGACTTGGCGGAGGACATCCGCTGGTTGTTCAGCCGCACCCCGGCCAGCACGTTGTCCGCGATCGACATGGTGGGGAAGGGGTTCGGGCGCTGGAACACCATCCCGACCTGGCGCCGCACCCGCACCGGGTCGACGCCCGGGCCGTAGAGGTCGTCGCCGTCCAGCCGGACCGAGCCCTCGACGTAGGCGCCGGGGATCACCTCGTGCATCCGGTTGAGGGTGCGGAGGAACGTCGACTTGCCGCACCCGGACGGACCGATGAAGGCGGTGACGGTCCGGGGCTCGACGGTCAGCTGGACGTCCTCGACCGCCTTGAAGGAGCCGTAGTAGACGTTGAGGTCCTTGACCTCGATGCGCTTCGACATGTCTGTTCTTCCTGGGTGCGCCGGCTCAGCGGCCGGTCTTGGGAGCGAAACGGGCGGCGATGAGGCGGCCGGCGAGGTTGAGCACCATGACGATGATGACCAGGGTCAGGGCGCCGGCCCAGGCCCGGTCGACGTAGGCCGAGGCCGGGTTGCCCTGGTCGACGTAGGAGCGGTAGACGAACACCGGCAGCGTCATCATCGGACCGTCGAGCGGGGAGTTGTTGAGGCTCTGGGTGAAGCCGGACGCGACCAGCAGCGGCGCCGTCTCCCCGATCACCCGGGCGATGGCGAGCATGACGCCGGTGACGATGCCGGCCAGCGCCGTCGGCAGCACCACCTTGGTGATGGTCAGCCACTTCGGCACCCCGAGCGCGAAGGCGGCCTCGCGGAGCTCGTTCGGGACGATCTTGAGCAGCTCCTCGACCGAGCGGACGACGACGGGGATCATCAGCACGCTCAGGGCGACGGCGCCGGCCAGGCCGGACTTGGTGCCCGGGCCGAAGAAGATCACGAACAGGGCGTAGGCGAAGAGCCCCGCGACGATCGACGGGATGCCCGTCATCACGTCGACGAAGAAGGTGATGCTGCGGGCCAGCCGACCGCGGCCGTACTCGACCAGGTAGATGGCGGCGAGCAGGCCGATGGGGACCGAGATCAGGGTGGCGATGCCGGTGACCCAGAGGGTCCCGGTGATCGCGTGCACCGCGCCGCCGCCCTCGCCGACCACGCTGCGCATCGAGTAGGTGAAGAAGGTGCCGTCGAACCGGTCGGCCCCGCGACCGACCACCGAGACCACGAGCGAGATCAGCGGCAGCAGCGCCAGGCCGAAGGCGCTGGTGACCAGGGTGGTCGCCAGCCGGTCCTTGGCCTTGCGGGAGCCCTCGACGGCGGCCGAGAGGGCCGTGGACACGACGACGTAGAGCAGCACCGCCACGAGGAGGACGCGGATCAGGCCGAGCGAGCCGAACGCGGCGAAGAGCGACAGCGAGGCGACCAGGCACACGGCCAGCAGCAGGCCGGTGGACCAGCGCGGCAGCCGGCCGGCGGTCAGCGTGACCGGGCCCGGCGGGCGGGTGGCGACGGAGGTGCTCATCAGTTGGCTCCCGAGAACTCTTTGCGCCGGTTGATGACCGCGCGCGCGACGCTGTTGACGGCCAGGGTGATCACGAACAGCACGAGGCCGGTGGCGATCAGCTGGTTGGTGCCCAGGCCGTAGGCCTCGGGGAAGGACAGGGCGATGTTGGCCGCGATGGTGCTGGGGTTGGTCGACTGCAGCAGCGCGAACGAGATGATGGCCGACGGCGAGAGGACGAGCGCGACCGCCATCGTCTCGCCCAGGGCGCGGCCGAGACCCAGCATGCTCGCCGAGATGATCCCGGGGCGGGCGAACGGCAGCACCGCCATCGTGATCATCTCCCAGCGCGTCGCGCCGAGGGCGAGCGCGGCCTCCTCGTGCAGGCGCGGGGTCTGCAGGAAGACCTCGCGGCTGAGGGCGGTCACGATCGGCAGGATCATCACGGCGAGGACCAGGGCGGCGGTGAAGATCGTCCGGCCGGTGCCCGAGGCGGGGCCGGCGAAGAGCGGGATGAAGCCGAGGTTCTCGGTCAGCCAGAGGTAGACCGGCTGGACCAGCGGGCCGAGCACGCTGATGCCCCACAGGCCGTAGACGACCGAGGGCACGGCGGCCAGCAGGTCGATCACGTAGCCCAGCCCTGCCGCCAGCCGGCGGGGGGCGAAGTGGGAGATGAACAGGGCGATGGCGATGGCGACCGGGACGCCCATGACCATCGCCAGGAAGGCGGCCCAGACGGTGCCGAAGGCGAGCGGCAGCACGTAGCGGAGGGTGTTCCCGAAGGGCAGGTCGTCCACCGCGCTGGTGAAGGCCGGGATGCCCTGCGCCACGAGGAAGGCGGCCACCAGGGCCAGGATGATGAGGATCAGGGTGCCCGAGCCGGTCGAGAGCCCCTCGAAGATCCGGTCACCGGGCCGCTTCACGGCCTTGGTGGCCGTCGTCGCGGCAGTGCGGCGGGGCGGCTCCGCCGGGGGCGGGTCCGCCCTGAAGGTCGGCGCACTGCCCACCTGGGTGTCGGCGATCCGATCGGGTTCGATCTGCGTCATGTCCCCTGCTCCACGGAAGTGGTGGCTGTTGGACCACATCGAACCACCGACGACCCCTCCCCGGAGGAGTGGTCGTCGGCGGTCCCGTGGCGGATCTCCTGGATCAGGAGATCTTGGCGGCCGCGGCCTCGACCTCGGTGGACAGCTTCTCCGACAGCGGCGCCATCTTGGCGGTCGCGACGGCGTCCTGCTGGCCCTTGGCGGACGCGACGTAGCTGAGGTAGCCCTTCACCTTGGCGGCGACGGCCGGGTCCTCGTACTTCTCGCAGGCGATGGCGTAGGACAGCAGCACGACGGGGTAGACGTCGCCCTCGGCCTTGCGGTCGATCTTGACGACGATGTCGCTGGCGCTGCGGCCCTCGGTGTCGCGCGGGGAGTTGTCGATGACGGCTGCGGCGGCCTCGGCCGACGGGGCCAGGAACTTGTCGCCGACCTTGATCTCGGCCACGCCCAGGTCGCCGGCCTTCGAGGCGTCGGCGTAGCCGATCGTCCCGTTGCCGTTGGTCACCGCGTCCACCACACCCGAGGTCTGCGGGGCGGCCTCGCCGCCCTCGTAGGCCCACTCGCCGTCGGGCTCGGCGTCCCACACCGACGGGGCGACGGTGTGCAGGTAGTCGGTGAAGTTCTCGGTGGTGCCCGAGTCGTCCGCGCGGTGCACGGCGGTGATGTTGGTGCTGGGCAGGGTGGCGCCCTCGTTCAGCGCCTTGATCTTGGCGTCGTCCCAGGTCTTGATGTCGCCCTTGAAGATGCCGGCGAGGGTCTCCGCGTCGAGCTTCAGGTCGTCGACGCCGTCGAGCTTGTAGATGACGGCGATGGGCGAGACGTAGATCGGCAGGTCGATCGCGGCCGAGCCGTCGGCGCAGCGCGAGGAGCTCAGCGACGCGGCCGAGGCCTCCTCGGCGGTCAGCGCGCGGTCCGAGCCGGCGAAGTCGGCCCCGCCACCGGCGAAGGCGTCACGGCCGGCGCCCGAGCCGTCGGGGGAGTAATTGACGGTGACGTCGGGGTTCGCGGTCTGGAAGGCGGCGGCCCAGGTCTCCTGCGCGGTGGCGGCGGACGAGGCGCCGATCCCGGTGAGGGTGCCGGTCAGGCTGGCGGTGCCGGCGCTCCCGCTCCCGCTGGCGGCCGGCTCGGTGCCGCTGCCGCCCTCGTTGGCCGCGCAGGCCGAGAGGCCGAGCGAGAGCGAGGCGACTGCTGCGCACGCAGCAACGCTCAGGCGTGAGATCTTCACGGGTCCCCTTTCGGAAGGACATGATGGAGCACTGGTGAGTTCAGGTCCGGGGACGTCGTCGTGACCCCCGTCGACCCGCAACGTACGCAGCGGAGTTGTCCGGTTGGACCGCGCGAGGTGAACGCTGGGTGAACGAACGGCGCGAAGCCTGCTCAGGGGCTTGACGCGGCGGCGCCCGGGTCTTCGGCGCTGGACGCTTCAGGTCATCGACCGGCGGGCCGGCCGGCGCGACGCCCTCAGGCCTGGGGGCGGTGCCGCTCCAGGGCGTGCACCTCGCCGTCCCCGGTCAGGTGGGCGACGAGGAACTCCCCCGTCACCAGCGACGTCGGCACCATGTCGAGCGCCTCGAGGACGTGCGGCAGCACCGGCCGGTGGACGCAGATGACCGTCGGGAGGTGGTCGGCCGCCGCCTGGTTGCGGATCCGGGTGACCAGCCGCGCGACGCCCTTGGCGTCGGAGGTGCCCTCCTCCTCGCTGAGCTGGCCGTAGGTCTCCACCCGCAGCTCGCGGTGGTGCGCGTAGGGCATCAGCGTGCTGATGCAGCGGGCGGAGGTCGAGCTGACCAGCCGTTCGGCGCCGTAGGCCGCCAGCATCGGGATCAGCAGCCGGGCCTGCCGGCGGCCGCGGGAGTTGATCGGCCGGGCCGCGTCCTTGCGGGACCAGTCCTTGCGGTCCATCGCCTTGGCGTGCCGGACGATCACCAGCGGCGTCGTGACCGGCTGGGTCAGCTGCTGCTGGACCAGGAAGCGGTCGTGCTCGAAGGTGAGCCGGCTGAGGGCTGCCTTCAGGGGCAGCCAGGAGACGACGTCGACCTCGTGGTCGGGGGCCCGGCCGACCGCCGAGACCACCGAGCCCGACCACCAGTCGACGCGCTTGAGCCCTGCCCCGCGGTCGTAGGTGACCTGGTCCAGCGGGCTGCCCAGCCGGATGGAGACACCGGTCTCCTCCTGGACCTCCCGGACCGCGCACGCCGGCAGCGACTCCCCGGCCTCCAGCTTGCCCTTCGGCAGCGACCAGTCGTCGTAGCGCTTGCGGTGCACGATCACCACCTCGGTGCCCCGGGTCGGGTGCTCCCGGGTGACCAGGGCGCCCGCCGCCAGGACCGGCCGCTGACGCGGGCGCGTGCGGCTCGTGGTGCGGCCGGCGGCCACCGGCCGCTCCAGCATCTTCACCGGCACCACGACGCCACCCCGGACCCCCCGAGGACGCTCATCGCGCCTGCTCCGCCGTGCTCACGTGGCCCATCCCACCCCGCTCGACCACACCCTGCTCACTTCGCTCGACCACACCCTGCTCACTTCGCTCGACCACACCCTGCTCACTTCGCCCGACGCCTGCTCTTGACGCCGATCAGGTACTCCTGCATGTCCAGCAGCGGCTCGCGGTCCTCGCCGGCGGTGAACTGGGTCCAGCCACCGTCGGGCTGCAGCTTCCAGGACGCGGTGCCCTTGGCGAAGGCGATGTCGAAGAGCCCGCCGATCTCGGCGACGTGCGCGGGGTTGGTGATCGAGGCGAGGACCTCCACGCGGCGGTCGAGGTTGCGGTGCATCAGGTCGGCCGAGCCGATCCCCACCGACGGCGAGCCGCCGTTGGCGAACCAGAACAGCCGGCTGTGCTCGAGGAAGCGGCCGAGGATGCTGCGGACGCGGATGTTGTCGCTCAGCCCCGGCACGCCCGGCCGGATGGTGCAGATGCCACGCACCCACAGGTCCACCGGCACCCCGGCCTGCGACGCCCGGTAGAGCGCGTCGGAGAGGGCCTCGTCGACGAGGGAGTTGACCTTGATCCGGATGCCGGCCGGCCGGCCGGCGCGCTGGTGGTCGATCTCGCTCTCGATCCGGGCGAGGAGGCCGGTACGGATCCCGTGCGGCGCGACCAGCATCCGCTTGTAGGACGTCTCCTGGCTCATCCCGGACAGGTGGTTGAACAGCCGGCCGACGTCCTCGGTGATGATCGGGTTGGCCGTCAGCAGCCCCATGTCCTCGTACGTGCGGGCCGTCTTGGGGTTGTAGTTGCCGGTGCCGATGTGCACGTAGCGGCGCAGCCCCTCGGGCTCGTCGCGGACCACCATCGACAGCTTGCAGTGGGTCTTCAGGCCCACCAGGCCGTAGACGACGTGGCAGCCGTGCCGCTCCAGCCGGCGGGCCCAGGCGATGTTGGCCTGCTCGTCGAAGCGGGCCTTGATCTCCACCAGGCAGAGCACCTGCTTGCCGGCCTCGGCGGCCTCGATCAGCGCGTCGACGATCGGGGAGTCCCCGGAGGTCCGGTACAGCGTCTGCTTGATCGCCAGCACCTGGGGGTCGTCGGCCGCCTGCTCGATGAACCGCTGCACGCTGGTGGCGAAGGAGTCGTAGGGGTGGTGGAGCAGCACGTCGCGCTGCTTGAGCGCGGCGAACATGTCGGCCGGCTTGGCCGTCTCCACCTCCGACAGGTGCGGGTGGGTGGAGGGCAGGAAGGTCGGGTACTTCAGCTCGGCCCGGTCGATGTCGGCCAGCGCGAACAGCCCGCGCAGGTCCAGCGGCCCCGGGACGTGGAAGACCTCCTTCTCGGCGATGTCCAGCTCGCCGATCAGCAGCTCGAGCATCTTCGGGTCGATGTCGTCCTCGACCTCCAGCCGCACCGGCGGACGGCCGACCTTGCGCCGCAGCAGCTCCTTCTCCAGCGCCAGCAGCAGGTTCTCGGCGTCGTCCTCCTCGACCTCGACGTCCTCGTTCCGGGTCACCCGGAAGGTGTGGTGCTGGACGACCTCCATGCCGCTGAACAGCTGGTCGAGGTGCTGGGCGATGACGTCCTCGAGGGCGACGTAGCGGCCCTCGGTGAGCGGCAGGAAGCGGGACAGCACGCTGGGCACCTTCACCCGGGCGAACTGGCGGACGCCGGTCTCGGGGTTGCGGACCAGCACCGCGAGGTTGATCGACAGCCCGGAGATGTAGGGGAAGGGGTGCGACGGGTCGACGGCCAGCGGCGTGAGGACCGGGAAGATGCGCTCGGCGAACAGCTCGTCCATCCGGTCGCGCTCGTCGTCGTTGAGCTGGTGCCACTTGAGGATCTCGATGCCGGCCTCGGCCAGCTCGGGCCGCACCTCCTCCTGGAACACCCGGGCCTGCTCCCGCACCAGCTCGCGGCTCCGGGCGAGGATCGTCGCGTGCACGTCGCGGGGCATCGACCCGCTCACGGTGGGCACGGCGACGCCCGCGGCGATCCGGCGCTTCAGCCCGGCCACCCGCACCATGTAGAACTCGTCGAGGTTGCTGGCGAAGATGGCCAGGAACTTGGCCCGCTCCAGGACCGGCACCCGGGGACGGTCCTTCGCGAGGTCCAGCACCCGGTTGTTGAAGGCCAGCCAGGACAGCTCCCGGTCGAGGAAGCGGTCCGGCGGCAGGTGCGGCGGGGGAGCGTCGGGGTCCGCGAGCGGGTCGCCGGCCGTCCCCCGGATGCTGGTGAGGGGTGACACGTCGACTGCGTCCATCCGGTCTCCTGAGGTGCGGCCCGCGGTCGCCCGGCCCCTCGCGACGCCGGTGGAGCGCGGCGCGGTCGCGACGTCGGGGGGTCCGGGTGTCCGGGGGCTCACGGTTGGGCGTACATCACATCACGGCTGGCTGTGCTGAAGCCACGCCCGGTGTACAGGCCGACGGCCCCGGCGTGGTCCCCCTCGACGTACAGCTCCACCTCGGTGTCGCCCACCGCCCGCAGGTGCTGCAGGCCCGTGTCCAGCAGGGCGCCGCCGAGGCCCTGGCCGCCGGCGCCCGGGTCGACGCCCAGCACGTACACCTCGCCGAGCGTGCCGGGGTGCTGCTTGGTCCAGTGGAAGCCCACCAGCACCCCCGCCCGCTCGGCCAGGAAGAACCCGCCCGCGTCGAACCACGGCTCGGCCATCCGCAGGGCGAGGTCGTCGGCGGTGATGGCGCCCTGCTCGGGGTGGGAGGCGAAGGCGCGGGCGTTGACGCCCAGCCAGGCCTGCTCGTCGCGGCCGGGCTCGAAGGTGCGGATCTCGACGCCGTCGGGGACGCGCGGTGCGCGCAGTCCCGCGTCCAGCGGGCGCGTCATCACCAGCAGCTCCCGGGCGGGCACCAGGCCCACGTGCCGCGCCAGCACCTGCGCGGCGGGACGGTCGCCCACCGCCCAGACCTGCAGCCGGCTGGGCGCCTGCGCGACCAGCTGCCGGAGCAGCGACGTCCCCACCCCCTGGCGCCGTTGCCCGGGGTGCACGACCAGCTGCCCCGTGCTGGACCCGAGCCCGCGCTCCAGCTGGGCGTAGCCGCGGAGGGGCGCACCGTCGGCCACGTCCGCGCCGTCGGCGGGCAGGGCGAGCACGTGCCGCACGTCGCCGGGGTGCTCGAGGGCCAGCAGCGCGGCCTCGTTCAGCGCGCTCGCACCGTCGACCACGGCCGCGTCGGCCACCAGCCGGCGCACCGCGTCGGCGTGGGCCGGGTCGAGCCGTTCCAGGGTGGTGGTCCGGACCGAGCGCGCCATACCGCCGACAGTAGGGGATCTATGCTGGCCGGTGCTGGCCCGCCCCGCCCCGGGCGCGGGCGACGCCTGAGGGGACGTGGATGCGCGACGAGGAGTACCAGGCCGACCAGGTCGCCGCCTACGGGGCGAGCGGCCAGCCGGCCGTCGCCGCGCGGATGACCCCGCACCTGCGGATCACCCAGGTCGGGACCGCCGCCGCCGCCGCGTCGGTGCTGGCCGCCGTCGGGGCCCTGGTCACCTTCCCCCGGTTCACCACCGCGACGGCGTCCGGCGTCGGCTGGGGGGCGTTCCTGCTGGTCTGCGCGGTGCTGGTGCTCGGCATCTGCGTGCTGCAGCTGCTGGCCTGGCGCCAGGCGATGGCCTGGTGGCGCGGCGAGCGCGCCACCGGACCGCGGACGCTGGCCCCCTTCTCCTGGTGGGCCCACGTCGCCTCCTACCCCGTCGCCGTCGGCGCCCTCTTCGCCGCGATGGCGGGCTGTGCGGCCGCGGGCTGGTCGGCCACGGCGGCCGCGCTGATGGCGCTCTCCCTCGTGCTGCTGCTGGGCGGCCAGATCCTCGGCGCCGTGCAGTACGTCCGGCCCGAGGGCCCGCCCGGGACCGTGCCCGCCCACATGCGCCGGCTGCTGGCCCGGGAACGGGCCCGGCAGGAGGCCGCGGCGGCGATCGTCGAGCGGGACACCCCGCAGCCCGGCGATGCCCCCCGCCGCTGACCGGGCCCCCGTCCCGGCCGTCGAGGTCCCGGCGGCGCTGGCCGCCTCCCACCGGCGCTACTTCGGCGCTGCCGGCGACCGCTGGGTCGCTGCGCTGCCCGGGCTGGCCGCGCACTGGCTGGACCGCTGGTCGCTGACGCCGGACGGCCCCGCCGCCTCGGGTGCGGTGGCCCTGGTGCTGCCCGTGCGCCGGGCCGACGGCACCCCCGCCGCGCTCAAGGTGCAACCCGTCGACGACGAGACGGTCGGCGAGGGGCTGGCCCTCCGGCTCTGGGCCGGCCGGGGCGCCGTCGCCCTGCTCGAGCACGACGAGGCCAGCGGGACGATGCTGCTCGAGCGGCTCGACGCGGCGCGCAACCTGCTGTCCGAGCCGGACGACCGGACGGCGACGAGGCTGATCGCGGACCTGCTGGCCCGGTTCAACGCCGTGACCGCCCCACCGGTGCTCCGCCGGCTGGTCGACGTCGCCGGCGCCACCCTCGCGTCGGTGCCGCAGGCGCTCGCGCTGGCGGCCGACCCGGCGGAGCGCGCGCTGCTCGGGCGGGTGGCCGGGCTGCTCGCCGAGCTGCTGACCGAGCCGGTCGGGGACCGGCTGCTGCACTGGGACCTGCACCACAGCAACGTGCTGGCCACCCTCGACGGCGCCGGCTGGCGGGCGATCGACCCGAAGCCGCTCGCGGGTGACCCGGGGTTCGAGCTGCTGCCCGCCCTCTGGAACCGGTGGGACGCCGTGGTCGCGACCGGGGACGTGCCGCGCGCCGTCCGGGCCCGCTTCGACCTGATGACCGAGGTGATGGGCCTCGACCGGGGCCGCGCGGCGGCCTGGACCGCGGTCCGGGTGCTGCAGGACGCCTGCTGGGACCTCACGTCCGGGCGGTCGGTGACCATCTCCCCGCCGCACCGGGCCGTCGCCCAGGCGGTGCTGGAGCGGCGGCCCGGGTGAACGGCCGTTCACCCGGGCGTCGCCCGCCGGTCGCCGCGGCGCGCTAGAACACCGGCGTGAGCGACGTGTGGAGCCCGGGGCTGCGCGAGCAGCTGCTCTGGCTGAAGGAGCGCTACGGCGCCGAGGACTTCACGGTGGAGGAGCTCGACGACGACGACCCGGTCCTGCGGGCCGTCGACGGCCCGGTCGTCGACACCTGGCGCGAGGGCTACCCCTACGCCGAGCGGCTGTCGACGGAGGTCTACGAGCGCGAGAAGCGGCTGCTGCAGATCGAGCTGCTCAAGCTGCAGCGCTGGACCAAGGCGACGGGCGGTCGGCTGGTCGTGGCGTTCGAGGGCCGCGACGCCGCGGGCAAGGGCGGCACGATCAAGCGGCTCACCGAGCACCTCAACCCCCGCACCGCCCGGGTGGTCGCGCTGGAGAAGCCGACCGACCGCGAGGTGCGGCAGTGGTACTTCCAGCGCTACGTCGACCACCTGCCGGCGGCCGGGGAGATCACGCTGTTCGACCGCTCCTGGTACACCCGCGCCGGTGTCGAACGGGTGATGGGCTTCTGCACCGACGCCGAGCACGCGCAGTTCCTGCGGCAGGCCCCCCGGTTCGAGGAGCTGCTGATCGACGACGGCTTCGACCTGGTGAAGTTGTGGTTCTCGGTGTCCAAGCGCGAGCAGAGCACCCGGTTCCTGATCCGGCAGATCGACCCGGTGCGGCAGTGGAAGCTCTCGCCGATGGACCTCGCGTCGCTCGACAAGTGGGAGGCCTACACCGCGGCGAAGGAGGAGATGTTCGCGGCGACCGACACCGACACGGCGCCGTGGACGGTGGTCAAGAGCAACGACAAGTTGCGCGCGCGGCTGGAGGCGATGCGTTTCCTGCTGCACCGGGCCGACTACGACGGGAAGGACGCCGAGGTGGTCGGGGTGCCGGACCCGAGGATCGTCGGGCGGGCGTCCGAGGTCTACGAGCTGGGGGAGCGGGTGGCGGGTGGGGCCGGAGCGCTCAGCCCGAGGTGACGCGGTTCGGCTCCTCGACGGGGGCGACGAAGCGGTAGCCCACGTTGCGCACGGTGCCGATGACCGACTCGTGCTCGGGGCCCAGCTTGGCCCGCAGCCGCCGCACGTGGACGTCGACGGTGCGGGTGCCGCCGTAGTAGTCGTAGCCCCAGACGTCGCTCAGCAGCTGCTGGCGGCTGAACACCCGGCCCGGGTGCTGGGCGAGGTACTTCAGCAGCTCGAACTCGGTGTAGGTGAGGTCCAGCTGGGTGCCGTTGAGCTTGGCGGAGTAGCCGGCCTCGTCGATGACGATGTTGCCGGTCTGGATCAGCGGGTCGGCGCCGGCGGCGACGGACGGCGTCATCGCCAGCCGGAGCCGGACGTCCACCTCGGCGGGGCCGGCGGTGGCCAGCAGCAGGTCGTCGAACCCCCAGTCGGAGGACAGCGCCGCCAGACCGCCCTCGCTGGCGATGACGAGCAGCGGCGACTCCTTGCCGGTGGTCTCGATCAGCCGGCACAACGAGCGCGCCCCGACGAGGTCGCGGCGGGCGTCGAGGAGGATGACGTCGGCGGCCGGAGCGTCGAGCAGTGCGGTGGCCTCGGCCTGGGCGACCTTCACGTGGTGCGGGAGCAGCTCCAGCGCCGGCAGGATCTCCGAGGACGTGTGCATGTCGTTGGTGAGGAGCAGCAGGGTCGCCATCCGGGGCCTCCTCGGCAAGGGGGTTGCTGTGACGCGTGGTGCTCCGGCGAACCCCGGCGGTGTGGCCAGGGCCACGGTGCATGCCCGACACTACTGCAATGCCGAGTGTTCACCTCCACTACTGGGCGGGGGCCCGGGCGGCCGCCGGCACCGTCTCGGAGGTGGTCGAGGCGGGCTCCGTCCGGCAGGCGCTGGAGCTCGCCGGGACCGGCCGGGACGCCCGTTTCGCCCGCGTGGTCGCCGCCTGCTCGCTGCTCGTGGACGGCCTGGCCGCCCGCGACGCCGAGCTCGACGCACCGCTCGACCGACCCGTCCGGGTCGAGGTCCTGCCCCCTTTCGCCGGCGGTTCCGGCCCGCCCAGGGTGTGAACGAGATCACCGCACGACCGCTCAGCATGTGGACGCTTCAAGTATTCATCCACATGGTGGACAGCAGTACCAGCATGCGGGACTTCGCTTGGGTGCACCGGACGCGCCGTCGTACCGTGAGCCTGTGACCACCAAGAAGGTGTGGGCCCTCGTGCTCACCCGGCGCAGGGCCGTCGACCACGGCCGCATGCGCTCCTCCTTGTGTCGGTCCCCCCGGCTCTAGGACGCCTCGCTGCCCTGGTGCGCTCTCCGCGCCCGCGTCCCCGCCGTCTCCCGCCCGCTCACGCACGGATCTGCGTGGACCCCAGCGCGCCCGGCACCGCCGGGCACCAGCACACAGGAGTGATCAGCACATGAGCAGGTCAGAAGCACTCGTCGACATCGACTGGGTCGCCCAGCACGGCAGCGACGACGGCGTGGTCCTCGTCGAGGTCGACGAGGACACCACGGCCTACGACGGCGGCCACATCGAGGGCGCCGTGAAGCTGGACTGGAAGGCCGACCTGCAGGACCCGGTGCGCCGCGACTTCGTCGACCAGGCCCAGTTCGGTGCGCTGCTGTCCGAGCGCGGCATCGCCAACGACGACACGGTCGTGCTGTACGGCGGCAACAACAACTGGTTCGCGGCCTACGCGTACTGGTACTTCAAGCTGTACGGCCACGGCGACGTGCGGCTGATGGACGGCGGGCGCAAGAAGTGGGAGCTCGAGGCGCGGCCGCTGAGCACCGAGAAGGTCACCCGCCCCGCGACGAGCTACACCGCCTCGGCGCCCAACAACGACATCCGCGCGTTCCGCGACGAGGTCGTGGCGGCGATCGGCACCAAGAGCCTGGTCGACGTCCGCAGCCCCGACGAGTTCGCCGGCCGGCTGCTGGCCCCGGCGCACCTGCCGCAGGAGCAGTCGCAGCGCGGCGGCCACATCCCGACCGCGGTGAACGTCCCGTGGAGCAAGGCGGCCAACGACGACGGGACCTTCAAGTCCGACGACGAGCTGCGCACGCTCTACGGCGCGGCCGGCGTCGACTTCGACGGCGACATCATCGCCTACTGCCGGATCGGCGAGCGCAGCTCGCACACCTGGTTCGTGCTGCAGGAGCTGCTCGGCCAGCCGAACGTCAAGAACTACGACGGCTCCTGGACCGAGTACGGCTCGCTCATCGGCGTCCCCATCGCCGTCGGCGACGAGCCCGGCCAGGCCTGACGGTCCGACCACCACCCCACCGCGTCACCCATCCCGAGGAGAACACCATGTGCGGAGCCACCACGGGCGGCCTCAGCGTCGCCGGCATCGACACCACCAAGGAAGCGGTGATCCAGGGGCGCGTGCTGCGGTCCGGGAACCCCGTCTCCGGCGCCTACGTGCGGCTGCTCGACGCCGACGGCGAGTTCACCGCCGAGGTCCCGACCTCGGCCACCGGGCACTTCCGGTTCTTCGCCGGGGACGGCGCGTGGACGCTGCGCACGCTGGCCCCCGGGGCGAAGACGGACCGGGTCGTCCGGGCGGCGCGGGGCAGCGTGGCCGAGGTGGACGTCGAGCTCGAGGCCGCCTGACCCTCCCGGTCGGGTGCACCCTGCCCCGGGACGACGGCGACGTCGTCGTTCCCGGGGTGCAGGGGAGCCGGCTCCGGTAGTCTCTGACGCGATGTCCTCCCCTGCTGCACCCCCGCCCCCCGGCCGCCCGTGGTCGGCCGCGACGACCGACCCGGGGCTCGACGCCGTCGAGTCGCTCTACCGCGGGGCGACCGGTCGCTCGGGGCTGCGGGCCTTCGAGCCAGCACTGCGCCCGCCCGAGGGCACCCTGGACCACAGCTGGTTGTTCCGGCCGGACCAGCCCGCCGCCAGCCCGCGGGCTGCGACCGCGGGGGACGCCACCACCGGTGCCGGTCGGGCGCTGCTCACCACGACCTCCGGCCTGGCCGTCCTCACGCCGGCGCCGGCCGTGCGGTGGTCACCCACCACCCGGCCCGCCGCCCGGCGTTGGCCGGCGGCCGCGCTGCTCGCCGGCGGTCTCGGCTGCGCGCTGCTGCTGCTCGCGTTCCTCACCGCCCGCTGACCGGTCGCCGGCCGGTCGCCCTCAGGAGTCCAGGACCAGCGTGACCGGACCGTCGTTGGTCAGGCTCACCTGCATGTCAGCGCCGAACACCCCGGTCTCGACGTGGGCGCCCCGCCTCCGCAGCGCGTCGACGAACGCCTCCACCAGCGGCTCGCTGACCGGTCGCGGTGCCGCCGCGCTCCACGACGGCCGGCGGCCCTTGCGCGTGTCGGCGTAGAGGGTGAACTGGCTGACCACCAGCAGCGGGGACTCCTCCTGGGCGGCCGACCGCTCCCCGTCGAGGATCCGCAGGGTCCAGACCTTCTCGGCCAGCCGGTCGGCGTCGGCCGGGGTGTCGGCGTGGGTCACGCCCACCAGCACCAGCAGGCCCGGCCCGGGCAGGGCGCCCACCACGGCACCGTCCACCTCGACGCGGGCCGACGACGCCCGCTGCACCACCAGCCGCACGGCTCAGCCCCCTGCGGGCAGGGTGACCAGGCAGAACGGGTGCCCCACCGGGTCGGCGAGCACGCGACAGGTCGGGCCGCCGCCCGGGAGCCGGGTCGCCCCGAGCCGCAGCGCCGCCTCCTGGGCCACGTCGAGGTCCTCGACGCGCACGTCGAAGTGCCGGTGCTGCGGACGGTCGCCGTCGGGCCAGGTGGGCGGCCGGAAGTGCGCGATCCGGGCGAAGGCGACGCCGGGCCGGTCCGCGGCGTCGCCGATGACCACCCAGTCGCCCTCGTCCTGGACCCGCAGCATCCCGAGCAGCTCCTCGTAGAACGACGCGAGGGCGCCGGGGTCCGGGCAGTCGATCACGATCCCGTGCAGGCGTCCGATCATGCGCCCGAGTCTGGCACCCGCCAGCGATCCGCGGCCCTCAGCCGACGGGCCCCGGGCGCAGGAAGTCGAGGAGCGCGGCGGTCAGGACCGCGGGCGCCTCCTCGGCGACGTGGTGCCCGCAGTCCAGGCCGTGCCCGCGCAGGTCGGTGGCCCAGGGCCGCCAGACCGCCAGCGGGTCGCCGACCAGCCGGACCAGGTCGTCGCGCGACGACCAGAGCAGCAGCAGGGGGCAGTCGACCGTGCGGCCGGCGGCCCGGTCGGTGAACCCGGCCTCGACCAGCCGCGGCGCGACCCGGTGCCAGGTGGCCGAGGTCCGCGGGTGGCCGTGCAGCAGCACGAGGGCGGGCCCGCGCCCCGTGCCGCAGGAACACCGCGGACCCGTCGACGTCCACCGTCTCGGCGGCGAAGCCCTCGAACACGGCTGGAGCGCTCAGCGCAGCCGGAGGGCCGGCATCGTGAGCTCGGCCCCGGCGGGCAGGCCGAGGGCCCGGGTCAGGTCGGTGAGCCCGGGCCAGGCCGTGACCGCGGACGCCGCGCGCGGGTCCTCGCTGTTGCGGGCCCGGCCGATCCGCGCCGCGGGCGGCAGGTGCACGGCCGGGCCGACCGGGGCGTCGTCGGGCAGCCCGGCGCGCTCCCGGGCGATCCGGACGGCGTCCTGCAGGCCGCCCAGCTCGTCGACCAGCCCGCGCTCCCGGGCCTCGCGGCCGGTCCAGACCCGGCCCCGGGCCAGCGGCTCGACCTCCGCGACCGGCCGGCCCCGCCCGGCGGCGACCTTGCCGACGAAGTCGTCGTAGATGGCGTCGACCGTCGCGGCCAGCCGCTCCCGCTCCTGCTCGCCGAAGGGCCTGCGCGAGGAGTACATCCGGGCGTGCTCGCCCTGCTGCACGGCGCCGGTGGTCAGCCCGGCCCGGTCCAGCAGGTCGCTGACCACGAACTTGCCGCCGAAGACGCCGATGGACCCGGTCAGCGTGGCGGGCAGGGCGACGATGACGTCGGCCGGCGCGGCGATGTAGTAGCCGCCGGACGCCGCGAGCGCCCCCATCGAGACGACGACCGTCCGGCCCGACTCGCGCACCCGGCACACCTCGCGCCAGATGGTCTCCGAGGCCACGGCCGAGCCGCCGGGGGAGTCGACGTGCAGCACGACCGCCTTGACCTGGTCGTCGGCGAGCGCGGCGCGCAGCTCGGCGGCCACCGAGTCGCTGCCCAGCTGGCGGCCCATCGGTCCCCGGCGGCTGCGGCCGCTGCCGATCCCGCCGTGGGCGCGGACGAGGGCCACCCGGCCCGGCTTGGACCACGGGAGGGCCGGCAGCGTGCGGCGCGGCGACCAGCGGTCGGCGAAGAGCAGCTCGGCCTCCTCACCCACCTCGGCGCGGAGCGCGGCGTAGACCTGGTCGCGGTAGCCGAGCCGGTCGACGAGACCGACCTCGAGGGCCTCCGCGGCGGTGCGCGGGCCGGTGTCGACGAGCTCGCGGACCCGCTCCTCGCCCAGCCCGCGGCCGGCGGCCACCCGCCCCACGGCCTCGTCCAGCAGCGAGCTGGTCAACCCCTCGAGCGAGGCCCGGTGCGCCTCGGTGAAGCCGGTCCGGGTGAAGGTGTCGACGGCGTTCTTGTACTCGTGCCGCTGCTCGAACTCCGGCTGGACACCCAGCTTGGCCAGCGCACCCCCGAGGAAGGTGGTCTCCGCCGCCACGCCGAGGAGCCCGACACCACCGCCCGGCTGCAGCCACACGGTGCCGAAGGCGGTGGCGAGGACGTAGGAGGCGGTGTCGGCGACCTCGCCGAAGCTCTCGGCCCAGGCGACGGTCGGCTTCCCGCTGGCCGCGAAGGCCTGGACGCCGATCCGCAGCTCCTGGGCCGCGGCCCAGGGCAGCGGGCCGCCGACGCGGGCCACCAGCCCCGCGACGCGGGGGTCGTCCGCCGCCTCGTGCAGCGCGCGGAGCGTCGGCCGCAGCAGCCGCTTGCCGCGGGTGCGCAGCCGGGCCAGCGGGTCACCCGGGTCGGGGTCGACGGGCAGGTCGGTGAGGTCCAGCTCGAGCAGCAGCGGCGTCCGGGTCCCGGGGAGCGAAGGCATGGCCCCACGGTAGGCGCGCGGCCGCGGCAGCGGGCTGAGAAGTGGACGGCAGAGGCGCTGAGGGGCCCTCAGCCGGGGGCGGGCGGTGAGCGCCGCGGCCGCGCGCGGACGTGCATCCGCTCGCCCTGCGGGCCGAACAGGCTGAGGACCTCGAGGGTGCCCGGACCGGGGTTGCCGAACCAGTGCGGGGTGCGGCAGTCGAACTCCGCCACCTCGCCGGCCTCGAGGGTGAGGTCGTGGGCGCCGAGCCGCAGCCGCAGCCGGCCCGCCAGGACGTAGACCCACTCGTAGCCCTCGTGGGTCTGCTGCTCGGGGTCCGCCGGGGCCGACCGGGGTGGCGGGTAGACCATCTTGTACGCCTGGGTCCCGCCGGGCCGGCGGCTCAGCGGCACCATCGTCACGCCGGCGCGGACCACCGGGCGCGGGTGCACCCGGGGGTCGCCGGTCTCCGGCGCCCCGACCAGGTCGTCCAGGGGCACCTGGTGCACGCGGGCCAGCGGCAGCAGCAGCTCCAGCGTCGGCCGGCGCTGCCCCGACTCCAGCCGGGACAGCGTGCTGACCGAGATCCCCGTCGACGCCGACAGCGCGGCCAGCGTCGCCCCCCGCTGCCGGCGCAGGTCCCGCAGCCGGGGGCCCACCGCGTCCAGCACCGCCTGCGGGACCAGCCCGTCGTCGTCGCTCACGAGGTCAGGACAGCACAGTTCTTGCCATCCTGGCAACAGATGTTGTCGAAACGGTGGCCGCCGTCGCAGGCTGGGGGCCACGGGACCTCAGGAGGCGGCATGGAGCGGGCAGCAGGGCAGGACCAGTACGACGCGGTGGTGGTGGGCGGCGGCAGCGCCGGGCTGAGCGGGGCCCTGGCCCTGGGCCGGGCCCGGCGCCGGGTGCTGGTGGTCGACGCGGGGGAGCCCCGCAACGCACCGGCCGAGGGGGTGCACAACTACCTGACCAGCGAGGGGATGTCGCCGGCCGCGCTGATCACCGCGGGGCGGGCGGAGGTGGCGGCGTACGGCGTCGAGGTGCGGAGCGGCCGGGTGAGCGCTGCCGCCCCGGTCGACGCGGGCCCCGGGCGGCGCGCCTTCACCGTCGACCTCGAGGACGGCAGCCGCGTCACGGCCCGTCGGCTCCTCGTCACCACGGGGCTGACCGACGTGCTGCCGGACGTGCCCGGGGTCGCGGAGCGGTGGGGCCGTGACGTCGTGCACTGCCCGTACTGCCACGGCTACGAGGTGCGGGACGCACCGATCGGCGTGCTGGGCACCGGCCCGCTCGCGGTGCACGCCGCCCTGCTGTTCCGGCAGTGGACGGCCGACGTCGTGCTGTTCGCGCACATGGCGCCGCCGCTGACCGGGGAGCAGGCCGAGCAGCTGGCGGCCCGGGGGATCGACGTCGTCGACGAGCCGGTGGCCGCCCTCGAGGTCACCGACGACCGGCTGAGCGGCGTCCGGCTGGTCTCGGGCGCCGTGGTCCCGCGGGGCGTCGTGGCGGTCAGCCCCGGCTTCGTCGCCCGGTCGGCGGTGCTCGCGGGCCTGGGCGTCGCCGCGGAGGACTTCCGGATGGGGGACCACGTCCTCGGCACCCACGTGCCCGCCGACCCGATGGGCGCGACGTCGGTGCCGGGGGTCTGGGTCGCCGGCAACGTCACCGACCCGATGGCCCAGGTGGTCGTCGCCGCCGGGGCGGGCCTGAAGGCCGCGGCCGCCCTCAACGCCGACTTGGTCGGGGAGGACACCGCGCTGGCGGTCGCACGGCGTCGGGCGGGGGCGGGGGCCTACGCTGGTCGCTCGTGAGCGACGACGCACCCACCCAGCCCCCCGCCTCGCGACGCGCACTCGTCGTGCGCGGCGGATGGATCGGCCACGCGCCGGTCGAGGCCTCCGACAGCTTCCTGCCCTTCCTGCGCGAGCAGGGGTTCGACGTGACCGTCGAGGACTCCCCGGAGGTGTACGCCGACGCGGAGCGGATGGCCGCCACCGACCTGGTGGTGCAGTGCGTGACCATGAGCGAGATCAGCAAGGCGGCGCTCGCCGGGCTGATGGCCGCCGTCGAGGCCGGTACCGGGCTGGGCGGCTGGCACGGCGGCATCGCGGACTCCTACCGGAACTCCGCGGCCTACCTGCACCTGGTCGGCGGGCAGTTCGCCGAGCACCCCGGCAAGGCGCTGGAGGAGCGCCTCGGGGACGCGAGCGACAACTTCGTCCCCTACACCGTCGAGCTGACGGAGGCGGGCCGCGAGCACCCCGTCACCGCCGGGCTCGGCACCCTGTCGCTGACCACGGAGCAGTACTGGGTGCTGACCGACGACTACGTCGACGTGCTGGCCACCACCACGCAGGCCGTCCGGCCGTGGGACCCGTGGACCCGGCCGGTCACCTCGCCGGCGGTCTGGACGCGGCAGTGGGGGAAGGGCCGCATCTTCGTCGCCACCCCGGGCCACAGCATGGACGTGCTGGACCAGCCCGAGGTCCGCGGCCTCGTCGAGCGCGGGCTGCTGTGGGCCGCCCGGTGAGCGCGCCGCTGCGGGTCGGCGTCGTCGGCGTCGGGCACATCAGCGCGCAGTACTTCGCGGCGTTCCCGCGACTGCCCGGGCTGCGGCTGAGCGCCGTGGCCGACCTGGACGCCGACCGGGCGGCCGTCGTCGCCGCGGAGCAGGGCGTCACCGCCTGCTCCGTGCCGGAGCTGCTGGCGGCCGACGACGTCGACGTCGTCCTCAACCTGACCATCCCCGCCGCGCACGTCGCGGTCGGGACGGCGGCGCTGCAGGCGGGCAAGCACGTCTACGCCGAGAAGCCGCTGGCCCTCACCGCTGACGAGGGGGCCGGCCTGCTCGCCGTCGCGGAGGCGGCGGGGCTGCGCGTCGGGTCGGCACCGGACACCGTGCTGGGGACCGGTCTGCAGACCGCCCGCCGGCTGCTGGACGACGGCGCGGTCGGCGAGCCGCACGCCGCGGCCGTCGCTTGGAGCTCGCCCGGCCACGAGCGCTGGCACCCGGCGCCGTTCTTCTACTACCAGCCCGGCGGCGGCCCGCTGCTGGACATGGGCCCGTACTACCTGACCGCCCTGGTCACCCTGCTGGGGCCGGTCGAGCGGGTGATGGGCGCCAGCCGCCGCTCGACGCGGGCGCGGACGGTCGGCCAGGGGCCCCAGGCGGGCGCGCCGGTCCCGGTGGAGACCGACACCACGACGAGCGCCGTCCTCGAGCACCGCGGCGGGGTCACCTCGACGCTGACGATGTCGTTCGACCGCTGGGCCACCCGGGCGCCGCTGTTCGAGGTCTACGGGACCGAGGGCACGCTCGCCGTGCCCGACCCCAACCACTTCGACGGGACCGTCGAGCTGTGGGCGCCGGCGACCGGGGCGTGGCAGCCGGCGCCGGTGGCGGGCGGCTACGCCGGGGCCGGGCGGGGCTACGGCCTGGCCGACCTGGCGCACGCGCTGGAGACGGGCCGGCCGCACCGCGCGTCCGGCGACCTGGCGCTGCACGTGCTGGAGGTGATGGACGCCGTCGGCCGCTCCAGCGCGGATCACGCCGTCGTCGAGCTGACCACCTCGGTGGACCGGCCCGAGCCCGTGCCGCTGGGCAGCACCCCCGACTCCTGGTGACGTCGCTGCGCCGTGCCGTGCAGTCACGGCACGGCGCAGCACCATCTCCTCGTCATGGGCTGGGTGCGCGGCCCCGGCTGAGCAGCGCGTCCAGGCCGGACCAGTCGGGGACGTGAGCCGGGAGCAGCTCGGCCCAGCCGCGGTCCAGCAGGGCGCGGGCGGCGGCCAGCCCCTCCTCGAGCGGCAGGGCCGCGGCCGTCGCCACCTCGGTGGCCAGGGCGTCGCGGGCCGTGCCGGTGCGGTGCACGGTCGTCCCCTCGTCCCGGTCGCGCAGCCGCAGGCCGTCCACCAGCACGGTCCGGAGCAGCCCGAGCAGCAGGTGGGTCGCGATCAGCCGGTCGCCCCGCCCCGTCTTCACCGCCACCATCGCGGCGACGAACCGCGCCTGCGCCTGCTCGTCGGGGGCGTCGACGCGCAGCCGGCCGGCGCCCCGCACCTGCAGGTCCACCCGGCGGCCGTCGCGCAGCACCAGCCGCACGACCTGCTCGTCCGCCGTCGCGGCGAGGTCGTGGGCCCAGACCTCCGCCGGGGCGACCAGCTCCGCCAGGTCGGCGTCGTCGGCCAGCCGGAGGTGCAGGTCGAGGTCGCTCCAGCCGTCGAGGGTGGCGGGCCGCCGGACCGAGCCCGCCACCGCGACCGCAGCCCGCGGACCGAGCCGGCCGGTGAGCTCGTCGGCCAGCGCCCGCTGCCACGGGCGGTTCACACCCGGCCCGCCAGCCGGGCGGCCGTCCGGAGGTAGGTCTCCCGGTCGGTGGGGTCGTGGTCGATCCGCGGCCGCTCGGGCGGCGGTCCCAGCACCGGGCGCAGGTGGTCCAGGCCGGTGGTCAACGACCCCTCGCCGCTGGTGAGCCCGGGCAGCCGGAGCCGCAGATCGTGCACCGCGGAGGCCGGGACGTGCCCGCCCACCACCACCAGCCCGTCCTCGTAGCCGGTGTCGAGCGGCACCGCGCCCAGCTGCGCGAGCACGCCGAGCACCGCCCCCTGGGCGACCCGCGGGGCCTCCAGGGTGAAGCGGTGCACGGGCTCGCAGACGCACGAGCCCGCCCGCAGCAGTGCGGTCATCAGCACCAGCGGGGTCAGGTACCGGAAGTCGGCCCCGGTGCTCGACATGGCCTTGTCGAACGTCTGGTGCGCGTGGCTCTGCCGGGGCGCGTAGCCGGAGTGCGTCATCGTCACCCTCACGTCGGGCACCGGCCAGCCGTGCGGACCGGCGGCCAGCGCGGAGCGGACGCCGTCCTCCACGGCGGTGAAGAAGGCCGCCGGCATCGCCCCCCGCTCGACCTCCAGCGCGAAGGCCAGCCCCGCTCCGAACGCGGCGGGCTCCACCCGCAGCCCGACGGTGGCCAGGAAGGGGTTGCCCACCTCGCCCATCCGCTCGACGGCGCGGCCCGATCGGCGGACCCGTTCGACGCACAGCACGCTCGAGGTGCCGAACGTGACCGCGACGCCGTACTCCTCGGCCAGCAGGGCGCCGAGCACCTCCTTCTGCACCTCGCCGTAGAGCGACACGGCGATCTCACCGCGGCTGTCGTCCTGCCGCACCTCGATCAGCGGGTCCTGCTCGGCCAGCTGGGCCAGGGCGGCGTGCAGGTCCCCCCGCCGGGCGGGCTCGACCGGTTCGACGACCGCCTCCAGCGACGGCCGGGAGAACACGGGCCGCATGGGCGTCCGGTCGACCGGGCCGAGCACGTCGCCCACCCGCGCCGTCTCCAACCCGCGGACCCGGGCGATCCGGCCGGCCGGCAGCGCGTCCGCCGGCTGCGCGCCGCCCGGGCTGTGCAGGGCCAGGGCGGTGACGCGCTCGGCACGCCCGTGACCGAGGTCCAGCCGGTCCCGCACCCGGACGGTGCCCCGCCGG
Organism: Friedmanniella luteola; assembly: GCF_900105065.1. Taxonomy (NCBI): domain Bacteria; kingdom Bacillati; phylum Actinomycetota; class Actinomycetes; order Propionibacteriales; family Nocardioidaceae; genus Friedmanniella; species Friedmanniella luteola. The sequence continues at coordinate 495,774 of NZ_LT629749.1, forward strand.
AGCACCAGGTGGGTCAGCTTCTCCCCGGCCGGCCCGCGCTCGATCTTGAACACCGAGCCCGCCGGGGGCCCGTCCGCGCAGGGTCGGTGGGTGGGCAGCAGGTCCGGCAGCGCGGCCAGCAGCTCCCCGACGCCGGCGCCGGTGATGGCCGAGCCGCAGAGCACCGGCAGCACGAGGCCGCCCCGGGTCGCGCGGGCCAGCCGCCGACGCAGCTCGGGGGCGGGGAGCGGCCGGTCGTCCACGAACGCGGCCAGCACCGCGTCGTCGTGGCCGGCGAGCACCTCGGTCGCGCGGCTGCGGAGGACGGCCTCGGGCAGCGGCCGGACGACCACCCCCGCGGTGGCCGCGTCGACGACCTCCTGCAGGGCCAGCACGTCGACGCCGAGCCGGCGGCCGACCCGCTCGACGACGTCCTCGGGCCGGGCGCCGGCGCGGTCGCACTTGTTGACGAAGACGACGCAGGGCAGGCCGAGCCGGCGCAGGGCCCGGTGCAGCTTCACCGTCTGGGCCTGCACGCCCTCGACGGCGGAGACGACGAGCACGGCCCCGTCCAGCATGGCGAGGGCCCGCTCGACCTCGGCGATGAAGTCGGCGTGGCCCGGGGTGTCGAGCAGGTTCACCAGGACGTCGTCGACGACGAAGGTGGCGACGGCGGAGCGGATCGTGATGCCGCGGCGGCGCTCCAGGGCCATGGTGTCGGTCTGGGTGTCGCCCGCGTCGACGCTGCCGGCGCGGTCGAGGACCCCGGCGGCGACGAGCAGGCGCTCGGTCAGGCTGGTCTTACCGGCGTCGACATGGGCGACGACGCCCATGACCAGGGTGCGCGGCGCGAGGGTGCGCGCGGGAGTGGGGAGCAAGGGCACGTCCGTCTGGGAGGAGGGTCACCGGCTGGGTCGTGCGGGCTGCTCGCATGGCGGGATCTCCTCGGGGCTGGACGTGCAGGGGCGATGCAAGCACGCCGGCGGGCGCGGGGCCACCGGTTTTCCGCACCGGCCCGGCGGCGCCCGCGGGTGGCAGACTGCGGCCATGGACGCCGCGCCCCGCCCCCTCGTCGTCAAGGTGACCTGCGGTGCGGAGGCACCCGAGCGGGCCAACCAGGCCTGGACGGTGGCCTCGACGGCGCTGGCCGCGGGCGCCGACGTCACCGTCTGGCTGACCGGCGAGGCCGTCTGGTTCGCCGTGCCGGGTCGGCAGCCGTCGCTCGACCTGCCCCACGCGGCCGCGGTGACCGACCTCGTGGAGGCGGTGCGGTTGGGCGGCCGGATCGTGGTCTGCACCCAGTGCGCCGCCCGCCGCAGCCTCACCACCCAGGACCTGGTGGACGGCGCCACCATCGCGGGTGCCGCGTCCTTCGTCGAGGCGGTGCTGGCCGACGGCGTGCAGGCGCTCGTCTACTGAGCGACCGCCGCGCCCCGAGCCCGACGTCGGGTCAGTCCAGGCCCAGCCGCCCGGCCAGCTCGTCGGCGCTCATCGCCCCGGGCTTCAGCCCCGTCGCCGCCGCCTGCCGCGCGAGGATCGCGAGCCTCGCGTTGACCGGGGCCGCCTGCCCCGTGCGGTGGGCGATCAGCGCGATCTCGCCGTTGAGGTAGTCGGTCTCGACGTTGCCCGTGCCGCGCGTGAGCGACTGCCAGGTGGAGCCGCCGACGTCGTCGGGGACGCCGGGCACCTCGTGCATGGTGAAGCCCGCCGAGCGGGCCGCCTGCTCCTCCGCGTCGCTGGTGACGGCGATCCCGGCGCCGGCCAGCACGGCCCGGGCCTCGGCGTCGGCCCGCGCCGTCAGCGGGCCGGTGTCGCCGTTGCCGTGGACGAGGGCCTGGAAGATGTTGCCGAGGTTGCTGATCAGCTTGCGGTACTTCCAGGGCATCACGTCCGGGGGCAGCGGCACGTCGTAGTTCGCCGCCGTCCAGTCCCGCTGCACCTGCGTGAGCAGGGCGGCGTCGCGCTCGTCGGTCTGCGCCGGCACCCGGCCGACGTGCAGCATGCCCGAGCGCGGGCCGCCGCGGATGATCACCTCGCCCGGCGTCAGGTGCACCGCGGGCATCCACACGCAGACGCCGTAGACCCGCGCGAAGTAGCGCAGGGCCATGGTCTCGCTCGCGACCCCGTTGAGCGCCATCAGCACGGGCAGCCGCTCGCCGGCGGTGCCTACCACCCGGCCGTCCGCGTGCACCGGGGCGTCGGCCCAGGTCGTCAGCGCGTCCGGCGCCTGCTGGGTCTTGGTGGCGACCACCAGCACGTCGTCCGGGGTGAGCTCCACCTCGTCCGGGCCGCCGACGGCGTGCACCGGCACCGTCACGTCCTCGTCCGGCGTGCGCAGCCGCAGCCCGGTGCTCTGCAGCGTCGCGAGGTGCTCGCCGCGGGCGACCAGGACCGCGTCCAGCCCGGCGTGGGCCAGCCGGCCACCGATCGCCCCGCCGATGGCGCCGGCGCCGACGATGACGTAGCGGGTCACCGGGCGGCGACCGGGAGGGCAGGGGCGGGGGTGCGACGGGGGCGGGGCATGGGCTCACGCTAGCCAGCGCTCCCGGGGCCCCGCCGTCGCGGGTCGTGCTCTGGCAGGCTGGGTGCGGTGAAGCTGCGGTTGAGCGTCCGGGACCTCGAACCCACCGACCTGGGCGAGCTGGGCTGGTCCGGCGGCTCCGAGCACGTCAGGGCGATGGCCGAGGCCCTGCAGGCCACCTACGCCGACGACATGGCGGTGCTGGTCGTCGCGCTGGAGAACGGCCGGCTCGTCGCCACCGGGGCGGTCGACTTCCGCCCCGACCCGCAGGCGGGCGAGCTCACCATGCTGGCCGTGCACGAGCACCTGCAGTCGCTCGGCCTCGGCACCCGCCTCGTCGCCGCCCTCGAGAAGCGGACGCGCGCCCGCGGCCGCGGCACGGCCCGGCTGACCGTCGAGCACGACAACCCGCGGGCCCGGGCGCTGTACCTGCGCCTCGGCTACCGCGAGGCCGGGTCCCGCGTCGAGAGCTGGCCCGTCGCGGGCGGGCGCACCTACGTCACCGCCACCACCGTCCTGGAGCGCGACCTGAACCAGCCGTCGGCGGGTCAGTAGAGTGGGCGCTGTGTCTGCGACCTCTGCCGTCCTCCTGCTCGTCGGGGTGACCGCCCTCGGGCTGGCCGTCCTGGTGCTGCTCGGCCTCGTGCTGCGGCCTGCGCCGGTGCCGGTGCGCGTCCGGGGCCGGGAGCGCTGACCCGTGGCCTTCGAGATCACCCAGGACCTGCACCCCGACCTCATGCCGATCGCGTGGATGATCGGCCGCTGGGAGGGCTCCGGCAAGGGCACCTACCCCGGCACCGACGACTTCGACTTCGGTCAGCAGGTCGACTTCGCCCACAACGGCGGCAACTACCTGCACTACCTGTCCCAGACCTTCGAGACCGACGACGCCGGCAAGGCCGTCCGTCCCCTCTCGATGGAGACCGGCTTCTGGCGGCCGCAGCCCGACGGCACCATCGAGGTCGTGCTGAGCCATCCCGAGGGCTACACCGAGATCTGGTACGGCAAGATCAACGGTGCCCAGATCGAGCTGTCGACCGACGCCGTGGTGCGCACGGCGACGGCCGAGGACTACGCGGCGGGCCAGCGGCTCTACGGCAACGTGGAGGGCGAGATGCTCTGGACGCTGGACAAGGCGGCCAACGGGCTGCCGCTGCAGTCGCACCTGTGGGCGCGGCTCGTCCGCGGCTGAGGCCGCCCGCGGACCGGTCGCGGGAAGAAAGACCGGTCCCTCGACGCTGACCTGGGCATGAGCTCCCCAGTTGCGATCGTGGCCGAGTCCGGACTGGACGCCGGGGTGCCCTGGCACTACGGCGACCCGATGCGCGAGCAGCGGCTGTTCGGGACCGGCGCGGCCGTCGTCGACCTCTCGCACCGCGGCGTGCTGACCCTCACGGGACCCGACCGGCTCGGTTGGCTGCACTCGCTGACCACGCAGCACCTGACCGACCTGCGGCCCGGGGTCGGGGTCACCACCCTGGTGCTCTCCCCGCAGGGCCACGTCGAGCACGTCCTCTACGGCGTCGACGACGGCACCACCTTCTGGGCCCACACCGAGCCGGGCGCCGCCCCCGCGCTGGTCGCCTGGCTGGACCGGATGCGCTTCATGATGCGGGTCGAGGTCGCCGACCGGACCGCCGACACCGCCGTCGTCTGGCAGCTGGGTGACGCGCCGTCGGAGTTCCTGGCCCGCGGCGGCCTGGACTCCCTCGGAGGGCGCGAGCTCTTCGTCCCCCGCGACCGGCTGGCGGAGGCGCTGGACCTGGCCCCGCGCGCCGGCACCTGGGCCCTCGAGGCCCGCCGGATCGAGGCGGGCGTGCCGCGGATCGGCCTCGACACCGACCACCGCACGATCCCGAACGAGATCGGGTTGCTGGGCGTCGGCGTCCACCTGGACAAGGGGTGCTACCGCGGCCAGGAGACGGTCGCCCGGGTGCACACGCTCGGTCGGCCGCCGCGCCGGCTGGTCCGGCTGCTGCTCGACGGCAGCGTCGACACCCTGCCCACCGTGGGGTCCGCGGTGGAGCTGGCGGGCCGCAGCATCGGCTTCGTCGGCGGGTCCGCCCGGCACCACGAGCTGGGGCCGGTCGCCCTGGCCCTGGTCAAGCGGAACACCGACCCGGAGGCCGAGCTGCTGGTCGACGCGGTGGCCGCGCGGGCCGAGACGCTGGTCGACCCCGACATCGGCCTGCACGTCCGCCCCCGGCTCTGAGCCCGGCCGGTCCACCCACCCCGCAGGGTGTGGACCCGGGTGGTCGGCGACTGCCATGCTCGTCGCGACCGACCCGACCAGCAGAGGACGTCCCGTGACCGAGCAGAAGCAGATCAAGGTCGAGGTGGACGGCGCGGTCGTCGCCGAGGCCGTCGTGACCCCGCCCGACGAGGATGCCCGGGCGCGAGCCCAGGTGCACGTCGACCCCGGCCACCTGCCCGCCGGGACCCGCCAGCAGGTGGCCGCGGCGGTGCACGAGGCGGTCGTCGCCGACGCCGCCCAGCACCTCACCGCCGCACTGCCACGGGGGGACGCCGAGCTGGTGGAGGAGATGCGCGGGCACCTCGACCACGCCGAGCTCCGCAGCGCCGGCGCCAGCAGCATCATCGAGGGCGACGTCAAGCAGTAGCCCCGGTCAGCGGTAGCCCCGTCCAGCAGCAGCCCCCGCCCAGCAGGAGGCCTGACGGGCCGGCCCGGACCCTCGGGCCCCCTCAGGTCCCCCACTTCACACCCCGTGGACGGTCCGCGCACCCTCTGCACGGGGTGTGACGTGCACCGACGGGGTGTGAAGTGGGGGACAGGCTGCTGACCGGCGGGTCGGGTCTGGTCGGCAGGCCGTCGGGCCGAGTCTGGCAGCAGCCTCCGACAGCGCGGGAGGCGTCAGCCGCCGAGGGCGCCCAGGGCCTCGCGGACCGGGCGGACCTCGCCCACGCGCTCGCCGTGACCCAGCACCGGCTCGCTCACCTGGGCGTCCAGGGTCGGGTGGTCGAAGCCGAGCCGTTGCAGCACCGCCGCCATCAGCACGGCCCGGGCGCGCGGGCCGCCGTCGCTGATCTTGAGCGCGACGCCGCGGCCGTCGGGCAGCCCGACGGCGTAGACGGCCTCCGCGCCGGCCTTGCCCAGCAGGCCCGGGACCGCTCGGTGCAGCGCCAGCTCGTCCCGCGTCGTGCCGGAGGTGAACTCCGGGTGCGCGCGGACCGCGTCCGCGACCCGACGTTCGGGTCCGTCGGCGGCCGCGGCCAGCCGGCCGAACGCGCGGGCCAGGCCGTACAGGGTCAGGGCGAACAGCGGGGCGCCGCAGCCGTCGACGGCCAGGTTGGTGGCCTGCTCGCCCGCCAGGTCGTCGATGGTGCGCAGCACCGCCAGCTGGGTCGGGTGGTCGGGATCGCGGTAGGTCGCCACGTCGGCGCCCAGCGCGACCGTCGTCGCCAGCATCCCGGCGTGCTTGCCCGAGCAGTTCATGAACACCGGGGAGCGGGGGACCCCCGCCCGGATGGCCGCTTCCCGCGCTGCCTCGTCCAGCGGCCAGTCGGGCGGGGTCTGCAGCGCCCGCTCGTCCAGGCCGGCGCCGGCCAGGATCTGCCGGACCCCGTCGACGTGGAAGCTCTCGCCCGAGTGCGACGCCGCCACCAGGGCGAGCAGGGCGCCGTCGAGGTCGAGCCCGGCGCGCAGCATCCCGACCGCCTGCAGGGGCTTGCTGGAGCTGCGGGGGTACATCGGGGCGAACTCCGCGCCCACCGAGCTGAGCACGGCCCCGTCCGGTCCGGTCACCACCACCCGGCCGTGGTGCACGCTCTCGACGAAGCCGCTGCGCACGACCTCCACCAGGATCGGGTCGTCGTCCTCGGGCCGCGTCATGCCCCGGAATCTACGGGGCGCCCCGGTGCGCCCTCGCACCCGGCGCCGCCGCGAGGCGTGCGGAGGGGGTTTGTCCGGACAGGGGTCGGGATGGACTTAGGCTCCTCGTGTGAACTGGGACCACTACGGAGCGGTGCTCTTCGACCTCGACGGTGTGCTGACGCCGACGGCGGAGGTCCACATGCGCGCCTGGCGGGAGCTCTTCGTGGACTTCCTGACCCGGCGGGGCGTCGTCGACCAGCCCTACGTCGAGGCCGACTACTTCGAGCACATCGACGGCAAGCCGCGCTACGACGGCGTCCGCTCGCTGCTCACGTCCCGCGGCCTGCAGCTGGCCGAGGGCGACCCGTCCGACGGCCCCGACGTCGAGACCGTGTGCGGGCTGGGCAACCGGAAGAACGCGTTCTTCACCGCCGTGCTCGCCGACGACGGCGTCGTCCCCTACCCCGGCTCGGTCGTCCTGCTGGACTTCCTGGCCGAGCGCGGGATCGCGATGGCCGTCGTCTCCTCCTCCCGCAACGCCCCGGCGGTGCTCGAGGCCGCCGGTCTGGCCGAGCGCTTCGAGGTGGTCGTCGACGGGGAGCTCGCGAAACGCGAAGGGTTGCCGGGCAAGCCGTCGGGCGCGACCTACGTCCACGCAGCCGAGCAGCTGGGCGTGCCGGTGGAGCGGGCGGTGGTGTTCGAGGACGCGCTGTCCGGCGTCGAGGCCGGCCGCGACGGCCACTTCGGGCTGGTGGTGGGCGTCGACCGCGGGGTCGGGGCCGAGCGGCTCACCGCCGCCGGCGCGGACGTCGTCGTGCAGGACCTCGCGGAGCTGGCCCGATGACCTACGGGTCGAGCGGGGACAGCCCGATGCGCGCGCACGACCCGCTGGACCGGATCCGCTTCCCGGTCGACGAGTGGCGGCTGACCGAGGCGCGCTACAGCGCCGCGGACCTCGGCGTCACCGAGACCCTGTTCGCCGTCGGCAACGGCTACCTCGGGATGCGGGGCAACGTCGAGGAGGGTCGCGAGACCTTCGCCCACGGCACCTTCATCAACGGGTTCCACGAGACCTGGCCGATCCGGCACGCCGAGGAGGCGTTCGGCTTCGCCCGGGTGGGGCAGACCATCGTCAACGTCCCCGACAACAAGACCATGAAGCTCTACGTCGACGACGAGCCGATGCTGCTCTCGGTCGCGGACCTGGAGTCCTACGAGCGCTCCCTGGACTTCCGCGACGGCGTGCTGCACCGCGACATCGTCTGGCGCACCCCCGGCGGCAAGCGGGTCCGGGTGAGCTCCACCCGGATGGTCTCCTTCACCCAGCGGCACCTGGCGGTGCTGACCATCGAGGTCACCATGCTGGACGAGGAGGCGCCGGTCGTGGTGTCGTCGCAGACCCTCAACCGGCAGGACGGGCGCGACGAGTACCACGTCCGGGCGGCGGCGATGGGCAGCGGCACCGACCCCCGCAAGGCGGAGGCGTTCGAGTCCCGCGTGCTGGAGCCGCAGCTGCACTGGTGCGCCGAGAACCGGATCGCGCTCGGCTACCGCTGCGCCAACTCCGGGATGACGCTGGCCGTCGGCATCGACCACGCCATCGAGACCGAGAACGCCCACACCGCGCACATCAGCGCCGACGACGACACCGGCAAGATGGTCTACCGGGTCGCCGCCAAGCCCGGGCAGCCGATCAAGATCACCAAGACGGTCTCGTACCACACCTCCCGCGGCGTCCCCGTCCGCGAGCTCGTCGACCGCGCCCGCCGCACCCTGGACCGCACGCTGTCGGAGGGGGTCGAGGCCGAGTACGAGGCGCAGCGGCGCTGGCTCGACGCCTACTGGGCGCGCGCCGACGTCGTCCTGCACGGCCAGCCCGCGCTGCAGCAGGCCGTCCGCTGGAACCTGTTCCAGATCGCCCAGGCGACGGCGCGGGCCGAGCAGTCCGGCGTGCCCGCCAAGGGCGTCACCGGCTCCGGCTACGGCGGTCACTACTTCTGGGACACCGAGATCTACGTCCTGCCGTTCCTCAGCTACACCTCACCGGCGATGGCCCGCAGCGCGCTGCGCTTCCGCTACAACATGCTGGACGCCGCCCGCCGGCGCGCCCGCGACCTGGCCCAGAGCGGCGCGCTGTTCCCCTGGCGCACCGTCAACGGCGAGGAGGCCTCGGCCTACTACGCCGCGGGCACCGCGCAGTACCACATCGACGCCGACATCTCCTACGCGCTGTGCAAGTACGTCGCCGCCAGCGGGGACGAGGACTTCATGTGGCGCGAGGGCATCGACATCCTCGTCGAGACCGCGCGGATGTGGGCCGACCTCGGGTTCTGGCGCGAGGACGGTGACGGGGCGCGCAGCTTCCACATCCACGGGGTCACCGGCCCGGACGAGTACACGACGGTGGTGAACGACAACCTCTTCACCAACGTGATGGCCCGCTACAACCTGGCGCAGGCCGCCGAGCTGGTGAAGCACATGTGCGAAGACCTCCCCGAGGCCCACCACAGCGCCGTCGAGCGGCTGGAGATCCACCCCGACGAGGTCGAGGAGTGGAGCGCCGCCGCCCGGGCGATGGCCATCCCGCACGACCCGGTGACCGGCATCAACCCCCAGGACGCGCAGTTCCTGGACCGCGAGGTGTGGGACCTGCGGCAGACGCCCGAGGACAAGCGGCCGCTCATGCTGCACTACCACCCGCTGGTCATCTACCGGTTCCAGGTCCTCAAGCAGGCCGACGTCGTGCTGGCGCTGTTCCTGCAGGGCGACCACTTCACCAGCGAGCAGAAGCGGCTGGACTTCGAGTACTACGACCCGATCACCACCGGGGACTCGACGCTGTCGGGGGTGGTGCAGTCGATCATCGCCGCGGAGGTCGGCTACCGCGACCTGGCGCTGCGCTACTTCCACAGCTCGCTGTTCGTCGACCTCGCCGACCTGCACGGCAACGCCAGCGACGGGGTGCACGTGGCCTCGACCGGTGGGGTCTGGAACGCGCTGGTCTACGGCTTCGGCGGGATGCGGGACTACGACGGCGACATCACCTTCGACCCCCGGCTCCCGGCCACCTGGGAGGGCCTGACCTTCCGCGTCACGCTGCAGGGCACCCGGCTGGAGGTCGAGCTCACCGCCGACGCCATGCGCTTCACCGTCGTCGAGGGAGAGCGGGCCGAGTTCAAGGTGCGCGGCCGCCGGCTGACGGTCAGGGCCGGCCGGCCCGTCACCGTGCCGCTCGACGGCCAGGGCCCCTCGGTCCAGGGCAAGATCACCCTGCAGACGGGGGAGCGGCGTCCCGACGGCAGCCTGATCACCGCCTCCGTGCCGCAGGCCGCCGGCCGGCGCGCCGGCTCCGCGGCCTGAGCTCCGACGGACCCTGCTCCCCGAGGCTGGTCGAGGGGCGCCCTTCGACAGGCTCAGGGGACGGGCCCCTCGACAGGCTCAGGGGACGGGCCCTTCGACAGGCTCAGGGGACGGGCCCTTCGGCAGCCTCAGGGCGCGGGGTCAGCGGTCGTCGTCGTCGCCGGTGAGCGCCGCGGGGTCCTTGACGTAGGTCTTGCGGCCCCAGAGGGCGCGGTTGAGCACCCAGGTGAGGGCCCAGAGCACCACGCCGATGGCGAGCAGGATGCCGGCGATCGTGTACTGCTCGGTCGCCCGGCCGGTCCACGGGCCGACCAGGTAGGCGCAGAGCAGCGCGCCCAGGACCGGCAGCACGGTCGGGGCCCGGAAGTGCTGATGGCTCTGGGTGTCCTTGCGCAGCACCAGGCAGCAGATGTTCACGACGGTGAAGACCGCCAGCAGCAGCAGCGCCGTGGTGCCGCCCAGGGCGCTGACCCGGCCGACCAGCGTGACCAGCCCGAAGGCCAGCAGGGTGGTGAAGACGATGGCCACCCACGGGGTCCGGCGGCCGGGCAGCACCCGGCCCAGCCCGGGCGGCAGCACCCGCTGCCGGGCCATCCCGTAGAGCAGCCGGCTGGCCATCAGCATGTTGATCAGGGCCGAGTTCGCGACCGCGAACATGGAGATCAGCGGGAAGATCTGGTCGATCGGCAGGTTCGGGGCCCCGGCCGTCACCACCTTGAGCAGGGGGGCGTCGCCCTCGCCCAGCTCGCCCGAGGGCACGATCGCGATCGCCGACAGCGAGACCAGGACGTAGATCAAGCCGGTGATGCCCAGCCCGGTGAGCATGATCTTGGGGAACACCTGCTCCGGGTTGTGCACCTCCTCGGCCATGTTGACCGAGTCCTCGAAGCCCACCATGGCGAAGAACGCCAGCGAGGTGGCCGCGGTGACCGCGATGAAGATCGACTTGTCCTCGGGGGTGTCGAACACCACCGTCCGGCCCAGGTCCGCCTTGCCCTGCGTGATCGCGAAGAACCCGATGAAGATGACGATCAGCAGGCCGCTCAGCTCGACGCAGGTCAGCACGATGTTGGCGTAGACGCTCTCGGCCACGCCGCGGAGGTTGATCAGCCCGACGAGGGCCAGGAACAGCACGGCCAGCACGGTCGTCAGGCCGTCGCTCACCGACACCTCCGACAGCCCCAGCCAGTCGGCCCGGACGACGTTCACCATCGCCTCGAGGTTGGCGGCGAAGGCGCGCGACGCCGTCGACGCCGACGTGATGCCCGAGCAGGTGACCGCGAACGCCATCAGGAAGGTGACGAAGTGGATGCCGAACGCCTTGTGGGCGTACAGGGCGGCGCCGGCGGCCTGCGGGTACTTGGTCACGAGCTCCAGGTAGGAGAACGCGGTGATCGTCGCGACGACGAAGGCCAGCAGGAACGGGAGCCAGACGACGCCCCCCACCTCCTTGGCGACCGTACCGGTGACGGCGTAGATGCCGGTGCCGAGGATGTCGCCGATGATGAAGAGCAGCAGCAGCTTGGGCCCCATCACCCGCTTGAGCTCGGGCTGGTCGGACGTGGCGGTGTCGGCGGTGGGCGAGGCGTTCGCGACCATGGGGTCCTCCAGGCGGGCCGGGGATGGGGTGGCCGTGCGGTTGCGCGGCAGTCTAGGGCGGGGCCCGCCCGCAGGGCCACGACCCGCACCGCTTGCTGGCGCTTGCATCTGCTTGCAATTGCAAGCACCATGGAGGGGTGAGCCGCTTACGACCGACCCGGATCGGGGACCAGCTGGGCACGCTGGGTGAGTTCATCGCGACCCAGCGGCGGACGGCCGAGCTCTCGCTGCGGCAGCTCGCCGAGCAGACCGGGATCTCCAACCCCTACCTGAGCCAGATCGAGCGCGGGCTGCGCAAGCCGTCCGCCGAGGTGCTGCAGCAGCTCTCCAAGGCCCTCCGGGTCTCCGCCGAGAGCCTGTACGTGCGGGCCGGCATCCTCGACCCCGAGGACCACCCGAGCACGACCGTGGAGATGGCGGTGCTCGGCGACCCCGGCCTCACCGAGCGCCAGAAGCACGTCCTGATCGAGATCCACACCTCCTTCGTGAAGGAGAACGAGCGGAACGCGGCCGACCTGGCCGCCGCCGCCCCCGGCGCGGCCGGCCCCGCCGACGAGCACCGTCCGGCTCCCGACCGCACCCCCTGAACCGACCGCACCCCAACCGCCCACCAGGAGGCACCATGTCCACCACGCCCGACCCCACCCCCGTCGACCCGGACCTGTCCCGCACCTGGGTCGACCCCGCGCCCGTCGAGGTCCCGCTCGACGCCGCTACCGGCCCCGGCCGCGGCCCGGACGGTGTCCCGCTGCAGGACGAGCCGGCCCCGGCCGCGGCCGGCGACCCCGTCGGCGCCGTCCCGCCCGCGACCGAGCAGGCCCGGCGCGGCGCGGCGGACGCCACGGCGGCCATGCGGGAGTCCGACCTCAAGGCGCTCTACGCCGCCGCCGGCGCCACCCAGGTGCTGGTCGGCGCGCTCCGCGACACGGTCAGCGAGACCTCGCGCTGGGCCAGCGCCCGGCTGGCGGAGCTGCGGTTCCGCCGCGCCGAGCTCGCCAAGCAGGCCGAGGAGATGCGGCTCCGGGCCGAGGGCGTGCAGGAAGAGGTCAAGGCCGCTCCCGAGGTGGCCAAGAGCCGGGTCGCCGACCTGCAGCAGCAGGCGACCGGCACCTACAGCGACCTCGCGGCGCGCGGTCAGCGGGCCCTGCTCGACGTGCGGTCCGACGTCGTCAACCGGATCGACCCCGCGTTCGACCGGCTGGAGGAGCGGCTGGAGGCCGCCCGCCGGGCGATCCGCGGCACGGCCGCGAAGACGCCGGTCCCGCCGGTCGCCGAGCCCGGGGTCCCCACTCCGGCCGCGCCCGTCGCCGAGAGCCCGGTGCCGGCACCGGGTGCCCCGCTGGTCGAGGACCTCGACGTCCAGGACGCCGTCCTGGTCGAGGAGGTCGTGGTCGAGCCGACCCCGCAGGACCCCACCGCGGAGCGCTGACCCGCCCCTGACGCCAGGAGGCGGGCACCCGTCGGGGTGCCCGCCTCCTGCGGTGTCGAGATGGCCCTCAGCTGCGGTAGACGACCACCCGGTCGCCGTTGCGCACCTGGTCGAAGACCCACCGGATCCCGGCCTTGTCGCGGATGTTGACGCAGCCGTGGCTGCAGCCGTTGTACCCGCGGGCCGCGAAGTCGGCCGAGTAGTGCACGGCCTGGCCGCCGCTGAAGAACATCGCGTACGGCATCGGGGTGTGGTAGATCGACGAGACGTGGTTGCGGCTCTTCCACAGCACCGAGAACTTGCCCTCCCGGGTCCGGGTGCTCGCGCAGCCGAACCGGGCGTCGAAGGTGCGGACCACCTTCGAGTTCTTCATGTAGTAGAGCTTGTCCTTGGTCTTGTCGATGCAGAGCGCCCGGCCGTCGACCTTGCAACGCTTGTCCAGCTTCGGCGACGGCTTGGTGATCTTGATCTTGCCCGTCTTGTCGACCAGCCGCGTCCAGGTCTTCTTGCTGACCTTGCCGTTGGCCGTGAGCCCGTTGGCCTTCTGGAACTTCTTGACCGCGGCCTCGGTCCTGGTCCCGAAGTAGGACGTCACCAGGTCCTTGTCCAGCGCCTTCGCCTTGACGAGGCGGCGCTGCAGCGCCTGGACGCCGCTGTTGGTCTGGCCCTTCTTCGGCGCCGTGTACTTCGTGGACACGTACGTGGTGGCGGCCTGCGCCGCCGGGGCGACCGGCCCCGTGCCGGACACGGCTCCGACGAGCGCGGTCGCCATGACCACGCCCAGCAGCAGCCGGATGACCTTCTTCATGCTGTTCCCCTTGAGTCGTCGGACCACGGTCCGCGGTGCCGAGATGGTTCTGCACCGTCTACGGCGGGGAAGAGCCGACGGTTGCATCCCTGATACCAGGAAGATCCTGACATCTCGAGAGCCATCCTGGACCACGGGAGCATCCCGCGCAGGCGGCGTGAGCGACGAGGGCGTGAACACCAGGGGCGCCGCGCCGAGGCCGGGACGACGGACGCCCGCGGCACCGAGCACGAGGCTCGGCACCGCGGGCGGCGTCAGCGGGACCGGGTCAGGCGTTCTTGGCGCGCGAGCGGGTCCGGGACCGCTCGTTGCCCGACAGCACGACCTTGCGGATGCGGACGGCGGCCGGGGTGACCTCGATGCACTCGTCACCGCGGCAGAACTCCAGCGCCTGCTCCATGCTCATGATCTTGGCCGGGATGAGCCGCTCGAGCTCGTCACCCGTGGCGGAGCGCACGTTGGTGAGCTTCTTCTCCCGGGTGATGTTGACGTCCATGTCGTCGGAGCGGGCGTTCTCGCCGACGATCATGCCCTCGTAGACCTCGGTGGTCGGGGCGACGAAGAGCGTGCCCCGCTCCTGGAGGCTGAACGAGGCGTAGGCCGTGACCACGCCGGTGCGGTCGGCCACCAGCGAGCCGTTCGGGCGGGTCCGCAGCTCACCGTGCCAGGGCTCGTAGGTCTCGAAGACGTGGTGCATCATGCCGGTGCCGCGCGTCTCGGTGAGGAACTCGGTGCGGAAGCCGATCAGGCCGCGGGCCGGGACCAGGTACTCCATCCGGACCCAGCCCGTGCCGTGGTTGATCATCTGCTCCAGCCGCCCGCGACGCAGCCCCATCAGCTGGGTGACCACGCCGACGAAGTCCTCGGGGGCGTCGATGGTCAGCCGCTCGACGGGCTCGTGGATCTTGCCGTCGATCTCGCGGGTGACGACCTGCGGCTTGCCGACCGTCAGCTCGAAGCCCTCCCGGCGCATCATCTCGACCAGGATGGCGAGCTGCAGCTCGCCCCGGCCCTGGACCTCCCAGGTGTCGGGCCGCTCGGTGTTGGCGACCTTGATGGACACGTTGCCGATGAGCTCGGCGTCCAGCCGGTTCTTGACCAGGCGGGCCGTCAGCAGCTTGCCGGACTTGCCGGCCAGCGGGGAGGTGTTGATGCCGATGGTCATCGAGATCGAGGGCTGGTCGACCGTGATCAGCGGCAGCGGCTTCGGGTTCGCGGGGTCGGAGAGGGTCTCGCCGATGGTGATGTCGGGGATGCCCGCGATGGCCACGATGTCGCCCGGCCGCGCGATCTCGGCCGGCACGCGGTCCAGCGCCTCGGTGATCAGCATCTCGGAGAGCTTGATGTTCTGGATGGTGCCGTCCTGCTTGCACCACGCGACCACCTGGTTGCGCTTCATCTCCCCGGCGAACACCCGGCACAGGGCCAGCCGGCCGAGGTAGGGGGAGGCGTCGAGGTTGGTGACGTGGGCCTGGAGCACCGCGCCCTCCTCGTACTCCGGCGCCGGGACGCCGTCGAGGATGGTGGCGAACAGCGGGCCCAGGTCGTCGTGGTCGGGCATCTCGCCGTTCTCGGGGGCGGTCAGCGAGGCGCGACCGGCCTTGGCCGAGGCGTACACCACCGGGAAGTTGAGGACGTCGGTGTCCGCGTCGTCCAGCAGGTCGAGGAAGAGCTCGTAGGTCTCCTCGACCACCTCGGCGATCCGGGCGTCGGGCCGGTCGACCTTGTTGACCACCACGATGATCGGCAGGTTCTTGGCCAGCGCCTTGCGGAGCACGAAGCGGGTCTGCGGCAGCGGGCCCTCGGAGGCGTCCACGAGGAGCACGACGCCGTCGACCATCTCGAGGCCGCGCTCGACCTCACCGCCGAAGTCGGCGTGGCCCGGGGTGTCGATGATGTTGATGATGACGTTCTGGCCGTCCGGGGCGTGGTGCAGCACCGCGGTGTTCTTGGCCAGGATGGTGATGCCCTTCTCCCGCTCCAGGTCCATCGAGTCCATGACCCGGTTGTTGACGTCCTGGTTGGCGCGGAAGGCGCCCGACTGCCAGAGCATGGCGTCGACGAGCGTGGTCTTGCCGTGGTCGACGTGGGCCACGATGGCGACGTTCCGCAGATCTGAGCGAGTGGGCATGCGTGAGGACTTCCTTCACAGACGATTGGGGGTCGCGCGGTCGCGACGGCGACGGGCAACCTGAACGAGTCTACCGACCCGTGCCCCCGCAACCCGAATCGTCGCTGGTCAGAGGGGGCTCGGCCGGACCGGGGAGGGAGCACGGCCGCCGTCCCCGGCGCCCGTACGCTGAAGGGGTCCCGACGGTGAGGAGACCCACGTGGCAGGCGGCACGGACTGGTTCAAGGAGTCCTTCCGGCAGGAGTACGAGCAGCAGTCGGCCGCCATCGGCCGCTTCAACCTCGCCCTCTTCGGCAAGACCGGCGTGGGCAAGTCGACCCTGGTCAACGCCATCTTCGGGGAGGACGTGGCGGCGACCGGGATCGGGGAGCCCGTGACCCGCGGCAGCCACCTCTACCTCGACCGGATCGGGCACCTCGGCATCGTCGACAGCCAGGGCCTCGAGGTCGGCAAGGACAACAAGGAGATCCTCTCCGAGCTGGGCAAGGCGATGAAGGAGATGCGCCGCCGCCCGCTCGCGGAGCAGATCCACGTCGCCTGGTTCTGCGTCCGGGGCATGGACCGCAGGTTCGAGGAGGCGGAGGCCGACTTCGTGCGGCGGCTCGCCGACCTCGGGCTGCCCGTCGTGCTGGTGCTCACCCAGGTGCCGGCCCGCGACGGCCGCTACCACCCGGACGCCGTCGAGCTGGCCCGCCGGATCGAGGAGTACCGGCTACCGCTGGCCGGCGGCCGGCCGTTCTTCGTGTTCGCCAAGGCCGACCCGTTCGCCGACCAGCCCGCGCACGGGCTGCAGGACGTCCTCGATGCCACCTTTCGCGTTGCGCCCGACGGCGTCCACGGAGCCCTCGTCGCCGCGCAGACGATCGATCAGGCTCGGAAGGCCAAGGAGGCCCAGGGCTACATAGGCGCGGCCGTCACCGCCGCGGCCGGGGCCGCCTTCATCCCGATCCCGTTCTCCGACGCGGCCGCCCTGGTGCCCATCCAGCTGGGGATGATGGCCAAGATCGCGCAGCTCTACAAGATCAAGGTCGACCGCGCGGCCCTGCTGGCCATCGCCTCGACGACGGCCGCCACCCAGGCCGGCCGGGCCACCTTCAGCGGGCTGCTCAAGATGGTGCCGGGGGCGGGGACGGTCGCCGGCGGGATGATGAGCGCCGGCGTCGCGACCAGCTTCACCTACGCGATGGGCCAGGCCTGGCTGGTGGTCTGCCAGCGCGTGGCGTCCGGCGGGCTCGGCGGGATCGGCCGGGCGCTGGACGACGAAGCCGTCCGGGAGGCCTTCGTCGAGGAGTTCCGGGCCCGCCTGAAGATCCGCCGCGGGGACAAGTCGGGCGTCTGAGCCGGAACCCGCGCCGAGGCAGCGCCCCGGTGGTCGGAGCCCCTACTCTCCCGCCATGAGCATCCCCGACGTCGCGCCGTTGCTGGCGGGTGAGCCGGAGCACGACCAGGTCGTCTTCCAGGCCCGGTTGCAGCGCTACTGGCCCGACCTGCTGGCCGGCCTGGCCGGCGCCTACCCCGACCACGCGCCGGAGATGGCGCAGCGGCTGGTCGTCATCGCGGCCGAGAACTTCCGGCAGCGGCCGGCCGAGCTGCGGCTGCTGGACCTCCGCCGGCACGCCGACCCGCAGTGGTTCTCGGCGCCGCGGATGGTCGGCTACGCCGCCTACGCCGACCTCTTCGGCGGCACCCTGGCCGGCGTCGCGGACCGGGTCGACTACCTGTCCGAGCTGGGGGTCACCTACCTGCACCTGCTGCCGCTGCTCCGGCCGCGGCCGGGCGCGGACGACGGTGGCTACGCGGTGATGGACTACCGCGCCGTCCGCGAGGACCTCGGCACCGTCGACGACCTCCGGGACCTCGCCACGGTGCTGCGCTCCCGTGGCATCTCGCTGACCCTCGACCTGGTGCTCAACCACGTCGCGGCCGAGCACGCCTGGGCCCAGGCCGCGCGCGCCGGAGACCCGCACTTCCGCGACTACTTCCACCTGTTCCCCGACCGCACCCTGCCGGACGCCTACGAGCGCACGCTCCCCGAGGTGTTCCCCGACTTCGCCCCCGGCAGCTTCAGCTACGACGAGGAGTCCCGCTCCTGGGTCTGGACGACGTTCAACACCTGGCAGTGGGACCTCAACTGGCACAACCCGGACGTCTTCTGCGAGTTCGCCGACCTCGTCTGCTGGCTGGCCAACCTGGGCGTCGAGTGCCTGCGGCTGGACGCCATCGCCTTCCTCGTCAAGCGGATGGGCACCAGCTGCCAGAACCAGCCGGAGGTGCACGCCATCACCCAGGCGCTGCGGACCGTGGCCCGGATCGCCGCGCCGGCGCTGGTCTTCAAGGCCGAGGCCATCGTCGGTCCCGCCGACCTGGCGCCCTACCTCGGCGTCGGCAAGCACGCGGGCAAGGTCAGCGACCTCGCCTACCAGAACTCGCTGATGGTGCAGATCTGGTCGGCGCTGGCCGCCCAGGACACCCGGCTGCTCTGCGCGGCGCTCAACCGGTTCCCGGCCAAGCCGCCCACCACGGTCTGGGCCACCTACCTGCGCTGCCACGACGACATCGGCTGGGCGGTCGACGACGGCGACGCCGCCTCGGTCGGGCTGAGCGGTCATCAGCACCGCCACTTCCTGGCCGAGTACTACGCCGGCCTCTACCCGATGAGCGACGCCCGCGGGATCGTCTTCCAGGAGAACCTGCAGACGGGGGACCGCCGGATCAGCGGGACGGCGGCCTCCCTGGCGGGGGTCGAGGCCGCCCTCGCCCGCGGTGACGAGCGCCAGCTCGACCGGGCCGTCCAGAAGCTGCTGCTCGCCCACCTGGTGGTGCTCGGCTTCGGCGGTCTCCCGCTGCTGTGGATGGGTGACGAGCTGGCCCTGCGCAACGACTACTCCTACCTCGACCACCCCGACCACGCCGACGACAACCGCTGGGTCCACCGGCCCGCGATGCCCTGGGACGTCGCCGCCCGACGCCACCAGCCGGGCACGCTCGAGCACCGGGTCTGGCACGGACTGCGGCACGCCATCGCCGTCCGGTCCTCGCTGCCCAGCCTCGACGCCGCCGTCGAGACCGAGATCGCCGACCCGGTGAACCCTGGCGTGCTGGTGTTCGTGCGGCGCGCGCCCAGCCAGACCCTCGTCGGGGTCTACAACGTGACGGGGACCGAGCAGTCCCTGCCCCGCTGGGTCGTCCCCGTCGGCAACTGGGCCTGGGACGCCCTCACCGAGGAGACCCCGCTGACCGACGGGCCGCTGACGCTCGAGCCGTACCAGGCGCGGTGGTTCGTGGAGGGGTGAGGGGGAGCGGCGGTGCTGCCTGTCCTCGCTCCGCTCGGACGCGGCCCGCGCTCGGGCCTCCGTCGACGTCGTCGCCGGGGCGGACGAAGAGCGCGTCCACCCCGGCTCCTCCTCTCCACGGAGGCGCGCGGTCCGGCGCTGCTGCGCGTGAGCGGTGAGGGCCCGCCGCGCCGCCTGGCTCGGTCTGCCCGGGCGCCTGGTGACGCGCAGGCGGCGCAGGTCTAGCGTGGCGATGTGCTCACCCCTCCCGACGTTGCCGCCGCGCACGCGGCGGGGGTGGAGCGGCTGCGGGCGAGCTACCGGCGGATCCCGGCGGGCGCGCCGGTGCGGCTGGCCAAGCGGACGTCGAACCTGTTCCGGCCGCGACCGAGGACGGGCGTGCCCGGGCTGGACACCAGCGGGCTCACCGGGGTCCTCGGCGTCGACCCGGACGCCCGGACCGCCGACGTCGCGGGGATGTGCACCTACGAGGACCTGGTCGCCGCGACGCTGCCGCACGGGCTCACCCCGCTGGTCGTGCCGCAGCTGCGGACCATCACCCTGGGCGGCGCCGTGACGGGGCTGGGGATCGAGTCCGCCTCCTTCCGCAACGGCATGCCGCACGAGTCGGTGCTGGAGCTGGAGGTGCTGACCGGGACCGGTGAGGTGCTGACCGCGTCGCCGGAGCAGCACCCGGACCTGTACCGGGCGTTCCCCAACTCCTACGGGACGCTCGGCTACGCCACCCGGCTGCGGATCGCCCTGGAGCCCGTCCAGCCGTTCGTCGCCCTCCGGCACGTCCGTTTCCACGCGCTGGACGCGCTGGTCGCGGCCATGGCCGCCGTCGTCGACGAGGGCAGCCTCGACGGCGTCCGCGTCGACTACCTCGACGGCGTCGTCTTCAGCCCCGACGAGGCCTACCTGACCCTGGGCACCCTGACCAGCGATCCGGGGCCGGTCAGCGACTACACCGGCCAGGACATCTACTACCGCTCCCTCCAGCACGACCACGGCCTCCGGCACGACCGGCTGACGGTGGAGGACTACCTCTGGCGCTGGGACACCGACTGGTTCTGGTGCTCGCGGGCCTTCGGCGCCCAGAACCCCCGGCTGCGGCGCTGGTGGCCGCGGCGGTACCGGCGCAGCAGCACCTACTGGAAGCTGCTCGCCCTGGAGCAGCGCCTCGACCTCGTCGACCGCCTCGAGCGGCGACGCGGCCGGCCGCCCCGGGAGCGCGTCGTGCAGGACGTCGAGCTGCCGCTCGAGCGGTGCGTCGAGTTCCTCCGGTGGTTCCTGGCCGAGGTGCCCGTGGAGCCGCTGTGGCTGTGCCCGGTGCGGCTCCGCGACCGGTGGCCGCTCTACCCGATGCCGCCCGACCGGACCTTCGTCAACGTCGGCTTCTGGTCGACGGTCGCCGCCGGACCGGTCGAGGGCACGACGAACCGCCGGATCGAGCGCCGGGTCCGCGAGCTCGACGGCCACAAGTCGCTCTACTCCGACGCCTACTACACCGAGGACGAGTTCGACGAGCTGTACGGCGGCGAGGACTACCGGGTGGCCAAGAAGACCTACGACCCGGACGGACGCTTCCTCGACCTCTACGCGAAAGCGGTGCGACGACGATGACGACTTCCCAGCAGCAGCGGACCGGCACGACCGCGCCCGGTCGGATGTCCCTGGCCCAGATCCTGCAGACGGTGCTCGGCGGGCAGGTCCCGCTGCGCTTCACCGCCTACGACGGCAGCGCGACCGGTCCCGAGGACGCGCTCGGGTTCGACCTGCTGACCTCGCGCGGCACCACCTACCTGGCCACCGCCCCCGGTGAGCTGGGGCTGGTCCGGGCCTACGTCTCGGGCGATCTCGAGCTGCACGGAGTCCACCCGGGCGACCCCTACCCGCTGCTGCGCGCCCTCGACGACGTGGAGATCACCCGGCCGCCGGCGCGGGTGCTGGCCGAGATCGTCCGCTCGCTCGGCGTCGAGCACCTCAAGCCGGTCCCGCCGCCGCCGCAGGAGGTGCAGCCGCCGTGGCGGCGGGCCCTCCAGGGACTGCGGCACAGCCGTCACCGCGACGCGGAGGCGATCTCCCACCACTACGACGTCTCCAACACCTTCTACGCGTGGGTGCTCGGCCCGTCGATGACCTACACCTGCGCCTGCTACCCCACCGCCGGGGCGACCCTGCAGGAGGCGCAGGAGAACAAGTACCGGCTGGTGTTCGAGAAGCTGCGCCTGCAGCCGGGGGACCGGCTGCTCGACGTCGGCTGCGGCTGGGGCGGCATGGTCCGCTACGCCGCCCGCCGCGGCGTCCGGACCACCGGGGTCACCCTCTCGGCCGAGCAGGCGGCCTGGGCGCAGCAGGCCGTCGTCGCGGAAGGGCTCGAGGGTCTCGCGGAGGTGCGGCACGGCGACTACCGCGACATCGCCGAGACGGGCTTCGACGCCGTGTCCTCGATCGGGCTGACCGAGCACATCGGGGTGGCCAACTACCCCGGCTACTTCCGCTTCCTGCGGTCCCGGCTGCGGACGGGCGGCTTGCTGCTCAACCACTGCATCACCCGTCCGGACAACCGCCGCGCGGTCGCCACCACGGGGTTCATCGACCGCTACGTCTTCCCCGACGGGGAGATGACCGGCTCGGGCCGGATCATCACCGAGGCCCAGGACGCCGGTCTCGAGGTGCTGCACGAGGAGAACCTGCGGCCCCACTACGCCCTGACCCTGCGGGACTGGTGCGCCAACCTCGTCGAGCACTGGGACGAGGCGGTCGCCGAGGTCGGCCTCGGCACCGCCAAGGTCTGGGGCCTCTACATGGCCGGGTCCCGCCTCGGCTTCGAGCGGGACATCGTCCAGCTGCACCAGGTCCTCGCCGTGAAGACCGACGGCCACGGCGGCGGGGTCGACCTGCCGCTGCGGCCCTGGTGGCAGCCCTAGCCTCCGCACCTCGATCTGGGCCACCGCTCCCCGAGCCGACCACCGCTCCGCGGTGGAGCGACGTCAGAGCTGCAGTCGGGAGAGGAACTCCTGCGTCCGGGGCTCGCGGGGGTGGTCGAAGAGCTGGGCGGGCGGCCCCTGCTCCAGCACCCGGCCGTCGTGCAGGAAGCAGACCTTGTCGGCGACGGACCGCGCGAAGCCCATCTCGTGGGTGGCCAGCACCATGGTCATGCCGTCCCGGCGCAGGTCCCGCAGCAGGGTCAGCACCTCGTGCACCAGCTCGGGGTCCAGCGCCGAGGTCACCTCGTCGAGCAGCATCAGCGCGGGGGCGTTGACCAGGGCGCGGGCGATCGCCGCCCGCTGCTGCTGCCCGCCGGAGAGGGCGTCCGGCCTGGCGTCGGCCTTGTCGGCCAGGCCGACCCGCGCCAGCATCTCCCGCGCCTGCTGCTCGGCCGCGGCCCGGGGCCGCTTGTGCACCCGGACCGGCGCCAGCACCACGTTCTCCAGCACGCTGAGGTGAGGGAACAGGTTGAAGGCCTGGAAGACGATCCCCACCCGGGCCCGGACGGCGTCGACGTCGACCCGTGGGTCGCTGATGTCCTCGCCGTCCAGCAGGATCCGCCCGTCGTCGAGGGTCTCGAGCAGGTTGAGGCAGCGCAGCAGCGTCGACTTGCCGGAGCCCGAGCCGCCGATCAGCACGACGCACTCGCCCTGCTCGACGTCGAGGTCCAGGTCGTCCAGCACCACCTGGGCGCCGAACACCTTGCGCAGCCCGCGCGCCTCCAGCAGGCGGTGTCCTGAGCCTGTCGAAGGCCGGTGTCCTGAGCCTGTCGAGGCGCTCACAGCGTCGTCCCGGCCACGCCGTACCAGCCCTGCCGCCGCGCGACCCAGTCGGTGACCCGCGTCAACGGGATCGTCAGCGCCACGAAGAGCAGCCCGGCGACGACGTAGGGCGTGAAGTTGAAGTCCGTGGCGGTCGCGATCTGGGCCGAGCGGATGGCGTCGATCACGCCCAGGACCGCGATCAGGCCGGAGTCCTTCTGCAGGCTGACCAGGTCGTTCAGCAGGGGCGGCACCACCCGGCGGACCGCCTGCGGTAGCACCACGAAGCGCATCGACTGCGCGTAGGACAGGCCGAGCGACCGGGCCGCCGCGCGCTGGGAGGGGTGCACCGACTCGATCCCCGCGCGGAACACCTCGGCCACGTAGGCGGAGTAGGTGAGCACCAGCGCAGCGCCGCCCCAGATCAGCGGGTCGTCGGGCAGCCCGGTGAGGTTCAGCGCGGGGACGCCGAAGCCCAGCAGGAAGATCACCAGCAGCAGCGGCAGCCCGCGGAAGACGTCGGTGTAGGCGGCCACCGCCGCCCGGACCGGGAAGAACACCGGCCCGCGCAGGGTGCGCAGCACGGCCAGCGTCAGCCCCAGCACCAGGATGAGCACGCCGCAGACGAGCATCACGCGGATGTTCAGCCACAGCCCGACGGCCACCGCCGGCAGGGACTCCCAGGCTCGCGCCGGGTCGAAGAAGGTCTGCTGCACGCGGGGCCAGCCGGGCGTCGAGGTGAGCCCGACGACGAGGACGACGACGATGGCGACACTGCTCGCCACCGCGACGGCGACGGAACGGTTCGACCGCCGCTGCCGGTAGGCGGTCCGCTCCCGCTGCAGGGCCGACGGCCGCCAGGTGCCGGCGGCCGGCTCCTCGCGGTCGGCGGCGTGCCCCGGGTCGACGTCGACCGGGCGGAGCGGCCTCACTGGAGCAGCGGGGCGCCGCCGGCGTTCGACAGGTACTCGCCCTCGATCGTCTCCAGGGTGCCGTCGGCCCGGAGGGCGTCGACCGCGGCGGAGACGCAGGCGGTCAGCGCGCTGCCCTTGGCCAGCACGAAGCCGAACTGGTCGGTCGTGCCGGAGCCGGGGGGCAGCTGGCCGACGATCTTGCCGTCGTCCAGCTGGGCGGCGGCGGCGTAGAACGCGGTCGGCAGGTCGACGACCAGGCCGTCGATCTGCCCGTTCTTCAGCGCCTGGACGGCGAGGTCGTTGGTGTCGTAGACGGCGGCCTGCTGCTCCGGCTGGATCTGCTCCTGGATCGCCGTGTAGGAGGTGGTCCCCACCTGGGCGCCCAGCTTCGCCGTCTTCAGCGCCGCGAGCGTGGTGGCCCCGGCGATGGGGGAGTCGGCGGTGGTGACCACGGCTTGCGCCACGTCGTAGTAGCCGGAGGAGAAGTCGACGGCCTTCCGGCGCGCCTCGGTGATCGAGACCTGGTTGATGTCCACGTCGAACTTCTTGTCACCGGGGGCGTAGGCGTTGGTGAAGGGGACGGTGATCCAGGAGACCTCGTCCCGGCTGAACCCGAGCTGCTCGGCCACCGCGTAGGTGACGGCCGACTCGTAGCCCTTGCCGTTGGTCGGGTCGTCGTCGGAGAACCAGGGCTCGTAGGCCGGCTTGTCGGTGCCGACGGTGAACTGACCGTCGGTGACCAGGCTC
This sequence comes from Friedmanniella luteola, assembly GCF_900105065.1. Classification (NCBI taxonomy): domain Bacteria; kingdom Bacillati; phylum Actinomycetota; class Actinomycetes; order Propionibacteriales; family Nocardioidaceae; genus Friedmanniella; species Friedmanniella luteola. Next base: position 520,121 of record NZ_LT629749.1, read on the forward strand.
AGCGACTCCTGGCTGCACGCGGCGGCGCTGGAGGCGCTGGACCCGGCGGCCGGCTGCGGCGCGGCCGTCTCGTCCTCGGGTGCGCAGGCCGTGACGGCGAGGGCCAGCGCGGCGGCCAGGCCGAGGGCGGCGAGCCGGGGCGCGGGGAGACGGTGGGGGCGCAGCATGCAGGGCTCCTCGAGGGCGGACGGACGCCCGCAGGACCGGGCGCCGACGTGGGCGTGCCGCCAACCCTAGCGCCGCGGTCGGGAACCCGGCGGCCGTCCGTGCCGGCTGTGAGACCGGGCCGGGCGCGTACCGTGAGCCTGTGGACGACCAGCCGACCGGGACCGCCCGGACGGCGGCCGGCGAGGCCGCACGGACCGCGGTCCGGGCCGTGCTGGAGGGGCTGGACCTGCCGTGGTCCGAGACGCGGCCGGGGCTCTTCGCGGTGACGCTGCCGGGGACGGCGAAGCTGACGACGGCCTGCGCCCTCGAGGTCGGCCGGCACGGGCTCGCCGTCCGCGCCTTCGTCGCCCGCCGGCCCGACGAGAACCACGCGGAGGTCTACCGCTGGCTGCTCCAGCGCAACCTCAAGCTGCGAGGCGTCTGCTTCAGCCTCGACGCCGCCGGCGACATCCACCTCACCGGCACGGTGCCGCTGGACGCGGTCACGCCCGCCCTCGTCGACCAGGTCCTCGGCACCATCGCCGAGACCGCCGACGCCAGCTTCAACCCGATCCTCGAGCGTGGCTTCGCCACCAGCATCGCCCGGGAGTGGGCGTGGCGCCGCTCCCGCGGGGAGCCGACCACCAACCTGGCGGCCTTCGCCCACCTCGACCCGGAGCGGCACCCTCCCGCCCCGGAGGACCCCGCGCCCTGATCCTCCGACCGGCTCAGGGCACGGGGACCCGCGCTCAGCCGTCGAGGCGCGCGGCGACGTCGGCGGGGAAGCCGCCGGTCGCGACCGGTCCCCACCGGGTCGGCGTGATCCGGATGAGGGACTTGTCCTGCAGCCGCATCGCGGCCCGGTACTCGTCCCAGTCCGGGTGCTCGCCGGCGATGCAGCGGAAGTAGTCGACCAGGGCGTCCTCGGCCTCGGGCATGTGCAGCACCTCGGCCTCCCCGTCGACCTGCACCCACGGGCCGTCCCACGCGTCCGACAGCACGCAGACCGAGGTGGGTGACCGGCGCTCCGCGTTGCGGATCTTCGCGCGGCCCGGGTAGGAGGAGATGACGATCCGGCCCTGCGCGTCGACGCCGCCGGAGACGGGGGAGAGCTGGGGCCGGCCGTCCGCGCGGGTCGTGGCCACGAGCATCCGGTGGCGGGGACGGACGAAGTCGAGCAGCTCGGCGAGCTCGACGGCGGTCGCGGTGGCGATGGTTCGGGCCATGGCCGCGACGCTACCGCGCCCCTAGGGTGGTGAGCCGTGACGATCATCGACTGGCAGGAGCCGGCACTCCGGCTGCGGTTCGTGGCCGACGAGGACGCCCCCGTCCGACTGGTCGAGGCGGCTCCCGAGCTGCCGGCCGCGGACGACGAGCGCTACGCCCGGGTCCACCAGCCGCTGGTGGAGGTGCTGACCCCGGGCCACGGGCAGGCGCCCGCGGGGCAGAGCCAGCGGCACAGCGGCAGCCACCTCGGCCGGGCCCTCCGCTACGTCACCCACACCACCTCCCGCGTCGGGGCCGTGGAGGTGCTGGTGCTGGAGCAGCGCGACCCGGTGAGCGGCCTCGTGGCCCGGAGCCGGTTCGAGGCCCACGACGGCGTCGCCGCCGTCCGCTGCCGGACCGAGCTGACCCTCGCGGCCGACGCCGAGCCGTTGACCGTCTTCGCCGTGACCAGCCTGGCCACCGGGCTGGTCGTCTCCGACGACCTCGCGACCACCACGGTCTGGCGGGGCGCGTCGACCTGGTCGGCGGAGGCCCGGTGGGCGTCGGCCCCGCTGCGGTCGGCCGGTCTGGCGCACGCCGGCGCCGGGGCCCGCGGGGAGACCGCCATGGGGGCGGTCACCGCGGTGAGCACCAGCACCTGGTCCTCGGGCACCTGGGTGCCGGCCGGTGCGGTCACGGCGGGCGACCGCACCCTGGCCTGGCAGGTGGAGCACAACGGCGCCTGGAGCTGGGAGGTGGGGGAGCGGCCCGGCTGGTCGGCCCAGCCCCCGCCGCCCGACGCGGGGGGCCTGCCCTGGGAGGTCGACGCCGGGACGGTCCGGTTCGCCGACGGCGCCTACCTGGCGGTGCTCGGGCCCAGTGACCGGCTGCACGCCTGGTCGCTGACCGTGCAGCCGGGCGGGGCGCCGTTCGTCACCGTCCCGGTGACCTTCGCCGTCGCCGCCGGCTTCGAGGACGCCTTCGCCGGGCTCACGGCGCACCGCCGGGCCGCCCGTCGGACCCACGCCCAGGACGCGACCCTCCCGGTGGTGTTCAACGACTACATGAACACGCTGAACGGCGACCCGTCGTCGGAGCGGCTGCGTCCACTGGTGGACGCGGCCGCCGCGGTCGGCTGCGAGTACTTCTGCATCGACGCCGGCTGGTACGACGACACCGACGGCTGGTGGGCCTCGGTCGGGGACTGGGAGCCGTCGACCGTCCGCTTCCCGGACGGCATCGGGGAGGTCCTGGACCGGATCCGCGAGCGCGGGATGGTGCCGGGGCTGTGGCTGGAGCCCGAGGTCGTCGGGCTCACCAGCGCGGCCGCCCGTACCCTGCCCGACTCCGCCTTCCTCCAGCGCGGCGGGGTCCGGGTGCGCGAGAAGGACCGCTACCTGCTGGACCTGCGCAGCCCGGACGCCCGTGCCCACCTGGACCGGTGCGTCGACCGGCTGGTCGGCGAGCTGGGCGTCGGCTACTTCAAGCTGGACTACAACGTCATCCCGGGCTCCGGCACCGATCTCGACGCCGAGAGCGTCGGCGACGGGCTGCTGCAGCACAACCGGGCGCTGCTGGACTGGCTGGGCTCGGTGCTGGACCGGCACCCCGACCTGGTGCTGGAGAACTGCGGGTCGGGTGCGCTGCGCGCCGACGCGGCGATGCTCGGCGTGCTGCAGCTGCAGTCGACCTCGGACCAGACCGAGCCGCTGCTCTACCCGGCCATCGCCGTCGGCTCGCTGCTGCACGTGCTGCCCGAGCAGGCGGCCAACTGGGCCTACCCGCAGGCCACGATGGGCGACGAGGAGATCGCCTTCACGATGGTCACGGGGCTCGCCGGCCGGCTCTACCAGGCCGGGCTGCTCGACCGGATGGACGAGGCGCAGCGTGCGCTGGTCGCCGCCGGCGTCCAGGCGCACCGCGACACCCGGCACGCGCTGGCCCGCTCGGTCCCGCGCTTCCCGACGGGACTGCCCGACTGGGACGACGCCTGGGTCACCGTCGCCTTCGACGCCGGCGACGAGACCTACCTGCTGCTGTGGCGGCGGGCGGACGCGGCCGCGTCGGTCGAGGCAGCCCTGCCGCACCTGGACGGCGCGGACCTCGACGTCACCCAGGTCTACCCGCCGCTCGACCGGCTGCCCGCCTGGGACGTCGAGCGCACGCCGGCGGGCCTGCGGCTGACGCCGCCCCACCCCGGCGTCGGGGCCCGCATGCTGCGGGTGGCGGCGCGTCCCGCCTGACGCTCAGACGCCGACCCGGTGCACCTTGTGCTGGGCGGCCTGGGCGCGGGGCCGGACCGTCATCCGGTCGATGTTGACGTGCGCGGGCCGCGCGGCGACCCAGGCGACGCAGTCGGCGATGTCCTCGGCGGTCAGCGGCTCGGCGACGCCGGCGTACACCTTGGCCGCGCGGTCGGCGTCCCCGGCGTAGCGCGTGAGCGAGAACTCCTCGGTCGCCACCATGCCGGGCGAGATCTCGGCGATCCGGACCGGCTGGTCGACCAGCTCGAGGCGCATCGCGCCGGCGATCGCCCGCTCGGCGGCCTTCGCGCCGCAGTAGCCGGCGCCGCCCTCGTAGGCGCCGTCGGCGGCGACCGAGGTGACGAAGATGACCTGCCCCTCGCTCGCGACCAGGGCGGGCAGCAGGGCCTTGGTGACGGCGGCGGCGCCGAGCACGTTGGAGGCGTACATCGCCTGCCACGCGTCGAGGTCGGCCTCGGCCACCGGCTCCTGGCCCAGCGCGCCGCCGGCGTTGTTGACCAGCAGGTGACAGCGCTCGCCGACGGCCGCGGCGAGCGTGGCGACCTGCCCGGCGTCGGTGACGTCGCAGGCCACGGCGGTGCCGTCGATCTCGGCAGCCAGTGCCTCGATCCGGTCCGCGCGCCGGGCGGCGGCGACCACGTGGAAGCCGTCGGCGGCCAGCCGGCGGGCGCTCGCGGCGCCGATCCCGCTGCTCGCTCCGGTGACGACGGCGACGGGACGGCTGCTGGGTGCGGGCGTGGAGGTCATGCACGCCATCATCCGGGTCGCCGTCTCGCCGCCGTCCGGCGACCCCGGGCCGGCGGGAGGGGTTCCACTACGCTCCTGCCATGAGCTCAACCTTGATCCTGCTGCGGCACGGCGAGAGCGCCTGGAACGCGCTGAACCTCTTCACCGGCTGGGTGGACGTCGACCTCAACGAGAAGGGCGAGCGCGAGGCGCGCCGCGGCGGCGAGCTGATCGCCGAGGCCGGCCTGCTGCCCGACGTGCTGCACACGTCGCTGCTGCGCCGCGCGATCCGCACCTCGCAGCTGGCGCTGGACACCGCCGACCGGCTCTGGATCCCGACGAAGCGGTCGTGGCGGCTGAACGAGCGCCACTACGGTGCCCTGCAGGGCAAGGACAAAGCGGCGACGCTGGCCGAGTACGGCGAGCAGCAGTTCATGACCTGGCGCCGCAGCTACGACGTGCCGCCGCCCCCGATCGACGACGACGACGAGTACGCGCAGTTCAGCGACCCCCGCTACGCCGGTCTGCCGCCCGAGGCGCGCCCGCAGACGGAGTGCCTGAAGGACGTCCTGCTCCGCGCCCTGCCGTACTGGTACGACCAGATCGTCCCCGACCTGATGGCCGGCAAGGTGACGCTCGTCGCCGCGCACGGCAACTCGCTCCGCGCGATCGTCAAGCACCTCGACAAGATCAGCGATGACGACGTCGTCGGCCTCAACATCCCGACGGGCATCCCGCTGGTCTACGAGCTGGACGACGCCCTCACCCCGGTCACCCCCGGCGGCCGCTACCTCGACCCCGAGGCCGCCGCCGCGTCGATCGAGGCGGTCAAGAACCAGGGCAAGAAGAAGTAGGGCACGACCTCGCGGCCCTCGCTCGTCGCCGCGGCGCCAGCAGGCGCCGCGGGGACGAGCGGACGCCGCGGCTCCTGGGCCCTTCGACGAGCTCAGGGCGCGGTCGTCAGAGGCGCGGTAGGCGCATCTGACGCCCCCGCCCGCGCCGCGGTCCGCAGCTCAGAGGCCCGAGCAGTCCGAGCGGAGCGAGGACAGAGTTACGGCTGCGGCCAGTACGCGTCTTCCGGGAAGTCGCCGGTGACGATGTAGATGATCCGGCGGGCCATCGAGGCGGCGTGGTCGGCGATGCGCTCGTAGTAGCGGCCGAGCAGCGCGACGTCCACGGCGGCCTCGACGCCGAAGTTCCACTCGTCGCTCAGCAGCAGGCGGAACTGGGTGCGGCGGAGCTCGTCCATCTCCTCGTCGCGGGCGCGCAGCTCCTGGGCGTTCTGGATGTTGCGGTCGTTCAGCGTCTGGCCGGCGGTGACGACCATCTTCTCGGCGACGTCGCCCATCCGGACGAAGTTGGGACGCAGGCTGTCGGGCACGGCGATCTCGGGGTAGCGGAGCCGGGCGATCTTGGCGACGTGGGCGGCGAGGTCGCCCATCCGCTCCAGCTCGGTGACCATCCGCAGGGTGGCGACGAGGGTCCGCAGCTCGCCGGCGACGGGGGCCTGGCGGGCCAGCAGGGAGAACGCGCGCGCCTCGACCTCGCTCTGCTTGTGGTCGAGCTTCTCGTCGTCGCTGATCACCTGCTCGGCGAGGTGGATGTCGGCCTCGAGCAGAGCCGTCGTGCTGCTGCGCACCGCGGACGAGACCACCTGGGACATCTCGACCAGGTCGGCCAGGATGTCGTCGAGCTGCTCGCGGTAGGAGTCCCGCATCGGTCGTTCCCCTCGTAGATCATCAAGTCGTGGCAACCCTATGCCCGGGCAGTACAGGGAGCGGTGGGGGCGGTGAACGCGGGGTGAACAGGGCGGGAACGGTCCACGCCGCGCCGCGCGACGGGCCGGTGAACGGTCGGGAGCATCCGGGGGGCGGCCCTACGATCAACCTGTGAACCCGACCCTGGCCGCTCTGGCGGCCCTCGTCGTCGGGGTCCTGCTCGGGGTGCTCGTGACCCGCTGGACCCGGCGTGACCGCACCCCGGTCGAGCCGGACGACCTCGAGTCCGCCACGCCCCCGCTGCCCGACGGGGTGTCCGAGGTGCTGAGCGTGCTGCGCTCCTCCGGCGTCGTCGTCGGGCCGCACGACGAGGTCCTCGAGGCCACCAGCACCGCCCGGAACCTGGGGCTGGCGCGCGGCAGCCGGGTCGCCCTGCCGCAGCTCCTGGAGATGGTCCGGGCCGTGCGGCGCGACCGGGTGATCCGGACGACCGACCTCGAGGTGTCCCGCGGGCCGCGGGCCGCCTCCACTTTCCTGACGGCGCGGGTGGCTCCGCTGGCCGACCAGCACATCCTCATCCTGGCCGACGACCAGACGACGGCCCGGCGGACCGAGCAGACCCGGCGCGACTTCGTCGCGAACGTCAGCCACGAGCTCAAGACCCCGATCGGGGCGATCTCGCTGCTGGCCGAGGCGGTCGAGGACGCGGCCGAGGACCCGGTCGCCGTCCGCCGCTTCGCCGGGCGGATGGGCGTGGAGTCGGCGCGGCTGAACGACCTGGTCGCGCAGATCATCGAGCTGTCCCGGCTGCAGGCCGACGACCCGCTCCGCGACGCCGAGGTCGTGGACATCGACGACGTGCTGGTCGACGCCGTGGACCGCTGCCGCGTGGACGCCGAGCAGCACCAGGTCACCCTGGCCGTCGCCGGCGCCACCGGCACGCAGGTCCTGGGCGACGCCCGCCAGCTCAGCGTCGCCGTCGGCAACCTGGTCGAGAACGCGGTGGTCTACTCCGACCCGGGGGCCCGCGTGGTCGTCGCCGCCCACGTGCAGGCGCAGAGCGACGACGACTACATCGAGATCACCGTGTCCGACAACGGCATCGGCATCCCCGCCTCCGAGGTCGACCGGATCTTCGAGCGCTTCTACCGCGTCGACTACGCCCGCAGCCGGGCCAACGGCGGCACCGGGCTGGGCCTGTCGATCGTCAAGCACATCGCCGCCACCCACGGCGGCGACGTCTCGGTCTGGAGCCGGCCCGGGGCCGGCTCGACCTTCACCATCAAGATCCCCGCGCACCTCAACGGTGCCGGGACCCCGACGCCGCCCGACGAGGTCGCGGCGACCGTCACCGCCCTGCCGGCCGGGGGCCGGCAGACCCCAGGACAGGAGGACCGATGACCCGTGTGCTCGTCGTCGAGGACGAGGAGTCCTACCGCGAGGCCCTCGCCTACATGCTGCGCAAGGAGGGCTTCGACGTGATCGAGGCCGCCGACGGCACGGCCGGGCTGGCCGAGTACGACCGGGCCGGAGCCGACATCGTGCTCCTGGACCTGATGATGCCCGGTCTGCCGGGGACCGAGGTCTGCCGCCAGCTGCGGCTGCGCGGCCCCGTGCCGGTCATCATGGTCACCGCCCGGGACTCCGAGATCGACAAGGTCGTGGGCCTGGAGCTGGGCGCCGACGACTACGTCACCAAGCCGTTCAGCCACCGCGAGCTGGTGGCCCGGATCCGCGCCGTGCTGCGGCGGGGGACCGACGTCGAGCTGGTGCCGGACGTCGTCGAGTCGGCCGGGGTCCGGATGGACGTCGAGCGGCACGAGGTCTCCGTGAACGGTGACCGGGTGAAGCTGGCGCTCAAGGAGTTCGAGCTGCTCGAGATGCTGCTCCGCAACGCGGGCCGCGTGATGACCCGCGGCCAGCTGATCGACCGGATCTGGGGGGCCGACTACGTCGGGGACACCAAGACCCTCGACGTGCACGTCAAGCGGCTGCGCAGCAAGCTGGAGGCCGACCCGGCCAACCCGCGCTACCTGGTGACCGTCCGCGGGCTCGGCTACAAGTTCGAGGGCTGAACCCCGCGCCGGACGGGCCCGACGGCGGGCCCGTCCGGGCGCCGACAGCCGCGGCGGGGCCCCGGTCGCCCGGGGTTAGGGTGGCCCGGTGACCGGCGACATCACCGTCTTCTCGGGCTCCGCCCATCACGAGTTCGCCCGGGAGATGTGCTCCATCCTGGACGTGCCCCTCTCCCAGACGCGGACGACGCGGTTCAGCAACGACTGCCTCCAGGTGCAGCTGCGCGACAACTGCCGCCAGCGTGACGTCTACGTCGTCCAGCCGCTGGTGCCGCCCGTTCAGGAGAACCTCATGGAGCTCCTGCTGATGCTGGACGCGGCCCGCGGGGCGTCGGCGGCCCACATCACCGCGGTGGTCCCGCACTTCGCCTACGCGCGCTCGGACAAGAAGGACGCCCCGCGCATCTCCATCGGCGCCCGGCTGGTCGCCGACATGCTCGAGACGGCCGGGGCCACCCGGGTGCTGACGATGGCGCTGCACGCCCCCCAGGTGCACGGCTTCTTCTCCGTGCCCGTCGACCACCTCAGCGCCGTGCTGGAGCTGGCCGCCCACTTCCGCCGGCAGGACCTCAGCAACACCGTCGTCGTCTCCCCGGACCTCGGCAACGCCAAGGTGGCCACCGAGTTCGCCCGGAACCTCGGCCTGCCCGTCGCGGCCGGCTCCAAGCAGCGCACGAGCGACGACCGCGTCGTCATCGACCGGATCGTCGGCGACGTGCGGGGCAAGGACGTCATCGTGCTGGACGACGAGATCGCCACCGGCGGCTCCATCGTCGAGCTGCTCCGGGTGCTGCGCCAGGAGGGCGCCCTGCAGTTCTCCATCGCCTGCACGCACGGGCTGTTCACCGGGCCGGCCATCGAGCGGCTCAAGCAGGAGCCCGACATCGTCGAGATCGTGACCACCAACACGGTGCCGCTGCCCCCGGAGAAGCAGCTGCCCACCATCGTCGTCCGCTCCGTCGCCCCGCTGTTCGCGGAGGCGGTGCACCGGATCCACGCGGGGGAGTCGGTCAGCAGCCTCTTCAGCGACCGCGAGACCTACGGCTGAGCGCCACTGGGTCCCCTGCGGGCTCCCGCGCCGGACGGGCCGCCGGCGCGGGAGGTGCGGCGGCTAGCCGGTCTCGCTGGGGCTGGGGCTCGGCCCGGGACTCGCGCTGCCGCTGGCCTCCGGGCTGGGGATCGGGGTCTGCGGTTCGGCGCTCGGGGTGATGCTGATGCCCGTCGAGGGCGAGGGGCTGGCCGACGTGCCGATCGAGCGCCACTCCGGCAGGGTGCCGTCGACGATCGGGCAGTTGAGCGCGACCGGGCCGGAGCCCTCGAACTCCATCGTCACCGACGCGGCGCCGCCCGCGACCAGCGCGGGGGCGGACACCGTGATCAGGGGTCCGTTCGTGAGCACGACCAGCCGGCCGGCGGGCAGCTCGACCGGGGCCGGGACCTCCGCGGTGACGGCCGGGGCGGGGGAACCCGACAGCGGGGACGGGACGACGGCGACCGCGGTCAGCGTGTCGCCCCCGCCGCTGAGGATCGAGGCGCTGATGAACGCCTCGCCCTCGGTGCGGGAGACCACCACGAGGTTGCGGATCTTCAGCTGGTTGTCGGCCCCGACGTCGAGGTTGGTGCCGTCGGCGGGTGTGTAGGGCTGCGACGTCTGCGCGTCGAAGCCGCAACCCGCCGCGGACCCGAGGAGGCCGAGCGAGAGCACCGTCGCCATCAGGGCGCGGGCGCCACGGCCCCTTGCACGTCCTGCCGGACGCCTGTCTTGTGACACGAGGTCGACTCCCGCCTGCCTGAGATGACACCTTGCTCTGCTGGACACTGCCCGCAGCCTATCCAGTCGCCCGAGGTCGCTGCACCGGCTCACCGTCCGGGGTCCCCCCGCGTGTCCCACGCCACACCCGCTGCACACGCATCGAGGTTTTGTCAAGCGTCGATGTGGGCCGCGACCGGCCTCTGGCTAGCGCAAACGCCTCTTTTGCGAACCTGAGAGCGTGCTAAACTTGAGGTCGCGAAAGGGGTACCGAACAATATGACCTTCACAGTCGGTGAGACGGTGGTCTACCCAAATCATGGGGCTGCCGTGATCGAGGACATCGAAACCCGTCAGATCAAAGGTGAGGACAGGCTCTACCTCGTCCTCCGCATCGTAGGGCAGACCGACCTGATCGTCCGGGTCCCGGCCTGCAACCTGGACCTCGTCGGGGTCCGTGACGTCGTGGACGCGGACGGCCTCGAGAAGGTGTTCGGCGTGCTCCGCGCCCCGCACACCGAGGAGCCGACCAACTGGTCGCGTCGGTACAAGGCGAACCTCGAGAAGCTGCACTCGGGCAACGTCATGAAGGTCGCCGAGGTCGTCCGTGACCTCTGGCGTCGTGAGCGCGAGCGTGGCCTCTCCGCCGGTGAGAAGCGCATGCTGGCCAAGGCCCGTCAGATCCTCACCTCCGAGCTCGCGCTGGCCGAGCGCGTCCCGGAGGACAAGGCCGAGATCCTGCTGGACGAGGTCCTCGCGTCCTGATCTCCACCCGTCGAGCGCCGTGCCGCGTGCGGGTCTGCTGATGCAGATCCGCACCGGCATCGGGGTCGACGTGCACCGCCTCGCTCCGGGCCGTCCGATGACGGTCGCGGGGCTTCTGTTCGTCGACGAGCCGTCGGGCCCCGAGGGCCACTCCGACGGCGACGTCGTCGCCCACGCCGCCTGCGACGCGCTGCTCAGCGCCGCCGGGCTCGGCGACCTGGGCAGCAACTACGGCACGTCCGACCCGCGCTGGTCGGGTGCCCCGGGCGTCGACTTCCTCACCGAGACCGCGCAGCGGGTGCGCGCCGCCGGCTACGAGATCGGCTCGGTGGCGGTCCAGCTGGTCGGCAACCGGCCGAAGCTGGGCCCGCGCCGGCAGGAGGCCGAGCAGGTGCTGGGCGAGGCCGTCGGCGCGCCCGTCTCGGTCGCCGGCACCACCACCGACGGGCTGGGCCTGACCGGCCGCGGCGAGGGCGTCGCCGCCATCGCCACCGCCGTCGTCCACCGCGCCTGACCGGCCGCACCAGCCGCCCCGCTCGGTCACCGCAGCCCGGGTGCCCCCCCCCGCTCAGCGGACCAGGTTCGACTTGGCCGTGTAGGTGTTGCAGGCGCTGACGTCACCGCTGTTGAGGCCGGTCTGGCCCCAGTACTCGCGCGAGCGGGCCAGGCCGTGGTTGCCGACGATGTCCGCGTCGCCGCTGACCGAGTCGTCGCCGACGGCCCGGTAGACGTCGAGGATGCCCCGGACGTCGGACTGCTCGATCCGCAAGGAGCCGGACACCGACCGCAGGAACATGCCCGAGAGGCAGTCCGCCTGGACCTCCAGGCGCCGGGAGAGCCCCAGCTCGGTCGACTCGTCACCGGCCTGCTGGCCGAGCGCCTGCGACGAGATGAGGATGGCGGTCCGCGCCTGCAGGGCGTGCCCGAACTCGTGGGCCATGACGACGTCGGCGCCCCACTTGTCGGTCGCCACCACGGGGACGGCGTCGTCGAGCAGGTTGCTGTAGTAGACCTGCTGGTCGGCGCCGCAGTAGAAGGCGTTCACCCCGCTCTTGCCGCAGCGGGTGGTGATCTCCTCGCCGTAGACGGTGACGGTCGGCCGGACGATCTGGAACCGGGCACCCTCCACTGGCGGCTGCCAGACCCGGACCAGGCACTCCATCAGACCCGAGAAGTGCTCCTCCAGCTCGCTGTCGCTGGCGTCGCCGACGTCGATCGGGTCGGCGTCGCAGCGGACCGGCGTGGGGGTGGCCTGCCGGTAGAACGGGTTGGCGACCAGCAGCTGCTCGGCCTCGTCGTAGGTCTCGGGCTGCGGCAGGGCCGGCGGGCTCGTGTCCGGCGGCGGCACCTGGTAGTTGTCGTTCTGGTAGGCCGTGTCGGACGTGCCGCCGTCGGCCACGTTCGACACCGCCAGGGCCGCCACCATGAGCAGGCCGAGGACGACCCCGGTCATCAGCAGCGCCCGGATCGGGCTGCGCCCGCGAGGTGCGGGGCCACGCGGCGGCTGGCCGTAGGGCTGCAGCCCCGGCCGGCCGTACGGGTTCGTCGCGGGGCCGCGCTGCCCGCCCCAGCCCTGGGGCGCCTGCCCGTACGGGTTGTAGCCGTACGGGTTCCGCCCGGCCGGGGCCCGCCCGGGGGCGTTGCCGGGCGGCGGGGGTCCCCAAGGTCGCTGGCTCACGGGGGTGAGCCTAACCGGGGGCCGGGGCGTCGGGGCGGGGGAGCGGACGGGCGTGGCGGATCGCGGCCCGGGCGATCGGAGGCGCGAAACAGCCCCGGCCACCCCCGCGCGGCCGGCCGGGGATGGGAGGGTGTCTCCGTGCCCGCTCACTCTGCATCGACGACGCCCACCCGCCGCCGCGTCGGGTCGCTCCTCGCCGCCTGCGCGGTGGCCACCGGCCTGTGGGCCGGGCCGCTGGCTGTCCCTGCCTCCGCGGAGGGCGCGGCCTCCCGCGTCGTGGTCGACGGGTCGCTGGCGAAGGACGGGACCCTGGTGGTCACCGAGACGATCACCTTCAGCGGCGCAGCCCCCGCCGAGCTGGAGCAGCAGCTCGAGACCCGCGAGAACCTCGTCGGCGACCGGCAGTACGTGCAGGAGGTGTCGGCGGTCACCGGGACGGCCGGCGGCGACCCGGCCACGCCGGCCGTCGAGGTCGACGGGCGCTTCACGACCGTGACGCTGCCCACCGGCGGGGCCTCGGAGGTGACCCTCGGCTACACCGTCACCGGTGCCGTGGTGAACCTCGAGGGCGGCGAGACGGCGTTGCGCTGGCCCCTGCTGCAGGGGTTGAGCGTCAGCGTCGACCAGTTCGAGGGCACCGTGCAGATCCCCGGCGCCTTCAGCTACGTCAAGTGCACCGCGGGCCCGCCCAACTCGACGGTGCCCTGCGAGGTCGCCTCCGCGGGCACCGAGAACGCCCGGGTCCCGACCTTCCGCGACGGGCCCCGCGGTCAGGGCGAGGTGGTCGTCGTCGACATCGGCTTCCCGGCGGGCGCCCTGACCGCCAACGAGGTCGTCGACCGCCGCTGGACCGTCGGCCGCGCCTTCTCCGCCGACCCGCTCCCGCTGGGCCTCGCCCTCGGTCTGCTCGTGCTGGGCGGGCTGGCCCTCCTGCTGGTGCACCGCCGCCGGGGGTCCGACCAGCGCACGGCGTCCGGCGAGGTCGGCCGGGTCGCCGAGTTCGCCCCGGTCGCCGCCGGGCAGAGCGAGTTCCGCGTCGTCGACGACATCCGCCCCGGCCACATCGGCACGGTCGCCGACGAGCGCGTCGACCCCATCGACATCACCGCGACCCTGGTCGACCTCGCCGTCCGCGGGCACCTGCTGATCACCGAGCTGCCGCGGGAGACCGAGTTCGGCCGCACCGACTGGGACCTCACCCGGCTCTCCGGCGCGGACGAGCTCAAGCCGTTCGAGCGGAGCCTGCTGGACGGCATCGCGCCGGCCGGCGGCAACGTCCTCGTCTCCCAGGTGGCCGAGCGCGTCCAGGCCTCCGTCGGCGACGTGCAGGACAAGCTCTACGACGAGGTCGTGGCCAACGGCTGGTTCGAGCGGCGGCCCGACGCCATCCGCAACCGCTGGACGCAGCTGGCGCTGTCCGCGCTGATCGCGGCCGTCGTCGTCACCGTCCTGCTGGCCGCCTTCACGACCTTCGGCCTCATCGGGCTGGCGCTCGTCGTGCTGGCCCTCGGCCTGGTGTTCGTCGCGCAGGAGATGCCGAGCCGGACCGCCAAGGGCACGGCGCTGCTGGGCGGGCTGGGCGCGCTGCGCTCGGACCTGATGAGCCAGCCGACCAGTCAGCTGCCCCCGGGGCGGGAGCTGGACGAGATCTCGCAGGTGCTGCCGTACACGATCGTGCTGGGCGGCCGCGACCGGTGGCTGGACGCCCTGGTCTCGGCCGACGACGACGACGACGCGGACGCCACCGACCTGTCCTGGTACCACGGTCCCGCGGGCTGGCACCTGCGGGACCTGCCGGACTCCCTCCGCAACTTCGTCACCACCGTCACCGGGAGCCTCTTCAGCCGGTGACCGTGCCGGGCCCGGCCACCGCGCGCCGGGCCCGGCCACCGCGCGCTGGGCCCGGCCACCGCGCCCTGAGCCTGTCGCCGCCGCCCTGCGCCTGTCGAAGGGCCGGGTACCGTCGGGCCCATGCGCCGCCGTTGGCTGTTCGGGGACCAGCTGGGTCCCGCCTTCCTCGACGACCCGGCGCAGCCGGTGCTGATGATCGAGGCCCACGGCGTGCTCCGCCGTCGGGCGTTCCACCGGCAGAAGGCGCACCTGGTGCTCTCCGCCCTGCGGCACCGGGCCGCTGAGCTGGGGGACCAGGCCCTCTACCTGGTGACCGACACGTACCGCGAGGGTCTGGCCCAGGTCGACGAGCCGCTCGACGTCGTCCAGCCGACGTCCTGGGCGGCGTTGCACCTCGTCGACCGGCTGGCCGAGGAGCGGGACGTCCTCCGGCTGCCCGCCCGCGGCTACGCCACCTCCCGGGCCGACTTCACCGCCTGGGCCGACGCCCGGCAGGGTCGCCGGCTGCTGATGGAGGACTTCTACCGGGACTCCCGGATGCGGCTGGACGTGCTGATGGAGGGTCGTGACCCGGTCGGCGGGCGGTGGAACTTCGACGCCGACAACCGCGAGCCCCCGCCGAGGACGCCGACGCTGGGGCTGCCCGAGCCGTCGTGGCCGGTCGAGGACGAGATCGACGCGCAGGTCCGCGAGGACCTGGACCGGCTGGAGCGGGAGGGCGTCCGCTTCGTCGGGCAGGACGGGCCCCGGCGGTTCGCGGTCACCCGCGCCGAGGCGCTGAACGCCCTCGACGACTTCGTGCAGAACCGGCTGGCCACCTTCGGCCGCTACGAGGACGCGATCCTCGCGGGCGACCGCTGGATGTCCCACTCGATGCTGTCGGCGCCGGTCAACCTCGGGCTGCTCGACCCGCTGGAGGAGGTCGACGCCGCCGTCGAGGCCTACCGGTCCGGGGAGGCCCCGATCAACGCCGTCGAGGGCTTCGTCCGGCAGGTGATCGGGTGGCGCGACTACATCTGGCACCTGTACTGGTACCTGGGCGAGGACTACCGCGACCGCAACGCGCTCGGGGCCGAGCGGGACGTGCCCGCCTGGTTCGTCGACCTCGACCCCGCCGGTACCGAGGCCGCCTGCCTCAGCTCGGCCCTCACCGGCGTCCGGGAGGACGCCTGGGCGCACCACATCCCGCGGCTGATGGTGCTCTCCAACTACGCGCTGCTGCAGGGCTGGAGCCCGCAGCAGATGACGGACTGGTTCCACCGCTCGTTCGTCGACGGCTACGACTGGGTGATGGTGCCGAACGTCATCGGCATGTCCCAGCACGCCGACGGCGGGGTGCTGGCGACCAAGCCCTACGCCGGGGGCGGCAACTACATCAACAAGATGAGCGACCACTGCCGCGACTGCGTCTACGACCCGAGGCAGCGGCTGGGGGAGAAGGCGTGCCCCTTCACCGCGGGCTACTGGATGTTCCTGCACCGCAACCGGGAGCTGTTCGCCCGCAACCACCGGATGATGCGCTCGATCAGCAGCCTCGACCGGCTGGCCGACCTGGACGCCCTGGTCGCGGAGAACCCCGACCTGGCCTGAGCCGGCCGGGAGACGGCCGAGCCCGGCCGACCTCGTGAGGTCGACCGGGCTCGTGGTCGTGCGTGCTGCTCCGGGTCAGCCGGCGGGCGTCGCGTGCAGCGTCTGCGCCTCCGCCCGGGTGCCGTCCACCCCGTGCAGGTGGAGGATGAGCGCCCGGGGGAGCGGCCCGGCCGCGGCGGTGCGGTAGGGGATCTTCGTCCCCGCCACATCCGGGTACACGATGCCGTCGACCTGGACGCCCGGGTTGACGACGTCGAAGGCGACGGCGGGCGTCTGGTCCTGGATGTTCTCCGTGAGCGGCGAGGCGTAGTAGTTGAACGTCCCCACCCGGTAGGTGATGGGGAAGGTCGACGCCGCGTCGGTGACGCCGATCGCGGCCGCGGAGACCGGGATCAGGAGCGTGTTGGTGTCGAAGACGTTGGTCTCGAAGTCCCCGTCGCCGAAGTTGAGCGGCTGGACGTCCACCAGCTGCTCGTCGGGGTCCTTGCGCAGGTCGAAGGTGAGGGCGTTGTAGATGTCCGTGTCGGTCTCGGCCTGCACGATGGTCTCGAAGTCGGCCTTGCCGTCACCGGTGGTGTCGATGTCGACGAACGGGGTGTTGTAGTGCCCGATCGTGGACATGTTGCCCCACGTGCTGAGCCCGAACCAGAGCGCGCCGTCGGCCTTGCTCCCGTTGTCGCCCGCGACGGCGCCGGCGCCGACGTAGTGCAGGTCACCGGCCTTGGTCGCGTAGGTCGCCGCGCAGCCGGCCGCCTGGACGCCGCCGCACTTCGGCTGCCGAGGGCTGTTGTAGCCCAGCGTCAGCACCGACAGCTTCGACTCGAAGGCCGTCGACCCGCCGCCCTGGGCGAACCCGGTGCCCTTGACGACCAGGGTGGGGGTGCCGCCCGGCGTGGTGTCGTCGGCGTGGGTGGTCGAGGCGGGCTTGGCCGCCCCGTACACCGGCACCCGGAGGGCCGTCTTCCCGGCGGGCGTGACGAGCAGCCGGCCGGACGCGTCCGACACGTACTGCCGCGCCCGCTCGAGCGGCTCGTCGTCCGGCCCGACGAAGAAGGCGTCGGTCTGCGTCTCGGCCATCGTCGGGTCGAGGGTGTGCCGCAGCTTCGCCGTCGTCACCGTCATGGTGACCGTGACGTCGACGTACCGGCCGGCCTTGATCGTCACCTTGGACTTGCTGGCCTTGTAGCTGACGCCCGGCTGGGTGACGACCGGCTGGTAGGCCACCGTGGCCGTGGTGGTCTTCTTCGCGTTGTTGCGGATGCGGACCTGCTGGGTCCTGGTGACCTTCGCCTTGTCGGCCGGCACGGCGACGACGCCGAAGGAGGCGCTGACCGCGCCACGGCCCAGCGTGTAGGCCAGCACCTCGGTCTTGACGGCGGCGAGCGCGTCGACGCGGCCGGCGCCGACCCGGGCCGGCCCGTACCTCAGGCCCTTCCGGCTCGGCTCGGTGTAGACGTCGTGACCGGCGGTGTTCATCACCGCGGCCTTCACCCGCTCGACGTTCCAGGAGGGGTGGGCCGCCCGCACGAGGGCGGCGATCCCGGCGGTGGCCGGGGAGGCCATCGAGGTGCCGGAGATGGTCAGCTGGTCGTTCCCGGTGCCCATGCCCGCGGAGGTGATGGTGTCGCCGGGGGCGGTGACGTCGGGCTTGACGACGCCCGGCTGGCCGTGGCCGCCGCGCGAGCTGAACGAGGAGAGCGTGTCGGTGATCGCGGGCGTGATGCTCTTGATGGTCCCGCGGAGCGACCCGTCGAAGGTGACGGCCAGGGTGCCGGCGGTCACGGCCGGCCGCAGCCGGTCCGTCCCCGCCTTGGGCAGCTGGACGACGGGGATGGTCGGGCTGCCCGTGATGCCGGCGTCGAACACGTCGACGCCCGCGGTGTAGATGGCCCCGACGGCGCCGGCGGCGGCGACGTTGGCGGCCCGCGCAGCGGAGCCGCAGAGCCGGGTGGCGTCGTCGTCGTCCCACTCGAGCCAGGCCACCTTGCCGTCGACCTTGGCGGCGTCCGCGGTGCCCAGCGGGGCGCAGCCGTCGGCGTTGGCGGTGGACAGGGCCACGACCTGGCCCGAGACGGGCGCCTTGTCGGCCCACGGGTAGGCGACGGAGAACTGGCTGGCGACCACGCCCGCGAGGTCCGTGGGGGCGGTGACCCGGAGGCCGTCCCGGAGCTGCAGCTCGTCGACCGAGCTGGCGACGGCGAGCGAGCGGACCGCGTTGCCCGGGGAGCCCGCGGCGTCGGTCAGGTCACCGGCGTTGCCGGCGGCCATCACCGGCAGCACGCCGTTCTTCGCCAGCACGTCGACCACGGCGTTCTCCGGGTCGTCGGCCGCCGAGAAGTCGCTGCCCAGCGACAGGTTGACGATGTCGAGGTGGTCGGCGAAGTCGCCGTCCCCGTTCGGGTCGAGCGCCCAGTCCAGGGCGGGGATGACGGCGTCGGTCGAGCCCTCGCAGCCGAAGACCTTCAGCGCGTAGAGGGAGGCCTGGGGCGCCATGCCCGGGCCGATCCGCATGCCGTACAGCTTGCTGCGGTCGAGGGTGGTGTAGCTGCCCCGGTAGGTGGAACCGTCGGCGTTGACGCCGTAGCCGGCCGCGGTGCCCGCCACGTGGGTGCCGTGCTCGTTGCAGTCCAGCGGGTTCCGGTCCGGTGAGGGGACGGGCTGGTAGGCCTCCGCGGCCGGGTCGGCGTTGTAGTCGTCGCCCACGAAGTCGGCGCCGCCGACGACCTTGGCGGTCCCGGCGAAGGTGCCCTGGCTCTTCAGGGCCTTGTCGTAGGCGCTGACGGTCCCGGCGCCGCCGAAGTCGGCGTGGGTGTAGTCGATGCCGGTGTCGATGATGCCGATCTTGACGCCCTTGCCGGTGACACCCGGGCTCTTCCAGGTGTTCACCGCCCGGGTGAGCTGGCTGGTGCTCGCGTTCGACACCTTCTTGGGCACGATCGGGGTGATCGCGACGACGTCGTCGCGCTCCGCGAGCGCCTTCAGCGTGTCGAGGTCGGCGACCATGCCCAGGCCGGGGACGGCGTTGGAGACGGCGAAGAGCTTGCGCACCTGCGGGTCGGAGCGCCGGGCGGCGGCCAGCACCTGGTCGGCGTCGCGGGCGACGTCGGCGCGCCGGTCGCGGGTGGCCGTCCGGGCCGCCGTCCGCGGCGCGCGGGAGGCGGACTTGAGGGTCCGGTCGGCCACGGAGGCGGCTCCGGGACCGGCGAGCTGGACGAACACGCTCTGGCGCTCCACCGACGACCGGTCGAGAGCGCCCTTGAGCTTGCTGTCCCGGATCGTCCCGGTGAGCGGGGTGACCTGGTACGGCTCGGTGCCGCGGGTGGGGGCGGCCGAGGCCGTCGGCACCCCGGCCAGGGTCAGCGGGGCCAGCAGCAGAGCGGCCCCGCAGGCCAGCAGGGCCCGGGGTCGCACGCGTCGGGGGGACATGGCATTCCGTTTCCGGGACCCCGGTGAGGGACTGGGCTGCCGGGAGTCCCGTCGGCAGTCTGAGCGGAGCCTAAGACCACAGCCTCACGATTCCTACCTCCGGTCCCCCCGGGACGCGCGCCCGGACACCCCTGCCACGGGGACGGAGGGTCCGGGACCGCCCGGATCAGGCGTCGATGGTGCTCATGTCCGGGTAGCGCTCGCCGACCGCGGCGGGTACCGCGCGGTCGAGCTCGGCGAGGTCGTCGGCGGTCAGCTCGACGGTCGCGGCCCCGACGTTCTCCTCGAGGTAGCGGACCCGCTTGGTGCCGGGGATGGGGACGACGTCGTCGCCCTGGGCCAGCACCCAGGCCAGCGCCAGCTGCCCGGGCGTCGCCCCCTTGCGCTGGGCGACGGCGCGGACGGCCTCGACGATGGCCAGGTTCGCGTCGAGGGCCTCGCCCTGGAAGCGCGGGTTGTGCCGCCTGAAGTCGGACGGGTCGAGGCTGTCGGTGGAGGTGATGGTCCCGGTCAGGAAGCCGCGGCCGAGCGGGGAGTAGGGCACCAGGCCGATGCCGAGCTCGCGCAGGGCGGGGAGGATCGCGTCCTCGACGTGCCGGGTCCACAGCGAGTACTCGGTCTGCAGGGCCGTGATCGGGTGCACCGCGTGGGCGCGGCGGATGGTGTCGACGCCGGCCTCGCTGAGGCCCAGGTGGCGCACCTTGCCGGCGGTGACGAGCTCGGCCATCGCCCCGACCGTCTCCTCGATCGGCACGGTCTTGTCGACGCGGTGCTGGTAGTAGAGGTCGATGTGGTCGACGCCGAGCCGCTGCAGGCTGGCGTCGCACGCGGAGCGGACGTAGGCGGGGCTGCCGTCGACCCAGCGCCTGCTGGGGTCGTCGGCGTCGCGGACGTTGCCGAACTTGGTGGCCAGCACCACCTCGTCCCGGCGCTCGGCGATGGCCCGGCCGACCAGCTGCTCGTTGGTGAACGGGCCGTACATGTCGGCGGTGTCGAGGAAGCTGACGCCGAGGTCGAGGGCGCGGTGGATCGTCGCGACGGCCTCGGACGCGTCGGCCGTGCTGTTCCGTGCTCCGCGCGGACCCACGTCCAGGTAGAACTCGGACATGCCCATGCAGCCGAGGCCGAGGGCGGAGACGGCGAGCGCGGCGTCGCCGGTGCCGAGCGTGCGGGTGGGGAGATCAGTCATGCTCCCAGCCTGCGCCTGCCGCCGTCGGCGGGCGGCGGCGGGGTCAGCGGCCCCGGTGCCGGCGCTCGTACTCCTCGATCGCGCGGCGCATCTGCCGGACGGCCGTCTCGACCGCGTCGTCCTCGAGGGGCTGCGGCGCCCGCCGGACCACCGGCTGCCAGGAGCCGAACCAGGCCCAGCTGGCCATGGCGAGCAGGCCGAGGCCGAAGAGCACGAGGACGATCGTGGTGACGGTCGTCGGAGCCATGGCGCCTACCCGAGGTCGGAGGGACCCGGTGAGCGTAACCCCGGTCCGGTCGGCGCGGACCACTACCGTGGACCCGCCCACCGCCCCGTCGAAGAACCCGGAGCCGCCCCGTGCCCGTCCCCGTGCCCTGGACGCTGCCGGACCTGCCCGCCGCCGCCCGCTGGTCGGTGGCCGTGCGCGACGGCGGCACGGGCGCCGTGCTCGCCGCCGTCCACCCCGACCAGCTGCAGCTGACGGCGAGCATCGGCAAGGTCTTCCTGCTGGTCGAGGTGGCGGCCCGGCTCGCCGACGGGTCGCTGGACCCGGAGGAGCCGCTGACCTGGACCGAGGAGGAGCACGTCGCCGACTCGGGCCTCTGGTACCTGATGGACCGGCGGACGCTGGGTGTCCGCGACCTCGCGGTCCTCGTCGGCGCCTTCAGCGACAACCTGGCGACCAACGTGCTGCTCCGCCGCGTCGGCCTGACGGCGGTGCAGGCCCGGGCCGTCGCGCTCGGCTGCACCCGCTCGACGCTGCTCGACCGGGTCCGGCTCCGCCGCACGCCGCAGGACCCGCCGACGCTCTCGGTCGGCACCGCGGGAGAGCTGTCGGGGCTGCTGCACGCCCTGCACGCCGGGACGGGGGTGGCGCCCGCCGTCTCCGCGCAGGTGCTCCGCTGGCTGGCCGCCGGAGCCGACCTGTCGATGGTGGCCTCCGCGTTCGACCTCGACCCGCTGGCCCACGGCGAGCCCGACCGCGGCGTGACCCTGGTCAACAAGACCGGCACCATCTCGATCGCCCGCGGTGACGTCGGCGTGGTCGCGGGACCGGACGCGACCCTGGCCTACGCCGTGCTCGCGACCTGGCCCGAGCACGTCGACGTCCGCGACGCCGTGCTCGCGGCGATGCGGACGGTCGGGCAGCAGCTGCGCGCGGCCGTCGGGGGGTAGGCCGGGCTCAGATCGTGGTGAGCAGGTCGGCCAGCACGGCGGCGCCCCACACCAGCGACGCCACCGGGACCCGCTCGTCGACGCCGTGCACGCCCGTCGCCCGCCGGCCGTCCGGGTCCTCCCCGAGCGGTGCGAAGCCGTAGCAGTGCAGGCCCAGCCGGGCGAAGGCCTTGGCGTCGGTGCCGCCCGCCATGCAGGTGGGGACGACGGTCGCCCCGGGGTCCGCGCGCAGGACGGCGTCGCGGATGGCGGCGAACCAGGCTCCGTCCACCGGCGCCTCGACGGGGCGCTGGAACGAGGTGAACGTGTGCTCGACCCCCTCGCCGAGCAGCGCGGGCAGGGCCGCGAGCAGGGCCTCGTCGTAGCCGGGCGGGCAGCGGACGTCGACCTCGGCGGTCGCCGAGCCCGGGATGACGTTGACCTTGTAGCCGGCCTCGAGCACCGTCGGCGTCGTCGACGCCCGGCTGGTCCAGCGGGCCGGGTCGGCGGCGTCGCCCAGCAGCGCGAGCGCCGCCTCGACCCCGGCGTCGCTGTCGAGGTCGACCTCGACGCCCAGCGCCGCGGCGAGCGTCGCCAGCTGGGACCGGACGACGGGGGCCAGGTGCAGCGGCCACCGGTGGTGCGCCAGCCGGTGCAGCGCGTCGAGCAGCACGACCACCGGGTTGTCGGCCCCCGGCCGGGACGCGTGCCCAGCCGTGCCGGTGGCGGTGAGCCGGAGGTGCATGGTGCCGCGCTCGCCGGCCGCGACGGCGTAGCAGCGGACGGCGGGGGTCACCGGGTCGGCGCCGGCCGCCCGCAGCGCGCGGAACTCCCCGCCCGACTCCCCGATGGCGGCCGCCGTGCCCGCGAACAGGCCGGGGTGGGCGTCCACGAGCCACTCCGCGCCCAGCTCGCCGCGGTCCTCCTCGTCAGCCACGAAGGCGACCACCACGTCGCGCCGCGGCCGCGTGCCGGTGCGCCCCCAGTGCAGCAGCGTCGCCAGCGTGGCTGCGGCCATGTCCTTCATGTCCGCCGCCCCCCGGCCCCAGACGAACCCGTCGGCGACCACCCCCGCGAAGGGGTCGACCGACCAGTCGGCCGGCTCGGCGGGCACCACGTCGAGGTGGGCGTGCACCACCAGTCCGGCGAGGTCGGGGTCGGTGCCGGGGACCCGCAGCACGACGTTGGCCCGCTCCGGCGCGTCGGGCCGGGCGAGCAGCCGCGGCTCGAAGCCGACGGAGCCGAGCTGGTCGGCGACCCACCGCGCCAGGTCCACCTCACCGCGGCTGCGGCCGCGCCCCCAGTTCGTGGTGTCGAAGCCGATCATCGTCCGCAGCAGCGTGACGACCTCCGGCTCGGCGGGTCCGCCAGGCGACGGGGGTGGGGTCACGGGCACCTCGGTTCGGGATACGAGCAGGTCGTCGAAACAGATACGTAACACAAGGAGCCTCAGCATGGCTGACGGCGTGGCGCGGAGTCCACGCACGACCGCGTGTCGATGTGGTGATCATCCTTCCCTTCCACGCGTCCGTGTGCGAGGGTCGGACGCAGTTCCGGTGCGCGAGACGTCGAGGCAGCGATGCTTTGAGTTACGTATCTCTGCCGGAGGCCAGAGCAGTCGCGCGGTCCGCCCGGGTCGTGCGCGGGACGTGAGGGGCGCGCAGATGGTCGATCGGACAGCACCTGGACGCGAGCGCCGGCGCGCGCTGCGACGGCTGACCGGGGCGGTCGCGGCCCTCGGGCTGACCCTCCCGCTGGGTCTGTCGGTGGCGGCCCCGACGCCGGCGGCGGCCGCCGCCGGCGACCTGAAGGTCGCCCTGACCAGCGACATCGACACGCTGAACCCGTTCCTGGCCATCCTCGCCTCGAGCACCGGCATCCTGCGCTTCCAGTACGAGAGCCTGGTGCAGTACGGCACCGACAACGAGGTCGTGCCCGGCCTGGCCTCGGAGTGGCAGACCTCGCCCGACGGCAAGACCTGGACCTTCACCATCCCGGCGGACCGGAAGTGGTCCGACGGTGAGCCGCTGACCGCCGAGGACGCCGTCTGGACCTTCGACGCGGTGAAGGACGAGGAGGCGCTCCAGCAGGCGAACGGCGGTCTGGTCACGAACGTCGCGAAGGTCACCGCGTCCGACCCGCAGACCCTGGTGATGACGCTGAACTCCCCGCAGGCCGCCAACCCGGGGGCCGAGCTGCCGATCGTGCCCGAGCACGTGTGGGCCGACGTCGACGCCGCGACCTACGCGAACGACACCGACACCGTGGGCTCCGGGCCCTTCGTCATCACCTCCTACGCGCAGAGCCAGAGCGTCGAGCTGAAGGCCAACCCCAACTTCTGGCGGGGGGCGCCCAAGATCAGCGGCCTCACCTACGTCAGCTACAAGAGCACCGACGCGGCCGTCCAGGCGCTGCGCACGAGCGAGGTCGACGTCGTCAGCGGCCTCACCCCGGCCCAGTTCCAGTCGCTCGACGGCCAGCAGGGCATCACCACCAACTCCGGCGCCGGCCGCCGCTACCAGGCGATGGCCATCAACCCGGGCGCCGTCGACGCCGACGGCAAGCCGCTGGGCAACGGCAACCCGGCGCTGCAGGACAAGGCGCTGCGCGAGGCGATCATGACCGCCATCGACAACAAGACGCTGCTGGACCGGGTCCTGCAGGGGCTCGGCCGACCCGGCCAGACCGAGGTGCCGAGCGTCTACCCGGCCTACTTCGGCTTCGCGCCGGGCGCCACCGAGCGCACCTTCGACCCCGCCCAGGCCAACCAGATGCTCGACGACGCCGGCTACGCCAAGGGCGCCGACGGGGTCCGCACCGACAAGTCGGGCAAGCCGCTGAAGCTGCGGCTGATGGGGCGCAACTCCGACCCGACGCACCAGCAGCTGGCCGAGTTCATCCAGCCGTGGCTGCGGGACGTCGGCATCGACGTCGAGGTCTCGATGGTCACCCCGAACCAGGTGAACGACGACTCGACGCTGGGCAGGTACGACCTGTACTTCACCGGCTGGGGCATCGGTCCCGACCCGGACTTCCAGCTCTCGATCAACCGCTGCGACAGCCGGCCGAACGCCGACGGCTCGGGCTCCACGAGCGAGTCCAACTGGTGCGACCCGGCGTTCGACGAGCTCTACGACGCCCAGCACGCCGAGCTGGACCCGGCCAAGCGCGCCGAGCTGGTCAAGGAGGCCTTCACGATGATCCACGAGGCCGCCGTCAACGACGTCCTCTACTACGCCGACAGCCTCGAGGCCTACCGCAGCGACCGCTTCGCCGGGTTCACCAAGCAGCCCACGGAGGGCGGCGTGATCACCGGCCAGAACGGCTACTGGGGCTTCTACGACGCGGCGCCGGTGACTGCGGCCGACACCGACCCGGCCGGCGGCGCGTCCGACGGCCTGCCCGGCTGGGTGCTGCCCGTCGGCCTCGCCGTCGTCGTGCTGGCCGCCCTAGGCGTGGTGCTCGGCCTGCGCCGCCGCTCCTCCGCCGCCGACCGTGAGTGAGTCGTGACGCTGCTCGGCGCTGACGAGGCGCTGGTCGCCGAGCAGGAGGCGCCGGCCGGCTCGACGCTGGGCCGCTACCTCCTGCTCAAGGCGGGCGGGGCGCTGGTCAGCCTGGCCATGGTCGTGGTGCTCGGCTTCTTCTCGTTCCGGATCCTGCCCGGCTCCGACCCGGCCATCAACCTCACGCGCGGCCGGCGGGTGAGCGCCGAGGAGGTCGAGCGGCTGCGGGTGCAGTTCGGCCTCGACCAGCCGCTGCCGGTCCAGTTCCTGCGCTACGTCCGGGACCTCTTCACCGGCGACCTCGGCTACTCCTACGTCTACAACCAGCCCGTCGCGGGCCTGATCCTCGACCGGCTGGGGCCGACGCTGCTGCTCACCGGCACGGCGGCGGTCATCTCCATCGTGCTCGGCCTGTGGCTCGGCCAGCTGGCCGCGTGGAAGCGGGGCAGCTGGTTCGACAAGGTGCAGACGGGGCTGGCCCTCACCTTCTGGTCGGTGCCGACGTTCTGGCTGGGTCTGCTGCTGCTCCTGGTCTTCGCCGGCGGGCTGCGGCTGTTCCCCGCCGGCGGCATGATGTCGCCCGGCACCGACGCGACCGGTCCCGCCCTGGCCCTCGACGTCGCCTGGCACATGGTGCTGCCGGTGCTGACCATCGTCGCGGTCGTCTACGCGCAGTACCTGATGGTCATGCGCGCCTCGGTGCTGGAGGAGATGACGGCCGACTACCTGACGACGGCGCGGGCGAAGGGGCTGACCGAGGACAGGGTCCGCACCCGGCACGCCGTCCCGAACGCGCTGCTGCCCACCGTCACCCTCGTCTTCCTCACCCTCGGCGGGCTGGTCGGCGGGGCGGTGACGGTGGAGACGGTCTTCTCCTGGCCGGGTCTCGGCTACCTGACCTTCCAGGGCCTCAGCGCCCCCGACCTGCCGCTGCTGCAGGGCACCTTCGTCGTCTTCTCCTCGATCGTCATCGTCATGAACTTCGTGGCCGACCTCGTCTACCGGGTGCTCGACCCGCGGCTGAGGGCGGCATGAGCACCGCGTCGCCGGCGCGGGCGGGCAGCGCGGCCGCCGCGCGCCGACGGGCCCAGGCCGCCGAGGTGGTGCGGGAGTTCGCGGCGAACCGGTCCGGCGTCGTCGGCCTGGCCCTGCTGCTCGCCGTGATCCTGCTGGCCCTGCTGACGCCGGTGCTGATCCCGCGCGAGACCCTCGACGTCACCCGGCTGACCGCGGCGCAGAACGAGCCGCCGTCGGCTGCGCACTGGCTGGGCACCGACCCGGCCGGCCGCGACGTCGTCGCCCTGCTGCTGTGGGGCTCGCGGATCTCGCTGCTGGTCGGCTTCGCGGCCACGGCGGTGTCCATGGTCATCGGCACCGTGGTGGGGATGGCCGCCGGCCACTTCACCGGCTGGGCGCAGGCCGTGATCATGCGGGTGATCGACTTCTTCCTCGTCATCCCCGGCCTGGTGCTCGCCATCGTGCTGTCCTCGGTGCTGAGCCGCGGCGTCTGGACGATCATCATCGCCATCGGGGTGACCAGCTGGGCCGCGACCGCGCGCATCGTCCGCTCGCAGACGCTGAGCATCGAGGCGCGCGACTACATCGAGCGGTCGCGGGCGCTCGGCGCCGGCGACGTGCACATCCTCGGCAAGCACGTGCTGCCGGCGGTGCTGCCGCTGGTGCTGGCCAACACCACGCTGACGGTCGGCTCGGCCGTGATCGCGGAGTCGACGCTCTCGTTCCTCGGCCTCGGCGACCCGACGACCATCTCGTGGGGCTCGATGCTCAAGACGGCGCTCGACACCGGGGCGGCGACGGCCGGCTTCTGGTGGTTCGTGCTGCCGCCGGGCCTGGCCATCGTCGTCGTCGTGCTCTCGTTCACCCTCGTCGGCCGGGCCCTGGAGGCCGTGGTCAACCCCACCCTGCGAGGTCGCTGATGTCCCCCGAGCCCGTCCCCCCGCTCCCTGAGCCCGTCCCCCCGCTCCCTGAGCCCGTCGAAGGGCCGCCCGCGCTGGCGTGGCGCGACGTCCGGATCTCCTACGCCCCTCGGCTGGGGGACACCGAGCCGGTGGTCGCCGTGGACGGGGTCAGCCTGGCCGTGCCCCGCGGCGGCACCGTCGGGATCGCGGGGGAGTCGGGCTGCGGGAAGTCGACGCTGGCGCTGTCGGCGCTGCGGCTGCTGCCCCGCTCGGCGCGGCTGGAGGGGTCGGTCGAGATCGGCGGCGAGGACCTGGTCACGATGCGCTGGGGACGGCTGCGGGCCGTCCGCTGGACCGAGGCGGCCATCGTCTTCCAGGGCGCGATGCACTCGCTCAACCCGGTCCGGCCGGTCGGGAAGCAGATCGCCGAGGCGCTCGAGCTGCACCGGACCGGCGCGGCGGCCGACGACGCCGCGACGACGGCCCGGGTGGCCGAGCTGCTGGCCCTGGTGGACCTGCCCGCCGGCCGCGCGCGGTCCTACCCGCACGAGCTGTCGGGCGGCCAGAAGCAGCGGGTGATGATCGCGATGGCCCTGGCCTGCGACCCCGACGTCATCGTCGCCGACGAGCCGACGACGGCGCTCGACGTCGTCGTCCAGGCCCAGGTGCTGGACGTGCTGTCCGGCCTGGTCCGTGACCGCGGCCTGACCCTGGTGATGATCAGCCACGACCTCGCGGTGCTCGCGGCCGTCTGCGAGCGGATCGTGGTGATGCGGCACGGCCGGGTGGTCGAGGAGGGCCCGGCGCGGCAGGTGGTCACCGACCCGCAGCACGAGCACACGCGCGAGCTCGCCGCGGCCTTCCCGGTGATCGGCGACCCGGCGTCGCGGCTGCAGGTGGGCACGCGCGCAGGTTCCCGCCCGGTGAGCCCGTCGAACCGCCCTTCGACGGGCTCAGGGAGCGAGAGGGCGGGCTCAGGGGGCGAGGGGGCGGGCTCAGGGGGCGAGGGTCCCGGCTCAGGGGGCGAGGGGGCGGGCGCCGCGCCGCTGCTCGAGGTGGACGACCTCGTCGTCGACTTCTCCGCCCGCGGGACGCGGGTGCGGGCGGTCGACCACGTCTCGCTGAGCTGCGGGGCGGGGGAGGTCGTGGCCCTGGTGGGCCAGTCGGGCTCCGGCAAGACGACGTTGGCCCGGACCATCCTGGGGCTGCAGCCCGCCACCGCGGGCGACGTCCGCTACGCCGGGTCGCCGCTGCCGCGCGACCGGGCCGGGCTCAAGGCCTACCGGCGGCAGGTCCAGTTCGTCCTGCAGGACCCGAGCGCCTCGCTCAACCCCAAGCACAGCGTCTACGAGGCGGTGGCGGAGGGCATCCGGATCCACCGGCTACCCGGCGACGAGGAGCAGCGCGTGCGCGCGGCGCTCACCCAGGCCGAGCTCCTGCCGCCCGAGCGCTACCTGCGGGCCATCCCGCAGGAGCTGTCCGGCGGGCAGCGGCAGCGGGTGGTCATCGCCGGGGCTCTCGCGCTGGAGCCCGGCTTCCTCGTCGCCGACGAGCCGGTCGCCAGCCTGGACGCGTCCGTCCGCGGGGAGATCCTCGCCCTGCTGCTCCGGTTGAAACGCGACCTCGGGCTGGGCGCCCTGGTCATCACCCACGACCTGGGGCTGGCCTGGAACATCGCCGACCGGGTGCTGGTCATGCACCGCGGGCAGATCGTGGAGAGCGGACCGGTGGAGCAGGTGCTGCTCGACCCGCAGCACGCGTACACGCGCAGCCTGCTCGCGGTCGTGCCGTCGGAGCTGGGCCGCCGGTGACCGGCGTCGACGGCCTCGGCCCGCTGGTCCCTGGCGACCGGGTGGCGCTGGTGGCCCCCGCCGGCCCCACCCCGCCCGAGCAGCTCGGCCGTGCCGAGGCGCTGCTGCGCTCCTGGGGGCTGGAGCCAGTGGTCTTCCCCGGCGCCCGGGCGTCCCACCCGCGGGCGCCCTACCTGGCGGCCGAGGACGCGCAGCGCGCCCGCGACCTGGAGGACGCCTGGTGCGACGCCACGGTCGCCGGCGTCTTCGCGCTCCGCGGCGGCTACGGCAGCGTCCGGGTGCTCGACCGGCTGGACGTCCAGCGGATGCGGGCGGCCCGGCCCAAGCCGTTCTACGGCAGCTCCGACCTGACGGCCGTGCACGAGTGGCTGCGCGAGCAGCTGGGCGTGGCCAGCTGGTTCACGCCGATGGTCGGCACCACCTCCGTGCTCGACGACGCGGAGGCGACGGCGTCGCTGCGCGCCGCGGTGCTCGAGGGCCTGGCGGGCCGACGGTGGTCGGCCCGGGCGGCGTCGGTGCTGGTGCCGGGCACCGCGACCGGCACCCTCATCGGCGGCAACGCCTCGCTGCTGGCCATGACGCTCGGCGCCCGCCGCCGCCCGCCGCTGGACCACCGCGGCACGATCGTCCTGCTGGAGGACGTCACCGAGGAGACCTACCGGATCGACGGCTACCTCGCCAGCCTGCTGCGGGCGGGCTGGTTCGACGGCGTCGTCGGGATCGCCCTGGGCAGCTGGCAGGCGTGCAGCCCGCTGCCCGAGATCGAGGCGCTGTGCCGGGAGCTGCTGGCGCCCCTGGGCGTGCCCCTGGTGTGGGAGCTGGGGTTCGGGCACGGGCCCGCGGCGCACAGCCTGCCGCTGGGCCGGCGGGGGACGCTGGTGGCCGAGCCGGGCCGGCCGCCGGAGCTGGTGATGGCGCCGGAGCCTGCGGGGGCGGCCGCGTGAGCGAGGTGGCCCGGCCCCGCGCGTCGACCCAGCTGAAGCACCGGCTGCTGGAGGCGCACCGCGCGGAGCTGGCCGCCGGGCTGGCCTGGGCGTCTTCGGACCCCAGCCTGGAGGCCGCAGCCGCCCTGGTCACGGGCTCGCGCCGCCGGTTCGTCATCGGGGCGGCGACGTCGTTCACCTACGCCTCGCTGCTCGCCGCCAAGCTGAGCGCCGCGCTGGCCAAGGTGACGCTGGTCGACGGGACGATCGTCCGGCCGCTCGACCTGCTGTCCGACGTCCGCGACAGCGACGTGATGATCGCGGTCTCCTTCAGCCCCTACCGGCGCTACACCGTCGAGGCGGCCGTACCGTTCGTCCGGGCCGGCGGGGCGCTGGTCGTCATCACCGACGCCCCCGACGCCCCCCTGGTCGCGCACGCGACCGAGGCCGTGGTCATCGACGCCCCGGGCGACCGGTCCGACTCGGCCCGGCTGCACCCGGAGTCACCGCTGGCGCCCCCGGTCGTCGTCGCCATGGTCATCGACGTGCTGACGGCGCTCTCCAGCGCCAGCGCCAAGGGCGCGCAGCGCCGGATCGCCGACCGGGAGCGGCTGGCCCAGGAGCTGCACCTCTACCTCTGACGCCACCGGCGGACCGACGTGTCAGCGCGTGCGGTCGCCAGCGCGACCACCGACGCTGACGAGACGGCCGCAGCGGGAATCAGAGCTGCAGGCCGGGGTACAGCGGGAAGTCGGCGAGCAGCTCGGCGCAGGCCGCCTTGGTGCGGTCGGCGAGGCCGTCGGCCAGCACGTACCTGGCCTTGCCGGGCTTCCCGTTCGAGGCGGTCGCCGGCGTGGTGCCGCTGAGCACGTCCACGGCCAGCTCGGCCACCCGGTCGAACTCGTCGGCGCCGAAGCCGCGGGTGGTGAGCGCCGGGGTGCCCAGCCGGACGCCCGAGGTGTACCAGGCGCCGTTCGGGTCGCTGGGCACGGCGTTGCGGTTGGAGACGATGCCGGCGTCCAGCAGGGCCGACTCGGCCTGCCGGCCGGTCAGCCCGTAGCCGGAGACGTCGAGCAGCACCAGGTGGTTGTCGGTGCCGCCGGTGACCAGCGTGGCGCCCCGCCGGGTGAAGCCCTCGGCGAGGGCCTTCGCGTTGTCGGCGACCTGCTGGGCGTAGGTCTGGAACCCGGTGGTGCGGGCCTCGGCCAGCGCGACGGCCTTGGCGGCCATCACGTGGGCCATCGGGCCGCCGAGCACCATCGGGCAGCCCCGGTCGACGGAGTCGGCGTACTCCTTCGTCGCCAGCACGAGGCCCCCGCGGGGCCCGCGGAGCGACTTGTGGGTGGTGCTGGTGACGATGTGGGCGTAGGGGACCGGGTCCTCCTCGCCGGTGAACACCTTGCCCGCCACCAGGCCGGCGAAGTGCGCCATGTCGACCATGAAGGTCGCGCCCACCTCGTCGGCGATCTCGCGCATCTTGGCGAAGTTCACGCGGCGGGGGTAGGCGGAGTAGCCGGCGATCAGCACCAGCGGCTTGAACTCCCGTGCGGCCGCGCGCACCTGGTCGTAGTCGATCAGCTGCGTCGTCGGGTCGGTGCCGTAGGAGCGCTGGTGGAACATCTTGCCGGAGATGTTCGGGCGGAAGCCGTGGGTGAGGTGGCCGCCGGCGTCCAGCGACATGCCCAGCGCCCGCTGGTGGCCGAACTTGTGGCGCAGCGACTCCCACTGCTCCTCGGAGAGGTCGTTGATGCCCTTGACGCCCACCTCGGCCAGCTCCGGCAGCTCGACCCGGTTCGCGAGGATCGCCCAGAAGGCGACGAGGTTGGCGTCGATGCCGGAGTGCGGCTGGACGTAGGCGTACTCGGCGCCGAACAGCTCACGGGCGTGCTCGGCGGCGATCGCCTCGACGGTGTCGACGTTCTGGCAGGCGGCGTAGAAGCGGTGGCCGACGGTGCCCTCGGCGTACTTGTCGGAGAACCAGCTGCCCATGGTCAGCAGCACCGCGGGGGAGGCGTAGTTCTCCGAGGCGATGAGCTTGAGCGAGCTGCGCTGGTCGGCCAGCTCCTGGCGGGTGGCCTCGGCGATGCGCGGCTCGACCTGCTCGATCACCGACAGGGCGGCCTGGTAGGCCTGGGAAGCGGTGGCGGCGTAGTCCGCGCCGTTGGCGGCGGCGGTCGCGGTGGTGAGCGTCACGATCTCTCCAGCGGGTGGGGTGCGGGGTGGCCCGGCGTGGACCGGACCGAGGTCAATCTACCGGGACGGGGCCCGTCCGCCGCCCGGGCGTGCTGCGGACGCCGCGTCCTCGGGCTGGTCGACCAGGTCGGCGGGCAGGAACATCTCCGTCCCGACGACGGTGAGCAGGGACAGCGCCCCCGCCTCCGGCGTGCCGGCGGCGGCCGAGTAGACGACGACGGACTGGTCGTCGTCGGGGACCAGCAGGGTGTCGCAGTCCAGCACCAGCGGACCCAGCCGGGGGTGCAGCACGGTCTTGCGGTGGCTGCGCCAGCCGCCGGCGGGCTCGGACCGCCACAGGGCCACGAACTCGGGCGACCCTGCCTGCAGGTCCGCCAGCAGCCGGCGCAGGCCGGGGTCGCCGGGGTAGCGGGCGGCCGCGGTGCGCAGGCTGGCGACGGTCTGGGCGGCGATGGCGGCGCTCTCGCCCGGGCCGACGCCGACGGGGTGCCGGGCCGCGTCGCCGGGCTCGGGCAGGAAGCGCAGCCGGTTCATGTTGCGACGCTCGGGTCGCACCGCCGACAGGTCCCCCAGCAGGGCCGACGCCATCGCGTTCCAGGCGAGGATGTCGCCCTTGGCGCTGGTCACCAGCACGGGCAGGTCGACGAAGCGGTCGACCAGCCGCAGCACGGTGGCCCGGACCTGGAGCGCGATCGTCCCCGGCGTCGGCGGGGCGGACCCGGCGAGGTGGAACAGCTCGGCGCGCTCGTCGTCGCCGAGCCGCAGCGCCCGGGCCAGGGCGCCCAGCACCGAGGCGGACGGGTGCGGCCCCCGACCCTGCTCGAGCCGGACGACGTAGTCGACGCTGATCCCGGCCAGCATGGCCAGCTCCTCGCGGCGCAGCCCGGCGACCCGGCGGTGCAGTCCGGCGGGCAGGCCCACGTCCGCCGGGCTCACCCGGGCGCGGGCGCGGCGCAGCACGGTGGCGAGCTCGGCGCGGTTCACGGCGGTGGTCACCGCCCCAGCATGCTCCGGCGTGGCCGCGCCCGGGTAGGAGCGCCGGTCCCACGACCGACCGGCCCTGGTGCGGGTCCGCGGGGCCGCCGACGCTGGCTCCATGACCACACCTGCTGCCTCCTCACCCGTCGCCCTCGTCACCGGGGCCAACAAGGGTCTCGGCCTCGAGACCGTCGTCCGCCTCGCCGCGCTCGGCTGGACCGTCCACCTCGGCGCCCGGGACCCCGAGCGCCTCGACCAGGCGGTCGCCGAGGTCGCGGGCCGCGTCGACGGCGCCGACGTCCGGCCGCTGCCCCTCGACGTCACCGACGACGCCTCCGTCGCCGCGGCCGTCGCGACCGTCCGGGCCGCGTCCGGCCGGCTCGACGTGCTGGTGAACAACGCGGGGGTCGCCGGCACCCACGCCGCCCCGGCCGACACCGTCGCCGCCGACTTCCTGCCCGTCTTCGGGGTCAACGTGCTGGGCCCGGTGCGGATGACCGCCGCGTTCCTGCCGCTGCTCCGGGCCGCCGCGGCGCCCCGGGTGGTCATGGTCTCGAGCGGGCTCGGCTCCTTCGGCGTGACGACGGACCCCGGCCGGTTCGAGTCCCAGGTGCCCTCGGTCGTCTACCCGTCCGCCAAGGCCGCGCTGAACATGATCACCAGCCAGTACGCGAAGTTCCTCGACGGCGTCCGGGTCGTCGCCGTCGACCCCGGCTACACCGCGACCGACCTCAACGCGCACTCCGGGCCGCAGACGGTGACGGAGGGGACCGACGCGGTGGTCCAGGCGTGCACCGCGGACGACCTGCCGGGCACCTTCTTCAGCCGCTCGGGCGTCGAGCCCTGGTGAGCCGTCCGTGGACGGTGCCCCGGCGGCGAGAACTGTCGGTGGTCGGTGCTGGACTGGTCCTCGTGACCGAGCAGCCTCCCGGCCCGACGTCGCTCGACGAGCGCTTCGCCGCCGGCCTCGACGAGCAGACCTGGACGCCCGCCTACATGCCGGCGTGGAGCTCCCGGGCCGCGGCCGCGGCCACCTGGTCGGTGCAGGCGGACGGCCTGCACCTGAGCCTGCCGCCCGAGCACCCGCGGTGGTGTCCCGACCTGCACCCCGGCGCCCTGCGCGTCTCGGCGGTGCAGAGCGGCAACTGGTCCGGCCCGCTCGGCAGCACGCGCGGCCAGCAGCCGTTCGCCGACGGGCTCGTCGTGACCGAGGAGCAGCCGGCGCAGTGGGGCTGCACCCCCTGGTACGGCCGCGTGGAGGTGGAGTGCCGGGCGGTCCTCGACCCGGCCTCGATGTTCTCGGCCTGGATGGTGGGGCTGGAGGACCGGCCGGAGCGGTGCGGGGAGATCTGCCTGGTCGAGGTGTTCGGCGACACGGTCGCGGGCGGGTCGGTCGGGCTCGGCTCGGGCCTGCACCCCTTCCGCGATCCCGCCCTGCACGAGGAGTTCAGCGCCGAGCCGACCGCGCTCGACGTCGCGGGGTGGCACCGCTACGCGGTCACCTGGACCCCGGACGGCGTCACGTTCTCCGTCGACGGGCGGACGCACCGGACCTCGGCCCAGTCCCCGGCCTACCCGATGGAGCTGGTCCTCGCCGTCTTCGACTTCCCCGACCGGCGGACGGCCCCGGCCACGCTGGTGACCGAGCTCGACGTCCGCCAGGTGCAGGTCCGACCGCCCGGCTGACGGCGGCCGACCCGGGTCAGCGGCGGCTGCGGGCGATCTCGTAGAGGGCGATGCCCGTGGCCACGCCCGCGTTCAGCGACTCCACCGACGCGGTGATCGGGATGGACGCCAGGGTGTCGCAGGCCTCCCGGACCAGCCGGGACAGCCCGTCGCCCTCGCTGCCCACCACGAGCAGCAGCGGGCCGCTGGTCTGGGGGAGGTCGGCGATGTCGGTCTCCGCCTCGCCGTCGAGGCCGACGAGGAAGAACCCGGCGTCCTTGTACGCCCGCAGCGCCCGGTTGAGGTTGGTGGCCCGGGCGATCGGGATCCGGGCCGCGGCGCCGGCGGACGTCTTCCACGCGGCGGCCGTCATGCCCGCGGAGCGGCGCTCGGGGATCAGCACGCCCTGGGCGCCGAAGGCGGCGGACGAGCGGACCACGGCCCCGAGGTTGCGGGGGTCGGTGATGGAGTCGAGCGCCACGACCAGCGGCTCGCCGTCGGTGTCCAGCGCGGCGGCCAGCAGGTCGTCGGGGTGCGCGTAGGTGAACTCCGGCAGCTGCAGGGCGACGCCTTGGTGGATCGCGCCGCCCGTCATCTTGTCGAGCTGGTCGCGGGTCACCTCGAGCATCGGCGTCTTGGTGTCGGCCGCCAGCTTGAGGATGTCGCGCAGCCGGTCGTCGCGCTCCGCGCCCTCGCTGATGTAGGCCGTCTTGATGGGGATGCCGGCCTGCATGGCCTCGAGGACGGGGTTGCGGCCCGCCACCCACTCCGGGCCCGTGCCGGGCCGGCCGGTGCGCTGGGTCGGCCCGCTGCCGCGGTCGCCCCGACCGCGGGCGGCGGCGGCCGCCGCGGCCTTGGGCGAGACGTAGGACTTGTGGTACGGCCGGTCCTCGGCCCGCGGCGTCGCGCCGCGGCCTTCCAGACCCCGGCGGACGCGTCCGCCGGAGCCGGCGGTGTTGCCCTTGCCCTTGCGGCGGACGGCGCCCTTGCGCTGGCTGTTCCCGGGCATCTCAGGCTCCTGTGGTGATCTCGGGCGGGGCGGCGAGTGACCACCGGGTCCCCCGCGGGGTGTCCTCGAGGACGACGCCGAGCGCCGCCAACGCGTTCCGGACGGCGTCGGCCGCCGTGAAGTCCTTGCGGGCGCGGGCCGCGGCGCGCTGCTCCACGAGGGCGGCCACCAGCCCGTCGACGACGGGTCGGTAGTCCTGGCCGGCGCCCGCCGCGCCGCCCCGCTGCCAGACCGGGTCGTCGGCGTCGAGGCCGAGCACGCCGAGCATCGCCCGGGTCCGGCCCAGCTGCAGCGCCAGGGTGTCCAGGTCGCCGGCGTCCAGGGCGGTGTTGCCGTCGCGGACGGCGGCGTACAGCACCGCCACCGCGGCCGGGGTCGACAGGTCGTCGTCCATGGCCGCGACGAACGCCTCCGGCAGCGCGGCGGCCGGGGCGTCGGGGACCAGCTCGGCGGCGCGGGTGACGAAGCCGTCGATGCGCGCGAGCGCAGCGGTCGCCTCGGCCAGCGAGTCGTCGGAGAACTCGATGGCGGAGCGGTAGTGGGGTTGGGCGAGGTAGAAGCGGACGGCACGCGGCGGGTAGGCCTGCGTCACCTCCGAGACCAGCGCCCCGTTGCCGAGGGACTTGCTCATCTTCTCCCCGGCCGCGGTGACCCAGGCGTTGTGCATCCAGAACCGGGCGAACCGCTGGCCGGCCGCCGTCGACTGCGCGAGCTCGTTCTCGTGGTGCGGGAAGCGCAGGTCCAGCCCGCCGCCGTGGATGTCGAACTCGTCGCCCAGGTACTTGCCGGCCATGGCCGAGCACTCCAGGTGCCAGCCCGGCCGGCCGCGCCCCCAGGGGGTGGGCCAGGAGGCCGTCGCCGGCTCCCCGCGCTTGTGGCCCTTCCACAGCGCGAAGTCGCGGGGGTCCCGCTTGCCGCGCGGGTCGGCGTCCTCGGCCGCCTCCATGTCGTCGATGCGCTGGCCCGACAGCGAGCCGTACGCTGGCCAGGACCGGACGTCGAAGTAGACGTCGCCCGAGCCGTCCTCGGCCGCGTAGGCGTGGCCCCGCTCGACCAGCACCTCGATCAGCTCGACCATCTCGGGGATGTGCCCCGTCGCCCGCGGCTCGTAGGTGGGCGGCTCGCAGCCCAGCGCCGCGTAGGCGTCGTGGAGCTCGCGCTCGAAGCGGTAGGCGTGGGCGAACCAGGGGACCCCGGCCTCCGCCGACTTGGTGAGGATCTTGTCGTCGATGTCGGTGACGTTCGCGATCACGGTGACCGCGTGGCCACGGGCGGTGAGCCAGCGCCGCAGGACGTCGAAGACGACCTCCTTGCGGATGTGCCCGACGTGCGGCGCCGACTGGACGGTGAGCCCGCAGTGGTAGATCGACACCCGGCCGGGGACCACGGGGACGAAGTCCCGGACCGTGCGGGTAGCGGTGTCGTACAGCCGGAAGGCGCCGCTCGGGGACCCCGGGCCGCTCTCGGGCTCAGCGGCGTCCGGGGCCGGGCGCGCGTCCGCCGCCGAGGAGGCCTGAGGGTGCTGCGTCACCGAGGCAGACTACCGGTAGCGGCCCCGGGGTCAGGTGTCGCGCGTCAGGCGTCGAGCGCCATCAGGCGGCGCATGGCGTCGACACCCTCGCGCAGGGCCTTGAGGTCGCGTCGCGAGAGCCGGGCCAGGTAGGGCTCGACCCCCGTGCCGAGGGAGTCCCGCAGCGTCGCCAGCTGCTCCCGGCCCTCGGGGGTGAGCTCGATCATCCAGGCGCGGGCGTCCCGGACGTCGGCGTTCCGCGCGACCAGGCCGGCCGCCTCGAGGCGCTTGATGTGGTTGGTGATCGTCGGCTGCGAGCAGCGCTCGGCGACCGCCAGCTCGCTGATCCGGGTCGGCCCGTTGTCGCTCAGGCGGGCCAGGATGCGGGCCGCGGCCAGGCTCAGGGTGAACGTGCTGGACTTGGGGACCCACCGCACGACGCGGGCGGAGGTCGTGATCAGGTCCTCCCCCAGGGTGTGCAGGTCCTCGTTCATGGGGCGCAGCCTATGCGCACGCCTGCCCGGGTGGCGCCGATCGGGCCCGGTTCTCGGACGATTCACAGCCCGCGGGGTCGGCTTGCGCGGGAGGGCGAGGGCCACCCCCGTGAGCACCAGCCAGACCGCTGAGGAGAGCGCCGGCAACGCCCGGAGCAACAGCGTGCTGCGCCACTGGTCGGGCCGGCGGCGCCGGTCGTCGCGACCCCGGACGGCCGTGCCCTGCCGGCCTGTCGCCGGTCCGTCGACCGGGTCCGTCACCGTACCGGGCGCGGCCCGGTCACCAGGTGCGGCGTCGGCGGGCCGGGGTGGGCGCGGCCGCCGTCCGGGACCGGTCCGCCTGGGGAGCCGGGGCCTGGCACCCGTTGAAGGGGTCGGGCAGGGGCGGCACCGTGCCGGCCAGCGTCGGCCGCTCCCGCGCCTGCAGCAGCTGCTCGACGGCGTGGCCGAGACCGAGCAGGGCGGGCTCCTCCAGGCAGCCGGCCGCCATCCACAACCCCACCGGCCGGGTCTCGCGGACGAAGCCGATCGGCACCGAGAGGCTCGGGTAGCCGGCGGTGGCCGCGACGGAGGTGGCGAAGCTGTTCGAGGGCGTCAGGACGGCGTCGAAGCCCTGCCGCCGGTAGCCGTCGATGACGCCGCGCCCGAACGCCTGGCTCGTGGCCTTGGCCGCCCGGTACCCGGGGTCGCGCAGGTCGCCGCTGGTGGCCTCGGCCAGCTCGAAGACCTCCTGGCCGAACCAGGCGAGCTCGGTGCCGCACTGCGCCCGGTTGAAGGCGATCAGGTCGGCGAGGGTCCGGAGGTCGGTGTTCCGCAGCGTGGACAGGTACTGCTGGATCTGCACCTTGAACTCGAACAGCAGCACCGTGAACTCGTCGTCGAGGGGGATGCGACCGCTGGCGTCCGGCTGGGCCGGGTCGAGCGACGTGACCTCCTCGACCACGGCGCCGGCCCGCCGCAGCCGCCGGAGGACCGTCTCGGTGAGGGCCAGCGCGTCCTCGTCGCCGGGACCGTAGTCCCCCGTGACGTAGCGCAGGTCGTAGGCCAGCCGGGCGTGCCGCAGCCCCCGGCGGTCCAGGTGCTCCGCGTAGGAGCGGGGGACGCGGTGCCCCAGCACCCGGCGTCCCGGCACGCGGAGCGTGTCGAGCAGGAGCGCCGCGTCGCGGACGGTGCGGGCCATCGGACCGGCGGTGTCCTGCGACGCGGCGATCGGGATGATGCCCCGGCCCGAGACCAGGCCGACCGTCGGCTTGAGGCCCACGATCGACTGCTCCCCGGCCGGGGAGAGGATCGACCCGTCGGTCTCGGTGCCGACGGCGACGACGCTCAGCCCGGCGGCCACGGCCGCGGCCGAGCCCGAGGAGGACCCGCTGGGGTCCAACCCGAGGTCGTACGGGTTGCGGGTGAAGCCGCCGCGGGCGCTCCAGCCGTTGATCGAGTCGAACCCCCGGAAGTTGGCCCACTCGGACAGGTTCGCCTTGCCGAGCACCACCGCCCCCGCGCGCCGGAGCTGGCGGACCAGGGGCGCGTCGGCCGGGACCTCGCTGCCCACCAGCGCCAGCGATCCGGCCGTGGTCTCCATCCGGTCGTCCGTGGCGATGTTGTCCTTGACCAGCACGGGGATGCCGTGCAGGGGTCCCCGCAGGTGGCCGGCGCGCCGTTCGGCGTCGCGTCGGCGGGCGATGCGGAGGGCGTCGGGGTTGGTCTCGATGACCGCGTGCAGGACGGGGTTCAGCTCGGCGATCCGGGCGAGGAACCCTGCGGTGAGTCCCGCGCTGGTCACCCGACCCCGGCGCATCCAGCGCTGCAGGGTGCCGATGTCCGTCTCGAACCACGGCGCGCCCGGGTGCCGCCGGGTGTGCTGCGCCACCCCGGCCGTGTCGACGGTGGCCCCGGCGGGCAGGACCACGGTCGAGCCGACGGCCAGGGCGGTCAGGCCCCCGGCTCCGAGCTCCAGGAACCTGCGACGGTCGATGGTGTCGGTCATGGCGTCCCCCGGGTCTGCGGCAGCGTGCTCTCGACGCTAGTGCGGGCGGGGCGGGGTGGGGCCGGGGGTGATGAACTTCCCCCAGGCGGTCGGACCGGGCGCCATACCCACCTGCCCACCGGTCCGGCGGGGGGCCTACCGGCTGATGGCGGCGACGACCAGGCGGGCCAGCTCGGCGTAGGCCTGGGCGTCGTCGAGCCCGGTGGCGGCGCCGATCTCGCCCGAGGTGATGCGTCGCATGGTCGCGGTGACGACCTCACCGACGAAGGCGGCGGGGACCCGGCGGAAGGCGCCGGCGCGGATGCCGTCGTCGATCAGCTCCCGGACCCGGGCCGCGGCCGCGGCGGTGTTCTGCTCGTAGACCTCCGCGGCGGGGGCGAAGGCGGCGACGTCGGCCCGGAAGGCGGGCCCGGCCGCCCGCAGCTGCTCGGCGACCGCCTCCAGGTACCGGGTCACCCGGCGCGCGGGGGAGCGGGTGCCCGCGAGCGCCTCCTCGACGGCGGCGGTCGCCCGGCGGAAGAACTGCCGGACCACGAGCAGGGCCAGCTGCTCCTTGCTGTCGGCGAGCGCGTAGAGGGTCCGCTTGGAGCAGCCGAGACGGGCCGCGACGTCCTCGACGGTGGCGGCGCTGAACCCCTCGGCCAGCACCAGCTCCACCAGCCCGTCCTGCAGCTGGCGCTGGCGGGGGGTCAGCCGGCGGGGCCCCACGGGCGCCGGCGGCGCGGGTACAGTGCTCTGCATGGCGGTACCACCGTACTGCCGCTGGTACCGCTCCGACGTCCGACCCGGCGCCGGTGGACGAGGAGGTCCGACCGTGGCCGTCGAACGACTGCTGCCGACCGACGAGGGCGCCGAGCTGGTCGCCCTCGTCCGCGAGGTCGCCCGGGCGGAGCTGGTCCCGCGCGCTGCGGCCGACGAGGCCGCCGGCCGCTACCCGCGCGACGTGTTCGCGATGCTCGGCGGGCTGGGCCTGCTCGGGATGCCCTACCCCGAGGAGCTCGGCGGGCTGGGCCAGCCCTACGAGGTGTACCTCCAGGCGCTGGAGGAGGTGGCCGCGGCCTGGATGAGCGTCGGCGTCGGCGTCTCGGTGCACGTGATGAGCTGCCACCCGCTCGCCACCTGGGGGACGCCGGCCCAGCAGGAGCGCCTGCTGCCCGACCTCGTCGGCGGGGACCGGCTCGGCGCCTACGCCCTCTCCGAGCCCCAGGCCGGCTCCGACATCGCCGGGCTCACCAGTCGCGCCAAGCGCTCCGACGAGGGCTACGCGCTGCACGGGACCAAGGCGTGGGTCACGCACGGCTCGCAGGCCGACGTCTACACCGTCTTCGCCCGGGTGGGGGAGTCACCGCCTGCCGGGCTCACCTGCTTCCTGGTGCCCGGGGACGCGCCCGGGCTGGGCTTCGGCGCCCCCGAGCGGAAGATGGGGCTGAGCTCCTCGGTCACCGCGGGGCTGCACCTCGACGGGGTCGCGGTCGGGGACGACCGACGGATCGGCGCGGAGGGCCAGGGGATGCGGATCGCGCTCTCGGCGCTGGACTCGGGCCGGCTCGGCATCGCCGCCTGCGCCACGGGGCTGGCGCAGGCCGCGCTGGACCTCGCCGTGGGCTACGCGCAGGAGCGCCGGCAGTTCGGCCGGGCCGTCGCGGAGTTCCAGGGGATGCAGTTCCTGCTGGCGGACATGGCCGCCGCCGTGGACAGCGCCCGGGCGACCTACCTGCTCGCGGCCCGCAAGCGCGACGCCGGGATGGCCTTCACCCGGGACGCCGCCGTCGCCAAGCTCGTGGCGACCGACGCGGCCATGCGGGTGACGACCGACGCCGTGCAGGTGCTCGGCGGGTACGGCTACACCACCGACTTCCCCGCCGAGCGCTTCATGCGGGAGGCCAAGGTCACCCAGATCTTCGAGGGCACCAACCAGATCCAGCGGCTGGTCATCGGCCGGCAGCTGCTCGGCTCGCTCGGCGGGAGCTCCCGTGCGGCTCGGTGAGGACGACGTCGTCCTGGTCACCGGCGGCGCCTCCGGCCTCGGCGAGGCGACCGTCCGGGCGCTGCTGGCGAGCGGTGCGCAGGCCGTCCTCGTCGACCTGCCCGGATCGCGCGGGTCCGATCTCGCGGCCGAGCTGGGGCCGCGGGCGGTCTTCGCGGCCGCGGACGTCCGCGACCCCGACCAGCTGGCCGCCGCGCTCGCCACCGCCACGGCGCACGGGGCGCTCCGGGTCGCGGTCAGCTGCGCGGGCGTGGCGACGCCGGGCCGGGTCGTCGGGCGGAAGGGCGTGCTGCCGCTGGCCGACTTCCAGCGGGTCGTCGAGATCAACCTCGTCGGCACCTTCAACCTGCTGCGGCTGGCCGCGGAGGCGATGGGCGGGAACGCGCCGCTGGACGGCGACCGCGGGCTGGTCGTGATGACCGCCAGCGTCGCCGCCTTCGACGGCCAGGTGGGGCAGGCGGCCTACGCCGCCAGCAAGGGCGGGGTCGCCGCGCTGACCCTGCCGGCTGCCCGCGACCTCGCCGACCGGGCCGTCCGGGTGATGACGATCGCGCCGGGGGTGATGGAGACGCCGATGCTGGCCGGCCTGCCGGAGGAGACCCGGACCTCGCTGGAGGCGCTGGTGCCCCACCCGGCCCGGCTGGGTCGTCCCGCCGAGTACGCGCAGCTGGTGGAGGCGCTGGTGGCCAACCCGCTGCTGAACGGCGAGGTCATCCGGCTCGACGGGGCGCTGCGGATGCCGCCGCGGTGACGGCGCCGCTCGCCGCGCGGGTGGTGCTGCTGACCGGGCCGATCGCCGCGGGCAAGAGCACCGTCGCCGCCCGGCTGACGGAGCGGCTGGTGGCCGCCGGCCGCAGCGTCGCCTGCACCGACCACGACGACGTCGCCCGGCTGGGACACGTCCCCGGCGGGCTGACCGAGGAGCACTGGGACCGGGCCCACGTCACCCAGGGCGTGCTGGTGGGGGCGCTGCTGGCGGAGCCGTTCGACGTCGTGGTCGTGCACGGGCCGGTCTACAGCCCCGAGGAGACGGCGGCGGTGCTG
This sequence comes from Friedmanniella luteola, assembly GCF_900105065.1. Taxonomy (NCBI): domain Bacteria; kingdom Bacillati; phylum Actinomycetota; class Actinomycetes; order Propionibacteriales; family Nocardioidaceae; genus Friedmanniella; species Friedmanniella luteola. The sequence goes on from NZ_LT629749.1 coordinate 562,684, forward strand.
GCCCACGTGCCGCCGGGGGCCGGGGTGCGGCGGGTGCTGCTCACCTGCCCGCTGGGCACGGCCGGCGACCGGGTGACGGGCGACCCCGAGCGCGGGGTCTCCCGTGAGCTGGACTTCCTGCGCCGCACCCACGAGCGCTTCTGGGCGCTCCGGCCGGGGATCGTGGCCGACCTCGTGGTCGACACCGGCCGCAGCGACGTCGACGCGGTGTGCGCGCAGGTCGAGGCGCTGCTGCGCTCCGACCGCCCTCCCGCGCCCGGTGCACCCGGCGTGGGCTCGCCGTAGCGGCGCGGGAGCGGATCAGCCCCGGGCGGCGCGGGCGCGCAGGGCGGCGATGTCGAGGTACTCCTGGGCCGGCGGCTCGTCCTCACCCGGAGCCTCACCCGCGTCCTCCCACGGGTCGTACGGCTTGTCGGTCTCGTCGTCGACGTAGCCCTGGGAGGGGTCGAAGGGGTTGGCGAGCGGCCCCATCGACTCCATCGCCGAGAGCGCGATCTGCTCGTCGGGCAGGTTCTGCAGCACGTCGTCCATGTAGCTCTGCGCGGCCTCGGAGATCGGGATCTCCCGGCCGGCCTTCTCGCCCATGAACCAGCGGTGCTCGAGCACCTCGTGGTACAGCTCGGCCGGCTCCAGCTTCTTGCGCATCTCGTTGGGGACCAGGTTGACCACCGGCTCGAAGCGGTTGGTCAGCCACTGGTGGGCGACGATCGACTCGTCGGCCCCCTGCTGGTCGGTCCGCGCCCGGTAGGCGTCGAGGTCGTTCAGCAGCCGCCGCGCCTGGTTCTCCTCGGTGTCCAGCCCGGTCAGCCGGAGCAGCCGCCGGGAGTGGTGGCCGGCGTCGACGACCTTGGGCTGGATGCGGATCGTCGAGCCGGCGAAGTCGGTGGTGATGTCCAGCTCGGCGACGTCGAAGCCGAGCGCGTTCAGCCGCCGGACGCGGCCCTCGATCCGGTGCATCTCGCTGCCGTCGAACTCCTCCACCTCGGTGAGCTCCAGCCACAGCTCGCGGTAGCGGCTCTCGATGGTCTGCACCAGCGTCAGCGGGTCCAGGTTGGCGTCCAGCAGGCCGCCCGCCTCCAGGTCGCAGAACTCGCCGAACAGGTTGACCCGGGCGATCTGCAGGTCGTGCTCGCGCTGGCCGTCGCTGAGCTGGTCGTGCAGCTCGCCCGTCTCGGCGTCGACGAGGTAGGCGGCGAACGAGCCGGCGTCACGGCGGAAGAGGGTGTTGGAGAGCGAGACGTCCCCCCACAGGAAGCCGATCAGGTGCAGCCGGGCCAGCAGCACCACCATGGCGTCGACCAGCCGGTTGACGGTGTCCTGGCGGACGCCCCGGCTGAACAGCGAGCGGTAGGGCAGCGAGAACTGCAGGTGCTTGGTGATGAGGATCGGGTCGAGCGGTCCGCCGTCGCGGTCGATGCGGGTGGTGACGACGCCGACCGGCTGGACCGAGGGGGTGTCGAGCCGGGTGAGGTCGCGCAGCAGCCGGTACTCGTGCCGGGCGAGGTGCTCCAGCACCTCCTTGACCGCGTAGACGTCGGTGCCCACCCGGACGAAGCGGACGACGTGCCGCGAGATGCCGCGGGGGAGGGCCACCAGGCTCTCCTCGGGCCACTCGGCGAGCGGCGTCTCCCAGGGCAGCGTGATCAACCGCGCGTCCGGCTTCGCCGACAGGAACCTGGGCATGCCGTCATCTTGTCACCGAGGTCCAGCGGGGTGACGGACGATCCGGGGTCGACCCGGGGGACGTCCCGCCGCCTAGGCTGACCGGCGTGACCGACCTGCTGCCCGCGCCCGCCGGGTCGCCGGTCGTGCTGGCCGAGCCGGACTGGACGGGGCGCCGCGACGCGCACCACGCCCGGGTCGACGGCTGGCTGGCCGGTCACCGGGAGCGGCGCAGCCGGGGTCGCAGCCACCCCGTCGAGGACTTCCTGTTCGAGTACTACAACCAGCGGCCCTACCAGCTGCGGCGCTGGCACCCCGGGCCCGGCGTCGTGCTCGCCGGGCCGGCCGCCGGGGAGCTGCTCGACTGGCGCGGCTACGTCGCGGTGGCCGACGGCGTCACGCTCGACACGGCGACGGTGCTCGCGGCGCGCCTCGGCACCGTCCGGTGGGTGCGCGACCTGCTCGCCGCCACGGCCGGCCGGGCCGGCCACTTCGGCTGCTTCGGCCTGCACGAGTGGGCGATGGTCTACCGGCAGAGCGCCGACGAGCTGCGCCACCCCGGCTGGCCGCTGCGGATGCCCGCCGAGGACGTCGCGGCCGTCGTCGAGGAGCGCGGGGTCCGCTGCGGCCACGTCGACGCCTTCCGCTTCTTCACCCCGGCGGCGCGGCCGCTCAACCTGCTGCAGCCGACGCGCGCCGACCAGCAGGCGCTGGAGCAGCCGGGTTGCCTGCACGCCAACATGGACCTCTACAAGTGGGCCTACAAGCTCAGCCCGCTGGTGCCGTCCGACCTCGTCGCCGACGCCTTCGCGCTGGCCCGCGAGATCCGCGAGCTGGACATGCGCGCCAGCCCGTACGACTTCGGCGCGCTGGGCCTGCAGGCCGTGCCGGTCGAGACGCCGGAGGGGCGGGCCGCCTACGCCGCGGCGCAGCGGGCCTTCGCCGTCCGGTCCGCACCCCTGCGGCAGCGGCTGCTCGACCTGCTCGCCGACCTCGCCCCTGAGCCGGTCCCCGCCCCCTGAGCCTGTCCCTGCCGCCTGAGCCTGTCCCCGCCCCCTGAGCCTGTCGAAGGGCCCTCCTCGGGCCAGCGGGTGCTGGAGATCTGCGTCGGGGGCCGTTCATCGCGGCGGTCGTCCAGCAGGTTCGCGGCCCCGAGGAGCTCAGCGGGCGGGAGGCCGGACCAGGCGGTACATCGGGCGGTGGAACCAGCTGGGGCCGCACGTCAGGGTGCCGCCGTCGGGGGCGAAGCCGTGGCGGCGGTAGAAGCGGTCGGCGCGGGGGTTGCCGTCCAGGATCCACAGGTAGGTCGCGTGGTCGCCGACGGCGGCGTCGAGCAGCCGCCGGCCCAGGCCGGTGCCGTGGGTCCGGGCCCGGGTGTAGAGGTGGTGCAGCTGCCAGCCGACGTCGGTCGGCGGGGCGCCGAGGGCACGCTCCCAGTCCTGCGTGCCCGGGCCGGAGCGGACGACGCCCACCACCTCCCCGTCGGGGTCGCGGGCCAGCCACGCGTGCGTCCGGGGTTCGGGCTGCTCGTCCGCCGCGGCCCAGGCGGCCCGGGTCTGCGCCACGGTGTCCGGGATCGCCTGCCGGTGCTGCTCGGCGAACGCCGGCGGCATGATCGCGGCGTAGGTCTCGGTCAGGCAGTCGACGTGGCAGCGGACGTAGGCCTCGGCGTCGTCGAGGGTGACGGGGCGCAGGGTGACGAGGCGGGGGTCGTGCTCGGCGGGCATCCGGGAGCTCCTCGGAGGGGTCGGTGGCCGGGCCACGCTAGCGCGCGGGGCCGCCCTACCATCGGGTGGTGACGAGTGGTGACGGCTGGACGACGTGCGTGGCCGGGCACCGTCACTGGGGGCTCTTCGGAGCAGCCGGTCTGCTGCTGCGCACCCCCGCCGACGAGCCGCCCGCCGTCGCCCTCCAGCTGCGGGCCGAGCGGAGCCACCACGGCGGCACCTGGGGCATCCTCGGCGGCGCCCGGGACGGGGACGAGACCGCGGTCCAGGCCGCCCTCCGCGAGGCCGGGGAGGAGGCCACCGTCGCCCCCGAGCGGGTGGCCGTCGAGGCCACCTACGTCGACGACCACGGCGGCTGGGCCTACACCACCGTCGTCGCCACCGCGTCGTCGAGCATGGGCCTCGCCGCCCGCAACTGGGAGAGCGACGACGTCCGCTGGGTCCCGCTCGGTGAGGTCGACGCCCTCGACCTGCACCCGGGCTTCGCCCGCACCTGGCCGCTGCTGCGCGCCGTCGGGCCGGCACCGGTGGTCGTCGTCGACGCGGCGAACGTCATGGGCAGCCGGCCCGACGGCTGGTGGAAGGACCGCGCCGGCGCGGCCGGACGGCTGCGCGACGAGCTGGCCCGGGCGTCGGGGACCGGCGTGGCGGGCCTCGGCGACGGCGAGGTCCGGGGGCTGCGCTCGTTCCCCCGCTTCCTGCTGGTCGTCGAGGGCCGGGCGCGCGACGTCGGCGGCGTCGACGGGGTCGAGGTCGTCGGCACCGGCGGTTCGGGCGACGACGCGGTGGTGGCGGCGGTCGCCGAGCACGCCGGCTCCGGCCGGCCGCTGGTGGTGGTGACGGCCGACCGCGAGCTGCGGGCCCGGGTGGGCGACCTGGGCGCCGCCGTGCTGGGCCCCCGGAGCCTGCTCGACCTCCTCTGACCCCGGCGCCGAGCCGAGGTCAATGATTGACACCGAAAGGTGGAGGCGGGGAAAGTAGGACCCCCATGATCGCTCCGCCGGCAACCTCGACATCCCCGCCCACCACGTGACGGCGACCTGCCCGGTCAGCGCCGCCGCCCTGCTCACGCTCCGCAGCGACGCGCACCGCCGGGCCCTGGCCGGCCGGTGAGGGTCGTCGGGATGATGTCGGGCACCTCCGCCGACGCGGTGGACGCCGCGGCCGCCGACCTGGAGGTGCACGACGACGCCGTCCACCTGCGCCCGCTCGGCCTGCTCAGCGAGTCCTACCCGGCCGCGCTGGTCGGCGCCCTCCGGACCGCGCTGCCGCCGGCCGCCACGACCCTCGAGGCGGTGTGCCGGCTCGACACCGGGGTCGGCCAGGCCTTCGCCCGGCTGGCCGCCCGCGCCGACGCCGAGCTCTGCGACGGCCGGGCCGAGCTGGTCGTCTCGCACGGCCAGACCGTCTACCACTGGACCGAGGACGGGCACGTCCGCGGCACCCTGCAGCTGGGCCAGCCCGCCTGGATCGCCGAGCGGACCGGGTTGCCCGTCGTCTCCGACCTGCGCAGCCGCGACGTCGCCGCCGGCGGCCAGGGCGCCCCGCTGGTCAGCGCCCTGGACGTGCTCTGGCTCGCCGGCCGCGGCCGCCGGTCGGTGGCCCTCAACCTGGGCGGCATCGCCAACGTCACGGTGGTGGCGCCCGGCGCGGAGCCGGTCGCCTTCGACACCGGGCCCGCCGGCGCGCTGCTGGACGCCGTCGTCCAGCAGGCGACCGACGGCGTGCAGGCCTACGACGTCGACGGCGCCCTCGCCGCCGCCGGCCGGGTGGACGAGGACCTGCTGGCCGCACTCCTCGCCGATCCCTACTACGCCCGCCCGGCGCCGAAGAGCACCGGCAAGGAGCTGTTCAGCCCGGCCTACCTGGATCCCGTCCTGGCCGGGCGGCCCGGCCTCGCCCTCGAGGACCTGCTCGCCACCCTGACCGACCTGACGGCTGCGACCGTCGCCGCGGCGGTGCACGCCGCGGGCGGCCAGGAGGTCGTCGCGGCCGGCGGGGGCACCCGGAACCCGACGCTGCTGGCCAGGTTGCGCGAGCGGCTCGGGCCGGTGCCGCTGCTGGTCTCCGACGAGCTGGGCCTGCCGGCCGCGGCCAAGGAGGCCTACGCCTTCGCCCTTCTCGGCTACTTCACCCTCGTCGGACTGCCGGCGTCGGTACCGTCGTGCACGGGGGCCCGGCACACCAGCGTCCTCGGCTCGCTGACCCCGGGCCGCGACGGCTGGCCGCGGTGGGGAGGACCCCCGGCACGCCCGACCCGACTGGTCGTCGACCAGGAGAGGAGCAGCCGGTGACCACCTCGACCCGCGGACCGGCCTCGTCCGAGGGCGCCCCGGTGGGCCTCGCCGCGCTGGGCACCGAGACGGCCAACCCGCGCACGGCCGACCTCGACGCCATGGGCACCCTCGAGGTGCTGCAGGTGATCAACGCCGAGGACCAGACCGTCGCCGGCGCCGTCCAGCGGGTGCTGCCCGCCGTCGCCCGCGCGGTCGACCTCGTCGTCGCGGCCCGCCAGCGGGGCGGCCGGCTGGTCTACGTGGGTGCCGGCACCAGTGGCCGGCTCGGCCTGCTCGACGCCGTCGAGTGCCCGCCCACCTTCGGCACGGCGCCTCAGGAGGTCGTCGGGGTGCTGGCGGGCGGCGATGGCGCCTTCGCCGTCGCCGTCGAGGGCGCCGAGGACGACCCCGACCTCGCGGTCGCGGACCTGGAGGCGCTGGGCATCGGTCCGGCGGACGTCGTCGTCGGGCTGGCGGCCAGCGGGCGGACGCCCTACGTCGTCGCGGCCCTGCACCACGCCGGCCAGGTGGGCGCGGCCACCGTCTCCGTCGCCTGCAACCCCGGGTCGCCGATCAGCGCGCTCGCCGACGTGGCGATCGAGGTCGACACCGGGCCCGAGGTGATCACCGGCTCGACCCGGCTCAAGGCCGGCACCGCGCAGAAGATGGTGTGCAACATGCTCTCCACCGCGGCGATGGTGCGGACGGGCAAGGTCTACCGGAACCTCATGGTGGACGTCCGGCCGACCAACGCGAAGCTGGTCGACCGGGCGAGGCGGATCGTCGCGACGGCGGCCACCGTCGACGAGGAGCGCGCCGACGCGGCGCTGCGGGCCGCCGACGGCCACGCCAAGACGGCCGTGGTCATGCTGCTGGCCGGCTGCGGTGCGGACGAGGCGCGCGCCCGGCTGGCCCGGCACGGCGGTCGTGTGCGCGAGGCCGTCACCGGCTGATCGCCCCCGCCGCGGGGCCCGAGCCGGCCTCGGCCCCTTCGGCACCCCGGAGACGCAGCAGGCCCCCGGCCGGAGCCGGGGGCCTGCTGGGCGTTCAGCCGCGGGTCACCGCGACCGGGAGCGGCTCAGGAGAGACGCTCGCCCGTCTTCGTCGAGAACACGTGGAAGTGCTCGGCGTCGGCGGTCAGGCGGACCGTGGCGCCCCGGTTCGGCGGGCGCCGCGACGAGATACGGGCCACGATCTGCTGGGCGGTCAGGCGGGCGTCCTCGTCGAGCCCCGTCAGGGTGCCGTAGAGGAACGCGTCGGCGCCGAGCTCCTCGACCACCGCGACGTCGAGGCCGATGCCCTCGCCGCTGTCGGAGATGTTGAAGTTCTCCGGGCGGATGCCGAGGGTCAGCTTGTCCTCGCCGGCCGCCTTGGTCAGCCACTCGCGCGGCACCGGCACGGTGTAGTCGCCGACCTTGATGCCGCCGTCGACGACGGTGCCCTCGATCAGGTTCATCGCGGGCGAGCCGATGAAGCCGGCCACGAAGAGGTTCTTCGGGGTGTCGTACAGGCCCAGCGGGCTGTCGACCTGCATCAGCACGCCGTCCTTCATGACCGCCACGCGGTCACCCATCGTCATGGCCTCGACCTGGTCGTGGGTCACGTAGACGGTGGTGACGCCCAGCCGGGTCTGCAGCGCCGCGATCTGGGTGCGGGTGGAGACGCGGAGCTTGGCGTCGAGGTTCGACAGCGGCTCGTCCATCAGGAAGACCTGGGGCGAGCGGACGATCGCGCGGCCCATGGCGACGCGCTGGCGCTGGCCACCGGAGAGCGCCTTGGGCTTGCGGTTGAGGAAGTCCTCCAGGCCCAGCAGCTTGGCGGCCTCCTGGACGCGCTGCTGGCGCTCGGTCTTGGAGACCCCGGCCATCTTGAGCGCGAAGCCCATGTTGTCGCCCACGGTCATGTGGGGGTACAGGGCGTAGTTCTGGAACACCATCGCGATGTCGCGGTCCTTGGGCGGCAGGTCGGTGACGTCCCGGTCGCCGATGTGGATGGCGCCCGCGTTCACCTCCTCCAGCCCGGCGAGCATCCGCAGGGAGGTCGACTTCCCGCAGCCCGAGGGGCCGACCAGGACCATGAACTCGCCATCGCCGATGTCGAGGTTCAGCTTGTCGACCGAGGGGTGGTCGGCGCCGGGGTAGACCCGGGTCGCCTCGTTGAACTGGACTGTGGCCACGCCACACTTCCTTTCCACGGGCAGGTACGTGCCCGACGATCCGTAGTGGAAATAACTCACGCAGTGTGACACGGGCCACCCACCCCGGCAACCAGATCGGGCGCCCGGGTGCGGGGTGGCGGGGCGGCGCTCAGCCGCGGCCGAGCTCGGCGGCGGCCACCGGCCGACCCGGCAGGTCGCGGCGCGGACCGGTCCGCAGCCCGTCCAGCAGGACGGCGAGGGCGCGCTCGTCCGCCTGCTCGGCGACCGGGTTCCCCGGGACCGGGGCCGCGCGGTGGACGAGGGTGAACAGCCGGACGACGTCGCCGGCTCCGACGTCGGTCCGCAGCGTCCCCTCCGCCTGAGCGGCGCCGACGAGCCGCTCGGTCGCCTCGTCCAGCTCCTGGCGGAGCCGGCGCACCTCCGGATCGGCGCGGACGGCCACCCGGAGGTGGGGCGGCAACGGGTCCGTGGCGGGCAGCGAGAGCTTCAGCTCTCCGAGGTGGGTCATGCTCCGCACCAGAGCGTCCCAGGCCAGCCGTTCCTCGTCCTCGGCCGTCCGCACCCGGGTCAGCAGCGTGGCCAGGCTCGTCTGCGCGACCGCCACCATCAGCGACTCGCGGTCGGCGAAGCGCCGGTAGAGCGTCCCGACGCCCACGCCGGCCGCCCGGGCGATCTCCTCCATCGGCACCTCCGGGCCCCCGGTGACGAAGGTGCGGGCGGCGGCGGCGATGAGCTGGTCCCGGTTCCGCTGGGCGTCGGCGCGGAGCGGGGTGGCGGAGCCGGGAGCCGCGGGGTCGGGGGCCGGGGGGACGGGCGTCACGACCCCAGCCTGCCCGGTCGGCGGGGATCCAGGTATTTGCATCACTCGACTATGTTACGTTGAACCGGAACGAAGTCTTCCGCTTAGGCCAGCGTCGGCCGGACGACCCGCCGAGCCCACCTCAGCACCGGAGGAACCGATGAGCACCGCCACCGCCACCGCCGCCCCGACCCACGAGGACCTGCACGGTCCCGCCATGTCGCACCGCCAGATCATGGAGGCGCTCTGGGGCCTGCTGCTGGGGATGTTCGTCGCGATCCTGTCCTCCACGGTCGTCTCGAACGCCCTGCCGATCATCGTCCCCGACCTCGGTGGCAGCGAGTCCGGCTACACCTGGGTGGTCGTGGCCGCCCTGCTCGCCACGACGATCTCGACCCCCATCTGGGGCAAGCTCGCCGACCTGTTCTCCAAGAAGATCCTCGTCCAGATCGCGCTCGTGATCTTCGTCGTGGCCTCCGCGGTCGCCGGTCTCTCCCAGAACATGGAGACGCTGATCGCGATGCGTGTCCTGCAAGGGATCGGCGGTGGCGGTCTGACCGCCCTGGCGCAGGTGATCATGGCGACCATGATCAGCCCGCGCGAGCGGGGCAAGTACTCCGGCTACCTCGGCGCGACCTTCGCCCTGGCCACCGTGGGCGGTCCGCTGATCGGCGGCGTGCTCACCGAGCACCTCTCCTGGCACTGGTGCTTCTACGTCGGCGTCCCGTTCGCCGTCGCCGCGTTCATCGTGCTCCAGCTCAAGCTGAAGCTGCCGGTGATCAAGCGCGAGGTGCACATCGACTACCTCGGCTCGATCCTGCTGGCGGCCGGCGTGTCCTCCCTGCTCATCTGGGTGTCGCTCGCCGGGCAGCGGTTCGACTGGTGGTCCTGGCAGACCTGGCTCATGGTCGGCGGCGGCATCGCCCTGCTCGCCCTCACCGTGCTGGCCGAGCGCACCGCGCCCGAGCCGATCATCCCGCTGCGCTTCTTCAAGAGCCGCACCATCGTGCTCTCCTCGCTGGCCAGCCTGTTCGTCGGCATCGCGCTGTTCGGCGGCACCGTCTTCCTCAGCCAGTACTTCCAGCTGGCCCGGGGCGAGTCGCCGACCATGGCCGGCGTGATGACCATCCCGCTGATCGCCGGGCTGTTCCTCTCCTCCACGATCTCCGGGCAGATCATCAGCCGGACCGGCCGCTACAAGGTCTGGGTGCTCATCGGCGGCGTGCTGATGACCGCCGGCCTGGGACTGCTGGCCACGATCGCGTTCGACACCAACTACTGGGTCGTCGCGCCCTACATGTTCCTGATCGGCGCCGGCGTCGGCATGATGATGCAGAACCTGGTGCTCGCGGTGCAGAACATCACCGCCCCGCAGGACCTGGGCGCGGCCAGCTCCTTCATCGCCTTCACCCGCTCGCTCGGTGGCGCCATCGGCGTCTCCGCCCTGGGTGCGCTGCTGGCGCACCGGGTCGTCAGCCACCTCACCGAGGGCCTCGCCGCGGCGGGCATCGACCCGGCCCAGGCCGGAGCCGCGGGCGGCAGCGGCATCCCGAACCTGTCCCTGCTGCCGGAGCCGATCCGCGGCGTCGTGCAGAGCGCCTACGGCTCCGCGATCGCCGACGTCTTCCTGGTCGCCACGCCCTTCGCGCTGCTGGCCCTCATCATCGCGGCCTTCCTCAAGGAGGTCGTGCTGCGCGGCCGGGACGAGCCGGAGGCCGCCGTCGCCGACGGCGCCGAGCCGGACCAGCGCTGGAACGCCCCCGCCGACCACGAACCGGCGCACAGCGCCGGTCCGGCGTCGCGCAACGGCCACGGTGACCACCCGGCCCGCCGGGCGGTCGTCGACGGCCAGTCGGAGCCCGTCGCGGTGCCCGGGCCGCCCTCGCCCGCCCAGGAGCCGCCGCTGCCGGTGCAGCAGCCCGCCCCGCTGGTGGTCGCCGGCACCGTCCGGCAGAACGCCACCCGGCCGCTGGCCGGTGCGCAGGTGACCCTGGCCGACCAGTCCGGTCGCCAGGTGGGCCGCACGGTCAGCGACGAGGACGGCCGGTACGCCCTGCCGCTCACCTCGGGCGGCACGTTCCTACTCATCGTCGCGGCGGCGCACCGCGCGCCGACGGCGAGCCTCGTCGCGGTCGGCGACGCCCCGGTGGTGCGCGACGTGACCCTGGCCGGCCGCTCCGCCATCACCGGTCGGGTGCTCCGCCACGACGCGGAGCGCAACGCGCCGGTCGGCGTGCCGGACGCCCTCGTGACGCTCACCGACGTCACCGGCGAGGTGGTGGCCTCGGTCCGCAGCGAGGCCGACGGCGGCTACGCCTTCGAGCGGCTCGTCGCGGGCAGCTACGTGCTGACCGCGCAGAGCGTCGAGCACCGGCCGCTGGCCCGCGGCGTCGAGGTCGCCGAGTCCGGCGCCCTCGCCTGCGACCTGGCCCTGACCGGCGGTGGCCGGCTGACCGGCACCGTCGTCGCCGCCTCCGACGGCCGCGCCGTCCGCGAGGCCACCGTGACCCTGGTCGACGCCGACGGCCAGGTCGTCGACACCGCCCTCACCGGCGGCGACGGGGACTACCTGTTCGACGACCTCGCCGCCGGCCGCTACACCCTCACCGCGTCCGGCTACGCCCCGGTGGCGATGGAGGTCGTGGTCGACGAGGACGCCGTCTCGGCCGTGCAGGTGCCGCTCGGCACCGGGCGGGCCGACCTCGACGTCGCCCACGGCGTGCCCGCGGAGCAGCGGTGAGCGCCGGCTCCTGGTCCCCGGGCACCCGGGTGCCGGGCGCGGCGGTGGCCACCACCGCCGCGCACGGCCGGGTGGTGACCCCGGAGGGCTGGCCGGTCGCCGGCGCGACGGTCACGGTGCTGGGTGCCGACGGCGCCCAGCTGGCCAGCGGGACCGCCGGCGACGACGGCCGCTTCACCCTCGACGGCCTGCCGGCGGGGGCGGGGACGCTGCTGGTCGCCGCGCCCGCCCACGCACCGAAGGCGATGACCGTCGTCGTGCCGGCCGGGCCGTCGTGGACCGTGGGGGAGCTGCGGCTCACCCGCCGGGGCGGCACCGACGTGCCGGCGCCCGGGCTCTACCTGCTCGACACGGCCCACTCGACGGTGAGCGCCAAGGCGCACCACCTCGGGCTGGCCACCGTCTCCGGCCGCTTCACCGAGTTCGCCGGGGCGATCACCGTCGACGCCGACGTCGCCCGCTCGCGGGTGGACGCCGAGATCGTCGCCGCGTCGATCGAGACCGGCAACGCCCAGCGCGACGCCCACCTGCGGTCACCGGACTTCCTCGACGTCGAACGGTTCCCGACCCTGCGCTTCGAGGCCGACCGGCTCGAGCGGGGCGGCGCCGGCTGGGTGCTGCCCGGCCGGTTGACGCTCGCCGGGACCACCCGGCCGGTGCAGCTGGACCTCAGCTACCTGGGCAGCGGTCCGGACCCCTGGGGTGGCACCCGCGCGGCGTTCAGCGCCACCGCCGAGCTGCGGCGCCAGGACTTCCAGCTGAACTGGAACCAGGCCGTCGGCGTCGGCATCGCGGTGTTCGGCACCACGCTGCGGGTGACGATCGACGTCGAGGCCGTGCTGCAGCCGTGACCGGCGCGCGGTGACCGACGTCGTCGACCTGCTCCTGCTCGGCCTCACCGTGCTGGTGGCCTCGTCGGTGCCGTTCGTGCCCACCGGCGAGATGGTCGGTGCGGCCGCGGCCCTGGCCGCACCCTCGGTGCTGGCCACGCTCGGGGTGTTCGGCGTGTGCTGGCTCTGCTCGGCGGTCGGGGACACCGTGCTGCTGACCGCCGCCCGGCTGCTCCGGGGGCCGCTGCAGGGCTGGCTCGACCGGCACGCCACCGGCCCGCGGGTCGAGCAGGCCCGCCGCTGGCTGGACCGGAGCGCCTTCAGCGCCGTGGTCACCGCCCGGCTGGTGCCCGGCACCCGGGCCCCGGTGATCATCGCGCTCGGCCTGCAGGGCGCGGACCGGCGCCGGTTCGTCGCCGCCGACCTCGTCGGCTGCGGGCTGTGGGCCGCGCTCTACACCCTGGCCGGCGCCGTCGGCGGGCGGCTCAGCAGCCACCCGCTGCTCGCGGTCACGGCCGCCGTCGTCCTGGCGGTGGTCGCCAGCACGGTCGTCGGCCGGCTGCTCGGGCGGCAGCAGCAGCGCGCCGCCGAGAGCGAGCCGGCTCAGACCAGCTGACGCAGGGGCCGGCCGTCGTCGACGGGCAGCTCGTCGACCGTGGCGGTGACCTCCAGCCCGGTCAGCTCGACGGTCCCGCCGAGGTTGGTGAGGAAGGCGGTGTCGGCCGCGTCCCGGCCGGTCGCCACCCGCAGCAGGCTCTGCCGTGGCGCGAGGTGGGTGGCGTCCACGACGTACCAGGCGCCGTCGACGTAGGCCTCGCACACCGCGTGGTACTCCATCGGGCTCAGCCCGGGCGCGAACACCGCGGCCAGCCGGGCCGGCACGTTGAGCGCGCGCAGCAGCGCGATCGACAGGTGCGCGAAGTCGCGGCACACCCCCTGGCGCCCGAGCAGCGTCCGGGCCGCGCCGTCGGTGGGCAGGCTGGAGCCGGCGGCGTAGGTGAGGTGACCCGCCACCCAGTCGGCGACCGCCGTCAGCAGCTCGCCCTCGTGCAGGCCGGCGAGCTCACCGGCGGCGGTGGGCCCGAGGGTGTCGGACTCGCAGTAGCGGCTGGGCCGGACGTAGGTGATGAGGTCCAGCTCGTCGACCGGCGGCGGCGGGGCCTGGCCGTCGGCCACGGCGCGGTAGTCCAGCGTGACCCGCGAGGCCGCGGTCCGCAGCACGTGCAGCCGGCTGCCCTGCGCGTCGACCAGCTCGGTGGGCTCGACCCGCTCGCCGTCGGCGACCAGCGTCAGCTCCTCGCTGGCCAGCGGGACGCCCGCGGCCGCGGCGACGCTGAAGACCAGCTTGCTCGGCCCGGTGAGGGTGAGGTCGAGGTGGGAGGTGACCGTCCGCTGCATGGCCGTCATGCTGCCGCAGGCGTGCGGCGACGGCGTGACGGTCGGGTGACGGTGGACGCGCGTGCTCAGCGGGCCACGGGGGTGCTCGGCGTCGGGCGGCTCAGCACTCGACGATGTTGACCGCGAGCCCGCCCCGCGAGGTCTCCTTGTACTTGACCTTCATGTCGGCGCCGGTCTCCATCATGGTCTTGATCACCTGGTCGAGGCTGACGGTGTGCCGGCCGTCGCCGCGCAGGGCCAGCCGGGCGGCGGTGATGGCCTTGACCGAGCCGACGGCGTTCCGCTCGATGCACGGGATCTGCACCAGCCCGCCGACCGGGTCGCAGGTCAGCCCCAGGTGGTGCTCCATGCCGATCTCGGCCGCGTTCTCGACCTGCTCGACGCTGCCGCCGAGCACCTCGGTGAGCGCGCCGGCGGCCATCGAGCAGGCGGTGCCCACCTCGCCCTGGCAGCCGACCTCGGCGCCGGAGATGGAGGCGGTCTGCTGGTAGATGGCCCCGATCGCCCCGGCGACCAGCAGGAAGCGGACGACGGTGTCGTCGTCGGCGCCGGGGAGGAAGCGGACGGCGTAGTGCAGGACGGCGGGGATGATGCCCGCCGCGCCGTTGGTGGGAGCCGTCACGACCCGGCCACCCGAGGCGTTCTCCTCGTTCACGGCCAGCGCCCACAGGCTCACCCAGTCGAGCGCGGTGAGCGGGTCGGCCGGGTCGGCGGTGAGCTGCAGCCAGGTGTGCAGCTCGGCCGCGCGCCGCCGGACCTTGAGCCCGCCGGGCAGGACGCCGGGGGTGGCGCTGCCCGCCCGGACGCAGGCGGTCATCACCGCCCAGATCTCCAGCAGGCCCGCCCGCACGTCGGCCTCGGGGCGGCGGGCGCACTCGTCGGCCAGCATGAGGTCGCTGACCCGCAGACCGTGCGCCCGGCACAACCCGACCAGCTCGGCGGCCGTCCGGAAGGGGTAGGGCACCGGCGTCGGGTCCGGCCGGAGCGCCGGGGTGCCCGTCCCGTCGTCGTCGAGGACGAAGCCGCCGCCGATGGAGTAGTAGGTCCGCTCGGCCAGCACCTGGTCGCCCGCCCAGGCGGTGAACGTCATCCCGTTGGGGTGGAAGGGCAGGGCGCGCCGGCGGTGTAGGACCAGGTCCTCGTCCGGGTCGAAGTCCACCTCGTGCGTCCCCGCGAGCCGGACCCGCCGGGTCTGCCGGACCTCGGCGGCGCGGGCGGGCGCGGTGGAGGTGTCGACCGTCTGCGGGTCCTCGCCCTCCAGGCCCCAGACGACGGCGTCGTAGCTGCCGTGCCCGTGCCCGGTCGCGCCGAGGGAGCCGAACAGCTCCGAGCGGACGCGCGTGGTGCGGCCCAGCAGGCCCTCGTCCGCGAGGGTCGTCACGAACCGGCCGGCCGCCCGCATCGGGCCGACGGTGTGCGAGCTCGACGGGCCGATCCCGATGCTGAAGAGGTCGAACACGCTCACCGTCACCGACCCAGTCTCCTCCTGGGCCTCCCGGCCGGGAAATCGCCGAGGATCCCTGGTCGCCCCGTGCAGACCGGGACCTGGCTCCGGCGGCCGGGGCGCGGCTGGTGCGGCCACCGGCGGGCGATCAGCCGCCTTTGCCGACCTCGGGCGATACGATCAGCCCAGCGAACTCGGGGTTGGCTAGGAAAGGTCACCCCGTGCACGCTGCCCTCAGGCCGTCGAGAGCTGACGGGACCGCGCCATGACGGTGCGGCCCCGCCCCCGGATGCCCGTGCTGATCCGGGCAGGCCGGGCCTCCGTGACCAGCGGCGCCCGACTCGCCAGCTGGGCCAACCTGCTGGGCCGTCCCCGGCCCGAGGGCTCGCGGTCGCGGCAGATGGCCCACCTGGGTGGCCTCGCCTCGATCACCGCCCTCACGCTGTACCTGACGTGGCGGCTGCTCTTCACGCTGCCCGCCGGCGGCTTCGACCTGGCCACCGCGCTGGTGCTGGTCGCCTTCGAGGCCGTCCCGCTGTCCGGCATCGTCTTCCGGACCATCACGCTCTGGAACATCGACACGGTCGGTCCGGACCCGGTCACCGACGCCGACCCCGGTCACCGCTCGGTCGTCTTCATCCCCACCTACAACGAGCCGGTCGAGGTGATCGCCCCGACCATCGCCGCCGCGTGCGAGCTGCGGCCGGCGCACCAGACCTGGGTGCTCGACGACGGCGACCGGCCCTGGGTGGAGGAGATGGCCACCCGCTACGGCGCCCGCTACGTCCGCCGCGACGAGCACACCCACGCCAAGGCCGGCAACATGAACCATGCCCTGGCCCTGCTCCAGGCCGAGGTGGCCGCGGGCGCGGAGCCGGTCGACGTCATCGCCGTCCTGGACTGCGACCACGTGCCGCTGCCCACCTTCCTGACCGACACGCTCGGCTGGTTCGACGACCCGGAGGTCGCCCTCGTCCAGGCCCCGCAGGCCTACTACAACGTCGGCGCCTTCGACGACGACGGCGAGACCGGCGAGCAGGGCATGTTCTTCTACGTGCTGATGCCCGCCCGGAACAAGGACGGCGCCGGTCCGTTCTGGTGCGGCTCCACCTCGCTCATCCGCACCGCGGCCCTGGCCGGGGTGGGCGGGGTCTCGACCGACACGATCGTCGAGGACATGCACACCACCCTCAACCTGCTGCGCGCCGGGTGGAAGACGACCTACCACCACCAGGTGCTGGCGGTCGGCCTGGCCCCGAGCACCCCCGACCAGTACCTGCTGCAGCGCCGGCGCTGGGGCATGGGCTCGATGCAGGTCCTGGTGAAGGAGCGGTTGTGGGCGGCCAAGCGCTGGCTGTCCTGGCGCAACTACTACGAGTACCTGAGCGGCACCCTGTTCTGGCTGGAGGGCGTGGGCACGGCCGTCTCCTTCCTCATCCCGGCGGCCATCCTGGTCAGCGGGGCCCAGACCTCGACGGCCTCGCCGCTGGCCTTCACCATCGCCTTCCTGCTCATGTTCAGCACCCGGCTGTGGGGCGCCAAGCAGCTGTTCCGGATGCACCTGCGCTGGCGGACGGCCTTCGCGCTCCGCATCCTCCGGGTGCCCGTGGGGTTGTCCTGCCTGTGGTGGCTGCTCACCCGGCGCGAGCTGAAGTTCGAGGTGACGCCCAAGTCCGGCGCCAGCGGCCGGGCCCGGGGGAAGGTCCCCGGCGTCCTCTGGGGGCTCGTGGCCCTGACCCTCTTCGTCGTGGTCTACGGCGTGCTGGGGATCAGCGGGTGGGCGCCCTGGACGGTGACCGTCGGCGGCACCATCGCCTCCGGGATCTGGCTGGTGTTCGCCCTGGTCGTCCTCAGCCTCGGCCTGCGGCGCATCCACGACTCGGCCTACGCGACCTCGCGGCGCAACGCCTACCGCGCGCCCGTCCGGGCCGCGATCAACCTCAACGGGCAGCGTGGGGAGCTGGTCGACCTCTCGGTCGGGGGCGCCGCCGTCCAGCTGCCGCAGGGCACGCTCAACGAGACCGCGGGGCTCGTCACGCTGCACCTGCCGGGCACGTCGGAGGTCCAGCTGGAGACGGTCCGGGTCCGGCACGCCGACGGCGTCGACCACGTGTCCCTCCGGGTGCCGGCCCACGACTGGGACACCTACCGCGCCCTCTCGCTGTGGCTCTTCCACACCCCGCCCGGCGTGGTCGACGGACTGCCGCCGCAGGCGCCCGCGGTGGCGGCGACCCTCCCGTCGGGCCGCTCCCGGCGACCTGTCCTCGTCCGGCAGCATGGCTGACCGCAGCGGCGCCGCCCTCGCCGTCCGGGGTGGAGCCCGTCGGCCGTACGGCTGGCTGGTCTTCCTGGGCGGCGGGCTGCTGCTCGTCACCCTGCACCAGCTGGTGCCCGCCGGGGCCGCCCGGGACGTGATCTACGTCGGGGTCGGCGTGCTGGGGACGGTGGGCGTCCTGGTGGGGATCCGGCTGCACCAGCCGCAGCGGCGTCGGGCCTGGTTCGCGCTGGCCGCCAGCCAGCTGGCCTGGGTGCTGGCCGACCTGGTGGGGACCGTCCAGGACGCCGTCGCGCCCACCGACGCCTTCCCGACCGCGGCCGACGTGCTGTACCTGGCCGGCTACCCCCTGCTCGGACTCTGCCTGTTCCTGCTCACCAAGGGCCGTCGGCCGCGACGGGACGTCGAGGGCGCGCTGGACAGCCTCACCGTCGCGGTCGGCCTCTACCTGCTGTGCTGGGTGCTGCTGGCCCGGCCGACCCTGGACGAGTCCGCCGACTCGTGGCTGGCCGCGGCGGTGGCCGCCGCCTACCCGCTGCTCGACATCACGATCATCGCCATGCTGGTGGCCCTGATCATCACCCCCGGCACGCACACGGCGGCGCTGCGGATGATCGTCATCGCGATCGGGCTGGTGATCATCGCCGACACGGCGGCGACCGCCCTGGGGCTGCTGTCCCTCGGCAGCACCGGCCCCATCGACTTCATCTGGCTGCTGTCCTACCTGCTCATCGGGGCGGCCGCGCTGCACCCCTCGATGCGGACGCTCTCCGCCGTCGCACCGCCCGGTCGACCGGTGTTCAGCCGGCGCCGGCAGATCTCGACCGCCGCCGCCGTGCTGGTCGCCCCGGGCACGCTCGCCGTCCAGCACCTGCTGGACGTGCCGCCGGACATCTGGGCGGTGGTGATCGCGTCGGTGGTGATGTTCCTGCTGGTGGTGGCGCGGATGAACGTGGCGATCCACCAGATCGGCACCGCCGACCGCCGGCGGGACGAGGCGCAGGCCGAGCTGGCGCACCAGGCAGCCCACGACTCGCTCACCGGGCTGCCCAACCGGGCGCAGAGCCTCGAGCTGCTCGAGGGCACGCTGAGCCGCGCCCAGCGCAGCGGCGCGATGATCGGCCTGCTGTTCGTCGACCTCGACGGCTTCAAGGCGGTCAACGAC
The DNA here is from genome assembly GCF_900105065.1 of Friedmanniella luteola. NCBI lineage: Bacteria > Bacillati > Actinomycetota > Actinomycetes > Propionibacteriales > Nocardioidaceae > Friedmanniella > Friedmanniella luteola. The sequence goes on from NZ_LT629749.1 coordinate 581,158, forward strand.
ACCTTCGGCCACAGCGCCGGGGACGACGTGCTGCGGACCGTGGGACGGCGGATGCAGACGGTGGTCCGCGGCGGAGACGTGGTCGGTCGGCTGGGCGGCGACGAGTTCGTCGTGCTGCTGGAGCCGGTCGTCGACGAGGAGTCCGCGGTCGCGGTGGGCGAGCGGCTCATCGCGGAGGTGTCGGCCCCGATCCGGCTGAGCAACGGCGAGGACGTCACCGTCGGGGCCAGCGTCGGCGTGGCGATCAGCCAGGACGCCCGCACCGACGCGGACGCGCTGCTCGTCGAGGCCGACACGGCCGCCTACCGGGCCAAGAACCGCGGACGCGGCCGTACCGAGGTCTTCGACGCGGGCCTGCGCCGCGAGCTCCAGACCCGGGTCGACCTGGAGAAGGGTCTCCGGTCGGCGCTGTGGCAGAACCAGCTCCAGCTGCGCTTCCAGCCGGTGATGGACCTGACGACCCGCCGCCCGCTCGGCTGGGAGGCCGTCCTGCACTGGAGCCGACCCGGCGTGGGCGTCGTGGCGGTGCCCGACTTCCGGCCCGTGGCCGAGACCACCGACCTGATCTTCGACCTCGACGCCTGGGCCCTGCGCCGGGCCGCCCTGCAGATCGCCGAGTGGGAGGCCGCCGGTTTCGGCGGGGTCCGGCTGAGCGTCCGGGTCTCGGTGCGGCACCTGGGCCGCTCCCGGGTCCTCGACGACGTCCGGACCGCCCTGCAGGCCTCCGGCACGCCGGCCCAGCAGCTGATGGTGCAGGTCAGCGACCTGCAGCTGGTGGACGACCCCGTCGTGCTGGACAACCTCGCCCAGCTGCGGGCCGGCGGGACCGGCATCAGCCTGGACGACTTCGGCGCCGGCCACAGCTCGGTCCGGCGGCTCGCCCGGCTGCCGATCGACGCCGTCAAGCTCGACGGCACGCTGCTCGACCACAGCTCCAAGGCGGCCGAGGGGCTGCTCGAGCTGATGGTGCGCGGCGTCCAGAACTTCGGCCTGATGACGGCGGTCAAGGGCGTCCGCACGGAGGAGGACGTCGACCTCCTGCGCCGTCTCGGCTGCGGGCTCGGCCAGGGAGAGCTGTTCGGCGGCCTGGTGACCGACAGCGAGGTCCTCCGGCAGCTCGCCGAGGCGGCCGTCCACAGCTGAGCCGCCCCCGGTCCTCGAGCCGCCCCGGTCCCTGAGCCTGTCGAAGGGCGGCGAGCCGGTCGAAGGGCCCTGAGCCTGTCGAAGGGCGGCGAGCCGGTCGAAGGGCGCCGCCGCGGTCCGGCCGCCGGGGACTCAGCCCAGGACCGGCAGCTCGCCGTCCTCGGTGACCAGCAGGGCCTCGAGCCGCGCGGCCGGCAACGGGCGGGACCACAGGTAGCCCTGGCCGTAGTCGCAGCCCAGCTCGCGGGCGATGACCGCCTGCTCGCGGGTCTCGACGCCCTCCATGGTGACCTTCAGCCCCAGCTCGGCCGCGGCCGTGCTCATCGCCCGGACGACGGTGTTGTCGACGTGCCGGCCCAGCTGGGCGGCGAAGGAGCGGTCGATCTTGATGCCGTCCAGCGGGTAGGTGACGAGTTCCTGCAGCGAGGCCCAGCCGGTCCCGAAGTCGTCGAACCAGACCTGGAAGCCGACGTCGCGGGCCTCCTCGACGGTGTCGGCGGTCAGGCCCGGGCCGCTCGGCCGGACGGTCTCGGTCAGCTCCAGCGTGACCGCGGACGGGTCGAGCTCCGCGGTCGCCGCGGCCCGCCGGACCTGGTCGACCCAGTCCTCCTGGTCGAGGTGGCGACCCGAGAGGTTGACGCTCACCCGCAGGCCGGGGTGCCGGGTCCGCCAGCGGCTGACGTCCAGGAACGCCCGCCGCATGACCGCGCGGTCCAGGTCGACGATCAGGTTGGTCCGCTCGGCCAGCGGGATGAAGACCCCCGGGTCGTCCAGGGCGCCCGAGGGGTGCTCCCACCGGGCCAGCGCCTCGAGGCCGGTCATCCGGCCGGTCCGCAGCTCGACGATCGGCTGGTACCAGGGGACGATCTCGCCGTGCCCGATGGCCCGCACCAGGGCTGCGGAGCCGCGCTCGCTCGGGCCCTGCAGGTTGTTGGCCCGCCGGGTCAGGTCCAGCTGGTCGGCCGCCACCGCGGCGAAGTCGGTCAGCAGCTCGACGTCGGCGGCCCGGATGGCCCGCGGCACGATGTCGGTGAGGTACAGGACCCCGACCACGGACTGGCTGCCGTCCAGCAGCGGCACCCCGACGAAGGCGCCGTTGGCGCCCCTCGCGGCCGGGTCCCGCGAGGCGGCGAGGTCCCCGACGACGACCGGCTTCCCGGTCGCCGCGACGACCTCGCTCAGCTGGGCGGCGGCCAGCCCGTCGGCGTCGGAGCGGGGCCGGGTGGAGGCCATCACGCCCTGGACGGGGCCGTCGACGAGGGCGAAGGTCGCGTCACCGAAGCCGAGGGAGCGGGCGGCCAGGGCGGCGAGGCGGTAGGCGGGCCCGGGGACCGGGCGACGAGGGCGGGCGCCGGCGGTCGGGTCAGCCATGTCGGGACGGCCAGGCCGCGTCGGCCCGGGCCGAGGGGCAGACGCCGTCGACGGGTCTGCGCTGGGGGATGAGCACGGCTGAGTATCTCATCCGCCGCCCGTCCGGCTCGGGAAGGCGGCGGGGTCCGAGGGCAAGGATGCGCGACCACGGCGGCGTGTCGAACGTGTGTTCTAATATTGGTGTGCGATGGGACGGGCAGCGACTCGCGGCCGAGGACTCCGCGGCGTCCGCGGGCGCCCTGCCGGGGCTGGGCCGTCTGGCCGACCTGGTCCGGACCGTGCAGACGCCCGAGTTCGCCGGCATCACCTTCCACGAGGTGCTGGCCCGCTCGGCGCTCAACAAGGTGCCGAGCACGTCGGCGGCGCCCTTCAGCTGGACCGTCAACCCCTACCGGGGGTGCAGCCACGCCTGCGTCTACTGCTTCGCCCGGAACACGCACACCTACCTGGGCCTGGACAGCGGCGGCGACTTCGACTCCCAGATCGTCGTCAAGACCAACGTCGCCGAGGTGCTGGCCCGGGAGCTGCGCCGACCCTCGTGGGGACGCGAGCCCGTCGCGCTGGGCACCAACACCGACCCGTACCAGCGGGCCGAGGGTCGCTACCGGCTGATGCCCGGCATCATCGCCGCCCTGGCCGGCTCGGGCACGCCGGTCTCGATCCTCACCAAGGGGACGCTCGCGCGCCGCGACCTGCCCCTGCTGGCCGCGGCTGCCGCGGAGGTGCCGGTGAACCTGGGGGTGTCGATCGCCCTGGCCGACGAGCGCCTGCACGCCCTGCTCGAGCCCGGGGCGCCCAGCGTCCGGGCCCGGTTGGACCTGGTCCGGGCGATCACGTCGGCCGGCCTGCCCTGCCAGGTGCTGGTCGCGCCGGTGCTGCCGATGATCACCGACTCCGACGACGACCTGGACGCGATCCTCGCCGACATCGCCGAGGCGGGTGGGACCAGCGCCACCGTGATGGCCCTGCACCTGCGGCCGGGCAGCCGGGAGTGGTTCCTGCAGCACCTCGGTGAGCACCGGCCGGACCTCGTCGACGCCTACGCCGAGCTGTACCGCGGCGGCTCCTACGTGCTGCGCTCCTACGCCGAGGACCTGGCCCGGCGCGCGAAGGTGATCATCGCCCGGCACGGCCTGGACCGCCCGGCCTGGCTGCGCGCCCGCCCCGCCTCGGCCCGCGTCGCCGCCGCACCGGCGGTCGACGAGCCCCCGACGCTGTTCTGACCCCGCTCCCTGAGCTCGTCGAGGGGCCGCGTTCCCTGAGCTCGTCGAAGGGCCGCAGCTCAGCCCTCGTCGGCGACGCTGCTGGTCCGGCCGTCGAGGAAGGCGCGCAGGGCCGGGTCGGCTGAGGTGAGGCGGTCGACCTCCTCGCCGCCGTCGCAACGGCAGAGAGCGACGGTCACCCGGCGGCCGTCGTCGTCGACGAGCTGCCAGGGGGCACCGAAGGCCTCCCAGCGCTGCAGCCGGGTGACCGCGTCGGCCCCGTCGCTCATCGGTCCGCCGCCGCCCGGGTGGCCGGCTGCGAGGTGAGCGCGCGGAGCTGGTCGAGGGCGCTCCGGATGCAGGCGGTGAGCGTGTCGGTCGCGTCGTCGGCGATCCACCAGCCGAAGCCGACCTTGAACGCCGCGACCCCCACCTCGGCCGCGAGGGTGGCGGCCGGCTCGGGCACCCCGCGCTCGTGCAGGGCGGCCGTCGCGGCGGCGGTGAGCGCGGCCAGCTTCAGCAGCTCGCGCTCCTGCAGGCTCGCGTGGCCGGCGATGGCGGCGGCCCGCAGTCGGGAGTAGTCGCGCACCTCGTCGAGCGGGGCGGCGGCGGCGGCCATCCCGGCGCCGACCGCCTCCACCGGAGGGCAGGACGGAGGCGCGACGAGGATCGCCTCGACGGCCCGCCGCTCCAGCTCCGACGCCCCGTCGAAGAGCACCTCGCGCTTGTCGGCGAAGTGGCGGAAGAACGTCCGCTCGGTGACGCCGGCGCGCTCGGCGATGTCGGCGACGGTCGTCTGCTCGAAGCCCTGCTCGCCGTAGAGCTCGAGCGCCGCCAGCTGCAGGCGCCCGCGCGCGTCCGGCTGCCATCGACCCATGCGCTGATCCTACTGATGACAGCGGCTGACATGGCGTGCTAGCGTCGTCATGTCAGCAACTGACATCAACGACCGCGGCCACGAGCCGCGGAGGGGAGCAACCATGCGCGTCTTCGTCACCGGAGCCTCGGGCTGGATCGGCTCGGCCGTCGTGCCGGAGCTGGTCGCGGCCGGTCACCAGGTCGTCGGCCTGGCCCGCTCGGACCAGTCCGCGGCGTCCGTCACCGCCTCGGGCGCCGAGGTCCTGCGCGGCAGCCTCGACGACCTCGACAGCCTCGCCAAGGGCGCGGCGGAGGCCGACGGCGTCATCCACCTCGCCTTCAACCACGACTTCTCCGACTACGCCGGGGCCGGCCGGACCGAGCGCGCCGCGCTCGAGACGCTGGCCTCGACGCTGGAGGGCTCGGGCCGGCCGCTGCTGTTCGCCGCCGGGACGGCGATCGTGGGTCCCGGACGGGCCATCACCGAGCACGACGCGGCACCCGGGGGTCCGGACAGCCCTCGGGGTGGTGGCGAGCAGCTGGCGCTCGGGTACGCCGAGCGCGGCGTCCGGACGGTCAGCCTGCGGTTCGCGCCCACCGTCCACGGGGCGGGGGACCACGGCTTCGTCGCGACCCTGGCCGGGGTGGCCCGCCGCACCGGCGTGGCCGGCTACGTCGGCGACGGCGGCAACCGCTGGTCCGCGGTGCACGTCCGGGACGCGGCGCGCCTGGTCGCGCTGGCGCTCGAGCAGGCGCCGGGCGGCACCGTCGTGCACGCCGTCGCGGAGGAGGGTGTCCAGGCCCGGGCGATCGCCGAGGCCCTCGGCCGCGGTCTGGGTCTGCCGACCCGATCGATCCCGCCGGAGGAGGCGGCCGAGCACTTCGGCTGGATCGGGATGTTCTTCGGCCTGGACATCCCCGCCTCGAGCGCGATCACGCGGGCGGCGCTGGGCTGGACGCCCACGCACCCGACCCTGCTCGCCGACCTCGAGGCGGGGCACTACACCCGCTGAGCCCACGTGGGACGGGATCCAGGATCAGCGCTTCTCGCAGGCGACGCCGCCCTGTCGCGGTCGAGGTCGGTCCGGTACGCCACCGCGGCCTTGTAGATCGTCGTGCTCTTCTCGAAGGTCGGTGGGGCCTTCTGGTCGTGGCCCGGTCTGCTGACCCGGGACCGAACCGGGACCACCCGGCGCCGCCGCAGGCGACGCCGGGGGCGGTGAACGGTCAGCCCGTGTAGGGCTCGGGGGTGGTGCTGGTGTCGCCGTCGGTGGCGGCGGCCAGCCGCGGAACGGCGACGTCGAGCAGGAACGGGATGCTCAGCGGGGAGTTGAAGCCGAGGGCGGCCGCGAAGTCCTGGTCGAAGGCGCCCAGCTGGACCAGCCGGCCCTCCTCCACGACCGGCAGCGCGGCGAACAGCTTGTTGTCGAGGGCCTTCTGCTCGAAGCCCTCGACCAGCAGGACGTCGGCGTCGAGGACGTCGAGCCGCTCGAAGCTGACCTCGGTGCTCGTCGCGGGGACGGTGAAGCCGAGCTCGGCCAGCCATCCGGTGCGGTAGTCGTCGGCGCCGAGGCTGAAGGTGCCGCTGTCGGACGAGCCGAGGGCGAAGGCCGCCGACTTCCCGGCGAAGCCCGGGTTCGCCGCGACGGCGTCGGTGAACGCGGTCTGGGTGCGCTCGACGAGGGCCCGGGCGTCGGCGTCCCGGCCGAGGGCCTTGCCGGTGGTCAGCGTCTGGTCCTGCCAGGTGGTGGCGCCGAGGGGGACGTCGCCGGACTGGGCGACGGTGGGGGCGATGGCGGCGAGCTTGTCGTAGTCGGCCTGGTCGATGTAGCTGTTGATGCCCAGGATGAGGTCGGGGGCGAGGCTGGCGATCTTCTCGAACTCCAGGTCCTGGGAGCCGAGGGTCGGGATGTCCTGGCCGCGGACGCCGTCGGGGGCCCAGGGCCGGTCCGGCGCGTCGTAGCCGAGGAACTCGCGGACGCCGACGGGCTCGACGCCGAAGGCCAGCGCGTAGTCCTGCTCGTTGAAGCCCACGGTCACCACCCGCTGCGGGGCGGCCGGGATGGTGGTGCTGCCGAACTGGTGCTCGAGGGTGACCGGGAAGGCACCCGACCCCGAGGCGGCCGGTTCCACCGGTTCGGCGTCAGCGGCCGAGCAGCCGGCCATCGCGACGAGGAGCAGCAGGGGGACGAGCGCGGCGAGCGGTCGTCGCAGGGCCACACGAGCCATCGATCGGTACATGAGGTGAGGCTAACCTAAGTCTCCCGCGTGGCGCGACGCTGGGTCCGCCGGACGGGACCAGGTCAGGACGGCTGGTCGAGCGCCTGCAGGTACTGGTGCACCATGCTGACCACGGTCGCCCCGGCCCCGACGGCCGAGGCCACCCGCTTGACCGAGCCGTGCAGCACGTCGCCGGCCGCGAAGACGCCCGGCAGGCTCGACTCGAACAGCAGCGGGACGTGGCCGTCCACGGCGGCGTCGGGGCCGGTGAGCACGAAGCCCCACCGGTCCCGGGCCACGTCGGCGCCCAGGAAGTCGGTGTGCGGGACCGAGCCGATCATCACGAACAGGGCGTCGGCGTGGACCTCGGTGCGCTCGTGGCTGCGCACGTCCTCCAGCACCAGCGCCTCGAGCGTCTGCTCGCCGCGCGCGTCCACGACCTGCACGCGGGGGTGGACCGCGACGGTGGGCAACGCGTCGATCTCGCGGATCAGGTAGTCCGACATCGAGCTGGCGAGGCTGTCCTTGCGGATGACGACCGTCACCGAGCGGGCGAACCGGGACAGGAAGACCGCCGCCTGGCCGGCGGAGTTCCCGCCGCCGAGGATGTAGACGTCCTTCCCGGCGACGCCGAGGGCCTCGGTGACCGGGGCGCCGTAGAACACGCCGTGGCCCAGCAGCGGGTCGAGGGCCGGCACGTCCAGCCGCCGCCACTCGGCCCCGGAGGCGACGACCACCGCCCGGCTCCGCAGCTCGGCGCCGTCGGAGAGGTGCAGCACGCGCTGGTCCTCGTCCGCGGTGATGCCGGTGACGTGGCGGGACCACAGGAAGGTGGTGCCGAACGACCAGGCCTGCTCGTAGGCGTGCGCGGCCAGCCGGGAGCCGCTGATCCCGCGCGGGAAGCCGAGGTAGTTGCGGATGAGCGAGCTGGTGCCCGCCTGGCCGCCCATGGCCAGCGGCTCGACGACCACCGTCCGCAGCCCCTCCGACGAGGCGTAGACGCCGGCGCTCAGCCCGGCCGGTCCCGCGCCCACCACCGCCACGTCGAACACCCCGAGCTCGGCGACCGGTTCGAGCAGCCCGAACGCCGCGGCGATCTCGACCGCGTCCGGGTTGGTCAGCACCGGCTGCCCCGGCCGGAACCGCAGCACGACGACGGGCAGCTCGGGCTCGGTCAGGCCGAGCGTCGCCAGCAAGGTCTGGCCGTCGGGCTGGTCGGCGGGGTAGAAGCGGGTGGGGACGCGGTTGCGGGCGAACATGTCCCGCAGCTCGTGCGACCGGGCGGCGTGCGGCTCGCCGACCACCTGGACGGCCTCGCCGGCGGCCTCCCGCCGCCCGGCCCGCTGGTCCAGCAGCTCGGTGACGGCGAGGTGGAACTGCTCGTCGCCCGCACTGCGCGGGCGGAAGACCCAGCCCTCGAGCCGGCCGACCGCGATCGCCGCGAAGACCGTCTCCGCGGCCTCGAAGTCGCCCCACCGCACGACCGTGGCCCGGACCGCGTGGGGGTGGCCGGCCGCGAGCCGGTCGAGCTCGGCGAGCCCGTCGGTGTCGGCCTCGCCGAGCCCGGCCAGCACCAGCGCGACGTCGTGGCCCGTCGCGGCCAGCTCGCGCTCGGCCGCGGGTCCGTCGGCGGCGGCGACCAGCGCGTAGTCGGCGCCGTAGCGACGGCCCAGCACGGCGGCGACGCGGTCCCGCAGATCGAGGTCGGCGCTGATCCAGACGATGGCACCCGCAACGTCGGAGCGCTCCCGGCCAGGATCGTCTACCGTCGTCACAGCCAATACGTACTGGCTGGTCCTCTCGGTGGTCAAGGGAGCGGGGGCTCGATGATCAGCACCGGGATGCGGCGGCTGCTCGCCGCGTTCACCTGTCTCACCGTGCTCGCGTTCGTGGCGCTGTTCGTCGGCGCGACCCGGACCGAGCAGTACTTCGCGTGGACGATCAAACCGGCGACGACGGCCGCGTTCCTGGGCGCGGCCTACGGGGCCGGCTGCGTCATGGTGGTGCTGGCGCTGCGCTCGGGACGCTGGCCCGCGGTCCGGATCCCCTACCTCGCGGTGCTGCTGTTCACCGTGGCCACGCTGCTGGCGACGCTGCTGCACCTCGACCGCTTCCACCTGGCCGCACCGGGGGCGGTCGCCCGGGCGGCGGCGTGGTTCTGGCTGGCGGTCTACGTCGTGGTGCCCGTGGCGATGGCCGTGCTGCTGGTGCGGCGCCGACCCTCGCCGGCTGACGCGGTCGGGCCGAGCACCGAGGGCGCGGCCCCGATGCCGTCCTGGCTGCGGGCCGGGCTGGCCGTGCAGGGCGCGGTCTTCGTGCTGGTGGGGCTCGCGCTCTACGTCGTGCCGCGCAGCCAGGCGGTGCTCTGGCCGTGGCCGCTCACCCCGCTGACCGGCCGGGCGGTGGCCTCCTGGCTGCTGGCGTTCGGGCTCGCGGCGGTGCTGGCCCTCCGGGTCGGCGACCTGCGTCCGCTGCGGGTGATCGCGGCCGCCTACGCCGTCCTCGTGGTGCTCGTGCTCGTCGCGGTGCTGCGGTTCCCCGCCACGCTGCGGTGGGGGGCGCCCGCGACCTGGGTGTTCTTCGGCCTGGCTGTCCTGATGCTCGTGACCGCCGCCGCCGGCCTGCGCCGACGACCCGAGCCGGCCGGCGTGGGGGTGGGTCGTGCCGCCTGACCCGCCCGCGACCGACCCGATCTGGACGCCCGACCGGCGGCTGCGCATCTTCGTCTCCTCGACGCTGCGGGAGCTGGCCGAGGAGCGGGCGGCCGTCCGGCGGGCCATCGCCCGGCTGCACCTGACGCCGGTGATGTTCGAGCTCGGCGCCCGCCCGCACCCGCCGCGGGAGCTCTACCGCGCCTACCTCGAGCAGAGCGAGGTGTTTCTCGGGATCTACGCCGCCAGCTACGGCTGGGTGGCGCCGGGGGAGGAGGTCTCGGGCCTGGAGGACGAATACCTCCTCTCCGGCGACCGGCCCAAGCTGATCTACGTCAAGGACGTCGAGGACCGCCAGCCGCGGCTGGCCGAGCTGCTGCAGCGGCTGGAGGCCGACGACCGGGCGGCGTACAAGCCGTTCAGCAACGCCCGGCAGCTGACGGGCCTGGTCGCCGACGACCTGGCCGTCCTGCTGACCGAGCGCTTCACCACCGCGCGGGGCGGGAGCGCCCGCGCGGCCGGGACCGAGCAGGACGCGCCGGCCGAGCTGGAGCCGGGCCGCCTGCCGGTGTCCCCGACCCCGATCGTCGGGCGCGGACGGGAGCTCCGCCAGGTGACCGCGCTGCTGCGCGACGAGGCGGCCCGGCTGGTGACCCTCGTCGGGCCCGGCGGGATCGGCAAGACCCGGCTGGCCCTGGAGATCGCGGCGACGCTGGCCGCCGACCCGCACGCCGACCTCGACGGGGTGTTCTTCGTCGACCTCACCCCGGTCACCGACCCGGGCCTGGTGGTGGAGCGGATCGCCGCCACCCTCGGGGTGCGCCGCGAGGGGCAGCACGACCTGGTGCCGCTGCTGGTGGACCGGCTGCGGGCCAAGCGGGTGCTCGTCGTGCTCGACAACGCCGAGCAGGTGGTCGGGGCGGCCCCGGCGCTGGCCGAGCTGCTGGCGGCGAGCCCGGCGATCGCCCTGCTGGTCACCAGCCGCATCCGGCTCAAGCTGCGCAACGAGCGCACGGTGCCGCTCGCGCCGCTCGCCGTCCCGGGCGACGACGTGCAGAGCGGCCAGGTCGACCGGTTCGACGCGGTCAAGCTCTTCGTCGAGCGCGCCCGCCAGGTGCGGCCGGGCTTCGCGCTCACGCCGGCGAACGCGCAGGCGGTGGCCGGCCTCTGCCGCCGCCTGGACGGCATCCCACTGGCCATCGAGCTGGCCGCCGCCCAGCTGCGGGTGCTGTCGCCGCAGGCCCTGCTCGAGCGGATGGGCCGCCACCTCGACCACGACCTCGACCTCGCCGCCGACGTCGTCGACGTGCCCGCGCGGCAGCGGACGCTGCGGGCGACGATCGACTGGAGCCACAGCCTGCTGGCCGAGTCCGAGCGCACCCTGCTGGCCCGGCTGTCGGTGTTCACCCAGAGCTGGACGCTGGAGGCGGCGGAAGCCGTGGGGGTGGTCGACGGCGACCTCGACGTGCTGGAGACGCTGTCGTCGCTGGTCAGCCAGAGCCTGGTCAGCGCCGTCGACCTGACCGCCGAGCCGGACCTCGCCGACGCCGACGAGCCCCGCTTCACCCTGCTGGGCGCCGTCCGGGCGTACGCCCGGGAGCGCCTGGACGAGCGGGGGGAGCGCGACGCGACGCTGACCCGGCTGACGACCTACCTGCGTGGCTTCGTGATGACGGCCGGGCAGGGCCTGGCGGGGCCCGACAACCGCCGCTGGACCCGCGAGGTCGACCGGCGGTTCGAGGAGATCCGCACGACCATGCAGCACGCGGTCGAGGTCGACGACGCCGAGTCGGTGGTCGCCCTGGCCGCGCCGCTGTTCAGCTACTGGTGGACCCGCGGGCTGATGACGACGATGAGCGGGTTGAGCGAGGCGGCGGCGGCCCTGCCGTCGGCGGAGCGGCTCGCGCCGCTGCCGGCGGCCCTGCTGCTGTGGTCGCGGGGGATGTTCCGGGTCTCGCAGGGCCACGCCGCCGAGGCCTCGCCGTACCTGACCCGGTTGCGCGAGCTGAGCGACGGCGTCGACCCCCGCCTGCACGCCTTCGCGCTCGCCGGGCTGGGCATGGTGGAGCTGGCCTCCGACCCGGTGGAGGCGGACCGGCTCCTCGACGAGGCGGTCGGCACCCTCCGGACCCTCGGCGACGACTGGGGCCTGGCCTTCGTGCTCTCGATCCGCGGCCAGCTGGCCCTGTCCGGTGACCGGGCCGCCGACGCCGCGGCGATCCACACCGAGGCGCTGGCCGCGGCCGACCGGATCGACGACGACCACCTGAGGGCGTTGCTGCAGGACCTGCTGGGGATGGACCGGCTGGCGGCGGAGGACGTGGCGGGCGCCCGGGCGTCGTTCGTCGCCGCGGTGGAGATCCACCGCCGGCTGCTCGACCAGGAGGGCTCGTCGTACTGCATCGACGGACTGGGCGCGGTGGCCTTGGCCCTGCAGCGGCCCGAGGCGGCGGCCCGGCTCTTCGGGGCGGCCGAGCACGCGCGCCAGCTGGTGGGGGTGTCGGTCTGGCCCGGGCTGCAGGCGCTGCGCGGCTACGTGCTGGGGCAGGCGGAGGCGGCGCTCGGGTCGGCGGTGTTCGAGCGGGTGCGGCGGGAGGGGGCCCTGCTGTCGTTGGAGCAGGCGCTGTCGCTGGCTCTCGCGTCGACCGAGGCGGACGGTCAGGCGGGGAGCTGACGGTCGGACTCGAACCGACAACCGCCTGTTTACAAGGTCCCCGCGAGGTGTCCGCCGATGTGCATCGAACCTAGTCAGAGCCGAATAGGGCTTGCCCTCGTGCCGGCTTTCGGCGAGTCGTTGCTGTCAGCGTTGCTGTCAACGCTGCCGCCTTGAAAGCGAAGCCGGTGCTCGGCCGCCTCCCTTCGTCCGGTCCCGCCTAGCGCTCTGACGCTGCTGGGGTAGGCAGTTCCCGGACGGAGGCGATCCTCCTCGGCCCTCTTGCAGCAGTTGTCGGTGTGGTGCCCCCCCCGGGGAGCTCACCTAGGCGCTGGAAAGCCGCCCTCCTTGCTCGTTGAATGAGGACCTGGTCGGCCTGGACCTGAGGTGTCGTGCTGGACAGGGCCTCGGTGCTTGCACTGAGGCTGGACGTAGGACCAGTAGCTAGCGGAAGGAGCACGATGGCCAAGTACGACGCGATAAAGGACTTCCTAGCATCCAAGAGCGTGATCGTGGACCTCTCCATGACCGAGCTGTTGAACCCCATCCCCGGCGGCCTCCCCGAGTCTGCGTACATGTGGGAGGCGTTGTGGAGCAACGACGATCCGACACACCCGCAGTCAAAGGTCGTGGGGCGCCGCTGGCTTTGTAGCACGCCCGGACCTGAGCCGGCGCGCCGTGCGCTTCGTTGCTCGCTAGTGCCAAGCAGTCCAGCCGAGCAGCTGGTTGTCTCGCCGAGAGGCATCGCACCCGCCGCGTGCAGGCCCTCGGCGCTCGAGGGCGCCGAGCGCGCTGAGGTCGGTCGGGTCCTCCGTCGCGGCCTCTGATCGCAACTGTCCGAGCGAGCTCGTCGCGCAACCGACTCGTCCAGCCGGCACTCTGCCCAGAGTTCCGTACGATTCGGTTGCCCAACTGCCCGGAGTTCTGTACATTGCACCTATGAACCCTGGCAGCGGAGGCCCGATGGACGCGGCAAGTTTGACCGAGGCTCGCGACCGGCTCAGTGAGATCGTCGAGCAGGTCGGTACAAGTGCAGACGTGTTTACCATTACCCGTCACGGCCGCCCCATGGCGGTCGTGCTCGGGTACGACGAGTATGAGTCCCTGATCGAGACTCTGAACGTTCTAGCTGACTCTGACGCGATGGACGCTCTCGCTGAGGCAAGGGCAGAGGCCCACGAGCACAGCGGAACAAACTGAGTATGCCCACCAAGAGCAAGCGTGCGGAGCGCGATATCCAGGATTTGCCACCCTCGATGCGCGAGAAGGCCGAAGCGCTCATCGCGCGCCTTGACACGGAGCCGGGTCTGGGAAAGAGGCTCGTTGGTCCTCTCAAGGGTGTCCGTTCTGCGCGTTTGGGTAGGTCGCACCGAGTCCTATTCGAGATGAATGAGGACGGTACTGCCCACGTTCTTACGGTGGTCCAACGTAAGGATGCGTATCGGTGACGAGTCGCCGAGACCTCCCCTCGGAAGGGCCAGAACGAGAAATATTTGTAACCGCTCTGAGCCGCATGAGTGCGCAGTGCCAATCTCCTGAGTTGCTAGCCGAATGCCCATTCAGCGTTGATCTCCCTACTGGTGGCCGAGGCTGTGGGGAGGAGTGCGAAGAACTGCTGAGCATCCATGGTCCTGCTCAGTACACCAAGTTGGATGCCTCTGACGAGCTTGCATTTCAGATTCGGCCGCGCATTCGTGCTAGTAGAGAACTCGTAGCAACTGTGGACCGCGCCTTTGACGCGTCCGAGGTCTACTACCGCGACAGCGAGAATGCGCAGCCATCAGGTTGGTCAACGGCCGCGTTATTCGTCTCTCTGAAGCGCACGTTCGAGAGGCATCCATTCGACCGGACGTTGGAGCAGCACCAAGAAGTCGCGGCTTGTATGAGCGAACTAGCGCGGCGTGGATTCGACGTTGAGCTGATCGCGCACGGTCCGTTGGCTGACAGCGTGACTCAGGCGATTGTCGGGAGTGTTCTCGGACGTACCCTGTCTGAAGCCGAGTCGTCGGAGAACCCCGATATAGGCGAGGTTGACAGCCGGACGAGTTTGCGCGACTCCATGTACGCCGACGCGTTAGAGAAGGGCGAGCTCGCGTCGGATCATGAGGTTTCAGTTAACGATCGCAGACTCGATCAGGAGACCGCTGCGAAGATTGTCTTCACCGTGGCTGGTGATTTCCACAGGCACGTGACGAATTGGTGTCGAGCGGCAAGCGTTGAGGACCTCCTGAGTTGGAACGTCTCTGCCGACGCGCAGGGACCGGCACCTGAAGGGCGCCCGGATCGTCTCGCGGTGTGGATGTTTGATCGATTCACGGTGACGTACCTCTCTGATTGGGCACCCGAGAGCCTGCGGCTTGAGTGGGCCTACCGGCGCGGGAACGAGAACTTGGCCCCGGTGAGTCCTGCTCAGATGGCTCTGCGGCATGTTGACATGGCGGATCTAGCCGACCGCGTGGCCGATCTCGCTGTTGCTGGTGACGAGCGAGCCATCCGCGATCAACATCTAGTGAGAAATGCAGCGGCTATGCTGAGGGCGGGTAAGCGTGACGCTGCTGCAGCCCTGTTTGAGGCTGTTCGACAGAGTGACTGGGACGATCCTGAGTTGCACAATAACTACGGTTTCTGTGTCCTCCCCGACGATCCTGGGGCAGCCCTTAAAGCCCTGGACCTCGCGTCGAGCAAGGGTTTCAAGGGAACGGTGAATGTTGCCAACCGCGCCCTCTGCCTGCTGAGGCTTGGTCGACCTGTCGCTGCTATCGAGTTGCTCGAGTCGGCATATGAGATTTGGGACCAGCTGGACGCGGGCTCGTCTTATGTGTGGGGGATTGAGGAACCAGATAAGGACCGGTTGCTCCAGAAGTGTCCTAGGTGTTACCTCGTTGGGCTGGGAGCGCGTGTCGCCGAGTCGACGTCCGACGCGGCGCTCACCGAGGTCTGGCAGCGTCGTGAGCGTGAGTTGGTGCGGAAGGCGTCGCGCAGCGCCAGAACGGAGAACGGTCCGTAGGCAATTGCATAATCTAGGTCACCGCAGCAAGCCGGGGCGGCCCGCAGCGAAGCGAGGACACGCCCCGGTCGCCGAGCGCAGCGAGGCGCTTGATACAGAAGAGGTAAATTCGGCAAGTTGCGCGTCGCCGCCGGGTGCTGTGGTCAGGTGACGGCCAGTCGTGGCTGCGATGGATCGCTAGACTTCGCGGAAGCGGTCGACCGTTGTGGACGAGGGCAAGGGGGTCGGGCTCCCATAAGCGTGGGCCGGTTGTAGCGACAGTACGCGCGCTCGGGTTCCGCATGCGGGGGCGCAACTGCTAGCACACCAAGGGTTCCCCCTCAGGGCCACGGCAGCCGGTTTCACTCGATGAGGCCGAGCTTCTTGGCTGTCATCACAGCATCGATACGGCGGCTTGTACCAAGTTTTCTGTAAACCTCTGCCAGCAAGCGGAACATCATGCGCTCGGAGTAGCCAGCTCGATGAGCGACGTCGCTCACCGTCGCCCCGGCAGCGAGCGCGGACAGCCAAGCTAGCTCAGATGATGTTGGGGCTCCGGACACGTTGGGTTCTTGCGAAATGAGGCGACGCAGAACCGGGACTGGTATTGTGGCGCAACCTTCTAGGATCGCGGCGACAATCCTGCGGAACTCCTCTGGCTCCGCGTCTCGCCGTACGACACCCACAGCGCCAGCGTTGAAGGCTCTAAACTCCGCGTCCGCATTGCTGTCAGCAAGTACAGCTATGACTGAGACATGGGGAAGCCTTCCCAACTCCTCTAGAAGGAGCCAGTGTTGATTCGTCAGCACAGTCAGCACTGCTAGCCGATCAGGAACGTCGAGGCACCACGAGTGGAGATCGGAGGGGGTATCGACGCTCGCCCCGAAGTCGACCAGTGCTGCGGCAACTCCCAGCCGGTACACCGGGAGCGGATCGGAGATCGCCAGCTGCGGTCGCACTGCCAACCTCCCATGGACACTTCCATTCGAGTCCTGCGCCGCCTACGGCGGACAGTACCGGACGTGTTGTCAGGTTCCTGCCACCGACACTGCGTCATGGACCTGCAACCCAACGGCTCCCTAGCATCAAGGCGTTGTATCCGCGATCCCGGTCCACTTGCTCGGAGAGGTGTAGGTCAATCCATGGTCGAGGGAAAATTCGAACCACCAATCGTTCGCTGGCCGGCTGACCTAGCTTCCAGCCACCAACCCGCTGATGACACTGAGGCTACCCTGCGGAGCGTCCAGAAAGCTGACCGTACGTTCCCTCAAGTACCTGGCAGCCTGAAGGACCAGTTGACCGCGGGCGAGGATGTCGACTACTACTTGGGACCTCAATCCTAACTCAGCTGTTCGTTCGATTGGTTGGCAGGGGCGTCAACCACGATGCCCTGAGCAGCCGCTACAACGGCGTCGTATCCACCCTGATGTTCTTCCGCCAGCATATCCTCGAGTTTGAGGAGACATAGTTTAACGACGCCTGGAGCCTGGGTGAGCCGTCGAGCCTCAGCGTAGGCCGCTCGCGCTTCTTCGCGGTAGTCGTCCGACCCGGCAACCGTAAGGCCGGTCAAAACTAGGCCTTCGAATTCCAGAGCCTGGAAGTTCTGGGGTTCTTTCCGGAGCGTCAGGCGGGCATATTCGAGTGCTTCGAAGAACGCGCCGCGTGCTCCAGCAACGTCTAGTTCTCGAAGGCGAGCGATGCCTAGGATAGCTTGAGCCCCCCAACCTTTACGAGACCCCGCATACTGGGCGGCAGCTTCCGCAGCAGCGAGCGCCGCGTCCCCGTTGCCTCGATTGAGCTCCACGAGAGCAAGAGTTCCATAGGCATTGCGCGAGATTTTGGGTGAGCCAAACCGAACTGCCATCTGAGAGGCACGACGGGCCAACTTCGCGGCACCCTCAGACTTGCCCTCGCAATAGCGCAGGAGGGCCAGAGCGTCTACAGCCATAGTGTCGAGCAGGTGATCGCCAGCGGCGCACGCCCTGGTGCTGGCACGCCCTAGCAATCCTACTGCAGACTTATACTCGCCAAGGTACATATATACCAAACCCTGGTTGTAATTCAACTGGGCACGAAGATGGGGAGCCTCGCCCGTCGATCCTAGATAGTTCTCTGCCTCAATCAAGCCTCCTAGTGCCCCTTCGAAGTCCCCAACTTCAGCCCGGCAGAGTGCTGCGCCAATCAACGCTTGGGTGAACTCGGCTCGCGATAGGACGGGGAGGCGGTCGTCAACGGCCGCGCGATACATGGCTTCCGCCTCCGCCAGCCGCCCATCGTCGTAGAAAATTCGAGCGCGCATCAGCGTCTGCAGTTGCACTGCCCGCGGTCGCTCACCAGGCCCTAGCGCTTGGAGATGAATTGCACCCCTTTCGACAGCGGCGAGGGCAGTAGAATGCTGTTCCTGTCTGCTCTTTGCGTTGGCGTATTGCGCCAGATTGCGGAGTTCGTCATTCGGATGCCCGAGCCTTCCTTCTACGGCGAGTCTCATATCCGATATGACGTCACTGTGCCCCCAGCCCTCGAGGTACTCCTCATCCACGTCGGACAGCTTCTGGAACGCTACGTGATATTCGCCTATAGCTAGCCGGAGTTCAATATCTCGCAAGTGGTATGAGAGGTCTTCAACTCGTTCAACCCCACGGCCAATCGTCTCGTCGTGCAACCAGTCCGCAGCTCGTCGGATTAGGTTCATAGCGCCCCCTCGCATCACCTCCAACTTGCTGAAGGCTTGGCGGTTGGGGGCCTCCTTGAGAATATGAGTCGCGTCACCTGGGGGCAGGTAGTAGTTGTCGCCGTCCCTCCGCACGAACCGTGTTTCGACCAAGCTGCTCAGTGAGGCCCCCACGTCGGAATTCAGCAGATGACTGAGAGCGCGATCGGGGACGGGCCGACCGAAGGCGGCCAGAACTATGATGGTGGAAAGAACGTCGTCCTCCAGTACGCTCATAGCAGCATTGGCTAGGACGCCTGCCATGTGACTCCGCCGAATATCCTTCAGACGGGCAACTTGCTCAGCTGGAGACAAATCTGGCCAGGCCAGACTTGCGTTGAGCAGCAACTCGACAAGTCGTGGACTACCCGCTGTCAACTCATACAAGTCCTCGAGGTCGATTGCGGTCGCACCCGAATGCCACGCTGAGGCCGGAGTGGACCATGCCTGTACGAGCGGTCCAATTTCCGCTAGAGGAAGGCCCTCCTGTAGGTCTATCGCATCAGCCGGTTGGTACCCTTCGAATCGATCATTGAGGCGAATGGAACTGATAAGAATTGTGTGGACGGCGTGGTTGCGCCGGGTCGTGATGAGGTCAAGTAGATTACGGAACGATCTATCTCGGACCGTTCCGTCAGGACCGAGTAGTGCCTCGGCTCCGTCGATCACGTATAGGACGCGTCGGTTCGCCAACTCGTTGAAGAGCACGCTGATGGCGTCGTACCAACTTCCCGCTGCATCTCGGATTTGACGTCCTACTCGGTCGCGGTCGGACTGCTCATGGAGGCACTCAATCAAGTCCTCTATCACCGTAGCTACGCTAGCTGGGCGAGCGCCCCGAGCATCGAGGTAAACGAATGCGCTGGTATCTTGCAAGACGTCACCAGCTTCGATCATGGACTGAAGTTGTGATACCACGGCTGTCTTCCCTGCGCCAGGGGAGCCGGTTACGACTGATAGCCGCGTGCTCGCCTTACCAATCCTGTCCACCAGAATGGGAAAAACTTCTCGTCGGTCGCGGAACTCGAGTGGCGGGAAGGCGGGCGCTGCACTGACGACTCTGAAAGACGAGTCGTCGAGTGGTGCTGTGTGCTCAATCGGGTTCGATGCCTGCCGTCCCGGTTGGCTGCCTAGTGCGCTTAGGCGTTGCAAGATCTCGGCGCCAATATCAATGATGACGTCGGATAGGAGCGCTTCTACCTTCTTCCCGCGGTGCTGCCTCAAGTCGATAAACTGTCGGGCTTGGAGGATGGGAACTACTTCATCCGAAGGTCGGGCGGGGCGATCGATCTCGGGCACGTCAATGAAGTACAGCGGAAGTATCAGGTCCTCACGGCCAAGCTCTCTCTCGAACTGCCGGAAGCGGAGGATCTCGCGCTGGCATGCGTCGCTTCTGATAAAGCTGGGAGTGAGAATGGGGAGGAAGAACAAGCTTGTTTGAAGGGCGTTTAGGATGCGGTCGTCCCATTGCTCGCCCCAGCGAATGTTCAGGCGATCCTGGAAGATCGGGAAGGGCACGCCCGTTCGAGAACGCATCTCTTGACTTATCTCTTCACGAAGGTCGCTAATGAAGCCATGAGAGCTGCGGTCGTCGGTCCGGGCGTAGCTGAGGAAGGCACCGGATCGTGCTGTAATCATGGTTTGCTATCGCCCATTCCCGCTGGCGTGTCGGCCGACGCCTGTCCGACATCGGACCTCGGCTTGGTCACTGTCTTGAGCCAGCCGCTCATTTCGTCTCGCTCGATCGCACTAACCCTCTCTGCTAGGAGACCGCTGCGCGTATTAGGATCCGCATATGGTTCAACACCCAGACGGTAGCGGCGTCGCTCTTGTTCCACTGCTTCGCGAGAACTCGAGAATCGGAGATAGTCCTCCTGCCAATTGAAGATCGCGCGAAGGCTCGAGAGGAGAACAATTGCAGCTCCTAGGATCGCTGTGATGATGGGCTTGGCTGGCGCAATTGCCACCGAGACGGGGATACTCGCTGCAACGATCTGGATCGCTACCGCTGATATCCGATGCGCCCGCCGGGAGCGGATGGCGGCCTTCCTATACCAGCCGTACGACTCGTCAGCAACCCGCATGGCGTAAGCGGAGTCTGCCTCGTCATCGCGTGTCATGGATCGCCTTCCCTCGCTCCGGTATGGATGCCGGCTACACTGCCTGATAGGCTGTTCTTGCCTAACACCTATCAGTTGAGCGGTGCTCCAGCCCGGCGTATCCCACGACGCCTCACTAGTTGGAGTTGACGCCACCTCACTGCGCCTTTATACCTTGGCCCCAGTCTGCTCGCCTAGGGGGCGTCTCAAAGCACTGCGCCGAGACTGTGAGGCTTGGCGGGCGTGGCCGCCTCGCCCTAGCTATCGTGCGTGCGACCTGATCCTCTGAAGCCTGAAGCCGCTGTCGGTTCTGTATACAGGCTCTGGCCAGGTGAGCGCCTCCATCAGCGAGCGAGTTGCGGTTGCGCGTCGCCGTCGCGGGTTGAGCCAGGGGGTGTCGGCGACTCTGATCGGGCGATCGGAGTCGTGATTGTCGCAGGTCGAACGTGGTATGCGGTCCTCCATCGGCTTCCGGTGTTGATGGATCTGGTGGAGGTGCTGCATGTCGACGTTGGAACGCCTCTGGGCCCCCCTGGAAGTTGGCGCCTGACGGACCTGGTCGCCCCCCCCCCCCCCCCCCCCCCCGGAACTGGACGACGTGCGCCGCTACCTCCATGGCTACGAGCACCTGTTCCCCGTGCGAGGGAAGCGACCTACTCCTGGAGGAGCTGCGGCGTTCATTTAGCGGCGGCACGAGGACTTCTGAGCATGCCAGCAACCACTTGAGATTGCGGTGGAATCAACAGGGTCGGGCCGCAGCCGACTCCTCGGGACATCGGCCTCCATGAGCACCTGGGTCAGGCCCCCGCGGCCGCCGCGCACCGCCGCCTGATAAGTCGACCGGATCAGGGACGCGGAGGCTCTTGCACCTGGCGCTTATGGCGGCGACCGTCACGTGATCGGCTTCATGGACGCCCTGAATTCGGAGACCTGGAGGTCAAAGTGGCGGGTGAGCGGCCCAGTCGACTCATAGAAGCGTGCACTGTCGGTGGACTCTGAATAGGCAAAGATCCGGAGTAGCACGTAGTTTGCGGAATGATCCTCGCTGAACGCTACTTGGTTGGGGGACACAAAGAAGGCCGTGGAGGCGGCCCCGCGTGTGGTCTTGACCTCTATGAATCGGTGTGACCGGTCAGGGGTGAACGACCTAATGTCGTATTCGGCGGAGTCGCCTTCAACGACGGCTACGTGGGTGACTCGTTCGGCAAGGTCTGAGCGCCCGGCGGCCTGTAGGCAGTCTTTTTCATGCCTAAGCGCCAGCAGCTCTCCTGCCCGGCCGAGCTCCGCGTTTCGTGCTTCTTGGTCGGGGTGGCGGGCTTGGCTATGCGCGCCGAAATCATGGGAGCTTCTGGCCCCGCGCCGGATGGGCTGGGGCGGGTCTGTTCGTTGCAGGCCGCCATGGGGCGGCGCGGGAGGGCTGGCTCCATCATCCTCGGTCTAGGGGCGAGGCTCGATGCCGAGATGTTGCAGGGTTTCAGCCGGGGCCGGCCAATCCATGAGCTGCCACTGGAAGTGGACGGGCGCCTCCGTGTCCGCGTTATGGCTGAGGTAGCCGAGTGTGCCGCAGTAGACATAGGGGCGGGCAGGACCAGCTCTCATGAATTAGATGGATTGAGTGCAGACGGTCGTCGTGCTCCATGAACTTGTGGATCTGTGGGTCGGAGAGTCGTTGGCTTGGCTGGGACTGCCAGCCCGTACAGTTGCGCAGCAGCAGCGTGCGAGTCGGTGCTGGTGTGGTGGCTTCCGGCTGGGTGGTGCGCCAGCTGTGGCGGCTGCTGGTGGTGACCGCTGCGACCCCGGCCGCCCTCGCCGGCCTGCTCCTGGTCGTGATCGGCTGGCTGCTGTGGTCGACGTCACCGTTGCTCATGCTTTCGACGTGCGCGCTCGGGGTCGGTCTGCTGGTCGGGGTAAGGCTGGTGTGGCCGGATCGCTGGCTGGCGTGGATGCGGCTGCCGACACGGTCGTAGTGGCGGGGCTGGTTCGTCTACCGGCACCGGTGGGCGGCGGCGATGGACACTGCCGGCCTCGCGATCCCGTGGCGCGGCACCCTGTGGAACCCCACCGTGCTGTCGGTGACGAGCACCCTGACGGTCGATCGGGTGCGAGTGCGGATGCTGCCCGGTCAGACGGTCGAGGACTACGCGGCCGTCGCTGACCGGCTGGCGCAGACCTTTGGCGCCTCTGCGGTGCGGGTGCGGTCAGTGCTGACACGGCCGCATCACGTCGAGTTGTGGCTCCTCACCGCTGATCCGCTGACCTCGGTGGTGGAGCCGCTGCCGGTCGACGACCAGGCGCTCACCGCCGGCCTGCCCCTTGCGCTGGCTGAGGACGGTCGGACGTGGCGGCTGCAGCTGGTGGGCTCGCACGTCCTCGTGGTTGGCGCAACGGGGGCGGGGAAGGGGTCGGTGATCTGGTCTCTGCTGCTGCACCTGGCCCCGCTGGTCCGTTCGGGGTTGGTGAACGTGTGGGCGGTGGACCCGAAGGGCGGCATGGAACTTGCCGCCGGCCGCAGCTTGTTCACTCGGTTCGCGCACGGTGACTCCGACACCGCGGCCGGGTACGAGTCGACGTTCGCGGAGGTGCTCGAGGACGCGGTCGCGGTGATGCGCCGCCGGCAGGACCGGCTCCGCGGCGTCACCCGCCTCCACACTGCGTCGGTCAATGAGCCGTTGGTCGTGCTGGTCGTTGACGAGCTCGCCGCGCTGACGGGCTGGGTGACCGACCGGACCGCGAAGAAGCGGATCGAGGCCGCCCTCGGGCTCCTGCTCTCCCAGGGCCGGGCGGTCGGGGTCGTGGTGGTCGGGGCGGTGCAGGACCCGCGCAAGGACGTCCTGCCGATGAGAGATTTGTTCCCCACCCGCATCGCGCTGCGGCTGAACGAGGCCGAACAGGTCAACCTCGTCCTCGGCCCCGGTGCCCGTAACCGGGGTGCGCAGGCCGACCTGATCCCCGACAGCCTCCCTGGCGTCGGCTACGTCACCGTCGACGGCATCGCCGAACCCGTCCGGGTCCGCTTCTCCAACGTCACCGATCAACACATCACCACGTTGGTCACCCCGGCTGCGCCGGCGCTGCAGCTGGTGCCTGGTGGTGCGGCGTGACGTCGGTTCTGGACGGGCCAGTCATCACCGCCGATATGGCTCGTGAGCTCGCCCTGTCGCAGAAGGTCTGCATCCGACCGCTGCTTCGCCGCGTCCACGACCGCGCGACCGACACCGAGGACGTCGTCGCACTCCCGTGCGGGTCCACCCGGGAAGCCGTTTGCCCGCCCTGCGCCCACAAGGCCCGGATCCTGCGGATGCAGCAGTGCACCGAGGGCTGGCACCGTACCGACGAACCCGAATACCGCCCGACCCGGCAGCTCGACGAAGACCAGGTCGACGAGGACCAGCCCGACAACGAGGATCGGCGGGTCCGGTCCACCCGCCGGCGTCAGGATGCCCCGGACCTGCCGCGGGTGCCGCAGGAGGATCGCACCGTCGGCCGGGTGTTCGCCACGGCCGACGGTCGTGAGTACCGGCCGAGCATGTTCCTGACGTTGACCATGCCCTCCTACGGCGCGGTCACCTCAGCCGGTGTGCCAGCCGACCCGGCGCACTACAACTATCGGCGTCAAGCGCTCGACGCGTTGCACTTCGCTCGGCTGGTTGACCGGTTCTGGCAGAACCTCCGCCGAGCGGCCGGCTACAAGGTGCAGTACTTCGGCGCGGTTGAACCGCAACGTCGCCTCGTCCCGCACCTGCACGCCGCCGTTCGTGGGGCGATCCCGCGAGCCACGATCCGGCAGGTGGTCGCGGCCACCTATCTGCAGTTGTGGTGGCCGTCCTTCGACCGGCCCGTCTATGTGCACCGGGTTCCGGTGTGGGACGGCGAGTCCTACGTCGACGCCGACACCGGCGAGGTCCTGCCCACCTGGGACCAGGCTCTCGACCGGCTGGCCGCCGACCCGGCCGCGAAGCCGGCGCACGTGATGCGGTTTGGCCGTCAGGTCGACATGGCTGGCACCATCGCTCCGTCCGAGGACGCCGACCGGGCCGTCCGCTACCTCACCAAGTACCTGACCAAAGCCGTCGCTGACACCCACACCGAGCCCGACAGTGAGCCGGAGCCGGTCGTCGAGGCGCACGTCGACCGGCTCCACGCCGAGCTGCGCTACCTGCCCTGCTCCGAACGGTGCGCCAACTGGCTGCGCTACGGCGTCCAGCCCGACCAAGCCGGCCCCGGTCTTACCCCCGGCCGGTGCCCCTCGAAGGCCCACGATCGCGAACACCTCGGCCTCGGAGGCCGGCGCGTCCTGGTCTCCCGACAGTGGTCCGGAAAACGGCTGGCCGAGCACAAAGCCGACCGATCCACCGTCGTCCGCGAAGCCCTCCTCGCCGCCGGCATCGTCGCCCCCGAGACAGAACGGCTCGCCGCCGCCGTCACCCTGGCCGATGGCAGCCCCCGCTTTGTGTGGACCGACACCCGACCCGATGCCCGCACCTACGCCCGCGTCCTCCTCGCCTCCATCGCCGAACGGCACAAGTGGCGAGACCAGTACGAAGCCGCAAAGGCAGCAGCGCCTGTGGACAAGCGTTCGGCAACCACTCCACCGCCCGACCCCGGCTGAGCGACCAAGCTGCTCGGGCTCCCCGATAGCCGCCGATCTTATGGTCTCCGGTCCGGCCGTCAAGGGTGAGCGCAGCGAATCCGCAGGACCCGAAGGGCCCTTGACGGCCGGACCGGAGACCAGAACCTCACCCGTCGGGGAGACCGAGCCCCGACACCGAACGATGGGAGTGCGTGATGGAGAAGTTGCTGCTGACACCACAGGAGGCCGCTGAGTCGCTGGGGGTTAGCCGGTCTCAGCTGTACGAGCTGATGCGCCGGCACGAGGTGGTGAGCATCCTGATCGGCCGTTCCCGCCGTATCCCGGCGGCCCCGCTGCGTGAATACGTGCAGCGGCTGGCCGAGGACGCCTGGACGGCATGAGCCGGCGGACGAACGGTGAGGGGTCGGTCTACCGGCGGGCCGATGGCCGGTGGACGGGTGCCCACTACGTGCTGCGTCCCGACGGCGGTCGGGTGCGTCGCGCCGTGTACGCCCGGACGCAACGGGAGGCGGTGGCCAAGCTCGCAGAGCTGGTGGCCAAGACATCGGCGGGGGTGCCGCTGGCGGTGGACGCGTGGACGGTGGAGTCGTACGCCTCGCACTGGATGAGCCATGTGGTGGCGCCGCGGCTGCGGCCGTCGTCGGTGTCGTCGTACCGGTCAACGCTGCGGCTGCACATCGTGCCGGGCCTGGGCCGGTATCCGTTGCGTCGCCTGACGCCGGCGCACGTCCGGGCGTTGTTGGCGGCCAAGCTGGAGTCCGGGCTGTCGGTGCGGTCGGTGCAGATCATCCACGCGACACTGCGGAACATGCTGGCAGAGGCGATGCGGGACGAGGTGATCGAGCGGAACGTCGCTGCGCTGGTGCGGCCTCCGAGGGCGGAGCAGGAGGAGGTGCGGCCGTGGTCGCCGGAGGAGGCGGGGGCGTTTCTCCGATCGGTTCGCGGGGATCGGCTGTACGCGTTGTTCGCGGTCGGTGTGGGTCTGGGGATGCGGCGGGGCGAACTGCTGGGCCTGCGGTGGTCTGACGTCGAAGTGGACCAGCGGGTGCTGCATGTGCGGCACACCGCGCAGCGGGTGTACGGGAGCGGGATGGTGTTCGGGCCGCCGAAGTCGGCGCGGTCGCGGCGGGACATTCCGTTGCCGGCGGTGACGGTCGGGGTGTTGGAGGAGCACCGGAAGCGTCAGGAGGAGGAGCGGGCGGCGCTGAAGCCGTACTGGCAGGAGACCGGGTTGGTGTTCACGACGACGGTCGGGACGGTGATCGAGCCGCGGAACCTAGCTCGGGTGCTGGACGCGTTGATCATCGAGGCTGGCGTGCGGCGGATCCGGTTGCACGACATGCGGCACACCTGTGCGTCGTTGCTGCTGGCGCAGGGGGTGCCGGCGCGGGTGGTGATGGAGGTCCTTGGGCACTCGCAGCTCGGTATCACGATGAACCTGTACTCGCACGTGATGCCGTCCGCGCTGCGTGAGGCGGCTGACGCGATCGATCGCGTTCTTGGGAGCCAGGAGTGACCGTTGCTGTCACCACTGCTGTCAGGTGGCCATTCGTTAAGGTCAGAGCCCGACGCAACATGCCTCTGACAAGGGGAGAAAGTGGAGCTGACGGTCGGACTCGAACCGACAACCGCCTGTTTACAAGACAGGTGCGCTACCAATTGCGCCACGCCAGCAACGTGCTCGGGACAGACTACTGACCCGCGACCCGAGCGAACCATCGCCGACGTCGAGGCGACACGCCGACGACGCGGAGATGATCAGGTGGTGACAACGATGCGGTAACGGTGGCTACCCTGAACCGATGCCTCACCTCCGATCCGCGCTGCGGGCCTACGCCCTGGCCGTGCTCCTCGCCGTGTGCGCGGGTGTGGTGGCGGTTCTGGTCGCCGGTGAGTTCGGCCTGCCGCTGCGGGACCCGGACGGCTTCCTCGGCCCGGCGTGGGTGCGGCTGCCGGTCATCGTCGTGCTGTTCGTGGCCCTCGACGTCATCCCGCGGGCGATCCACCAGCGGCGCCACGTCGTCCAGGTGCTCCGCGAGCGCTACGGCCCCGGCCGGGCCGCGCTGGTCGTCGTCGGGCTCGGCACGTTCTACCTCAGCTACGTCTCCTACCGGAACCTCAAGGGCGCCCTGCCGTTCGCGCGCCCCGACATCCAGGACGGCGCGCTGCTCCAGCTCGACCACATCATGGCCTTCGGGTACGACCCGTCGCACGTGCTGCACACGCTGCTGGGCACGGGCGTCACCGCCTACGTGCTCTCCGCCGTCTACCTGGTCTTCCTCGGCTTCGTGCCGTTCTCGGTGGTCGCGGCGCTGATCTGGCTGCGCGACGTGCGGTCGGCGTCCTGGTACGTCACCGCGCTCTGCCTCAACTGGATCCTCGGCACGGTCAGCTACTACCTCATCCCGTCGCTCGGGCCGGCCTTCGTGCGCCCCGGCCGGTACGCCGACCTGCCGGCGACCGGGGTCAGCGCGCTGCAGCAGGGACTGGCCGAGACCCGGCTCGAGGTGCTGATCAACCCGCTCACCGCCGACGGCATCGCCGGCGTCGCGGGGTTCGCCTCGCTGCACACGTCCGTCGTCTTCACCGCCGCGCTGGTCGCCCACAAGATCGGACTGCCACGCGCGCTCCGCTGGGCGCTGTGGGCGTTCCTGGCCATGACCATGGTCGCCACCATCTACTTCGGCTGGCACTACCTGATCGACGACGTCGCGGGGCTGGCGCTGGGCGGCGGTTCCGTCGCCATCGCCGGCTGGGCCGGCCGCGCCGTCGACCGCGAGCTGGTCCCCGCGCACGTGCTGGAGGACGCCCGACCCGCGGCCGTCAGCAGCGGGGTCGCCGCCGGCTGACGGCGGACGCCCTCAGCCGAGACCGAGGAGCAGCCGCTCGAGGTGCTCGGTCTGCAGGGGCAGCACCGGCATGGTGCGCAGCAGCAGCCCGCTCACCGCGAGCACGAGGACGCCGACGGCCGTCCCGGTCCCGATCGGCGCCACCGGAGCACGAGGACGTCGCGCGACCAGCGCCAGCACGCCCAGCGCCCCGACGGTGGCCAGCGCCCACCAGCGGCGGAAGTCGATCCCGGCCACGGAGAGCGCCAGGGCCACCGCCACCGATCCGCCCACCAGCAGCCAGAACGTCCGGTCCCGCCACGCGCGGCCGAGCAGTCGCCAGGCCACCGCCAGCAGCAGCAGGTGCACGCCGGCCCAGACCGCCGTCGTGATCACCACGCTGAGGACGCTGGTCGTCGTGTAGTAGCTGCTGATGTTGTCGAACAGCCCGTAGCCCAGCCGGGACACCGCGTCGTGGTCGGGCGGTCCGCCCGGCAGCGGGACCGGCGCCGGCACACCCGCCGCCGCCGCGTCGGCGTGGGCCCGCGCCAGCGCCGCCGGGGGAGCGGGCAGCACCGCGCTGACGACGGCCAGCACCAGCCCGGGCAGCACCGCCAGGGTCGGCGCGAGCGTCCGGGCGCGACCGGCGGGGAAGGCCGACCGGAGCGCGCACCAGGCCAGCGGCAGCACGAGGACGGCCAGCAGCTCGACGGCGCCGATCGCCACCGAGGTCGCCAGGGCGACGAGGACCACCGCGAGGACGGGCGGCAACCGGGACCAGGGGACCGTGACCACGACGACGGCGACCAGCACGCCCAGCGCGTCCGGCCGGCCGAGGTCGCGGGCGGTGTGCGACAGGCCGAGCGGCGTCGCCACCACGGCGGCCGCCAGGGCCAGCCCCGTCCAGCGGTCGCGTGCGCGGCGGGCCAGTGCGGCCGCGAGGACCAGGAGTGCGACCACGGCCGCCACCGTCAGCCCGACCGCAGCGGCGTTGGCCAGGGCCAGCGTCGGCGGCCGGCCGCCCGACAGGGCGCGCAGCACGGCTCCGGGCAGACCGCGCCGGACGAAGCCGTCGTCGTAGCCGAGCCAGTACTGCGGGGCGACGTAGGGGGTCATCGGGTCGGTCCGCGCGGCCCGCAGCACCAGCGCGACCACGGTGACCAGCAGCACCACCCCCGCCAGCCCGGCGGCGGTGGCGACGGTGACGGCCACCGCCCGCCGCGGGCGCTCGGCGCTGCCGTGCCGACCGGCCACGGCCGTCGCGCCACCGTCCGCGGCGGCGCCGGGTCCCAGGTGCACCGGCGGCCTAGCCGCCGACGCCGGGCCCGGCGACGAAGACGGTCCCGGACCCGCTGACCACGAGCTCCTCGCCGGCGCGGGCGAAGGCGGAGCGGCCACGGGCCAGCCGCAGGTCGTCCGCCCCGCCCTCGACCACGGCGGAGCCGTCGGTCACCAGCAGCACCCGGGCGACGCCGGTGTGCGGGACCTCGACGACGGTCTCCCGCGGCTCCAGCCGCCACAGCGCGAACTCGGGCGCCGGGGTGGGGTAGCGCCAGCAGCCGGGTGTCTCCTCGACGGGCTCGACGTAGCCGGAGAAGCCGGGGGTGAAGTCGAGGATGGCCAGCAGCTCGTCGACGTCGACGTGCTTGGGCGTCAGCCCGCCGCGCATCACGTTGTCCGAGTTGGCCATGACCTCCACGCCGCCGCCGTGCAGGTAGGCGTGCAGGTTCCCGGCCGGCAGGAACACCGCCTGGTGCGGCGTCAGCGCGACCCGGTTCATCAGCAGCGCGGCGAGCACGCCCGGGTCGTCGGGGTAGGGGCCGGCCAGCTCGCGGGCGGTCCGGGCGAACAGCCCCAGGTCGCCGTCGTCGGTCACGTCGGCCGCCGCGGCGCCCACCAACCCCACCACCGCGAGCTCGGACTCACCCAGCCGGAGCAGCCGGGCGAAGACGTCGGCCAGCCGCGCGTCGGGCGCCGTCGAGGTGTCCGCCAGCGGGGCGACCAGCGCGAGCGCCTCCGGCACGCCCAGCGCCGCGAACAGCGCGTGGGTGGCCTCGGGGTCGCGGAAACCGCAGAGCGCCTCGCTGTCCTGCAGCGCGCAGAGCATCTCGGGCTTCGGCCAGGTGTCCTTGTACAGCCGGTCACCGGCGTCGGCCGCGATCCCGGCCGCCTCCTCGCGGGCGTACCCCTCCTCGGCCTGCTCGCGGGTGGGGTGGGCCTGCAGGGAGAGCGGCGCGTCCGCGGCCAGCACCTTGAGCAGGAACGGCAGCCCCTCGCCGAAGTCGCGGACGGCCTCCGCGCCCACGATGCCGGCCGGGTCCTCGGCGATCACCTCGGTCAGCGGCCGGTCGCCCAGCGTCGACGGCGCCGAGGTGTGCGCGCCGAGCCACAGCTCGGCCTGCGGCTCGTCGGTCGGCTCCTCGCCGAGCAGCGCGGGGATGAAGGTCGGCGAGCCCCAGGCGTAGGGCTGCCGGACCCCGGTCAGGAGCTCCGGCACCTCAGGCCCCGGTCCGCGCGGGCGCGCCGACGGCGTCCTGCCACCGGCTCAGCGTCCGCGACACCGCCAGCGTGTCGGCCCAGGGCACCAGCGGTGACTCGACCTCGCCGGCCCGCAGGCAGCGCATGACCTCCTGCGCCTCGAAGGTGTAGCCGCCGCCGGGCCAGGACGCCAGCAGCTCCTCCGGGGCGTCGGTGCCGTCGCGCCACACCGTCAGCTCGGCCGGCCGGAGGTAGAAGTCGTCGAACATCACCCGGCCCTTCGTGCAGTACACGGCCAGCCGGTTCGGCAGGCCGGCACGCAGGGTGCAGAGGACCGAGGCCGTCGCCGCCGGGCGGTCCGAGGTCGCCGGGTAGGTCAGCAGGGCCGCCGCGTGGTCGTCGACGCCGGTCGAGGCGGCGGTGCCGTAGCCCAGCACGTCCTCGGGCTCGCCCAGGAACAGGTTGACCGCGTGCACCGGGTAGACGCCGGCGTCGAGGATCGCCCCGCCGGCCTGGGCGGGGTCGAGCAGGCGGTGGCTGTCCGGGCCGTCGAAGGCGAAGCCGAACTGGGCGTCGACGTGCCGCACGTCCCCGAGCTCCCCGGACGCGACGAGCTCGGCCGCGTGCCGGATCAGCGGGTGGGTGCGCGTCCACATCGCCTCCATGACGAACAGGCCGCGCTCCTGGGCCAGCGCCAGCAGCTCCTCGGCCTGCGCGGGAGCCACGGTCAGCGGCTTCTCCACCAGGACCGCCTGGCCGCCCTCCAGGCAGAGCTTCGCGGAGGGGAAGTGGTCGTTGTGCGGGCTGGCGACGTACACGACGTCGACGTCCGGGTCGGCGGCGAGCTCCTCGTACGAGCCGTGGCTGCGGCGGACGCCGTACTCCGCGGCGAACGCGGCGGCCTTGTCGGCCGACCGCGAGCCCACCGCGACCAGCGTCGCCTCGTCCGGCAGCAGGGCCAGGTCCTTCGCGAGCACGGAGGCGATGTGGCCGGTGCTGAGGATGCCCCAGCCGGTCGTGGGGGCGTCGGGTTCAGTCACCCCGCCATCGTGGCGCATCCGGGTGACCGGGACGACGCCGGTCTGTGGTCGCCCGCCTCGCCGGGGTGAATGACACCCGTGTGGTTTGCCCCTACGATGGCGGCATGGTCAGCGCCTCGAACCCGTCGCTCGAGAGCCGTGAGCCCTTCGGTGAGCTCAGCGAGCGGGACGCCGAGATCCTCGCCTTCGAGCGCCAGTGGTGGAAGTTCGCCGGCGCCAAGGAGCAGGCGATCCGGGACAAGTTCCAGATGTCGGCCACCCGGTACTACCAGGTGCTGAACGCGCTGATCGACAAGCCGGAGGCGCTGGTCCAGGACCCGCTGCTGGTCAAGCGGCTCCGCCGGCTGCGGTCCACCCGGCAGCGCAACCGGTCCGCGAAGCGGCTCGGCATCGACCTGACCATCGACTCCTAGGTCCTCGGCCGCGGGCGCCGTCGGCTGAGCGCCGCCCGCGCGGCGGGCACCAGCGGCCGCACCGGCACCTCGCGGTACCCGCCCAGCGCCAGCCCGGCCCGCCGCTCGAAGACGTTGGCGGCCGCCCGGTCGCCGGTCCGCAGCACCGACCAGACCAGGCAGACGCCGTAGGCGGGCAGGAACGGCAGCCCCGCGCACCAGAACCACTGCCAGCTGTGCCGCTCCTCGTGCTCCAGCAGCGCCGGCCGGTGCGCGTCCCACCGGCCGGCGGTGACGAGCACGTCCCCCACCGTGAACGCCCCCGCCACCGGGAACGGCAGCCGGTACCCGTCCGCCAGCAGCAGCCCGCGCGGCCCTGGACGCACCTCCGCGCGGCCGAGCCGGGCCACGGCCAGCCCGAGCACCGTGCTGAGGTTCACCCGGTTCCCCAGCCGCCGCACGCGGTCGGGTCCGCTCAGCTCGGCCGGATGTCGAAGACCCATGACGGAACCGTAGCGCGCGCTCACTGTCCCGGATGGCGGACGCCGTTCCCACCTGTTGGGACCGCGATGTGCCCGCGTCGGAGACCCGCACGTAGGGTGAACCACGTTCATCCAGAGGGGATGAGGGAACGGCCCTTTGACTCCCCGGCAACCGCCTGGCCAAACCAGGAACGGTGCCAACTCCGCCGTGGTCGAACGTCGGCCACGACAGATGAAGAAGGAACAGGAATGACTGCGCTCGCAACCCCCTCGGCCACCTCGGCCGGGGTGCCCGCTCCCGCCGGTGTCCGGCCCGGAGCCTTCGGCAACGCCACCCACCTCGTCTGCCGCGCCTGTGGCGAGAAGAGCTCGCTCGGCCCGTTCTACGCCTGTCTGGAGTGCTTCGGCCCGCTCGAGGTGGGCTACGACTTCCCGACCATCACCCGCGCGCAGCTCGAGGCCGGTCCCAAGAGCATCTGGCGCTACGCCCCGCTGCTGCCGGTGCCCGCCGACATCGCCACCTTCCGCTCGACCGACCCGGGCTACACCCGGCTGCTCGACGCCGCGAACCTCGCCGCGGACCTGGGCCTGCGCAAGCTGTGGGTCAAGGACGACTCGGGCAACCCGACCCACTCCTTCAAGGACCGCGTCGTCGCCGTCGCGCTGTCCGCGGCCCGCGAGCTGGGCCTGCACGTGCTGGCGTGCCCCTCGACGGGCAACCTGGCCAACGCCGTGGCGGCCGCCGCCGCGCGGGCCGGCATCAAGTCGGTCGTCTTCGTGCCGGAGAACCTCGAGCACCAGAAGATCATCGCCTCCGCCGTCTACGACACCACGCTGATCGCGGTGCAGGGCAGCTACGACGACGTCAACAAGCTGGCCAGCGAGATCGCCGCCGAGGAGGAGGGCTGGGCGTTCGTCAACGTGAACGTCCGCCCGTACTACTCCGAGGGCTCGAAGACGCTGGCCTACGAGATCGCCGAGCAGCTGGGCTGGCGCATCCCCGACCAGGTCGTCATCCCGGTCGCCTCCGGCTCGCAGCTGACCAAGATCGACAAGGGCTTCGCCGAGCTGGTCACGCTCGGCCTGGTCGAGGACAAGCCGTGGAAGATCTACGGCGCCCAGGCCACCGGCTGCTCGCCGATCTCCCAGGCCTACCGCGCCGACCTCGACTTCGTGCCCCCGGTCAAGCCGGACACCATCGCCAAGTCGCTGGCCATCGGCAACCCGGCCGACGGGCCGTACGTGCTGGACGTCGTCCGCCGCACCGGCGGCCTGATCGCCGACGTCGACGACGAGACCGTCGTGCAGAACATCCAGCGGCTCGCCCGCACCGAGGGCGTCTTCGCCGAGACCGCCGGCGGCGTCACCGTGGGCGTCACCGCGAAGCTGATCGCCGACGGAGTCCTCGACCCCGACGCCGAGACCGTGGTGATCAACTCCGGGGACGGCCTCAAGACCCTCGACGCCGTCAGCGGCCGCGTCGGGCCCAAGACCACCATCCCGCCCCGTTACGACGCCTTCACCGACTTCTGGAAGGGGCTCGACCGATGAGCGCCACCGTCCGCATCCCGACGATCCTGCGCACCTACACGGCCGGGGCCGGTGAGGTGTCCGCCGACGGCGGCACCCTGGCCGAGCTGCTCGACTCGCTCGAGGCCCACCACCAGGGCATCCGGGCCCGGATCCTCGACGACGCCGGCCAGCTGCGGCGCTTCGTGAACGTCTACGTCGGCGACGAGGACGTCCGCTTCTCCGGCGGGCTCGAGGCCCCGGTTCCCGAGGGCGCGAAGGTCTCGATCATCCCGGCCGTCGCCGGCGGCTGACCGCCTCAGGCGTCCGGCAGCAGCGCGCCGACGGCGTCGAGCCCGACCAGGACGCCGATGACCCCGACCACCCACGCGCTCGCGCCGGCGGTCCTCGTCGTCAACCAGGCCTCGAGCCGCGCCAGCCGCGGCTCGAGGCGCCGCCCGCCCGCCCGCCGCACGGCGAGCAGCACCAGGGCGGGTGCCACCATCACCGCCACGTAGCCGGCCAGCACGGCGAGCTGCGTCGCCCGGCCGACGCCGGCGGTGACGATCAGCCCGACCGCGCCCAGGTAGGGGAGCATCGACGCGACCTCGACCGCTCCGGCCAGCAGTGCCACCCCGACGACGACGGGCAGGGTCGCGTCCGCCCCGAGGGCCCGCCGGCGCCAGGCCGACGGCCGCCTCGGCGGCAGGCCGCGGCGGGCGCGGCGCTTCGCCGCCATCCTCGGGTCGAGGACGAAGGACAGCACCACGAGCGCGACTCCCAGCGCGAGCTGCGCCGCGCGGGCGACCCGGGACTCCAGCAGGGGTCCGACGACGGCGACCGCGGCCTCGGCGCCCAGCATCAGCAGCACCCCGACCCCGAGGTAGAAGACGGCGAGCACGCCCAGGTGCACGACCACGTTCCGGGTCCTGACCCGCGGGCTCAGCAGCATCATCAGCGGCAGCACGAGGGTGCCGAAGCTGGTCGAGTCCACCAGCGCCAGCCCGAGGAGGGCGGCGAGGACGGCGACGGACATGAGCTGCTCCTGATTTAGCACGACTGTGTCATAAACCTAGCAGTACGGCTGTGCTACAAAAGCCGCATGCCCAAGCTGGTCGACCACGAGGAGCGCCGGCGTGACCTCGCGCGGGCGACGTGGCGCGTGATGACCCGGGAGGGTGTCGGGGCGGTGTCGGTCCGGACCGTCGCCGCCGAGGCCGGCCTGTCGACGGGCGCGCTGCGGCACTACTTCCCCGACCAGGCGAGCCTGCTGCTCTTCGCGGCGGAGCACACCGTGGAACGGATCGGCGAGCGGATGGCTGCTGAGCTGGCCGACCGTGACCGGGCCCCGATCGCCGTGGTGCAGGGTCTGCTGGAGCAGCTGCTGCCGCTGGACGCGGAGCGGGAGGCCGAGGTCGCGGTCTACTTCGGGCTGATCGACCTGACCCGCCTGGCGCCCGGGCACCAGGACTTCCGCAGCTGGGCGTTCCGGGAGAGCCGCCGGCTGATCCGCTCGCTGGTGCTCTGGCTGGCCGGCGGGCCCGAGCCGGAGCCGGAGCTGCTCCTCAGCACCCGGACCCGCGGGGCGGAGCCGCTCGCCGACCCCGCCCTGGAGGCGCAGGCCCTCATGCTGCAGGTGCTGCTCGACGGGCTGGCCGTGCAGGGCCTGCTGCACCCGCAGCTGATGGACGCGGCGACCCAGCGCGCGGTGCTCCGTCGCGAGCTCGAGCGCGTCGCCGGTCAGGACGGGTCGGCGGCCGGCGACCGGACGTCGGGGTAGGCAGCCAGCAGCTCCTCGGCGACCGCCACCATCATCGTGAGCAGCTCGGGCGGGGCCAGGGCGCGAACCGCCGACCCGAGGCCGGCGAGCACCCCGACCGTCGGGCGCAGCACGTGCACCTCGACCTCGAACACCACGGGCGGCCCGTCGTCGAGCACCCGCGGCCGTCCCGCGCCCTGGCTGGCCAGCAGGGTCAGCGCGAGCTCGTAGCGCGCCGGGTCGCAGGACAGCCGGATGGTGTGGCCGGGCGGGCCGGCGAACTGCGACCGCAGGTCGCCCCACAGCGCCCGGAGGTCGAGGTCGGCGGGCCGGCTGCTCGGCTCGTCCAGCACCGTGGCGGCGAGCACCCGGGAGAGGCGGTAGGACCGGGGGCGGCCCCCGTGGCCCGCGATCAGGTACCAGGTGCCGGCCGCCTGCAGCAGCCCGTAGGGGTCGACGGTCCGGACGCCGGTGCGGGTCGGGTCACGCGGCCGGTAGGTCAGCCGGAGGCGGCGGTCGGCCAGCACCGCCTGCTGCACGGCGTCGAAGTGCTCGAGCTCCTCGGCGGCTCCCCACCAGCCGGTGAGGTCGACGAGCACCCGGTCGCTGATCCGGGCGGCCGACCGTCCGTGCTCGGGCGGCGCGGAGCCGGCCACCTTGCGCAGCGCGGAGGCGAGCGGCCCGGCCAGCCCGAGGGAGTCCGCCGGCACCCGACCGGTCAGCAGCAGGGCCTGCACCTCGCTGGCGGTCAGCTCCTCGACGGCGGGCCGGTAGCCGGGCAGCAGCGAGAAGCCGCCGCCGCGGCCGCGCTCGGCGACGACCGGCACCCCGGCGGTCGACAGCGCCTCCATGTCGCGCAGCACCGTCCGCGGCGTGACCTCCAGCCGTCGCGCCAGCTCCGTCGCGCTGAGCCGGCCGTGCTGCCGCAGCAGGCCGACGACCTGGAGCAGACGGTCCGCGCGCACGGTCCGAGCATCGCAGACAACCATGACAGGAGGTGTCAGGTATGGCGTTCGAGGATGGTCGCAGACGGTCCCGACCGGGGCCATCGAGCCGAGGAGAGCCATGACCGCCACCCAGATCGACGCCCCCCGCACCGCGGACGACCCGCGGCCCGCGCTCGCCCGCACCCAGGCGTGGATCGTCGGGCTGCTGGCCACCGTCACGCCCGAGCAGCTCGCGCTGCCCACCCCGTGCACCGAGTTCGACGTCGCCGCGCTGGTCCGGCACCTGTACGGCGTCGCGGACCGCGTCGAGGCCCTGGGCCACGGGCAGCCGGCCGCGTCGGTGCCCGCCTTCGCCGAGGCGCTGCCCGACGACCTGGCCGCCGGCTACCGCGAGCGGGCCGCGCGCTCGCAGGCCGCCTGGGCCGACGACGCCGCCCTGAGCCGGGTCGTCGTCGCCCCGTTCGGGCCGCTGCCCGGCGCGCAGGTGGTCGGGGTCTACGTCAGCGAGCAGCTGACCCACGGCTGGGACCTGGCCGTGGCGACCGGGCGGCCCGCCGAGGCCGACGCCGACCTCGCCGCGCTGGCGGAGCGCTCGATCCGCGCCGTCCTGGACCCCCTGCCGCGCGGCGGGCCCGTCCCCTTCGGGCCCGCCGTGGCGCCCTCGGCCGACGCCGGTCCGACGGCGCGGCTGGCCGCCTACCTGGGCCGGTCGCCGGCTCCCGCCGCCTGAGGCAGCCCTCGGTCCTCGCCTCGCTGCCGGTCAGAGCGTCGCCGACCCCGGGTCGACGCACGTCGGGCGGACCGGTCCTGGGTGGGGCTGTGGCCGACCGTCGTCCCCAGCCGGGTGCTCGGACTCGTCCACAGGCCCGGAGGCGGGGCGAGCGATGGCGGCGCGGGCGGGCAGACTGCAGGTATGCCAGCAGCCACCCAGCGCACCCCCGCCGCCGACGTCCTCGGTCGGGTGATCACCACGATGGCCGGCCCGGACGCCCGTCCCCGTGAGGACCAGGTCCGGGCGGTCGAGGAGCTGGTGGAGCGCAACCAGAAGGTCCTGGTGGTCCAGGCCACCGGCTGGGGCAAGTCGGCGGTCTACTGGGCGGCGACGGCGGCGCTCCGGGAGCGCGGCGCCGGGCCGACGCTGGTGGTGTCCCCGCTGCTGGCCCTGATGCGGGACCAGATCAGCGCCGCCGAGCGGGCCGGGCTGCGGGCCGCCACCGTCAACTCCACCAACATCGACGACTGGGCGCGGGTGATGAGCGAGCTGCGCGCCGGCGAGACCGACGTCCTGCTGATCAGCCCCGAGCGGCTCTCCAACCCGGTGTTCGCGGCGCAGCTGCCCGAGCTGCTCGGCTCCTGCGGGATGCTCGTGATCGACGAGGCGCACTGCGTCTCCGACTGGGGCTTCGACTTCCGGCCCGACTACCAGCGGCTCACCCGGACGCTGCTGGCGCTCGCGCCCGGCACGCCGGTGCTCGCCACCACCGCCACGGCCAACGAGCGGGTCACCGCCGACGTGGCGGCCCAGCTGGGGGAGCAGACCGTCACGCTGCGCGGGTCACTGGCCCGGGCCTCGTTGACGCTGGCCGTCGTGCCGCAGCTGACGGTGCTGCAGCGCTACGCCTGGGTCGCCGAGGCGCTGCGCTCGCTGCCCGGCTCGGGCATCGTGTACGTGCTCACCGTCGCCGAGACCGAACGGGTCACCGGCTTCCTGCGGGAGCAGGGCCTCGACGTCGCCGCCTACTCCGGGCAGACGCCCAACCGGGAGGAGCTGGAGGACCGGCTGCGGGCCAACCAGGTCAAGGCCCTCGTGGCCACCTCGGCGCTGGGGATGGGCTACGACAAGCCCGACCTCGCCTTCTGCGTGCACCTCGGCTCGCCGGGCTCACCGGTCGCCTACTACCAGCAGGTCGGCCGGGCCGGCCGGGCCCTGGACGACGCGCTGGCCGTGCTGGTCCCGGCCGAGGCGGACGAGCGGATCTGGGAGTACTTCGCCACCGCCGGGATCCCCGACGAGCACCAGGTCGAGCGGATCCTCGACGCCCTGGGTGAGGAGCCGCAGACCGTCCCCGCACTGGAGGCGGCCACCGGCCTGCGACGCGGCAAGCTGGAGAGCACGCTCAAGATCCTCGCCGTCGACGAGGCGGTCGAGCGCCGCGCCGGCGGCTGGGTGGCCACCGGTCAGGCCTGGTACTTCGACGAGGCCAAGTGGGCGGCGCTGCGCAAGGTGCGGGCGGCCGAGGCTGACCTGATGCGCTCCTACGCGCACGGGGAGGGGTGCCTGATGCGCTTCCTGCAGCAGGCGCTGGACGACCCGGACCCCCGCCCCTGCGGACGCTGCTCGGTCTGCACCGGACGGCTGCCCGCACCGGGCGCGGAGCCCGACCCGGAGATCGTGGCCGCGGCCGCCCGCTTCTTCCGCGGCCAGGACGTCATCGTCGAGCCCCGCAAGATCTGGGCCTCCGGGCTTCCCGACCGCAAGGGCAAGATCGGCTTCCTGGCCCCCGGACGGGCGCTGGCCTTCGCCGACGACCCGGCCTGGGCCGAGGAGCTCGGCCGGATGTGGCAGCGGGACGCCCCGGCCTCGCCCGAGGTGCTGGCGGCCATGGTCGAGGTGCTGAAGCGCTGGTCGAAGACGTGGCAGCGCCCGGTCGCGGTGGTGCCCATGCCGTCGCGGAGCTACCCGACGCTGATCGGCTCGGTGGCCGAGCACCTCGCCCGGATCGGCCGGCTGCCGCTGGTCGACGCCCTCGCCGTCAGCGGCCCCGCCCCGGCGGTCGACGCGTCCAGCTCCACCCGGGCCCAGGACCTGCTGCGGACGACGACGCTGCACCCCGACGTCTCCTTCGACGGGCCGGTGCTGCTGGTCGACGACCGGATCCGCAGCCGCTGGACGCTGACGGTGGCCGGCTCCCTGCTGGCCGGGGCCGGCGCGACGGCCGTCCTGCCGCTGGCGCTGCACCAGCTGCCGTGAGGGTCGACGGCCGGGAACGACCGGCGGCCGCTAGCCTGCCGGGACCAACGGGCGGTCCGGCAGCGTGACCGCGGTGACCGGAGCGGAGGACCGGATGCTGGTCGGTGTCGACTGGGGCGGGACCAAGATCGAGGTCGTCGCCCTCGGCGAGGCCGGCGCGGAGCTGGCCCGCGTCCGCGTCGCCACCCCCCGCTCGGACTACGACGGCTGCCTGGCCCTGATCGCGTCCCTGGTCGGCCAGGTGGAGTCGACCACCGGCCGGACGGGGACGGTCGGCGTCGGGCTGCCCGGCAGCCTGGACCCGCGGACCGGCCTGGCCAAGGGGGCCAGCTCCACCTGGCTGAACGGCCGTCCGGTGGAGTCCGACCTCGAGCGCGTCCTCGACCGGCCCGTGCGGACGTCCAACGACGCCGACTGCTTCGCCGTCTCCGAAGCCGTCGACGGGTCCGGGGCCGGGTACCGGGTGGTGCTCGGGGTCATCATCGGCACCGGGACCGGGGCGGGCATCGCCATCGACGGGCGGGCCCACCACGGGCCGAACAACAGCGCGGCCGAGTACGGCCACAACCAGCTGCCGCGTCCCGACGTCAGCGAGATCCCCGGCCCGGCCTGCTACTGCGGCCGGCACGGCTGCGTCGAGCGGTGGGTGTCGGGGCCGTCCTTCGCCCGCGACTACCACCAGCACGCCAGCGTCGACCTGATCGACCCGCCCCGGCTGAGCGCCAAGGAGATCCTCGAGCAGGTCCGGTCCGGGAACCGGCTGGCCCAGCTGGTCTGGGACCGCTACCTCGACCGGCTCGCGCGGGGTCTGTCCATCGTCGTGAACACCCTCGACCCCGACGTCATCGTGCTGGGCGGCGGCATGTCGAACATCCCCGAGCTGTACACCGGGCTGCCGGCCCGGGTGGCCGGAGCCACCTTCTCGCCCTGCTTCTACACCCCGATCGTGCCCGCCACCCACGGTGACTCCAGCGGCGTCCGGGGCGCGGCGTGGCTCTGGAAGGACTGACGTGCACGACGACGACCTGACCCGGCTGGCGTTCGCGACCGAGCTGATCCGCGAGGCCGGCACGGTGGCCCTCGGCTACTTCGGCCGCCTCTCCACCCTCACCGTCAACAGCAAGGGGGTGCAGGACGTCGTCTCCGAGGCCGATGTCGCGGTGGAGAACCACCTCAAGGGCCGCCTGGCCGACCGGTTCCCGACCGATGCGTTCCTCGGCGAGGAGACCGGCCACGCGGACTTCCCGGGCAGCACCGGCATCTGGGTGGTCGACCCGATCGACGGCACGCAGCCGTTCGTCAGCGGGCTGCCGACCTGGTGCATCTCCATGGCCTACGTCCGCGACGGGGCCGCGGTGCTGGGGCTGGTGCTCAACCCCGTGGCCGACGAGCTGTTCGCCGGCGGGGACGGCGTCCCCGCCACGCTCAACGGTGACCCGGTGCGGCCGCACCCGGGTGCCTCGCTCGCGGACGGGCTGACCTACCTCGGCTACTCGCCGCGGGTCGGGCCCGACCAGATCGTCCCGGTGCTGGACCGGCTGCTGCGCGCCGGCGGCATGTTCGTCCGCAACGGCTCGGGCGCCCTCGGGCTGTGCGACGTCGCCTGCGGGCGGCTGCTCGGCTACGTCGAGCCGCACATCAACAGCTGGGACTGCCTCGGCGCCGTCGCGGTGCTGCACGCCGCCGGCGCGCGGGTCAGCGACTTCCTGGCCGGCGACGGCCTGCTGCAGGGCAACCCGATCGTCGCCGGGCCGCCCGCGGTCTACGACGCACTGGTCACCGTGCTGGCGGACGCCCGCCGCTGAGCGGACGCCGCTGAACCAGGCGGCGGCCGGCGGCCGGCCGCGGCCGCCGCCCGGCTCAGCTGCCGAGCAGCCAGCCGACGTCGCCGGTGAGGGCGTCGGCGGCGGCCGGACCCCAGCTGCCGTCGTCGTAGGGCTGGATCGCGGGGCGGGTGTCGGCCTGCAGCGGCGCGAACGCGCGGAAGGTCGCCTCGAGCCCGGCCGAGCTGGTGAACAGCGAGCGGTCGCCGGCGAACACGTCGTAGATCAGCGAGGTGTAGGCGGTCATCGAACCCTCCGACACGTTCTCCAGGTGCAGCGTGCTGCAGCTCTCGGCGGGCACCGGCTCGGGGCCCGGCTTCTTCACCGTCATCTGGATCTCGATGGCGCCGTTGCCCTTGAGGTCGAAGATCAGCGCGTTCGTGTTCGAGCCCTGCGAGTGCACCGGGCCGTCGGACGGCTTGAAGATCAGGCTCACCCGCTGGGCGCTGATGGGCATCATCTTGCCGGTGCGGAGCAGGAACGGGACGCCCTGCCAGCGGTCGGTGTCGATCCACAGCCGGGCGGCGACGAAGGTGTCGGTGTCGGAGTCGTCCGGCACGCCCTCGGTCGCGCGGTAGCTCTGGTACTGGCCGAGCACCACCTCGGACGGGTCGAGCGGTCGGAAGGCGGCGATCACCGACTCGCGCGCGTCCTGCAGGTCCTCCGCCGCCATGCTCAGCGGCGGCTCCATGGCCACCTGCGCCGCGACCTGGAACAGGTGGGTCACGAGCATGTCGAGCGCGGCGCCGGTCTCGTCGTAGAACCCGGCGCGGTCGGCGATGTCCAGGGTCTCCGGCACGTCGATCTGGACCTGCGCGAGGTGCTCCCGGCTCCAGGTGTCGTTGAAGAGGCGGTTGCTGAACCGCACCAGGTGCAGGTTCTGCGTCGCCTCCTTCCCCAGGAAGTGGTCGATCCGGTAGACCTGCTCCTCGTCGAAGACCGAGTGCACCAGATCGTCGAGCTCGTGGAAGCTGTCCAGCGACGTGCCGAACGGCTTCTCGTACACCGCCTTCGCGTCCGGGCCGAGGCCGTGGGCCTTGATCGCCCGGGTCGTCTTCTCGAAGGCCGACGGCGGGATCGCCAGGTAGTGGATGATCCGGCGGTCCTCGCCCAGCTCGTCCTCGGCCTGCTGGATGACGTCCAGCAGGCTGCCCGGGTTGTCGTGGGTGAAGCCGCCGCCGGCGAACAGCACGTTGGGCGCGAAGTCCTTCCACGCCTCGGGCTCGGGGGTGGTCGCGAACTCGCTCAGCGCGTCGTAGATGTGCTGCTGGAAGTCCAGGTGCGAGACGTCGCCGCGGCCGTTGCCCACCAGCTTCCAGCGCTTGGGGAGCAGGCCGCGGGTGTGGAGCTCCCAGAACGCGGGGAGGACCAGCCGCTTGGCCAGGTCACCGGTCCCTCCGTACAGGATGATGACGGTCGGCTCGTCGGTCACGGAGCCCTGCTCGGACGTCTGGTTCTCAGCCACCCCAGCAGTATGCCGTCCGCGGACGGGGCAGATCAGGTGGGCCTCCAGCGCTGGACACCGTTGTCAGGAGCGCGCCGACGCAGGCGGGTCGGCCCACCTTCTCAGGCGGTCCTCAGCAGCCGTTCAGCGCGGGAAGTCCTCCACCCGCAGGGTCTTGATCGAGCCGTCCCGGTCCTGGTAGCGCACCGTCAGACCGTCCGTGCCGAGCCCGCCGGTGGCCAGCGGGCGCGGCTCCGGGGTGGCGGGGGTGGACGGCGCGGGGTCGGGGCTGGCGGTCGCGCGGGGAGCGGGCGTCGGGACCGGGGCCGCGCTCGACCCGCCACCGGCTGTGCAGGCGGTGACGGTGAGGGCGGCGAGCAGCAGCGCGCCGGCGGTCCGGAGGAGCTTCATCGCCTCCAGGCTAGGTGGGGTCGTCAAGGGCCCGGTGGACGGCGCGCGGCCGCGGCTGACAGCCTGGCCGGGTGGACACCAGACCCGTCGCCTGCTGGCTGACCGACATGGACGGCGTGCTCGTGCACGAGGAGCAGGCGCTGCCCGGGGCGGCAGACTTCATCGCCGCCCTGCAGGAGCACCAGCGGCCCTACCTGGTGCTGACCAACAACTCGATCTTCACCGCCCGCGATCTCCGCGCCCGGCTGCTGGGCAGCGGCATCGACGTGCCGGAGGCGTCGATCTGGACCTCGGCGCTGGCCACCGCGCAGTTCCTGGCCGACCAGGACGCGGGCGGCTCGGCCTACGTCATCGGGGAGGCCGGGATGACCTCGGCCCTGCACGACGTCGGCTTCGTGCTGACCGACCGTGACCCGGACTACGTGGTGCTCGGGGAGACCCGGACCTACTCCTTCGAGGCCATCACCCGGGCGATCCGGCTGATCCACCGCGGCGCCCGCTTCATCGCCACCAACCCCGACGCCACCGGCCCGTCGCCGGAGGGTCCGCTGCCCGCCACCGGCTCGGTGGCGGCGCTGATCACCCAGGCGACCGGCATCAAGCCCTACTTCGTGGGCAAGCCGAACCCGCTGATGATGCGCTCGGCGCTCAACGCGATCGAGGCGCACTCGGAGACGACGGTGATGATCGGCGACCGGATGGACACCGACATGGTGGCCGGCATCGAGGCGGGGCTCCGGACGGTCCTGGTGCTCACCGGCTCGACCCGGCGCGAGGAGATCACCCGGTTCCCCTACCGGCCGACGCGGGTGCTGGACTCCATCGCCGACGTCGTCCCGCTGGTGGCCGAGCTGGCGCCGGACGAGTACAGCCAGCTCAGCGCGGACTGACGTCAGGACCGGCGGGGGACCACCTGCTGGCCGAGCGGCAGCAGGGCCATCCCGACCAGCTTGACGTTGGCGACGCCCAGCGGGATGCCGATGACCGTCAGGCAGAGCGCGAGACCCGTGGTGAGGTGGGTGAGCGCGAGCCACCAGCCGGCCACCACCACCCAGACGACGTTGCCCAGGGCGGCGCCGACGCCGGCGCCCGGCCGCGGGACCACCTCACGGCCGAACGGCCAGACGGC
The DNA here is from genome assembly GCF_900105065.1 of Friedmanniella luteola. Lineage (NCBI taxonomy): Bacteria > Bacillati > Actinomycetota > Actinomycetes > Propionibacteriales > Nocardioidaceae > Friedmanniella > Friedmanniella luteola. The sequence goes on from NZ_LT629749.1 coordinate 624,855, forward strand.
GTAGCCGGCCAGCCGGAACGAGGCGATGCCCCAGGGGATGGTCACGACCAGCAGGCAGCAGATCACCCCGGCCAGCACGTAGGCCAGCCAGAGCCAGAAGCCGCTGACGACGAACCAGATGATGTTCAGCAGGGTGCGCACGCGGACCAGGGTGCGTCGCAGGCCGGTCCGGACCATCCGGCGTCGCCCTGGCCGCACCCCGGTCCGGGCCGGTGGTGATGATGGTCGCCATGACCACACCCGGCCCCGCGCCCGTGCCCGACGCCGCCACCCTGGAGACCGTCGACCGCTGGGTCGACTACCGGCTCTGGCACGCGAGGACCCCGGGGGCCCAGGTGGCGCTCGGCGTCGCCGGGGTCCCCTTCTTCTCCCGGGCCTACGGCTACGCCGACCTCGAGCGCGCGGTGCCGATGACCACCGGCCACCTGTTCCGGATCGCCTCGCACTCCAAGACGTTCACCGCGACGCTGGTGCTGCAGCTGGTCGAGCAGGGCCGGCTGGGCCTGGACGACCCGGTCGGGACGCACCTGCCGGCGCTGGCCGACGGGCCGCTGGCCGACCTCGCCGTCCGCGAGCTGCTGGAGCACACCTCCGGCCTGCTCCGCGACGGCCGGGACGCCGACTACTGGATGTTCCAGCGGCCCTTCCCCGACACGGACACGCTGCTGGCGATGACGCGCGAGGGCGGCCTGAAGACCGCGCCGGGCGCGCTCTACGCCTACAGCAACCTCGGCTACTCCCTGCTCGGGCTGCTCGTCGAGGCGGTGACCGGGACCAGCTTCGGTGACGCGGCCCGGGACGGCGTCACCGCCCCGCTCGGCCTCGCCGACACGGTGGCCGACTACTGGCGCGACCGGGCCGGAGACTACGCCGTCGGCCACACCGGCCTGCACACCGGCCCCCGCCGGCGGGCGCTCGAGCACGTCGACACCGGCGCGATGGCGGCGGCCACGGGCTTCACCTCCACGGCGAGCGACCTCGTCCTCTACTTCGGGGCCCACGTCCTGGGCGACGAGCGGCTGCTCAGCGACCGCACCAAGCGGCTGCAGCAGCGCCAGGCCAACCCGGCCGACCCGCGCACCGACGACGGGGCCGGCTACGGGTGGGGGATGGTGCGGGAGAGGGTCGACGACCAGGTCTTCGTCGGCCACTCGGGTGGCTACCCGGGCCACATCACCAAGACGCTGCTGGACCCGGTCAGCGGGCTGACCATCTCGGTGCTGACGAACGCCGTCGACGGGCCGGCCACCCAGCTCGCCCGGGGGATCGCCCAGCTGCTGGCCGCCGCGGCGACCGACGGCGGTGCGCTGCCGGCGTCCGCGCGTCGCTGGACGGGCCGCTACGCCAACCCGTGGACGGTGGTCGACGTCGCCGCGGTCGGTGGCCGGCTGCGGAGCCTGTCCACCGGCACCTGGGCGCCGTTGGAGGGCGCCGACGAGCTGGCCGAGGACGGGGACGAGCTGCTGATCGAGGCGGGCAGCGGCTACGGCTCGGTGGGGGAGCCGGTCACCCGCTCGACCGCCGGCGGTCTGCGCTACGGCGGGATGAGCCTCGAGCCCTTCCCGGACCTGCCCGGGGGCCCCGCCCACCGGCTCGGGCCGGACGCGGGCTAGGACTGCGGGCCGGGATCAGTCAGTCCTGGCCGTGCGGCGGGGTCTTCGGCATCAGCAGCACCGCGACGGTGAGCACCGCGGCCACGGCGGCCGTGCCGAGGAAGACCGCGTGCAGGGCTGGGTCGAGCGCGCCGGCCGGGATGCCGGCGGCGGTGGTGGAGACGGTGCCGCCGCCGCTGCGGGCCAACGAGGCGTTGGCGACGGCGCCGAAGACGGCGATCCCGACGGCGCTGCCCATGGAGCGGGCGAACATGTTGGTCCCGGTGACCACGCCGCGAACCGACCACTCGGCGGCCGCCTGCCCGGCGATGAGGGTGGGGCTGGCGGTGAGGCCCATGCCGAGGCCGATCACGAAGCAGGTGCCGGCGACCTGCCAGACCGAGCTGCCCGGCCCGATCAGCACCAGCAGCGCGACGCCGACCAGGATGATCGCGCAGCCGAGCAGCGCCGTCAGGCGGAAGCCGACCCGCAGGTAGATGCGGCCGGCCGAGGAGGCCGCGATCGGCCAGCCGAGGGTGAGCGCGGCCAGCGCGAAGCCGGCGACCAGGGCGTTCTCCCCGAGCACGCCCTGCACGTAGAGCGGGACGTAGGAGGTCAGGCCGATCAGCACCACGCCGATCGAGAGGCTGGCGAGGTTGGTGGTGTTGAGCAGCCGGCTGCGGAACACCCACGGCGGGATCACCGGCTCGGCGGCCCGCCGCTCCACGAGGGCGAAGCCGACCAGGGCCAGCACCGCGACGGTCAGCACGCCGACGCCGGGCACCGACAGCCAGTCCCACTGGACGCCGCCCTCGAGCAGGCCCAGCACCAGCAGGGAGGTGCCGACGGTCAGCAGCACGGCCCCGCGGTAGTCGATCTGGTGCTCGGCCTTGGTGACGTCCTCGGAGAAGCGGCGGAACAGCACCCAGGCCGCGACGGCGCCCAGCGGGACGTTGACGAAGAAGATGAGGCGCCAGTCGAGGAAGTCGACGAACACCCCGCCCAGCGTCGGTCCGACGACCGAGGAGATGGCCCACACGCTGGCCACGTAGCCCTGCACCTTGGCGCGCTCGGCCACGGTGTAGATGTCGCCGATGATCGTCATCGCGGTCGGCTGGACGGCTCCGGCGCCGAGGCCCTGGACCGCGCGGAACACGATCAGCGCGGGCATGCTCCACGCGAGACCGCAGAGGACCGAGCCGAGCACGAACAGCCCGACGCCGGCCAGCATCACCGGCTTGCGGCCGAACAGGTCGCTCAGCTTGCCGAAGATCGGCACGCAGACGGCCTGGGCCAGCAGGTAGATCGAGAAGAGCCAGGGGAACTGGGCGAACCCGCCCAGGTCGTCGACGATCGCCGGTACCGCCGTGGCGAGGATCGTCGAGTCGATCGCCACCAGGCCGACGCTGAGCATCACGGCCAGCAGGATCGGTCCGCGCTCCGACCGCAGGCCGACATCGGCACGGGTGATCGGGCGTGTCTCGGTGTCGGCCATGGTCAGCGCAACCCTGGGAGCACCCTGTGCATTCCCGGCCTATGTGTTCAGGTCGGGCCGCCGGTCGTGTGGCCGGCCGCGTCCGCGAGGATGACCCCGGCCGGCGCCGCCCCGCCCCGACCCGTCCGACGAAGGAGTCCGCCGATGACCCAGCCCAGCGCGCCGCCCTACCGCGACCCGTCGCTGAGCCCCGACCAACGGGTCGAGGACCTGCTGGGCCGGCTGACCCTGGAGGACAAGGCGGGGCTGATGTTCCACGACATGACGCTGATCGGGCCGGACGGGACGCTCGTCGGCGACGACAACGTCATCGCCCGCCCCGGCAGCGAGGCCGCCGTCCGCGGCCTGCGGATGAACCACTTCAACCTGCTCGGCTCGCCGTCGGGCGTCCGGGACCTGGTCGCCTGGTACAACCGGCTGCAGGAGCTCGCCGCGAGCACCGAGCTGGGCATCCCGGTGAGCCTGTCCACCGACCCGCGGCACTCCTTCAGCGACAACGCGGGCACCGCGGCGCTCGCCGGCTCCTTCTCGGCGTGGCCCGAGTCGCTGGGCTTCGCCGCGCTGCGCGACCCGGCCCTGGTCGAGCGGTTCGCCGACATCGCCCGGCAGGAGTACGTGGCCGGCGGCTTCCGGGTGGCCCTGCACCCGCAGATCGACCTGGCGACCGAGTACCGGTGGGCGCGGATCGGGATGACCTTCGGCGAGGACGCCGACCTGACGGCGGAGCTGGTCCGGGCCTACGTCCGCGGCTTCCAGGGCGAGCGGCTGGGCCCGGACTCGGTCGCCACCATGACCAAGCACTTCCCGGGCGGTGGCCCGCAGCTCGACGGGGAGGACCCGCACTTCGCGTACGGCCGCGAGCAGGTCTACCCGGGCGGCCGGCAGGAGTACCACCTGGCGCCCTTCCGGGCGGCGCTCGAGGCCGGGACGTCGCAGATCATGCCGTACTACGGGATGCCCGTCGGGACGGACTGGGAGGAGGTCGGCTTCGCCTTCAACCGCCCGGTCATCGCGGGGCTGCTCCGTGACGAGCTGGGCTTCGACGGGATCGTCTGCACCGACTGGGGCCTGATCACCGACAAGTCCTTCGCCGGCGAGCCGATGCCGGCCCGGGCCTGGGGGGTCGAGGAGCTGAGCCCGCCCGAGCGGGTGGCCCGGGCGCTGGCGGCCGGCGTCGACCAGTTCGGCGGTGAGAGCTGCCCCGAGCTCGTCGTCCAGCTGGTCCGCTCCGGCGCCGTCACCGAGGAGCGTCTCGACGTCTCCGTCCGGCGGCTGCTGCGGGAGAAGTTCGTCCTCGGCCTCTTCGACGCCGACCCGCTGGACCTGAACCACGCCCTCGCGACGATCGGCCGGGAGGACTTCGTCGCCGCCGGCGGCGCGGCGCAGCGGGCCTCGATCACCCGGCTGACCGCTGCGGCCGACGGGCCCGGGTCGCTGCCGCTGGCCGAGGGCCTGGCCGTCTACGTCGAGGGCTTCCGCACCGACGCGGCGTCCCGGCTGGGCCGGCTGGTGGACGACCCGGCTGACGCCGACGTCGCCGTGCTGCGGCTGGCCGCCCCCTTCGAGCCGCGGCCCGGCCGCTTCGAGTCGATGTTCCACGCCGGCTCGCTGGCCTTCGCGCCGCCGGAACGGGACCGGCTGCTGGCGATCTGCGCGGCCGTGCCCACCGTCGTCGACCTCTACCTCGACCGGCCGGCCGTGGTGCCCGAGCTGGCCGGCGCCGCCGCGGCCCTGCTGGTGGACTACGGCGCCTCCGACGACGCGCTGGTCGACGTCCTCACCGGCCGGGCGCAGGCCCGGGGTCGGCTGCCCTTCGACCTGCCGTCCTCCGTCGAGGCCGTCGAGGCCAGCCGGAGCGACGTCCCCTTCGACACCGCGGACCCCCTGTTCCGGTTCGGCGACGGCCTGCAGGACTGATCGTCACACGTCGTCCGCCGCGCGGTCGTGCACAGCGGGGGAGGGGTGCCTGGGGTGCGGCCTTGCCCGCCGCGGTGCCCGGGGGTGTTTGCACTCGCCAGGGGAGAGTGCTAAACATTGATTAGCACTCTCCTCGTGAGAGTGCCACCTCTCTGAGCGTGTGAGGCCTCCTGTGGAGGTCGTCCGTCGCGGGCACCTGCTCAGGGATCACCACTAGCAGCCATCGAGCCGGCGGTCCCGCCGCCGGCGCGCGGGAGGACTCGCCGAGAACATGCCCAAACTGATTTCGTTCAACACCGAAGCACGTCGCGGGCTCGAGCGTGGGATGAACATCCTCGCCGACGCCGTGAAGGTCACCCTCGGCCCGAAGGGCCGCAACGTCGTGCTCGAGAAGAAGTGGGGCGCCCCCACGATCACCAACGACGGTGTCAGCATCGCCAAGGAGATCGAGCTCGAGGACCCCTACGAGAAGATCGGCGCCGAGCTCGTCAAGGAGGTCGCCAAGAAGACCGACGACGTCGCGGGCGACGGCACCACCACCGCCACCGTGCTGGCGCAGGCGCTGGTCCGCGAGGGCCTGCGCAACGTCACCGCCGGCGCCAACCCGATGGCCCTCAAGAAGGGCATCGAGAAGGCCGTCGCGGCCATCGTCGAGGAGCTGGCCAGCACCGCCGTCGACGTGGACACCAAGGAGCAGATCGCCGCCACCGCGTCGATCTCCGCCGGTGACCCCACCGTCGGCGAGATCATCGCCGAGGCGATGGACAAGGTCGGCAAGGAAGGTGTCATCACCGTCGACGAGTCCAACACCTTCGGCCTGGAGCTCGAGCTCACCGAGGGCATGCGGTTCGACAAGGGCTACATCTCGCCCTACTTCGTCACCGACACCGAGCGCATGGAGACCGTCCTCGACGACCCCTACGTGCTGATCGTCAACTCGAAGGTCTCGAGCCTCAAGGACGTCCTGCCGCTGCTGGAGAAGGTCATCCAGGCCGGCAAGCCGCTCGTCGTCATCGCCGAGGACACCGACGGCGAGGCCCTGGCCGCGCTGATCGTCAACAAGATCCGTGGCACCTTCAAGTCCGTCGCCGTCAAGGCCCCGGGCTTCGGTGACCGCCGCAAGGCCATGCTCGGCGACATCGCCATCCTCACCGGTGGTCAGGTCATCTCCGAGGAGGTCGGCCTCAAGCTCGACGGCGTCGGGCTGGAGCTGCTGGGCCAGGCCCGCCAGGTGCTGGTCACCAAGGACGAGACCACGATCATCGAGGGTGCCGGCGACTCCGACGCCATCGCCGGGCGCGTCAGCCAGATCCGCGCCGAGATCGACAACTCCGACTCCGACTACGACCGCGAGAAGCTGCAGGAGCGGCTGGCCAAGCTGGCCGGCGGCGTCGCCGTCATCAAGGTCGGTGCGGCCACCGAGGTCGAGCTCAAGGAGCGCAAGCACCGCATCGAGGACGCCGTGCGCAACGCGAAGGCCGCCGTCGAGGAGGGCATCGTCGCCGGTGGTGGCGTGGCCCTCGTCCAGGCCGCCGCGAAGGTGTTCGAGACCCTCGAGCTCGAGGGTGACGAGCAGATCGGCGCCCAGATCGTCCGCGTGGCCGTCGAGGCCCCGCTGCGCCAGATCGCCATCAACGCCGGCCTCGAGGGTGGCGTCGTGGTGGAGAAGGTCAAGTCCCTCCCCGTCGGTCACGGCCTGAACGCCGCGACCGGGGTGTACGAGGACCTCCTCGCCGCCGGCGTCCCGGACCCGACGAAGGTCACCCGTTCTGCCCTGCAGAACGCGGCCTCCATCGCGGCCCTGTTCCTCACCACCGAGGCCGTCATCGCCGACAAGCCGGAGAAGGCTGCTCCGGCCGGCGGCGGCGACCCGTCCGGTGGCATGGGCGGCATGGACTTCTGAGTCCAGCCCCACCCGCACCACCAGCACGACAGACCGAGAGGCGGTCCCCCGACGGGGGCCGCCTCTCGGCGTCTTCGAGGGCCTCACCCGGCGCCGCGACGAGCGACCGGTCGGCCGCCGCAGGGTCCCCGGGCCTGCCGCTAGGGTGCAGCCCAGGACGGTCGGGCAGGGAAGGGGTTCGCGTGAGCGCACTGCGTGTGGTGGACGGGCACAACGACCTGCCGTGGGCGATGCGGGGGGTGGGCTACGACTTCGACGCCGTCGACATCGCGCAGTCCCAGCCGCAGCTGCACACCGACCTGCCGCGGCTCCGTGCCGGCTCGCTCGGCGCCCAGTTCTGGTCGGTGTTCGTGCCCTGCTCGCTCCGCGGGGACGCCGCGGTCACGGCGACGCTGGAGCAGGTCGACGCCGTCTACGACATGGTGCAGCGCTACGTCTCCGACCTCGCCCTGGTGACCAGCGCCGACGGGCTGGCGGCCGTGCTGGACGACCCGTACCTGATCGGCAGCCTGCTGGGAGCCGAGGGCGGGCACTCGATCAACAACTCCCTCGGCGCGCTGCGCACGCTGTACCGGCTGGGCGTCCGCTACCTGACGCTGACCCACAACGAGAACACCGACTGGGCCGACTCGGCCACCGACGAGCCACGGCACGGCGGGCTCACCGCCTTCGGCCGCGAGGTGGTGGCCGAGATGAACCGGATGGGGATGCTCGTCGACCTCAGCCACGTCGCTCCGACGACGATGCGGCAGGCCATCGAGGCCAGCGAGGCGCCGGTCATCTTCAGCCACTCCTCGGCCCGCGCGGTCTGCGACCACCCGCGCAACGTGCCCGACGACGTGCTCGCCTCCCTGGCCGGCAACGGCGGCACCTGCATGATCACCTTCGTCCCGACCTTCGTCAGCCCGGCCGTCCGCGCCTGGGCGCTGGAGGCCGAGCAGGTCGCCCGCTCCGAGGGGCTGGACCCCCGCGACCTGACGGCGATGGACTCCTTCTGGGGCCGCTACGCCGTCCCCCGGCCCAGCTCCACGCTGGCCGACGTCGTCGCCCACCTGGAGCACGCGCGAGAGGTGGCGGGGATCGACCACCTCGGGCTCGGCGGCGACTACGACGGCGTCGGCGTGCTGCCCGAGGGCTTGGAGGACGTCTCCTGCTACCCGGCCCTGCTGGAGGCGCTGCGGGCGAAGTCCTGGTCCGAGGAGGACCTCGCGAAGCTGGCGTCGGGCAACATCGTCCGGACCTTCCACGACGCCGAGGCCGTCTCCTACCGGCTGCGCGACGAGCGGATGCCGTCGATCGCCACCCTCGCGTCCCTGGACGGGACCCCGGCCCCTCGACCGGGTCAGGGGGCGGGGAGCACGTCGTGAGCGGCCTGCTCGAGGTCATCGCCCGGCACGCCGCGGACGCGGAGCGGGCCGAGGCCGGGGGTGCGGACCGGGTGGAGCTCGTCGGCACGATGGAGCACGACGGGCTCTCGCCCGAGCCCCGGCTGGTCGAGCAGGTCCGGGCCGCCACCACGCTGCCCGTGCGGGCGATGCTGCGGCTGCGCGAGGGCTTCGGCACCGACGGCGGCGAGGTCGCCCACCTCAAGGGCCTGGTGTCGGCCTACGAGACCGCCGGGGCCGACGGGCTGGTGCTCGGCTTCCTCAACGCCCACACCGAGATCGACGTCGAGGTGGTCACCGAGGTGGTCGCCGACGCCCGTCCCGGCTGGACCTTCCACCGGGCGGTCGACTCCTGCATCTCCACCGACCGGGCCTGGCGGGAGCTCCGGAACCTGCCGGGCCTGGACCAGGTGCTGACCGCCGGCTCCGCGCGCGGGGTCAGCGAGGGCCTCGACGAGCTGGTGCAGCGGGCCCGGGGCGACGCGTTCGCGCGGGCGACGATCATGGCCGGCGGCGGGCTGCTCCCCGAGCACGTGCCGTGGCTGGCCCGGGCCGGAGTCCGCGCCTTCCACATCGGCTCGTCCGCCCGCCCGCTCGGCTCCTGGAAGGCCTACGTCGACCCCGACCTGGTCCGCACCTGGCGCACCCTGATCGACGAGCAGGTCGCCGACGTGCCCGCCGCCGGCCGGTGACCGTCCTCATCGACGCCCCCACCTGGCCCGGCCACGGCCGGCTCTGGTCGCACCTGGTCAGCGACACCTCCTACGAGGAGCTGCACACCTTCGCCGCCGGGATCGGACTGCCCCGGCGCGCCTTCGAGCGCGACCACTACGACGTCGTCGCCGAGCGCTTCGACGCCGCGGTGGCCGCCGGCGCGGTGCTGGTGCCCTCCCGGGAGATCGTCGCCCGCCTGCACGCCGCGGGCCTGCGCCGCCGGAAGGTGTCCCGGCTCGCCCGCTGAGGCCCTGTTCGCCCTCGGACGAAGGGGTCGCCGTCGGCTGGTCCGGGCGGGCAGGATGGGCTCGACTCGAGAAGGAGGTCAGCCGTGCTGTCGTGCGCGACCCCCGCCACCCTCCCGCTGACAGCGCCGCCCGCGGACCCCGACCACCCGACCGGAGAGCCGGCATGACCACGACCCGCCCGGACGGTGAGCCGCGCGAGCGCCTCGCCCGGCCGATCCTGCTGACCGTCGACGACGACCCGACCGTCTCCCGCGCCGTCGCCCGGGACCTGCGCCGCCAGTACGGCGCCGACTACCGGGTGATGCGGGCCGACTCCGGCCCCGAGGCCCTGGACCTGATCCGCGACGTGGTGCTCCGCGGGGAGCAGGTGGCCGTCATCCTGGCGGACTACCGGATGCCCCGGATGAACGGCGTCGAGTTCCTCGAGCAGGCGATGGACCTGGTGCCGCAGGCCCGCCGGGCCCTGCTGACGGCGTACGCCGACACCGACGCGGCGATCGCCGCGATCAACGTCGTCGACGTCGACCACTACCTGCTCAAGCCGTGGGAGCCGCCGGAGGAGAAGTTCTACCCGGTGGTCGACGAGCTGCTGGCCGCCTGGCTGCGCGAGGGCAAGCCCGCCGAGCACCGGACGAAGATCCTCGGCCACCCCTGGAACCCGGCGTCCTACGAGGTCCGGGACTTCCTGGCCCGCAACCTCGTGCCCTACACCTGGTTCCACGTCGACGAGGCCGACGGCCGCCGGCTGCTGGCCGCGGCCGGTGCCGAGGCCAGCCAGGCGCCGGTCGTCATCACCACCGAGGGCGCCGCCCTGGTGCAGCCGAGCCTGCAGGAGCTCGCGGCCGCCGTCGGGCTCAGCACCACCCCGCAGGCCGAGCTGTACGACGTCGTGATCGTCGGTGCCGGCCCCGCCGGCCTCGGCGCCGCCGTCTACGCCGCCTCCGAGGGCCTCAAGGCCGTCATGGTGGAGCGGGAGGCCGCGGGCGGGCAGGCCGGTCAGAGCTCGCGGATCGAGAACTACCTGGGCTTCCCGGACGGCGTCGCCGGCGGCCAGCTGACCGACCGGGCCCGTCGGCAGGCGCTGCGCTTCGGTGCCGAGCTGATCACGGCCCGCACGGTCACCGGGCTGGAGGTCAAGGGCCCGGCCCGCCAGGTCACCTTCGACGACGGCAGCTCGGTCCTCGCGCACGCGGTGGTGCTCGCCACCGGCGTCAGCTACCGCCACCTCGACGCGCCGGGCGCCGACGAGCTGGTCGGTCGCGGCGTGTACTACGGCTCCGCCTCCACCGAGGCGCCGGCCTGCGCCGGCGACCACGTCGTCATCGTCGGCGGGGCGAACTCCGCGGGCCAGGCCGCCGTCTTCTTCGCCCGGCACGCCGCGCGGGTGACGATCGCCGTCCGCGGCGACGGGCTGGAGCGCTCGATGTCCAGCTACCTCATCGACCAGATCGCGGCGATCGACAACATCGAGGTCCGCACCTGCACCACCGTCGCCCGCTGCGCCGGGGAGGACCGGCTGCAGCAGGTGACGTTGCGGCACGTCAGCGGCAGCGAGGAGGTCCTCGACGCCGGCCACCTGTTCGTGTTCATCGGCGCCGCCCCGCTGACCGCCTGGATGCCGCCGGAGCTGGTCCGCGACCCGGGCGGCTTCGTCGTCACGGGCCTCGAGCTGCTGCGCGGCGACGCGCCACCGCCCAGCTGGGACCTGTCCCGCGACCCCTACCTGCTGGAGTCGAGCATCCCCGGCGTCTTCGTGGCCGGCGACGTGCGCGCGCAGTCGGTGAAGCGGGTCGCGTCCGCCGTCGGGGAGGGTGCGCTGGCCGTCACCCTCGTCCACCGTTATCTGGCCGAGCAGTAGGGAGACCCCGATGACGTCCGACCCGACCTCCGTGCACCGGCTGACGCCCGACGAGCTGGCGACGCTGTTCCTGTTCGAGGCGCTGACGCCGGAGCAGCTGGACTGGCTGAGCGAGCGCGGCTCCACCGAGTCCCGGCCGGCCGGGGCGGTGCTGTTCGCCGAGGGTGACGAGGCCACCTGCTTCTACGTCCTGCTGGCCGGCACGATCACCCTGCAGCGCAACGTGGAGGGCACCCAGGTCGAGATCACCCGGACCGCCCAGCGGGGCGTCTACTCCGGTGCGACCCAGGCGTTCGTGCCCAGCACCGAGGCGCCGCGCTACCTCAACTCGGTCGTCGCCGTCACCGACGCCGAGTTCTGGGTGATCGACGCCGCGGTGTTCGGCCCGCAGATCCGCGTCTGGTTCCCGATGGCCATGCACATGCTCGAGGGCGTGACGATCGGCTACCGCTCCAGCCAGGCGATCATCGGGCAGCGCGAGCGGCTGCTGTCCCTCGGCCGGCTGTCGGCCGGGCTGACCCACGAGCTGAACAACCCGGCGGCCGCCGCCGTCCGGGCCACGGCGGCGCTGCGCGAGCGGGTCAGCAAGATGCGCGGCAAGCTCGCCCACCTGGCCACCTCCGACGTCGACCCGAAGGCCCTGGTCGCCCTGACCGAGCTGCAGGAGGTCGCCGTCGAGCGGATGGTCAAGGCGGAGAAGCTGTCGCCCCTGGAGGTGGGCGACGCGGAGGACGCGCTCAGCGACTGGCTGGACGACCACGGCGTCAGCAACGCCTGGGACCTGGCCCCGACGCTGGTCGCCGCCGGGGTGGGGACGGACTGGCTGGACGAGATCGCCGACACCATGCCGCCCGAGCAGCTGCCCGACGGCATCCACTGGGTGACCTACGCGCTGGACACCGAGCAGCTGATGGGGGAGATCGAGGACTCCACCCACCGGATCTCCGCCCTCGTCGGCGCGGCCAAGCAGTACTCGCAGATGGACCGGGCCGCCTACGCCGACATCGACGTCCGGGACGGGCTGATCAGCACCCTGGTGATGCTGGGCCACAAGATCAAGGAGTCCGGGAAGATCACCGTGGTGAAGGAGCTGGACCCGGACCTGCCGACCATCCCCGCCCACCCGGCCGAGCTCAACCAGGTGTGGACCAACCTGATCGACAACGCGGTGCACGCCATGCCCGACGGGGGGACCCTGACCGTCCGCACCGCGCTCGACGGGGACCGGCTGCTGGTGGAGGTCGGCGACACCGGCGCCGGGATCCCGGAGGAGCTGCAGCAGCGGATCTTCGAGCCGTTCTTCACCACCAAGCCCGTCGGCGAGGGCACCGGACTGGGCCTCGACATCTCCTACCGGGTGGTCACCCAGCGGCACGGCGGCGACCTGCGGGTGGTCTCGCGGCCCGGCGACACGCGGTTCCAGGTCCGGCTGCCGCTGACCGCACCCGCCTCCGCCGGCTGACGGGGGACGCGGTACCGTTCCGCGGTCGCGGCGGCGGTACGCGCCTGGACGGTTTAGCCTGGGTCCATGGTGGCTAGTACTGATCTTCCCCCTGCGGCGACGGCGGTCGGCATCAGCCTGGACCAGCAGCTGTGCCTGGCGCTCTACACCGCCTCGCGCGCGATGACGGCACGCTACCGCGTCGCCCTGAGCCGGGTCGGTCTCACCTACCCGCAGTACCTCGTCATGCTGCTGCTGTGGGAGGAGGGGTCGTGCTCCGTCGGTGGCATCGGTCACCGGCTCAGCCTGGACTCGAGCACCCTCTCCCCGCTCCTCAAGCGGCTGCAGGCGATGGGTCTGGTGACCCGGACGCGGGCCGCGACCGACGAGCGGCTGATGATCATCGGCGTCACCCCGCGCGGTGCCGAGCTGGAGAGCGAGGCGGCGCAGGTGGCCGCCGAGATGGGCGCCGCCACCGGCCAGACCCCGGAGGAGTACCACGAGCTCACCGAGCAGCTCCGGGCCCTGACGGTCCGGCTCGAGGCCTCCACCGCCGAGGCCGTCGCCCGCGGCCCCGAGCCGCGCGTCTCCTGACCCCACCCGCTCGCTGAGCCGGCCCCCGTTCCCGTTCCCCCAGCCTGTCGAGGGACGTCGACGGGGCTCAGGCCGCGCTGGCGGTGGGGGCGTCGAGCTCCGCGGGCAGCGGCTCGCCGTGCACGACCACCAGCGAGCTGACCGCGCGGGTCAGGCAGACGTAGAGGCGGCGGAGACCGGTCACCCGGTCGGGCTCGCCGGCCACGATGCCGGCCGGCTCCAGCAGCACCACGTGGTCGAACTCCAGGCCCTTGGCCAGCGTCGCGGGCACCAGGTCCACCCGGCTCTCGAAGCCCTGGGCCTGCTCGCCGAGCAGCTCGAACACCACCCCGGCCCCGCTCAGCGCCGCGCGCAGGGCCGGCACCGTCGCGTCCGGGACGACCACCCCGACCGTGCCCTCGGACCGCAGGGCGTCGCCGACGGCTCGCGTCACGGCCGCCGCCGGGTCGGCTGACCGCCGCAGGTCCAGCTCACCGCGGGAGCGGCGGACCGAGTGCGGCGGGGTCAGCGAGGGCGCGATGTGGGGGAGCAGCCGGGCGGCGAAGTCGATCACCGCCCCGGGCACGCGGAACCCGGCGACCAGCTCCTCGACCACGGCGTCGGCCTGACCGAGGTGGCCCAGCGACTCCCGCCACGAGCGGGTGGCCCACGGCGTCGTCGCCTGGGCGAGGTCGCCCAGCACGGTGACCGAGCCGGTGGAGGCCCGCCGGCCGACGGCGCGCAGCATCATCGGGGACAGGTCCTGGGCCTCGTCGAGGACGACGTGACCGAGGCTCGGGGTGCGCTGCAGCAGGTCGGAGACCTCGTCGACCAGGACGACGTCGGCGAGGGTGAAGCGGGCCGCCGCGACCGTCCGCGCCGGCTTCGGCAGCCGCACCAGCCGTTGCTCGTCCGCGTCCAGCAGGCCGTCGGCGCACCGGGCGAGGAACTCGGCGTCCGTGAGCAGCCGGAGCACCAGCTTGGCCGCGTCGAGCGTGGGCCACAGCTGCTCGGCGTAGGCGCGGACCGGGCGGCTGCGGGCGACGGCGTTCTGCACGCGGTCGTCGGGGGAGTCGCCGGAGGCCTCCATCCGCAGCAGCACCTGGTGCGCCAGCCGCTGCGGCAGCATGGCCCGGCCGGCCTCGTACCGGACGCCCCGCTCCCGCAGCTCGCCCAGCATCTCCTCGGTCAGGTAGGCCCCGACCCGCCACTGGTAGGCGCCGCGCGGCACGACCAGCGCCTCGGTCGGGCGTCCCAGGTGGCCCCACACCGCGCGCCGCAGCACCTCAGCCATCCGGGCGTCGCCCTTGATGACGGCCGGCGGCGCCGCCTCGAGCCCGCGCACCGCGACGCCGGTGGCCCCGCTGACCAGGGAGCCGACGGTGGCCTGGGTGGCGTCGATCTCGCCGAGGGCGGGCAGCACGTCGGCGATGTAGGACAGGAAGCTGTCGTTCGGGCCGACGACCAGGACGCCGGAGCGGGCCAGCTGCTCGCGGTAGGCGTAGAGCAGGTACGCGGCGCGGTGGAGCCCGACGGCCGTCTTGCCGGTGCCGGGCGCACCCTGCACGCACAGCGACTGGTCGAGCCGGGCCCGGACGATGGTGTCCTGCTCGGGCTGGATGGTGGCGACGATGTCGCGCATGGGCCCGGTCCGCGGCCGCTCGATCTCGGACTCGAGGATCGCCGACGACGACGCGGCCACCTCGGCGGCGGGGGAGCGGACCAGGTCCTCGTCCTCGAAGGCGGTCAGCCGGCCGGAGGAGAACCCGAAGCGACGCCGGCGGCGCACGCGCATCGGCTCGCCCACCCGCGCCTGGTAGAACGGCAGCGCCATCCCGGCCCGCCAGTCGATGACCAGCGGCTCCCCGCCGGCCTCGCCGGTGACGTGCCGCCGACCGACGTAGAGGGTCTCGTCCCGCTCGGCTCCGAGGTCGGAGGCGTAGTCGAGCCGGCCGAAGAACAGGGGGACGGTCGGGTCGTCCTCGAGGGCCTTCATCCGGCGGTGCAGAACCTGCTTGAGGTGCTCGGTGGAGACGCGGTCGCCGCCCTGGGCGGTGAGGCCGGCGGTGTGCTCCCGCATCCGCTGGAGGGCGGTCCGGGAGTCGACGAGGTGCTGCTGCTCGGCGGTCAGGGTGGCGGACGGGGCGGGTGCGGGCACGCGGGAAGCTCCGATGCGAGTCGGCCGGGTGGGGGGAGCGGAGGGACAAACTACACCGGTCGTCCGCGGCCGGCGAGCGCTTTTCCCGCACCCCCTGCGCACGGCCGTGGGCCCGGGTTCCTACCCTGGGGCGGTGACCTCAGAGAAGCCGACCTCGGGTGAGACCGAGCGTTCCTACATCCCGGTCGAGAACCCGGCGGACCGTCCGCGGACGTCCCGGACGACGGTGCGGGTGCTGCTGACCAACCCCGCGGGGGACACGCTGCTGTTCGAGGACAGCGACCCCGGCCTCGACGACGCGCGCTGGTGGGTGACGCCGGGTGGGGGCATCGACCCGGGCGAGACCGAGACCGAGGCGGCCGTCCGCGAGGTCTGGGAGGAGACCGGCTACCGGCTGGACCCGGCCGACCTGCTGGGGCCGGTGGCCCGCCGGCACGTCGTGCACGGCTACTCCGACCGGGTGATCGAGCAGGACGAGTCCTTCTACCTGGCGCGGGTCGCCGAGTTCGAGGTGGACACGTCGGAGCACACCCCGGACGAGCAGCTGACCTTCCTGCGGCACCGCTGGTGGTCGACCGAGGAGCTGCGGGCGACCGACGACTGGGTCTGGCCGCACGAGCTGGTCGAGCTGCTGCACCTGGTGGACGAGCGCGACCGCTGGCCCGTCTCGCTCGGTACCCAGGAGGAGTCGACCGTCCTCGATGTGCACTGAGCACGTCGACGGGCGACGGGCTGCCCGCGGCCTACGGCGCCGGTGACCCGGCTGTCCGCCGCGCCTCCCTCGCCCTGTTCCTGGCCGGCGTCGCGGTGTTCGCCCTGCTCTACAGCACCCAGCCGCTGCTGCCGGAGCTCAGCCGCTGGTTCGGCGTCAGCGCCGCCGCGTCGACGTTGACGGTCAGCCTGACCACCCTCACGCTGGCCGTCGGGCTGCTGGTCGCCGGCCCGCTCTCGGAGCGGTTCGGCCGGACCCGGCTGGTGACCCTCAGCCTGGTCGCGGCCACCCTGCTCGGCGTCGCCTGCGCCGCGGCCCCGACCTGGGGCCTGCTGCTGGCCGCCCGCTCGGCGCAGGGGCTGGCGCTGGCCGGACTGCCCGCCGTCGCCGTCGCCTACCTGAACGAGGAGCTCGACGGCGCGGTCGCCGGGCAGGCCATCGGCCTCTACGTGGGCGGCAACGCCCTCGGCGGGATGGTCGGCCGGCTGCTGGCCGGCGCGCTCGCCGACCTCGGCGGGTGGCGTCTCGCCGTCGGCGGCATCGCGGTGCTGGGGGCGGCCTGCACCGCCGCCGTGGTCGTGCTGCTGCCGCCCTCGCGCCGCTTCGTGGCCGCCCAACCGGGCCTGGAGACCGTCGCCCGGAGTGCCCGCGCCGTGCTCACCGACCCGGTGCTGCTGGGCCTCTACCTGCTCGCGGCCCTGCTCATGGGCGCGTTCGTCGCCGTCTTCAACGCGCTGGGGTTCCGGCTGGAGGCGCCGCCGTACGCGCTCAGCGCCGCCCTGGCCGGGCTCGTCTTCCTGGTCTACGCCTTCGGCTCGGTCGCCTCCACCACGGCGGGACGGCTGGCGGACCGGCACGGGCGGCGGGCCGTCGTCCCCGTCGCCGTGGTCGTGATGCTGGCCGGGCTGCTGGGCACGGCGGCCAGCCCGCTGGTCCTCGTGGTGCTGGCCCTGGCGGTGATGACCGTCGGCTTCTTCGCGGCGCACGGGGTGGCCAGCGGCTGGGTGGCGGCCCGCGCCCGCGCCGGGGGCCGGGCCACCGCGCAGGCGGCGTCGACCTACCTCTTCGCCTACTACGTCGGCTCGTCGGTGGTCGGCGCCGCGGCCGGCCGGGCCTGGACCAGCAGCGGCTGGACCGGGGTGCTCGTCCTCACCGCCGCCCTGGTCGTGCTGGGCTGCGGCGTCGCGCTGCTGCTCGCGCGCAGCACCAGCCTGCTGCAGCCGGGCAACCCGCCCGTCGGCGGCTGAGGACGCGCCGCCGGCTCAGGCGCCGAGCTCGCTCATCACCACGGGCAGCTCGTCCAGCAGCTCGCGGGCCAGGAACCCGACGGTCCCGATCCGGGCCGCGAGCCGGTCGCCGGCGGCCGCGTGCACGTGGGTGGCCCAGCAGGTGGCCTGGTCGGGCTGCCCGGTGCGGCCCAGCAGACCGGTGACCGCGCCGACCAGCACGTCGCCGCTGCCGGAGGTGGCGAGGCCGCCGTTGCCGGCCCCCACCTTCCAGATCCGGCCCTCGGCGTCGGCGACGGTGCCGTAGCAGGTGACCACGGCCCCGTAGCGCGCCGCGATCTCGGCGATGTCGGCGTCCTCGTCCTCGACGTCACGGCCGAGCAGCCGGCCGGCCTCCTGCCCGTTGGGCGTCAGCACGAGCCGCCCGCGGACCGGGTCGAGGGCGTCGAGCATCCCCGGCAGCACGCCGAGGGCGTAGGCGTCGAGCACGAGCCACGTCTCCTCACCCAGCAGGGGGATGGCCGTCCTGATCAGCCGGGCCGTCTCCTCGGGGTGGTCGAGGCCGACGCCGATGGTGACGACGTCGGAGGAGCCCAGGGCGTCGGCGATGGCGTCGAGGTCGCCGCCCAGCACGGTGCCGCGCTCGTCCTGGGGCAGCCCGACGACGCCGGCCTCCGGCGTGGCGACCGCGAGCGGGACGGCGGCGGAGGACGCGACGGCCAGGGTCAGGTGGCCGGCGCCCACGCGGAGCGCCCCGAGCCCGGCGAGCTGCACGGCGCCCGGGGTGCTGGCGGCGCCGCCGACGATGAGCACCTGCCCGCGGCCGTACTTGGAACCGGCGGCGTCGGGCAGCGGCCAGGAGCGGAGCAGGCCGGGGGTGACCTCGCGGGGGGTGCCCGGCTCAGGTCTGGGGTCGGACACGGGAGTCTCCCTGGTGCTGGGTGACCGGCGCGTCGGACGCGT
The DNA here is from genome assembly GCF_900105065.1 of Friedmanniella luteola. Taxonomy (NCBI): domain Bacteria; kingdom Bacillati; phylum Actinomycetota; class Actinomycetes; order Propionibacteriales; family Nocardioidaceae; genus Friedmanniella; species Friedmanniella luteola. The sequence goes on from NZ_LT629749.1 coordinate 643,040, forward strand.
CGAGGTGCGAGACGTCGTTGAACAGCCGGACCTGCCAGCCGCCGTCCGGTGCGCGGCCGAGGTGGGTGATGGACACGTTCTTCACCGGGGTGGTCGCCCCGATGTCGAGGATCTGGTGCTCGTCGAGGCCCTCGCAGACGTAGCGGAAGCAGAGCACGAGGGCGTCGTGGCAGAAGACGACGACGCGGCTGCCGTCGGGCAGGCCGTCGAGGTCGCGGAGGAAGCTGCGGACGCGCAGGACGACGTCGGCCCAGGACTCCCCGCCGGGTGGGCGGTGGTAGAACTTCCCGAGCCAGCGGCGGCGCTCGGCCTCGCCGGGGAAGCGGTTGACCACGCCCTTCCAGGTGAGCAGGTCCAGCACGCCCAGCTCGCGGTCGCGCAGCCGTTCGTCCAGCCGCACGGGGACCTCGCCGGCACCGGCCGCGGCCAGGCTGAGCTCGGCCGTCTGCCGGGCGCGGACGTAGGTGGAGGACCAGAGCAGGGTGGGGACGTCGTCGCCCAGCAACGCCTCCAGGCCGCGGCCGAGGGCCTGGGACTGCTCACGGCCCACCTCGGACAGCTCCACGTCGGCGTCGCGGGCGCCGACGTCGATCACCTCGGCGTCCTCGGCGTAGGCGCGGGCGGCCGCGGCGTTGCCGAGGCTCTCCCCGTGGCGGATGACGACCAGCTCGGCGACAGCCATAGGCCCTTCCTGCAGTACGTGGCCGGGAGGTACCCGGTGCGGGGCCACGCTAACGGGGACCGCTGGCACTCCGGCCGGGCGGGCTGCTGAACCGATTCAGGGCCACCGCGAGGAGCGCGGGGACGGGCGGTCTAGGTTGGCCTCCATGGACTTCCGCTACCTCGGCAACTCCGGACTCAAGATCTCGGAGATCACCTACGGCAACTGGCTCACCCACGGCTCCCAGCTCGAGAACGAGCAGGCGCACGCCTGCGTCAAGGCCTCCCTCGAGGCCGGCATCACCACCTTCGACACCGCTGACGTCTACGCCAACACCAAGGCCGAGACCGTGCTGGGCGAGGCGCTGAAGGGTGAGCGCCGCGAGTCGCTGGAGATCTTCACCAAGGTCTTCGGCCCGACCGGGCCGAAGGGCCACAACGACCTCGGCCTCTCGCGCAAGCACATCTCGGAGTCGATCAACGCCTCCCTGACGCGGCTGCAGACCGACTACGTCGACCTCTACCAGGCACACCGCTACGACTACGAGACGCCCCTCGAGGAGACGATGCAGGCGTTCGCCGACCTCGTCCGCGCGGGCAAGGTGCTCTACCTCGGCGTCAGCGAGTGGACGGCCGAGCAGATGCGCGAGGCGGCCGTGCTCGCGAAGGACCTCGGCGTCCAGCTGATCTCCAACCAGCCGCAGTACTCCATGCTGTGGCGGGTCATCGAGGGCGAGGTCGTGCCCGCGTCGAAGGAGCTCGGCATCTCCCAGGTGGTCTGGTCCCCGATCGCGCAGGGCGTGCTGACCGGCAAGTACGTGCCCGGCCAGGACCTGCCGGAGGGCTCCCGCGCCACCGACGACAAGGGCGGCGCCAACATGATCGCCCGCTGGATGAAGGACGACGTGCTGGAGCGCGTGCAGCAGCTGAAGCCGCTCGCCGAGGAGGCCGGGCTGTCGATGGCGCAGCTGGCCATCGCGTGGGTGCTGCAGAACGAGAACGTCGCCACGGCGATCATCGGCGCCTCGCGGCCCGAGCAGGTCTTCGACAACGTCAAGGCTGCCGGCGTCACGCTGGAGCCGGAGCTGCTGGGCAAGATCGACGACGTCCTCGGCGACGCCGTCGTGAGCGACCCCGCGAAGACGCTGGAGAGCTCGCCGAAGACCCGGGAGGCCTGACCTCAGCCCCCCGGCCGAGCGGAGCGGGTGGACCCGTGGTGAGCACACGCACCACGCGTCCACGCGCTCCCGGCCGGGCGGGAGGTCAGGAGGCGGGGACCGGCTCCGCGGCGGCCTCGATGGCGGCGATGTCGATCCGGCGCATCTGGAGCATCGCCTGCATGGCGCGGCCGGCCCGTGCGGGGTCGGCGTCGGTCATCAGCTCGGTGAGCCGGCGGGGGACGACCTGCCAGGACAGCCCGAACCGGTCCTTGAGCCACCCGCACACGCTCTCCTCGCCACCGTCGGCGATCAGGGCGTCCCAGTAGTGGTCGGTCTCGGCCTGGTCGGCGGTGTCGATCTGGAACGAGACCGCCTCGTCGAAGTGGAACTGCGGACCGCCGTTGAGGCCGGTGAAGCGGACGCCGTCCAGCTCGAACTCCACGGTGAGCGCCTCGCCGGGGGTGGCGGAGGGGGTGCCTTCTGGCGCCGGGTTGACGCTGAGCACGCGTGAGTTCGGGAACACGGAGACGTAGAAGCGGGCGGCTTCCTCGGCCTGACCGGCGAACCACAGGCACGGGGTGATGGCGGGCATGGTCTGCTCCTCTGCGGTAGGTGTGGGAGTGGAGACCACGGGGCGGCCGCGAACTCATCGCCCTTCGACGAGCTCAGGACGCGGGACGGGGCTCAGGACGCGGGACGGGGCTCAGGACGCGGGACGGGCTCAGGACGCGGGAGGGCCGTCCTCGAGGCTCCGCCGGTGCTCGGCCATCGCCTCGGCCATCGTCCGCATGAAGTCCTCGATCAGCTCGAGCTGCTGCTCGTCGTAACGCGCCATCGAGGCGTCCACCCGGGCCCCGAGCGGACCGAAGAACTCGATCCCGAGCTCCTCCCCGGTGGCGTCCTGGTGCAGCCGCACCTGGCGCCGGTCGTGGGCGTCGGGCACCCGGCGGACGTGCCCGGCCCGCACCAGCCGGTCGACCGTGCCGGTCACCGCCCCGGAGGTCACGTTGAGCACCTGCCGCAGGGTGCCCGGGGTGGCGGGCTCGCCCTGGCGCTCCGCGTTGAGGATCAGCACCAGGGCCTGCAGGTCGGTGGGGTGCATGCCGTGCGTCTTGGCGAAGACGTCGACGACGCGGCTGGCCTCCGCCCCGTAGCGGCGGAGGTGGTCCACGACCAGCGCGCGCAGGTGCTCCAGCCGTGCGGTGTCCGCCATGGCGCTGCTCCTCTCTTGCGGACCGGGCTCCGGGTGCTTAATCTCTTAGTCACTAAGACTATCGCTGAACGAGAGAGTTGGTCCGTCGTGCACCGCTTCTGGGCAGGTATAGCAGCACTGGTGACCGGACGACGCTCGGTGTGGGCGGTGCTGGCGCTGGCGGTCGTGAGCAGTGGCCTGGTCATCGGGCTGAGCCCGGGGCTGGAGGTGAACGACGACCCGACCGCGGGGCTGCCCGCGTCGGCGCAGTCCACCGCGGTCGCGGAGCTGCAGCAGCAGCTGCCGTCCGGCCAGCTCGACCCGGCGCTCGTGGTCTACAGCCGTCCCGGCGGGACGCTGACCGAGGCCGACGTCGCCGCCATCGCGGCCCAGGGCGCGGACCTGGGCCCGCTGGCCCTGGACGGCCGGGTCTCGCCGCCGCAGGTGTCCCCGGACCGGACGGCCGCCCTGGTGGCGGTCCCGCTGTCGGGGGAGGTCACGGGGAAGGAGAACAGCACCCGGGTGGCGGACATCCGCGCCGTGGTCCGCGCCGGCCTGCCGGACGGCGTGCTGGCCCAGGTGACGGGCGGCGCCGGCTTCAGCGCCGACATCTCGGCCGCCTTCGACGGCGCGAACCTCACCCTGCTGGCCACCACCGCCAGCGTGGTGGCGCTGCTGCTCGTCCTGACCTACCGCAGCCCGGTGCTGTGGATCCTGGCGCTGGCCGTGGTGGGCGCGGCCGACCAGGTCGTGGCGTCCCTCGTGGGCCTCGTCTCCCAGGGCAGCTCCATCCCCTTCGACGAGTCGACCACCGGCATCGTCTCGGTGCTCGTCTTCGGCGCGGGCACCGACTACGCGCTGCTGCTGATCGCCCGCTACCGGGAGGAGCTGCAGCGCACGGAGGACCGGCGCCAGGCCATGCGCGACGCCGTCACGGGCGCCGGTCCGGCGATCGCGGCCTCGGGCACCACGGTGGTGCTGGCCCTGCTCACCCTGCTGGCCGCCGCCTTCGGCGGCACCCGGGCGATCGGCGTCGCCGGCGCCATCGGCATCGCGGTGGCCCTGCTGTTCGGGCTCGTGGTGCTGCCGGCGGCGCTGGTGGTCTGCCCTCGCGGGCTGTTCTGGCCGCTGGTGCCGCGGGTCGGCGCCACCCGCGGCCGCGGGCGGGTCTGGCGCCGGATCGGCGAGGCCACCGCGCGCCGGCCGTGGCCGGTGATCGCGGCGTCGGTGGTGCTGCTCGTCGGGCTCAGCGCCGGCACCCTGACGACGGGCTACGGGCTGAGCCAGGAGGACACCTTCCGCACCCGCGCCGAGTCCGTCGAGGGCCTGCAGACGCTGTCGGCGTCCTTCCCCGCCGGGGTGGTCTCGCCGGTCGTCGTGATGACCACGCCCGACCGGGCGGACGCCATGGTGACCGCGACCCGGGCGGTGCCCGGCGTGGCCGACGCCGGCCGCGGGGAGTCCACGGCGTCGCTGGCGGAGGTCGACGTGGTGATCACCGCCGAGCCGGACACCGCGGCCAGCTACGACACCGTCCGCGCCCTCCGGACGGCGTCGGCGACGGTGGACCCGGGCGCCGTGGTCGGCGGCAGCGTCGCCACCAGCCTGGACGCCCGGGACGCCTCCCTGCGGGACCTGCGGGTGATCACGCCGCTCATCCTGCTGGTCGTGGCCCTCGTGCTGGTCGCCCTGCTGCGGGCGCTGGTCGCGCCGCTGGTGCTGATCTTGACGGTGGTCCTCAGCTTCTTCGCCGCCCTCGGCGCGGGCAGCCTCGCCTTCACCCTCGTCTTCGACTTCCCGGCGCTGGACTACCAGGTGCCGCTGCTGGCCTTCCTGTTCCTGGTGGCGCTGGGTGTCGACTACAACATCTTCCTGGTCTCCCGGGCGCAGGAGGAGTCCCTCCGGCACGGCACCCGCGCCGGGGTCGTCGAGGCCCTGGCGGTGACCGGCGGGGTGATCACCAGCGCGGGGATCCTGCTCGCCGCGGTGTTCACGGTGCTCGGGGTGCTGCCGGTCATCGTGCTCACCGAGATCGGCATCATCGTCGGGCTCGGGGTGCTGCTGGACACCCTGCTGGTCCGGACGGTGCTGGTGCCGGCCCTCGTGCACCTGCTCGGGGACCGGTTCTGGTGGCCGCGACGGCTGCCCCGGCACGCCGACGCCCCGGTGGCCGCCGAGCCGGCCGAGGTCACGCCGCGGCGCGCCCTGGTCTAGCCGGGCTCAGGCGCCGAGCCGGCCCGAGAGGCGGGCGTGGAACGCGGTGCTGCGCTCGTCCAGACCCACGATCTGGGCGTGCACGCCGTGGTCGCGGAACTTGGTCTCGACGGCGTCCAGCGCCGCGACCGTGGAGGCGTCCCAGACCTGGGCCTGGTGGAGGTCCACCACCGCCACGGACGGGTCGTCGGCGTAGGAGAACCGCTCGACGAGGTCGTTGCTGCTGCCGAAGAACAGCGGGCCGACGACCTCGTAGCGCACCGAGGTCCCGTCCTCGCTGACCGTGCGCTCGACGTCGATGACGTGGGCGACGCGGCGGGCGAACAGCACCATGGCCAGCACCACCCCGACCGCGACGCCCACCGCGAGGTTGCCCGTCGCCACGGTCACGATCACCGTCACGACCATCACCGCCGTCTCCGGCAGGGGCATCCGCCGGAGCGTCCCCGGGGCCACGCTGTGCCAGCTGACGGTGCTGAGCGCGACGACCATCATCACCGCGGCCAGCGCCACCATGGGGATCCGCGCGATGACGCTGCTCAGCCCGGTGACGACGGCGAGGAGGAACAGCCCGGCCACGACGGTGGAGACGCGGGTGCGGGCGCGGCCGATCTTCACGTTGACGATGGTCTGGCCGATCATGGCGCAGCCGGCGATCCCGCCCCAGAACCCCGCGGCGACGTTTGCGACGCCCAGCGCCCAGGACTCGCGGCCCTTGGCCGAGCGGGTGTCGGTGAGGTCGTCGACGAGCTTGGCGGTGAGCAGGCTCTCCAGCAGGCCGACGAAGGCGACGCTGAGGGCGGTCGGCCAGACGATCTGCAGCGTCTCGAGGCTGAGCGGGACCGTGAACGGGGTGAGCCCGGGCAGCGAGCCCGTCAGCGGGCCCTCGCCGCCCACGTCCGGCACGGTCAGCCCGGCCAGCACCACGATCAAGGTGACCACGACGATGGCCACCAGCGGCGCGGGCACGGCGGTCGTCAGCCGGGGCAGCAGCACGACGACGGCGATGGTCAGGGCGAACAGCGGGTAGACCACCCACGGCACGCCCACGAGGTGCGGCACCTGCGCGGCGAAGATGAGGATGCCGAGGGCGTTGACGAAGCCGATCATCACCGAGCGCGGCACGAAGCGCATCAGCCGGGCCAGGCCGGCGAGGCCGAAGACGACCTGCACGACGCCGGCGAGCACCACCGCCGGCAGCACGTACCCGACGCCGTGGTCCTGCACCAGCGGGGCGATCACCAGCGCGACCGACCCGGCGGCCGCGGTGACCATCGCGGGCCGGCCGCCCAGCACCGACATGGTCAGGGCCAGCACGATGGAGGCCACCAGGCTGACGACGGGGTCGACGCCGGCGATGACCGAGAAGGAGATCACCTCGGGCACCAGGGCCAGGGTGGTCACCACGCCCGCGAGCGCCTCGCGGGTGAGGAGCCGGGGGTCCCGGAGCACGTCGCGCACCGTGACGCGCGCGGCAGGGGCGGAGGACGCGGGCGGCGTCGGGGTCATCGTGGTCGCTCTCGGCAGGTCGGGTGGTCGGGGCCGCGCCGCGGCGGTGAGCCTCGCCGTCGGCCCCGCCGGGGGTTCCGGGCGGGTCAGTCGGCGGCGACGGCGTCCTCGGCGTCCATGATCCGGTAGCCGTAGCCCTGCTCGGCCAGGAAGCGCTGCCGGTGGGCCGCGAACTCGGCGTCGACCGTGTCCCGGGCGACGACGGCGTAGAACCGCGCCGTCACCCCGTCAGCCTTGGGCCGGAGCAGCCGGCCCAGCCGCTGCGCCTCCTCCTGCCGCGAGCCGAAGGCGCCCGACACCTGGATGGCCACCTGGGCGGTCGGCAGGTCGATGGAGAAGTTCGCCACCTTGCTGACCACCAGCAGGTCGATCTCGCCGGAGCGGAACTCCTCGTACAGCTTCTCCCGCTGCCGGACGGTGGTGTCGCCCTTGATCAGCGGGGCGCCGAGCCGCTGCGCCAGCTCGTCCAGCTGGTCGACGTACTGGCCGATCACCAGCGTCGGGACTCCCTTGTGCTTGGCCACCAGGTCGACGACGACCTCGGTCTTGGAGTCCGCCGTCGAGGCCAGCCGGTACTTCACGTCCGCCTCGGCGACGGCGTAGGTCATCCGCTCGTGCTCGGTGAGCGTCACCCGGACCTCGACGCAGTCGGCCGGCGCGATGTAGCCCTGCGCCTCGATGTCCTTCCAGGGGGCGTCGAACCGCTTGGGCCCGATCAGGGAGAACACGTCACCCTCGCGACCGTCCTCGCGGACCAGCGTGGCGGTCAGGCCGAGCCGCCGGCGCGCCTGCAGGTCGGCGGTCATCCGGAACACCGGCGCGGGCAGCAGGTGCACCTCGTCGTAGATGATCAGCCCCCAGTCGCGGGCGTCGAAGAGCTCGAGGTGCGGGTGCACGCCACCGCGCTTGGTGGTGATGACCTGGTAGGTGGCGATGGTGACCGGCCGGATCTCCTTCTTGGCGCCGGAGTACTCCCCGATCTCCTCCGCCGTCAGGGTCGTCCGCTTGATCAGCTCGTCGCGCCACTGCCGGGCCGAGACGGTGTTGGTGACCAGGATCAGCGTCGTCGCCTGCGCCTTGGCCATGGCGGCCGCGCCGACGATGGTCTTCCCGGCGCCGCAGGGCAGCACCACCACGCCCGAGCCGCCGTGCCAGAAGCCCTCGGCCGCCTGGCCCTGGTAGGGCCGCAGGTCCCAGCCGGTCTGGTCGAGCTCGATGGCGTGCGCCTCGCCGTCGACGTAGCCGGCCAGGTCCTCCGCCGGCCAGCCGAGCTTGAGCAGCACCTGCTTGAGGTGGCCGCGCTCGGACGGGTGCACCACGACGGTGTCCGCGTCCACCTCCGCCCCGACCAGCCCCTTCACCTTGGCGCTGCGCAGCACCTCGGTGAGGACCGGGCGGTCGGTGCTGACCAGCACCAGGCCGTGCGTGGGGTGCTTCTCGATCCGCAGCCGGCCGTAGCGGTCCATGGTGTCGGCCACGTCCACCAGCAGCGCGTTCGGCACCGGGTAGCGGCTGTAGGTGAGCAGGGTGTCGACCACCTGCTCGGCGTCGTGCCCGGCGGCGCGGGCGTTCCACAGTCCCAGCGGCGTCAGCCGGTAGGTGTGGATGTGCTCGGGCGCGCGCTCCAGCTCGGCGAAGGGTGCGATCGCGATCCGGCAGGCGGCCGCGTCGGGGTGGTCGACCTCCAGCAGCAGCGTCCGGTCGGACTGCACGACCAGCGGGCCGGCGCCGACAGCTCCGGGGGGCATCAGTTCTCCTCGTCGGTGGGGGTGGCGAGCGGCTCGGCGTCGCCGGGCACGTCCTCCCCCTGGGGCTCGTCGTCCTGGCTCGGGGCCGTGGTGGTCGCCGAGGGCTGCGGGGTGGGCTCGGGCGTCGGCACCGGGGTGGGCGCCGTCTCCGAGGGCTCGGGGGTCGGGGTGGGCTCGGGGGTCGGTCCGGGCGTCGGCCGGGCGACCAGCAGGTTCGGCGAGCTCGGGCTCTCGTTGCCGGCCGCGTCCACGGCCCGGACCTGGACGATGTGGTCGCGGGCGTCGTCGTTGAACCACCGGACGGTGGCCGAGGTGTCCGGCGTGCTGGCGACCTGGTAGCCGTTCAGGACCACCTTGTACTCGACGACGCCGACGTTGTCCGCCGCGGCGGGCCAGCGCAGGGTCAGCCGGCTGGGGGTGACGGTGGCGCTGGTGATGTCGGCGACGGGCTCGGGGGCCTCGTCGTCCCGCGGTGCGGCCGGGTCGAAGGCGGTCGCGCCGGTGCGGGACGGCCGGGGCCGCGGGGCGGCGGTGGTCGACGGTTCGGCCGGCCCCGCGTCCGCGGCGCGGTCGTCGAGCGGGCTGGGGGCGGGTCCCGAGGTCGCGTCGTCGGCGGCCGGCGGCGCGCTGGCGCTCGGGCGGGGCGCCGCGCCGGTGCTGGCGCTGGTGGGGACGGCGACCTCGCGGACGACGGTGCCGGAGGGTCGGGCCGTGGGCTGGTCCTGCTGGCGCGGGACCGCCGTCTGGTGCGGTGAGCGGGCGATGCCCGGCACGAGGTACAGGCTCGCGACCCCGAGTGCGCAGACGCCGAAGACGAGGAGGCGTCTCACGGTCACGTCATGCACCGGGTCAGTCTAGTGGCCGCACGTCGACCGGCCGGCCGCGGCGACGAGCCGGCTCAGACCCCGCCGGGGGCCGCCCCGACGCGGGAGATCCGGGCCAGCGGGATGGTCACGACCTGCGCGCTGGAGCGGTCGACGGCCCGGACGGAGCCGCCTGTCAGGTCCAGCGGGGCCAGCTCGCGCTCGGTGGGGCTGCCGTCGGCGGCCACCCACGCGACCCACACCGGCGACGCCTGCTGGGTGGCCACCCGCAGCCGCTCCAGGGTCTGCTCGGTGCTGTCGACGCCCGCGGCGTGGTGGCGGGGGTGGTTCCGCTCCGCGGCCAGCACCGACGCGGCGACCTCCTCGGGCCGCACCGCGGGCAGCGGGTCCGGTCCGGTCGGCCGGGGGGCGCGCTGGCCGGGGGGCGGCGTCATCGTCCGGCCGCCCTCGTCCTCGACGGCCGGCGTCTGGCCGAGGCCGTGCAGGAAGGCGACCAGCTCGGCCGGCTCGACGCCGGCGACCAGCACCCCGGGGGCGACCGCGCGCAGGCCCAACGAGGCCGCCCCGGGGTGCCCCAGCAGCGTCGCCACCTCCGTGGCGTCGTCGCTGCGCAGGTAGGACAGGGAGCTGCCGACGCGGATGCTCCCGTGCCGGCGGGCCACGTCGTCGACGAGGTAGGCCAGCGGCTGCGGGACCGGGGTCACCGAGTGCTCGCCGAGCCACGCGTGCACCTCGGCGGCGGACCAGCCGACGTCGAAGGCCCGACGCAGGGAGCCGTCGCTGAACCGGTAGACGCCACCGCCGCCGCGGGACTCCTGCTCGGCCAGCAGCCGCAGCTCCCCGGCCACCTCGTAGGCAAGAGGACCGGGGGCGACGGCGGTCAGGTCGGCCTGCAGGATCACCGCGTGGACGGGCTCGGGGAACAGCGCGGCCAGCTCGGCGGGGAGCGCGGCGTCCTCGCGGTCGAGGCTGGCGGCGAAGGCGCTCACCCCGCCCAGGGCGACCGCCCCGAGCCAGCCGGCCTCCCGCCAGGTCCAGTCGACCAGCGTCGCGGCGTCGACCGGCCCGCGGGTCAGCCGCGGCCGGTGCCAGGCCAGGGCCTCGGTCAGCCCCCCGAGATCGGGGACGGTGCCGGGTTCGAGCGCGGCGGCCAGGCCGAGCAGCAGCCGCCGGACGGCGGGGGCGGAGGAGGCGTCGGCCTCGGGACCCAGCGGGTGGGTGCCGGGCTCGGCGGAGGCGGAGAACCAGCGGGGTGCGGCCAGCCAGCTGCGCGCCAGCAGCAGCCAGCGGCTGGGTCCGTCCTGCCCGGCCCAGCGGTCGAAGTCCGCGGTGGGCAGCAGGCACAGGTTCCCGCCCGGCGCGACCAGCCCCGCCGCCGCGGCGCACTCGAGCACGAAGGTGGCGTGCGCGGCGTCGGTCCCCATCCGGCGGCCGAGGGCGGTGACGTCGCGCGCCGCGACGCCGCCGGTGCGCAGCAGCCGGTGCGGGACGGTCTCCACGGCGTGCACGGCGAGCTCGACGTCGTGCAGCAGCCCGAAGGCGGCGCCGGCGCCGGCGGAGTCGACCAGCGGGGGCGTCCGGACCCGGCCGCCGACGGTGGGCGCGGTCGGCGGCACCGGATGCCGGCTGAACCGGCCGCCGCGGAGCACCCAGGCGACCTCGCGCGGCAGCACCACGGTGTCGGCGTCCTGCGGTCGCAGCAGCCCGTGGGCCAGCAGCTGCTCGACGGGCGAGCGGGCGGCCTGGACGGCGACGGCGCGCTCGGCGTTGCGGACGGCGCCGGTGGGCGACCACAGCAGGCGGTCGAGGACCGGCCGGACCGCGGGGTCGCAGGCCGCGAGCGCCGCCTCGACCTGCGCGGGGGTCAGCGGGCGGGGGGACGGCGCGGCCAGCCCGCCCGGGTGGGGCTCGAAGGCCTCCCGGACCGGCCGGACCAGGTGCAGCTGGTCGTCGGCCCCCCACAGCAGCGCACGCCGGCGCAGCGCGTCGACGGCCCGGGTCACCGCGGCGGGTTCGCCCAGCAGGGCGCTGACGTCGGCGGTGGACGCGGGGTCGGGGCAGGCCGCGAGCGCCTCGGCGACCAGCCGGCACCACGCGTCCAGGCCGTCGACGGCGCGAGCCACCGACGTGGGGGTGGTGGAGCGGGAGCCGAGCTCGGTCAGGTCGTGGGGCAGCGGGTAGGTGAGGTCGGGCCGCAGCCGCAGCAGGTCGGCGAGCTGGTCGGCCGTCAGCGCCCGGAGGGCCTCGGTGAGCGTGCGTGGCCGCGTCGCGGCCGCAGTGCGACGGGGCACCGGCTCAGCGCCAGGGGTTGGGGTAGGACGGCGGGGCCACCGGCCCGCGCTTGAGGGCCCGGTGCACCAGCGCGACCACCGTGATGAGCGTGGCCCAGCAGATCAGCAGCGCCCAGACGCCGACGAACGACCACCACGCGCTGAAGTCCAGCGGCAGCCGCACCAGGCCGACGAAGGCGAAGAAGCCGACCGCGCCGAGGGCGACGGCCAGGGTCCGGCGGACCTGGTGCTGCGCGGCGCGCACCCGGGAGCGGAGCGCGAAGGCGACCGCCACCATCACGGGGGCGAGGACGAAGACGACGGCGCCCACGCCGAGCACGATCAGCAGGCCCGGCGTCGCGGCGTCGAGCACCCGGCGGGCGTCCACCCGGCCGGCCGCCGGCTGCTCGCCGTAGGGTCCCGGGCCGAACCACTGCGGGGTGCCGGGGGAGGGGTACGCCCCGGGCGCGGGCGGCGGGTAGCCGCCGGGCACCGGGGCGGGCTCGGGCCACTGCTGCGGTGCGACGGGCGCCGGGGCTGGCAGGGCCTCGGGGAGGTAGGCGGTCCCGGGCAGGGCGACCGGTGCGGGCGGCGGGGCTGCGGCCAGGGGCCCCGTCGGCAGCCCGCCGTGCCCCGAGCCCGCGCCCCCGTGCGCCGAGCCCCAGGCGCCGCCGGAGGTCAGGTTGCTGGAGACGACCTCGAAGGGCCGCTCCGGGTCGCGGACGTCGGCGACCACGGGGACGAGCGCCGCCAACGGGGCCACCGGGGCGGCCGGGCCGGCGAAGAGGGGCCGCTCCGCGGGGGCGCCGGCGGCGGGCTGGACGTGCGGCGGGGCCGGGTCGAGCGGCTCGACGACCGGGGAGGTGAACGCGGCCGGGCGCTCGAGCGGCGCGTACTCCGGTCCGTCCTCCCAGGTGGCCATGGCTCCCATCCTAGGTTGGCGGGTCGAGCCGCCCCGGTCGTGCCGTGCGCTCAGTGGTCGGAGGGCACGATGTGCACCGGCAGCCGGCCGGTGCCGCGGCGGACCGTGACCTCGAGCGTCAGGTGCGAGCGCCGCGCCATGGCCAGGCCGGCGGCCGTCGAGACCAGGGCGACCATCGCGCCGCAGGCCAGCATGCTCTCGCGGGCGCCGATGTGGTCCACCAGCCAGCCGACGGCGGGGCCGCCGATCGCCTGGCCGCCCAGCAGCACCATGAGGTAGACGCTCATCACGCGGCCGCGGACGGCCGGCGTGCAGGTGGTCTGGACCAGGGAGTTGGCGCCGGTCAGGAACTGCAGGGTGCAGAACCCGACGAAGACCAGGACCAGGCCGAACACCCACAGGCTCGGGGCGAGCGAGGCGATCATCAACATGACGCCCAGGGCCACCAGGGTGGTGGTGAGCACCCGGAGCCGGGGGCTGGCCTGGCGGCGGGCCGACAGGATCGCCCCGGTCAGCGCGCCGACCGCGGTCAGGGAGTTGAAGAGGCTGTAACCGGCGACGCCGGCCGTGAACACGTGGTCGGCGAAGGCCGCCAGGATGACCGGCATGTTGAGCCCGAACACGCCGATGGCCGCGGCGAGCACGATCGACCAGCCCACCTCCGACGTGCGGCGGATGTAGCGCAGGCCGTCCCGCAGCTGGCTCTTCTGGCCGCCGGGCGCGAGGGCCGGTGCGGCGGTCGGGCGGATGATCGCCACCATCGTCACCACCAGCAGGCAGGACGCGGCGTTGAGCAGGAACGACCAGCCCTGGCCGACGGCGCTGATCAGCGCACCGGAGGCCGCCGGGCCGACGAGGGCGCCGAGCTGGAAGACCGAGGAGTTGAGGCTGACGGCGTTGCGGATGTGGGTGTGCCCGACCAGCTCGGACACGAAGACCTGCCGGGTGGGGTTGTCCACCACGGTCACGAAGCCCAGCGCCGCGGCGACGACGAAGACGTGCCAGGCCTGGATGGTGCCCGTGAGCGCCAGGGTGCCCAGCGTCGCCGCCATCAGGGCGGCCGTGGACTGGGTGACGATCAAGATGGTGCGCTTCGGGTAGCGGTCGGCGAGCACGCCGCCCCACATCCCGAAGAGCAGCACGGGCAGGAACTGCAGCGCGACGGCGACCCCGACGGCGGTGACGCTGCCGGTCAGCTCCAGCACCAGCCAGTCCTGCGCGATGCGCTGCATCCACAGGCCCGTCGTCGCCACCATCTGCGAGGAGAGGTAGAGCCGGTAGTCGCGCACCTCCAGCGCGGCCAGCGCACGCGGCCAGGGACGGCGCGAGCGGGCGGCGGGGCTCGTGGGGGGAGCGGACGGCGGGGTCGACGTGGACGTCGGGGCGTGTTCAGCGGTGGCCGCGGACACAGGGTTCACCCAATTCAGCGATGCGAGGACGGCACGGAGCACGGGGGCTCACGGGGAAGTTCGGCTCGTCGCTGAGTCGACCGTCTCAACGTACGATAGCCCGGCTTTATTCGACGGGAGTATCGACGCTATATTTCTCATTGCGTTTCGCAATGAGTGCGCGGAAGGAGCGGGCGATGGCGGGGGAGACGAACTTCGACCCGGTGCTGCTGCGCACCTTCTTGACGGTGGCCACGGGGCTCAGCTTCACCCGCGCCGCGGAGCAGCTGGGGCTGAGCCAGCCCACCGTGTCCCAGCACGTCCGACGGCTGGAGGAGGCCTGCAAGCGCCAGCTCCTGCGGCGGGACACCCGCACCGTCGCGCTGACCGACAACGGCCAGGCCATGGCCGGCTTCGCCCGGACGATCCTGGCCGCGAACGACGAGGCCGTCGCCTACTTCACCGGCTCCGCGATGAGCGGCCGGCTCCGCTTCGGGGCCGCCGACGAGCTGGCGCTCAGCGAGCTGCCCACCATCCTGCGCGAGTTCCGACAGCTCTACCCCCGGATCAACCTGGAGCTGACCGTCACCCAGAGCGGCACGCTGGTCCGGCGCCTGACGGCCAACCACCTCGACCTCGTCTTCATCAACCAGGAGGCCGACCTCGGCCGCGGCACCCTGGTCCGGCGGGACCGGCTGGTCTGGGTGGGCATCGACCGGCTGCAGCTGGAACCGGACCACCCCGTCCCCGTCATCACCTACCACGCGCCGAGCCTCAGCCGCTCGGCCGCGATCGACTCGCTGGAGCAGGCGCACCGCACCTGGCGGATCACCTGCAACACCCGTGAGATCAACGGTGTGCTGGCCGCCACCCGGGCGGGCATCGGCATCTGCGTGCTGGCGCAGAGCCGGGTGCCCGGGGACCTGCGGATCCTCTCCGGTCGGTTCGACCTGCCGCCGCTGCCCGACGTCGAGATGGCCCTGGTGGACAACCCCCGCTCGCCCCGGGAGCCGGTCGAGGCGCTCAGCCGGGCCATCGTCAACCTCCCGCTGGGACCGCACGCCTCGCCGCAGGACCGCGCCCGCCGGTAGCGGCGTCCCGGGGCGCCGTGACGGGCTCCCGCCGAGCGGCTGCGGCCGGCGCGAACCCGGTTGGGCGCCCCCCGCGATGCGGCTAGGCTTGCGGGCTGATGACCGAGCCGGGCGCCCCCGGCGACGACGCGAGACTGAGGACAGACGTGCCTGTTGGCAAGGTGAGGTTCTACGACGCCGAGAAGGGCTTCGGCTTCCTGACCAAGGACGAGGGCGGGGACGTGTACGTGCGCGCCACCGCACTGCCCCCCGGCGTCACCAGCCTCAAGGCCGGCCAGAAGGTCGAGTTCGGCGTCGTCGAGGGCCGCAAGGGCGAGCAGGCGCTCTCGCTGCGCGTCCTCGAGGCCCCGCCGTCGCTGTCCAAGGCTCTCCGCAAGCCGCCGGAGTCGATGACGGTCATCGTCGAGGACCTGATCAAGATGCTCGACGGGCTCGGCAACGGCTACCGGCGCGGCCGGCACCCGGAGTCCCGCACGGCCACCCAGGTGGCCACCGTGCTCCGCGCCGTCGCCGACGAGCTGGAGCTCTAGCCCCGCTCGCCGCACCCTCCCCGGTCGCCGTGCGCGGCGGCCACCGCCCCGCTGCCAGAATGGACCCATGGCTCCCAGCACCCGCACCACCAAGCCCGACGCGATCTGCCTGGCAGCCGTCGACCTCGCGCGCGAGGCGGCCGTCGAGACGGCCGGGGAGATGGGCGTCGGGGAGTACCTCGGCCACCACGCCGACGCCGAGCGCGTGCTCAGCCACTTCTTCGCGTGCCCCCACCCGGCCTACCGCGGCTGGCGCTGGTCGGTGACGGTCGCCCGGGCCTCGCGCGCCAAGGTGGTGACCCTCGACGAGGTGGTGCTGCTGCCCGCCGAGGGCGCCCTGCTGGCGCAGGAGTGGCTGCCGTGGGCCGACCGGATCCAGCCCGGCGACGTCACCCCCGGCCTGCTGATGCCGACCCCGGCGGAGGACCCGCGGCTGGAGCCGGGCTACACCGGCGGTGAGCGCGCCGCGGACACCGACCCGGCCGAGGCGACGCAGGCCCGCGCCGTCGTCGCCGAGCTCGGCCTCGGCCGTGAGCGCGTGCTCAGCCGCACCGGTCGGGACGAGGCCGCCGAGCGGTGGCTCGCGGGCGACGGCGGCCCCGAGAACCCGATGTCCAAGCAGGCTCCCGGTCCGTGCGAGACCTGCGGGTTCTTCCTGCGGCTGCAGGGGGGCATGGGCGTGCTCTTCGGGGCGTGCGGCAACGCCTTCTCGCCCTCCGACGGCCGGGTGGTGAGCGTCGACCACGGCTGCGGGGCCCACTCCAGCGTGCCGCCCCTGGAGCCGGCGGAGGAGCTGCCCCCGCCGGTCTGGGAGACCATCGAGTGGGACGAGCCCGTCTCCCTCTTCGACTGAGCGACCCGGCGGGCAGGGGCATGGCCAGGGCGAGGGCGGCGAAGCGCTCGGAGATCGAGGAGGTCCGCCGCGCGGTCGCCGCGTTCGTGGCGGCCGGGGCCGACGAGTCGGTCCAGCGCGTCACCACCGCCGTGCACCGGCTGTCCCGCCGGCTGGACCAGTGGTACGACCGGCAGCTGGCCGACATCGACGTCTCCACGGGGGAGTGGGCCGTGCTCAGCGAGCTCGCCCGGAGCGGTGAGGACACCCCGCTGACCCCCAGCCACCTGGCCGGCGCGGCCAACGTGGCGCCGTCGTCGATGACGCACCGGCTGGACCGGATGGTGGAGCGCGGGCTGATCACCCGGACGCCCGACCCCTCGAACCGGACCCGGGTGCTGGTCCAGCTCTCCGACGCCGGCTACGCGCTCTACGCGGCCGCGATCCGCGAGTCCGACCTGGTGGAGTCCGACCTGCTGGAGTCCCTCACCGACACCGAGGTCGACCAGCTCGCCGCGCTGCTGGAGAAGGTCCTCTCCGGCCTGGACGCCGCCGACCTCTGAGGTCGCGGGAACCGCTGGGGACGGCCGCCCGGGCGTCGCGGAACCGGCGACGGCTCAGCGGTTCGGGGTGGCCGGGGCCGAGCGGCGCTGGCGCACCCGGTTCCAGCAGTAGAGGAGCCCGAGCAGACCCAGGCCGGCGCCGCTGACGCAGACCCCGAACCAGTCCTCGTGGCCGGCCGCGACCAGCTGGTCGCGCCGGAGCCCGGTCAGCACGGCGGCGACGGCGAACAGGACCGTCCCGACCGCGACCACCCGCAGCCCGTCGACGTCGACCGCGGGCACCGGCGCCTGCACGAGGCGGTGGTGGTGCTCGGGCCGTCCCGCCGGGGACGAGGACGTCGGAGGGGTCACAGCCGAGATCCTACGATGCCGTCATGGTCCAGAGGTCTCCCAAGTCGGCGCCGAGCGCCACCGCCATCAGCCGGCCCGTCAGCGGGGTCGACGCCTACTTCGGCATCACCGCGCGCGGCTCCACCGTGGCCCGCGAGGTGCGGGGCGGCCTGGTCACCTTCTTCACCATGGCCTACATCCTGGCGCTGAACCCCCTGATCATCGGGACGGCGCCGGACGGGGCCGGCAACCTGCTGGGCGGGCTGCCCTACCTCGACGGCGGCGGTCAGGTGCTGGGCGCCAACGTCGACGCCACCATCACGCTGGTCGCCGGGGCGACCGCGCTGGTCGCCGGGCTGATGACGATCCTCATGGGTGTCGTCGGCCGCTTCCCGATCGGCATCGCCGCCGGGCTGGGCATCAACGCCCTGCTCGCCTTCACCATCGCCCCCCTGATGACCTGGCCGCAGGCCATGGGCCTGATCGTCGTCGAGGGCGTCCTCATCGCCCTGCTGGTGCTGACGGGCTTCCGGACCGCCGTCTTCCGCGCCGTCCCCCGCTCGCTCCGCAGCGGCATCTCCATCGGCATCGGCCTGTTCATCGTCTTCGTCGGACTGGTCGACGGCGGCATCGTCCGCAAGCCCGAGGGCAGCGTCCCCGTCGAGCTCGGCGTGGGCGGCTCGATCCTCGGCTGGCCGATGCTGGTCTTCGTCCTGGGGCTGTTCGCCGTGGCCGTGCTCTACGCCCGGCGGGTCCGCGGGGCGCTGCTGATCTCCATCATCGGCGCGACCGTCGTGGCCGTGCTCATCGAGCTGGTCGCGAAGGCCGGGCCCAAGACGGCCGACAACCCGACCGGCTGGGCGCTCAACGTGCCGAGCCTCAACGGCATCGTCTCGGTGCCCGACCTGTCCCTGATCGGGGACGTCGACGTCCTCGGCGCCTTCGGTCCCTCGTTCGCCGGGGGCTTCCAGGCCCACCTGTTCATCCCGCTGGCGCTGCTGGTCTTCTCGCTGCTGCTCGCCGACTTCTTCGACACCATGGGCACCGTCGTCGCCGTCGGCGCCGAGGGCGACCTGCTGGACGAGCACGGCACGCCGCCGCACCTCGGGGCGGTCCTGATGGTCGACTCCGTCGCGGCCGCGGCGGGCGGCCTCGGGTCGGTCTCGTCCAACACCTCCTACGTCGAGTCGGTCGCCGGGGTCGGCGAGGGGGCGCGCACCGGGCTGGCGTCGGTGGTCACCGGGATCGGCTTCCTGCTGGCCATGTTCTTCGCGCCGCTGGTCAACATCGTCCCGTCCGAGGCCGTGACCCCCGCCCTGGTCTTCGTCGGCTTCCTGATGATGAGCCAGATCACCAAGATCGACTTCGACGACGTCGAGGAGGGCCTGCCCGCCTTCCTCACCCTGGCCCTGATGCCGTTCACCTTCTCGATCACCATCGGCATCGGCGCCGGGTTCATCAGCTACGTCGTGCTCAAGGTGGCCCGCGGCAAGGCCCGGCAGCTGCACCCGCTGATGTGGGTCGTCGCCGGCGCCTTCGTCGTCTACTTCGCCTCGGGGGTCCTCAACCAGCTGGTCAGGTGATGCCCCTCGGAGCAACGCCGCTCCTCGCGCCGTCGGCGGGGTTGGAGCGAGCCGCCTGGGGCGGCGTAGCGTCGACCACCCGCACCCGCCCGACCCCGAGGACCTTCCTGTGAGCAGCACGACCGAGACCGCCGTCAGCCGCCAGTGGGAGCTGGTCTCCCGCCCGTCGGGCTGGCCGGCGCCCGAGGACTTCCGGCTCGTCGAGGTCGAGCTGGCGCCCCTGGCCGAGGGCGAGGTCCGGGTGGCCAACGAGTTCGTCTCGGTCGACCCGTACATGCGCGGCCGGATGAACGACGCGAAGTCCTACGTCGCCCCGTTCGGGCTGGGCGAGGCGCTGACCGGCGGGGCGGTGGGCCGGGTGGTCGCCTCCCACTCCGACGCGCTGGCGGTCGGTGACCTGGTCAGCCACGACCGGGGCTGGCGCGACGTCGCCCAGGGTCCGGCGGCCGGGTTCCGGCGGGTCGAGCCGGTCGAGGGGCTGCCGTCCTCGGTGCACCTCGGGGTGCTGGGGATGACCAGCATGACCGCCTGGGTGGGCCTGCTGGTCGTGGCCCGGATGCAGCCCGGCGACACCGTCTTCGTGTCCGGGGCGGCCGGCGCCGTCGGCTCCGTGGCCGGCCAGATCGCCCGGCTGCGCGGGGCCGGGCGGGTGGTCGGCAGCGCCGGGTCGGCTGAGAAGGTGGCCCTGCTCACCGAGCGCTACGGCTTCGACGCGGGGTTCAACTACCGCGACGGGCCGGTCGTCGAGCAGCTGGCGGCCGCGGCGCCTGAGGGCATCGACGTCTACTTCGACAACGTGGGCGGTGACCACCTGGAGGCCGCGATCGAGGTGTTCAACCGGGGTGGGCGGGCCGCGCTCTGCGGGGCCATCTCGGTCTACAACGCGACCGAGCCGCCGCCCGGGCCGCGCAACCTCTCCCAGCTGGTCGGCAAGGGGCTGCTGCTGCAGGGGTTCATCGTCAGCTGGTACGCCGCCGAGCACGGGGCCGCCTTCGCGGCCGAGGTCGGCGGCTGGCTCCGGTCGGGGGAGCTGACCTACGACGAGACCGTCGTCCCGGGCCTCGACCGGACCGTCGACGCCTTCCTCGGGATGCTGCGCGGGGAGAACACCGGGAAGATGGTCGTCGCGGTCTGAGCCGGGCCCTCAGTCCTGCGGACCCGCCCGCCGTCGGCGCAGCACCGCCAGCACCCCCGCGGCGGCCAGCAGCCCGAGGGCCAGCAGCAGCCAGCCCCAGGCCGGGACGCCGTCACCACCCGCCGGCGAGGCGGGCTCCGCGGGGCCGCTGTACTCACCCGTCCCCGCTGCGGCGGAGGTGAACGTGAGCTGCCCGGTGATCGGGTGGCCGTCGGCGGAGGTCACCCGCCAGTCCACGGTGTAGGCCCCCGCCGGGGCGCCCGGCACCAGGGACTGCTGCACCGTCGCGTCGACCAGCCGGGCGGCACCCGTGGAGGCCAGGCCGTCCGGCCCGGTGACCACCACCTGGGTGCCCAGCGCGGCCGCCGGTTCGGTGAGGGTGAGGACGACGGCGCCGGGGGTGCGGTCGACGACGGTGCCGTCGGCCGGGTCGGAGCTGACCAGGTGGGTGTGCGCGGCGGCGGGGCCCGCCGTGAGCACGCCCAGCACCAGCGCGAGCACGAGTGCCGCCGCCCCGCGCCCCCGGCGCCGTCCCGTCATCGCCGGCGTCCGGCCCGGACGGTGCCCAGCGCCACCCCGGCGGCCGCCGCCGCGAGGACGGCGACGGCCAGGCCCGCTCCGCCGAGCCAGCGGGCGGTGCCGTCCGCGGTGGTCACGGCGGCCGCGGCCCCCGTGCCGGTGCCGGGGCCGGTGCCGGGGCCGGCGCCGTGGTGGTCGTCGCCCTCCGCCGCGGCCGCGACGGCCAGGACCGGGGCGGGGTGCTCCGGCTCCTCGCCGGACGCCGGGACCGGCTCGTCCCAGCGGACCACCTCGCCGTCGGAGTAGGTCTGGGTGACGGGCAGCAGCACCTCGCCGGGCGCCGGCAGCGGGCCCACGGCGAGGGCGAAGTCCTGGTACTGGTCGGGCCCGACGGCCGCGTCGCCCTGCGCCGTCCAGGTGACGGTCCGGGGCGCCTCGGTCAGCGTCGCCCCGCCGACCTCGACGGGGCTCGGCAGCGGGGCGCGGGCGACGGTCACCGTCCAGCCCGGCACGGGGCGGGTGCGGACGGAGCTGAGCGGCGTGTCCTGCGGGAGCTCGACGACCACCCGGGTGGTCGAGGCCTCGTCGGACTCGTTGGGCACGCGGAAGGTGAGGACGCTGTAGCCGCCGCTGGTGGCGTCGGCGTCGGCGACCACGCGGACGTGGGCGTCGGCCGGGGTCGCTGCGAGCGGGCTCACCAGGAGGCCGCCGGCGAGGGCGGCACCGGCCAGGGCGGTCCCCCGGGGTCGGGTGGAGGGGGTGCGGGTGGTCATGGGAGTCCTTCGGTCGGCAGTGCGGACACGGCCGCGGTCCGGCCGGGAGGGCCGGGCGCCGCGGCGGCCCGAGGGGTCAGGGAGCGACCGGGACCGGAGGGCCGCGCGGGGCGGCGGGGGAGAGAGCGCTGACGGCGACCAGCGCCGGCAGGGGCGCGACCCGCCGGACGACGGCGCGAGGGCGACGGCGGGTCGGCGCGGCGGCGGCGGCGCGCACCGCCCGGTCGGCGAGGGCCCAGAGGGCGTCCTCGCCGCGCAGCAGCAGCCACGCGGTGGCCAGCGTGGCGAGGACGTGGGCCAGGGTCATCGGCCAGCCGGGCATCGTCATCGCGACGGTGCCGGGCGCGCAGCTGAGCGCGGCGCCGGCCGCGTGGCCGGCGTGCTGGTCGACGGCGCCGCACGCGGCGGCGCCGGAGCCGGCGTCGAAGACGAGGTGGAGCAGCGCCTGCTGGACCCCGAGCAGGGGCACCAGCAGGGGGAGCCTGACCCGGCGGGCGGTGGCGGTCACGGCGGTCAGCCCGAGCAGGCCGGCGCAGACCAGCAGCAGCGTCAGCGCGGGACGAGCCCCGCCGGCGGCCAGGTGGCCGCCGAGCGCCAGGCCCAGGGACGTCGTCCCCAGCACCCCGGCGCGCAGCGCACGGACGGGCCCGGCCAGGGGACGGTGACCGCCCGGCCCGGTCATCCCTGCTCGCGGGGGCGGGACAGCGCGCCCAGCCGCTCGTTGTAGGCGCGCAGCTCGGCGTCGTCGTCGCGGTCGGCCTGCCGGTCCAGGCGCCTGGTCTCCTGGGCGTCGCTGCGGACCCAGCCGACGACGAGCGCCAGCCCCAGCAGCAGCGACGGGATGTCGCCCAGGCCCCAGGCGATGCCGCCACCGGTCTGCTGGTCCGCCAGCAGGGCCGCGTCGTCGGTGTAGCCGAGCGCGTGCCACCAGTCGGGCGCCAGCAGTGTCCCCGACGACATGAGCGAGATGCCGAAGAACGCGTGGAAGCCCAGCGTCACCAGCAGCAGCACCAGCCGGAAGGGGTAGGCCGGGCGCTGCGGTCCCGGGTCGATGCCGACCAGGGACCAGACGAACAGGTACCCGCTGAGCAGGAAGTGGGCCACCATCAGCACGTGGCCCGTGTGGGTGAACATGGCCAGCTCGAACAGCCGCGTGTAGTAGAAGACGACCAGGCTGCCGGTGAACAGGGCGGCCGCGACCAGCGGCTGCCCGAGGACGCCCAGCACCCGGGCGTGGACCAGCGTGAGCAGCAGCTCGCGCGGGCCGAAGCTGCCGTCCCGGCGGGGGGCCAGCGTCCGCATGGCGAGGGTGATCGGCGCGCCGAGGACCAGCAGCATCGGCACCGGCACCATCAGCGTCATGTGCTGGAGCATGTGCGTGCTGAAGTGCACCCGGCCGTAGACCCCGGGCCCGCCGCTGGTGAGGAAGACCAGCAGCAGGCAGCCGGCCACCCAGGAGACCGTGCGGAGCACCGGCCAGCGGTCCCCGCGGCGGACCATCCGGACGACGCCGGCCGCGTAGAGGCCCAGCATCAGCGCGGCGACGGCCAGCCAGAGGGTCTCGGCGTGGAACGCGGTCAGGTAGCGCGCGACGGTCACCGGGGGCGGCAGCGGGTAGCCGAGCAGGGCGGCGACCGGGTCGCTGCCGACCTCCGGCACCGGCGGAGCCGAGCGGGAGAGCGCGACGGCGAGGCCCGTCGTGGCGCCCATCACCACCAGCTCGACGGCGGCCAGCCGCGCGAACCCCCGGCCGTCGGTGGTGAGCCGGCGCAGGCTCACCCGCCGGTGCTGCCAGCCGGCGACGCCCAGCAGGCCGAGACCGACCACCTTGCCCACGACGAGCAGCCCGTAGGTGGTGCCCAGCCGGTCCACCGAGCCCACCCGGAGCACGGCGTTCACCAGCCCGGACAGGGCCACGACGACGAAGCACCACAGCGCGAGCGTCGAGTAGCGGGCCGCGACCACCGGCAGCTGGGCGCCCAGGCGCCGGCCGGTGAGCACCAGCGCGCCCAGCCCGCCCACCCACAGGCAGACGCCGAGCAGGTGCAGCGCGAGGCTGTCGACGGAGTTCATGTGGTCAGCGCTGCCGGCGGAGTGCCCCGCCAGGGCCAGCGGCAGCAGGGCGACCAGGCTCAGCACCGACGCCCAGACCAGCGTGGTCACCCGGGTGGCCAGCATGACGAGGTTGACCAGCACGGCGACGACGAGGGCGCTGGCCAGCAGCGAGCGGCCGAGGTCGACCTGGGAGACGAAGGAGAAGGCGATGCCCGTCGAGCCCGGCGAGCCGAGCGGCAGCCCCGAGACGTCGGCGGCGGTGAGGGCGATGAGCAGGACGCCGCAGGCCAGCCACACCAGCCCGGCCCCGACGGCGGCCTTCGCGGTGGCGCGGCGGGCGCCGCTCAGCCGGTCGGGCCGGGTGCCGGGCCCGGGGGCCACGAACCAGGCGGCCGTGAACAGCAGCCCGACGGTGAGGGCCGCGGCCAGGTCGTGCACGGCGCGCACCAGGGGCAGCCCGTAGCGGACGGCCGCCCCGGCGTCGAAGCCCGCGACACCGGCCGCCAGCTCGCCGGTGACCCCGAGCAGCCCCACGGCCAGCCCCACCGTGACCAGCACCACCAGCCCCGCGAGCAGCGTCCGCCGGGGTCCGGGCGCCAGCAGCGCGTCGGCGCCCGGAGCGGCGTCGGGGGTCCGGGTGCGGGCGCGGCTGCGGTCCCCGGCCCCGGTCTGGGTCTGCACCGGGCCAGTCTAGGAAGCGCCCCCGACAACCGCGACCGGCGCGGACGGCCGGGTGGCCAGGGTCGGCAGGTCGGGCGCTCCGGTCACCGGCCTACGGTGGTCCCACCACGACGGATCACCGCCGCGGACCCGACGGAGGGAGCTGCAGATGAGTCTGGCTGACAAGGCGAAGAACAAGGCCGAGGAACTGGCCGGCAAGGCCAAGGAGGCGACCGGCGACGCCACCGACGACGTCGACCTCCAGGCAGAGGGCCGCGCGGACCAGAGCGAGGCGCAGGTCAAGCAGGCCGGCGAGCACGCCAAGGACGCGGCGAAGGACGTCAAGGACGCCTTCACCTCCTGAGCTCCCGCGACGCCGCCGTCCCGACCGGGGCGGCGGCGTCGCGCGTGTCCGGCACCACAGCCGGCGGCGGGAATCTTCGACGCCCGCCCCCTGTTGCCCGAGCATGACCTCCTCCCCGGCGCCCAGCCGCGACGGCGCCCCCGTCCCCGAGCAGCCGCCGGCCGACGCGCTCGGCGTGCCCGGCACCGGCGCCGACGGCCCCAGCCAGGTCAGCCCCACCGACTTCAAGTCCGTCTTCCGCCGTCACCCGGCCGGCGTCGCGGTGGTCACGTTCACGCACGAGGGGACGCTGCACGGCTTCACCGCCACGTCGGTGATCTCGGTGTCGGCCGACCCGCCGGTCCTCACCTTCTCCATCGACTCGACCTCGTCGTCCTGGGCGGCGCTGGCCGAGGCCGACACCCTCGTCATCAACTTCCTCGCCGCGGCGCAGGTCGACGTGTCGGCCCGCTTCGCCACCCGCGGCATCGACCGGTTCGCCGAGGGCGGCTGGTCCCTGCTGGCCACGGGCGAGCCCGTCCTCGACGGCAACCAGGCCTGGCTGCGCGGCCGCGTCGTCCAGCGCACCGCCATCGGCCGGAGCTTCCTGGTCTCGGTGCTCGCCCTCGAGGCGCACCAGGGCGGCGCCACCGAGCCGCTGGTCTACCACGACCGGACGTACCACGCGGTCGGGGACCACACCGCCATCTGACCCCCGGCCGGCCGCGCCGAGACGCTGCTGCGGTGTGCCGTGAGCACCCGGCACGACGCGGCGGCGTCATCGTCCGGTGCCCCCGACGGACCAACGCATAGCCCTTGTATTTAGCACTGCTAAAGGTTAGCCTGGGCAAGTGATGACCCGCGCCGCGCCCACCCAGGACCTGCGGAGCACGGCCGGCCTCGCCAACGCCCTGCGACCGGCGGTGCTGCGCCTGGCCCGGCGGCTGCGCCAGCTGCGCGACGAGTCCCACGAGCTCGGCTCCAACCAGCTGTCCGCGATGTCGGTGCTGCTCAACCAGGGCGACCTGACGATGGGCGAGCTGGCCGCGCAGGAGCTGATGCAGCCGCCGTCGATGACCCGGATCGTCAACGGGCTGGAGGAGCGGGGCCTGGTCACCCGCACCCCGGACCCGCACGACCGCCGGTCGTCGCGGGTCAGCCTGACCGAGGAGGGCCGGCAGATCCTGCTGGCCAACCGCCGCCGCCGCGACCAGTGGCTCGCCGTCCGGCTCGCCGAGCTGAGCCCTGACGAGCGCGACCTGCTGCGCCGCTGCATCCCTCTGCTGGAGAAGGTGAACCACGCGTGAGCGTCGAGACGACGAGATCCGCGAACCCGGACGCGACGACCCGGCCCGAGAGCCCCGACCCGACGACCACCGAGCACACCGCGGCGGACCCGGCGGAGCCCGACGGCAGCCGGTCGTCCGACGACCGGCCGGGGACGCCCGCCAACGCCGGCATGTTCGCCGCGCTGGCCAACCGCAACTACCGGGTCTACGTCTCCGGCTCGTTCGTGTCCAACATCGGCACCTGGATGCAGCGCGTCGCGCAGGACTGGCTGGTGCTGGAGCTCTCCGGCGGCTCCGGGCTGGCCGTCGGGATCACCACCGGCCTGCAGTTCCTGCCCATGCTGCTGCTGTCCCCGTGGGGCGGCCTGGTCGCCGACCGCTTCGACAAGCGGCTGATCCTCAAGCTCACCCAGGCCTGGCTCGCGCTCTGCGCCGCCCTGCTCGGGGTGCTGGCCATCACCGGCGTCGCCGCCACCTGGCACGTGTTCCTGATCGCCTTCGCCTTCGGCCTCGGCACCGCGTTCGACAACCCGGCCCGGCAGGCCTTCGTCTCCGAGGTCGCGGGGAAGGAGCACCTGGCCAACGCCATCGGCCTCAACTCCGCCACCTTCAACGCCGCCCGCATCGTCGGGCCCGCCGTCGCCGGCGTGGTCATCGCCACCTTCGGCTCCGGCTGGGCGATCCTCTCCAATGCCGTCACCTACACCGCCTTCATCGGCGCCCTGGTGCTCATCGACGCCAGGACGCTGACCATCAGCCCGCCGGCGGCCCGGGCCAAGCGGCAGATCCGCGAGGGCCTGGCCTACGTCCGCCGTCGGCCCGACCTGCTGCTGGTGATGGGGACGGTCTTCTTCCTCGGCACCTTCGGGCTGAACTTCCAGATGACGTCCGCGCTGATGGCGCAGCAGGAGTTCCACAAGGGCGCGCAGGAGTACGGCATCCTCGGCACGATCATGGCCGTCGGCTCGCTCGCCGGCGCGCTGCTGGCCGCCCGCCGCCGGTCCACCCCGCGCGGCCGGTTCGTCGTCGGGATGGCCCTCGCCTTCGGGGTCATCGAGATCGCGGCCGGCCTGATGCCCAGCTACCTCACCTACGCGGCGATCCTCCCGCTGCTCGGCCTGGCCGCCCTGCTGACGCTGACCGCGGCCAACGCCTCGGTCCAGATGACGGTCGACTCGCGGCTCCGGGGCCGGGTGATGGCCCTCTACATGATGGTGCTGATGGGCGGTGCCCCGATCGGCGCGCCGATCCTCGGCTGGGTCGGGGAGGTCTTCGGCGCCCGCTGGACGCTGATCGGGGGCGGCGCGCTCTCGACGCTGGGCGTGCTGCTCTGCGTCGCGCTGCTGGCCCGCGGGCAGCGCCTGCACCTGGTGCCGCACCTGCACGCCCCGCACCTGAGCGTCGAGCGTCGCGCCGCCTGACCCCCGGCCGGCGCGCCGCTAGGGTGCGTCCATGAGCCAGCCCGTCGCCACCGTCCGCGGGGAGGCGACCCTGCAGGGGCCGCCGGACCTGGCCGGGCTGTCCGTCACCGTCCACCGCGCGGGCGACTCGGCCGCCACCGTCCGCCGGGCGCTCGCCGCCGCGTCGGCCGACGTGGGTGCCGCCGTCGACCCGCAGCGGACCGCGATCGAGAGCGGTCCCGGCGCCAGCGTGCACGTCGCCCCCGTGTTCGCCCGTCAGGGACGGCGGGTGACGGGCTACCGGGGCAGCTGGTCGACGCAGCTCTCCGTCACCGACTTCGACGTCCTCGGGCCGCTGGTGTCGGCGCTCAGCGGGCTGGACCAGGTCCAGGTCGACGGGCCCTGGTGGTCGCTCCGGCCGCAGAACCCGCTGCAGCGCGAGGCCCGGCTGGCGGCGCTCGACGACGCCCGCCGCCGCGCCGACGACTACGCCGCGGCCCTCGGGGCCACCGTCGTCGACGTGCTGGAGGTGTCCGACCTCGAGGGGGGCGGCGGCGCCGGCCGGTTCGCCCGGTCGGCAGCCCTGGCGCGGGGGGCGGTGCCGGACGAGCCCGAGCTGGACCTCGAGCCGGCCGTGCAGACCGTCACCGGCCAGGTCACGGTGCGGTTCCTGCTCTCCCCGGCCGTCCTGGGTCCGCAGCCCTGAGCGGGGCGCCCGGCCACCCATCTGCTGGTCCGCGTCGCCCTGCCGTAACGAACTGCCGATAGATTCCCGCACATGTTCGCCAAGGTCCTTGTCGCCAACCGCGGCGAGATCGCTGTCCGCGCCTTCCGCGCGGCCTACGAGCTCGGTGCCCAGACCGTCGCGGTCTACCCCTACGAGGACCGCAACGCGGTGCACCGGATCAAGGCCGACGAGGCCTACATGATCGGTGAGCGCGGGCACCCGGTCCGGGCCTACCTCGACATCGACGAGATCATCCGGGCCGCCCGGGAGTCCGGGGCCGACGCCATCTACCCCGGCTACGGCTTCCTCAGCGAGAACCCCGACCTCGCGCGCGCGTGCGACGCCGCCGGCATCACCTTCATCGGCCCGCCCGCCGACGTGCTGCAGCTCGCCGGCAACAAGGTCCGGGCGCTCGAGGCGGCGAAGGCGGCCGGGATCCCGACGCTGCGGTCCACCGCCCCCTCGGCCGACCTGGACGAGCTGGTCGCGGGCGCCGCCGAGATCGGCTTCCCCGTCTTCGTCAAGGCCGTCGCCGGCGGTGGCGGCCGGGGGATGCGCCAGATCGACGACCCGGCGCAGCTGCGCGAGCTGGTCGGTGCCGCCATGCGGGAGGCCGAGGGCGCCTTCGGCGACCCGACCGCCTTCATCGAGCAGGCGGTCGGCCGCCCCCGCCACATCGAGGTGCAGATCCTCGCCGACGGCCAGGGCACGACGCTGCACCTCTACGAGCGCGACTGCTCCATCCAGCGGCGGCACCAGAAGGTCGTCGAGATCGCCCCGGCGCCGAACATCACCCCCGAGCTGCGCGAGGCGCTGTGCCGCGACGCGGTCAGGTTCGCCGAGTCGATCAACTACTCCTGCGCCGGGACGGTGGAGTTCCTCGTCGAGACCGAGGGCGAGCGCGCCGGCCAGCACGTGTTCATCGAGATGAACCCGCGGATCCAGGTCGAGCACACGATCACCGAGGAGATCACCGACGTCGACCTCGTCCAGGCGCAGATGCGGATCGCCGCGGGCGAGACGCTGGGCGACCTCGGCCTGGTGCAGTCCGACATCCGGATCAACGGCGCCGCCCTGCAGTGCCGCATCACCACCGAGGACCCGGCCAACGGGTTCCGGCCCGACACCGGCACCATCACCGCCTACCGCTCGGCGGGCGGGGCGGGCATCCGGCTGGACGGCGGCACCGCCGACACCGGCGCCGAGGTCAGCGCCCACTTCGACTCGATGCTGGTGAAGCTGATCAGCCGCGGCCGCACGTTCCCGATGGCCGTGGCCCGCGCCCGGCGGGCGCTGGCGGAGTTCCGGATCCGGGGCGTCAGCACCAACATCCCCTTCCTGCAGGGCGTCCTCGAGGACCCCGACTTCATCGCCGGCAACGTCTCGACCGGGTTCATCGAGGAGCGGCCGCAGCTGCTCACCACGCACGCGCCCGCCGACCGCGGGACCCGGCTGCTGCGCTGGCTCGCCGAGACCACGGTCAACCAGCCGAACGGTGCGGCACCGACGCTGCTCGACCCGGGCGTCAAGCGGCCCGACGGCGTCGACCTCGGCCAGCCCTCGCCGCACGGGTCGCGGCAGCGGCTGCTGGAGCTGGGCCCGGAGGGCTTCGCGGCGGACCTGCGCGACCGGGTGGGCGTCGAGGTCACCGACACGACCTTCCGCGACGCCCACCAGTCGCTGCTGGCCACCCGCGTCCGCACCAAGGACCTGCTGCGGATCGCGCCCTACGTCGGCCGGATGACACCGGAGCTGTTCAGCGTCGAGTGCTGGGGCGGCGCGACCTACGACGTGGCGCTGCGGTTCCTCTCCGAGGACCCGTGGGAGCGGCTCGAGGCCCTGCGCTACAACATGCCGGGGCTGGCCCTGCAGATGCTGCTGCGCGGCCGCAACACCGTCGGCTACACGCCCTACCCGACCAAGGTGACGACGTCGTTCGTCGCCGAGGCGGCGCGGACGGGCATCGACATCTTCCGGATCTTCGACGCCCTCAACGACGTGGCGCAGATGCGGCCGGCGATCGAGGCGGTCCGCGAGACCGGCACCACCGTCGCCGAGGTCGCCCTCTGCTACTCCGGGGACCTGAACAACCCGGCCGAGGACCTGTACACGCTCGACTACTACCTGCGGCTGGCCGAGCAGATGGTCGAGGCGGGCGCGCACGTCCTGGCGATCAAGGACATGGCCGGGCTGCTGCGGCCGCCGGCCGCGCACAAGCTGGTCCGTGCCCTGCGGGAGAACTTCGACCTGCCGGTGCACCTGCACACCCACGACACCGCGGGCGGCCAGCTGGCCACGCTGCTCGCCGCCGTCGACGCCGGGGTGGACGCCGTCGACGTGGCCAGCGCCCCGATGGCCGGCACGACCAGCCAGCCGCCGGCGTCCGCGCTGGTGGCGGCGCTGGAGCACACCGAGCGGGCGACCAACCTCGACCTGCGCGCGGTGATGGACCTGGAGCCCTACTGGGAGGCGATGCGCAAGGTCTACAAGCCGTTCGAGTCCGGGCTGCCCAGCCCGACCGGGCGCGTCTACGACCACGAGATCCCCGGCGGTCAGCTGTCCAACCTGCGCCAGCAGGCGATGGCGCTGGGGCTGGGCGAGAAGTTCGAGCAGATCGAGGCGATGTACACCGCGGCCAACCGGATCCTCGGCCGGCCCACCAAGGTGACGCCGTCGTCGAAGGTCGTGGGCGACCTCGCCCTGCACCTGGTGGCCGTCGGGGCCGACCCGTCGGAGTTCGAGGCGAACCCGCAGAACTACGACATCCCGGACTCGGTGGTCGGCTTCCTCTCCGGTGAGCTGGGCGACCCGCCCGGTGGCTGGCCGGAGCCGTTCCGCTCGAAGGCCCTGCAGGGCCGGACCGCGCCGGTCCGCGAGACCGAGCTCGGCGCCGAGGACTCCGCGGCCCTCGACGTCGAGGGGAGGACCCGGCGGGAGACCCTGAACCGGCTGCTGTTCCCCGGCCCGACCAAGGACTTCGTCCGGGCCCGGGAGACCTACGGCAACGTGTCCCGGCTCGACACGCTCGACTACCTGTACGGCCTGCAGCCCGGGGAGGAGCACGTCGCCCGGATCGGCCGCGGCGTCAGCCTCATCCTCGGCCTGGAGGCGATCGGCAGTCCGGACGAGCGCGGGATGCGGACGGTCATGTGCACGATCAACGGCCAGCTGCGG